>DATNAQ010000009.1:0-146254 GCA_035607415.1 Polyangia bacterium
CCGCTCGTCGGCGGCCGCGACGGCAAGGGCTGGACGTTCGGGCGCGCCGTCTACAAGACCGACCTGGCGCACCTGGTCGAGGACGTGCCGGGCGTCGAGGTCATCGACAGCATCACCATCTTCGACGAGGACAAGCGCGTCGCCGTCGAGAACGTGCGCCTCGAGCCGTCGGAGCTGATCTACCTCGTCAACGTCGCGGTGGTCGAGCGCGTGCGTGAGGAGATCGTTTAATGCTGACGGCGCAGCGAGCGCTGGTGCGCATGCCCGACGTCGTCGGGCTGCCGCTGCGCAAGGCGCGCCTGCTCGTGCAGAACGCCGGGCTGGTGGTGGACGCCATCACCTTCCAGGAGTCGTACGAGACCCGTGACAACGTATTGGCGCAAAAGCCAATGCGTGGGCAGATGGTCTACGCCGGCGACAAGGTCACGCTCACCGTCTCGCGCGAGAGCTACGTCAAGTGGCTGCCGTCGATCTACCAGCGCGCCGACATCAACGGGCGCAACTTCTATCGCGACTTCTTGTGGATCGTGCAGCACCTCTTCGGCTCGATCGAAGAGATCCTCGACGTCATCCACGCCTACTTCGATCCCTACGAGGCGCCCGAGAAGTACCTGCCGTGGCTGGCGTCGTGGTCGGCGATGATCCTCGAGGAGGATTGGCCGATCGAGAAGAAGCGGCGGCTCATCCGCAAGGCCATCGAGCTCTATCGCATCCGCGGCACGGTCAAGGGGCTCAAGCTCTTCATCGCGCTCTTCACCAGCCACGAGCCGGACATCAAAGAGAACGAGTGGCCGTTCCGCGGCTGGCGCATCGGCGCCTCGTCGGAGATTGGCACCGACTCGGTGGTGCTGCCGCCGGTGAACCTGGCGCACACCTTCATCGTCGAGATGCCGGTGAGCTACAAGGACGTGTCGCCGGAGTCGGTGATCCGGATTCACGAGATCATCCAGATGGAGAAGCCGGCGAACACGCAGTACTACCTGCGCTTCGCCTCCGAGGGCGGCGGCAACGACCTGTCGGAGTTCATGGCCATCGGCGGCGGCGTCATCGGCGGCATCGGGCTCGGCGCCGGCGAGGACGAGGCGATCACGTCCGAAGAGGATCTGAAGCGGGCCGAGGCCGAGGCCGAGCGCGCGCAGAAGAGCCCGCAGGCGAGCGCCGACAGCAAGAAGACGCAGATGCTGGAGATCGACGCGCAGTTCCAGCCGATGCCGCGCACCAGGCCGCCGCTGCCGAAGGCGCCGCGCGCCGACACCGCGCCCGTCGAGGGCAAGGAAGGGCCACGCTCGTCGAAGGCGGGCGGGTTCGAGGGCGCGGCGCGCGAGATGGCGCCGATCTCGGCGACCATGGCGATGGAGGTCCTCAAGACCGAGACCATGGCGCCGGTCAAGACGCAGACGCAGATCAAGCAGCCGCCGGAAAAGGCGCCCGAGAAGACTGCGGACAAGACGGAAGTGAAGAAGTCGCCGGAAAAGGCCGAAGACAAGAAGGCCGACGACAAGAAGAACAAGGCCGGACGCGAAGAGCCAAAGCCCGATCCAAAGAAGGATCCGGAGAAAAAGTAAATGGCGACCGAACGCGACGCGAAGGCGCAGGGCTTCAAGAGGATCAACTTCTTCAAGGGATTTCTCACCACCGAGCACGACTGGAACGACGCCGAGCGCTACCACCTCGAGAAGCGCAAGCTGCACAATCGCCTCTGCCACGCGCCGGGCATCGTCCCCGGCTATCAGGGCGAGCTCAAGGTGACGGCGCGCGCGCGTGGCGACCTGTCGTTCGAGGTGCAGCCGGGCTACGCGCTCGACGGCATGGGCAACGACCTCGTCCTCTGGGAGACGCAGATCAAGACGATCATCCCCGAGGAGTACAAGCTGCCGCAGACGCTGTACGTGGTCTTGCGCTTCGTCGAGGAGCTCTCGGACTTCATCGCCTACAAGGAGAACCTCGAGTACAAGGGGCACCGCCGCGTGCTCGAGAGCTGCAAGGTCGAGATCTCGCAGACGTCGCCCGACATCAAGCAGGAGGTCGAGCTCGCGCGCATCCTCCTCGAGAAGGGGGCGACGCGCATCCGCGACGCGCGCGATCCGAACGATCCGAAGGCGAACGAGATCGATCTGCGCTGGGCGCCGCGCGCGGGCGTGTCGGGCTCGTTCCTCGACACGACCACCAAGCAGCGCATCCACACCGTCTTGCAGGCGCAGCGGCGCGCGTTCTTCCACATGGCGCGCGACGGCAAGGTGCAGACGGCGCACGACGCGCTGTCGGCGATCTTGTCGGCGAGCGCGCTGGCGGCGGCCGACCAGCTCGACCTGCGCAACGTGTTCGACGTGATGGGCCTGATCCTCGAGATGCAGCAGGAGGTCGCGGTCGACGTCGAGGTCAATCATCCGACGCTGGCGCAGAAGAAGGAGTTCGCCGACTTCCGCAAGCACGTCGAGATCCTCAAGGGCCTGATGGGCGAGCGCCGCTTCACCGCCGATGCGTTGCAGAACATGTGCGCCTATCAGCAGAAGGCGGGCGAGATCGTCGCCAGCGTCTTCGCCGGTGGGCCGCCGGTGCAGCTCGACGAGGAGCCGCGGCCGGGCATGCCGGCGCAGAAGAAGGCCGGCACCATGGACTGGGAGGCGGTCAAGGCGCTCTCGCAGCAGGATCTGCCGACCGAGATGGACGTCGACGGGCAGACCTGGACGCGCGTCGACATGATCGACGTGATGGACAAGGACTCCGAGGAGAAGCACGGCCTCGCCATCAACGACGCCAAGGACTCGTACCGCTCGCGCCAGAAGCTGAAGTACCCCGACGGCACCGTGATCGAGGACGTCGGGCGCGCCCACGTCGGCGGCTACGCGCAGTTCAACATCTCGGGGCTCAGGCCGGGCAAGCCGCTCGCCATCGTGCGCCGCATGGACTACGTCTACGGCGACTACGAGATCGAGTTCTTCGTCGACGGCAAGAACGCGGGCGTCTGCTCGTGCGCGGGCACCGACCGCGTGCACCGCTGGCGCAACTGGCCCTTCGTGATCGCGGCCGAGCTCATCACCAAAGACAAGGTGACCATCAAGCAGAACGCGGGCACCGCTGGCCGTGATATCAACATGTTCCGTTATTGGTTCTATCAGCCGAAATGATAAGATTTAGGCTGAGCCAATGTTCCTAGACGGCCTCATCAAGACGCTCAAGGCTCCGTTCGAGTTCGTGCGGACGAAGGTCTCCGGCGTCAACCAGATCAAAGGCGGAGCCAAGGGCGACATCGGCCGCTTGAAGCAGGTCGGCCAGCAATACAAGAGCGCGGCCGGAAAGGCCGGCGAGGTCGCCAAGAAGGCCAAGGGCGGCGCGGCAAACGGACAGAAGAAGGCGAAAATGGGACTCTTCTCCAAGAAGAAGAAATGCCCCTCCTGCGGTGAGAAGCTGCACGCGAGCTGGGACCAGTGCCCCTATTGCGGCTGGTCGGAGGCGCCCGCGGCGCCCGCGGCCGCGGCTCCTGCGCCCGCTGGTGGCGGCGGCGGCAAGATGCGGACGATGGCCATCGACATGGGCGGCGGCGGCGGTGGCGGCGCGGTCCAGGGCTCCGGCGTCGGCTGGCTGGTGCCACTCGACGGGCCGCAGGCGGGCGAGCTGTTTCAGCTCAAGGGCCGCGCGGTGGTCGGCACCGCCGGCGACTGCGACGCGATCATGAAGGATCCGTCGATCAGCGGCCGGCACTGCGAGTTCATGGCGACGAGCCAGGGCTTTCGCATCAACGACCTCGGCTCGACCAACGGCACCTACGTCAACGACAAGCGCGTGACCAACAGTGATCTGATCGACAACGACAGCGTTCGCCTCGGCCGCGTCAACTTCAAGTTCAAGTCGATGAGCTAATAAGACATGCGCAAGCACTCCCTCTCCGCACTTCTCGCATTCGCCTTCGTGATCGGCTCGGCCGGCGCGGCGCACGCCGCCGACAAGCTGCGCCTCGAGCGGCTCGATCTCAAGGCGTCGCCGACGATCAAGATGTACCTGACCTACGTCGACGGCGAGGGGCGCGTCATCACCGGACGCGCCAAGGAAGACTTCAAGATCTCGGTCGACTCGGCCGAGCAGGGCACGGCGACCGCGCTGCAGGCGTTCGACGAGTCGAAGGAGCCGATCAACGTCGTCGTCGTCGCCGAGCTGGGCACGCCGATGCAGGAGGTGATCGATTCGGAGAAGAGCGCCGTCTCCGCGCTCGCCGACTCGCTGCCGCCGAAGTCGAAGATCGGCATCCTCGGCTACGCCGCCGATCCCAAGCGCATCACCGAGGGGCTGGCCAATCCCGTCGACGCCGAGAGCCTGGCCAAGACGATGTCGATCGACGCCGAGTCGCCCGAGATGCACATGATGAACGCGGTGCGCTCGGCGCTCGACTGGCTGGCGGCGGCGCCCAAGGGCGAGCGCAAGCTCATCGTCGTGTTCTCCGACGGCATCGACGCCGACATGGATCCGCGCACCTTCAGCTCGATCGGCAAGCGCGCCAGCGAGGCGGGCGTGGTGATCGATACCATCGGCTTCAACGCCTTCGATCCGGGCAAGCTGCGCACGCTCGGCCTCCTGGCCAAGGGCTCGATGGGCATGGAGCGCGTGTGCAAGTCGGCGAGCGACATCTCCAACCACTTCTCGAACGTCATCGACGAGATCAAGAAGCAGTATGTCGCGACCTTCGAGGTGCCGCTCGCCGGCGGCGACGGCAAGACCCACACGTTCCAGGCGCTCGGCACCAACAACGGGCGCGAGGCCTACTCGAACGAGCTCGGCGACAAGGTGCCGAAGGCGAGCCACCCCATCGCCAAGAAGGGCGACAGCGGCTCGCGCTGGTGGCTGTGGACGCTCATCATCGTCGGTGCCATCGGGCTCATCGGGCTCATCGCGTGGCTGGTCTTCCGCGAGAAGCCCGAAGAGATGCCCGAGCCGCAGCCGGTGGCTGCGCCGGCACCGGTGGCGGCCGCTCCGGCGGGGCCGATGAAGACGATGGCGCTCAACGTCGACGTGCGCGGCGGCACGCCGGCGGTCGGCTGGATCGTGGCGACGTCGGGCAAGTACGCCGACCAGACCTTCAAGCTCAAGCCGTCGCGCACGCTCATCGGCACCGGCGGCGACTGCGACGTGAAGGTCGAAGATCAGTTCATGTCGTCGCACCACTGCGAGGTGCGCTTCGAGAACGGCTCGTTCAAGCTGTTCGACCTCGGCTCGACCAACGGCATCGTGGTCAACGACAAGAAGGTGCGCGAGCACGAGCTCGTCGACAACGATCAGTTCCGGCTCGGACGCACCGAGTTCAAGTTCAAGTCGATCACGTAGTCATGATGCTGGCGGCGCAACCGTTCTCGCTCGCGTCGCTGCCGCCTTGGGGGCTGCCGGCGATCATCGGCGGCGTGGTCGGGTTCGGTGTGCTCCTGCTGGTGGTCGCGGCGCTGCGCAAGAACAAGCCGAAGGATCGGCCGTGCCGCAACTGCGGGCGCATCATGCTGGCGTCGTGGAGCAACTGCCGCTTCTGCGGCGCGGCGGTGGCGGACAAGCGCGCCGAGCTGGAGTTCGTGTCGGGGCCGCTCGTGGGGCAGACGGTGAACCTCGATCGGGACGTGACGACGATCGGATCGGTGGCGGGCAACACGGTGCTGCTCACCGACACCGGCGTGTCGCGCAAGCACATTGGCATCAAGCGGGTCGACGGCGGATTCGAGCTCGCCGATCTCGGCTCGACCAACGGCGTGTACGTCAACGGCGAGAAGGTGGCGCGCCGCAAGCTCGAGGTCGGCGACGTGATTCGCGTCGGTACGACCGAGATCGTATTCCGGGTCTGAGGAGGTAGATCGTGGGCGGTAGGCTCTTATATCGCGACGGTAACGGGCGCGACGCGTCGGTCGACATCGCGCCGGAGGGCTGTTTCCTCGGCCGCGGCGCCGACTGCGCGGTGCGCACCGACGACGCGATGGTGTCGCGCAAGAACTGCAAGATCTCGTTCGCCGGCGGGCGCTGGACGGTCGAGGACCTCGGCTCGTCCAACGGCACGTTCGTCAACGAAGTGCGCATCCAGAAGCAGCCGCTCAACCACGCCGACGTGGTGCGCTGCGGGACGTTGCAGGTGCGCTTCGTCGAGACCGCGGATGCGGTGCCGCAGGGCGCCGGCGGACCGGCGGCCGCGACCGGCAAGCCGAAGACGATGTCGATCCCGGCGCAAGGCGGCGGCAGCGTGCAGGTCGATCCGGCGCTGCAGCAGGCGTTCGCCGGCGGCGGCGGGCTCAACCCCGCGGCGCTGATGCAGCAGAAGGACTACGAGCTGCAACAGGCGATGCAGGAGCGCGAGATGCTGGCGGCGCGCCTGCGCGAGGCGTCGCAGGAGCTCGAGGCGGCGCAGCACCGCAACGACGGCAACCAGACCGAGCTGCAGCGGCTGCGCGCGGAGAACCTGGGCTATCGCGATCGCCTCGGCGAGCTGCAGCGCGAGAAGTCGCTGCAGGACGACGAGATCCACGCGCTCACCAAGGTCGGCAACGAGCTGCGCGAAGAGCTCGAGGCGCTCAAGGGCGACCACCTGACCAACAAGCAGCGCGTCGAGGAGCTCACCGACGAGATGCAGGCGCGCGAGCGGCAGCTCGAGCGTGCGCACGAGGACGTGCAGCGCGCCAAGCAGATGATGGAGGAGATGCGCGGCAAGCTCGCCGAGGTTGGCAAGACCAAGGACGAGGGCTGGAAGGAGCTCAACGCGCGCATCGCCGAGCTCGATCAGCTGCGCGAGGTCATCGCCGAGCAGGAGCGGATCCTCGAGGAGCGCAAGGTCGGGCTGATGTCGCTCGAGACCGCCGTCAAGGACATGCGCGCCGAGAAGGAGCGCAACCAGCGCGAGTTCGTGCAGCTCAAGAACGAGCGCGACGAATTGCGCGACAAGATCATCCGCCAGAACCACCAGATCGAGGCGCTCGAGGAGGAGCAGCGGCGGCTGGCGCGCATGCTCGCCGACGGCGGCAGTGGTGGCGGTGGTGGCGACAACTCGGAGCACGTGCGGCTGGCGACCGAGGTGCGCGAGCTCAAGGTCGAGCTGCGCAAGGCCGAAACCGAGCGCACGCGCTTCCAGGAGCGGCTGGAGTCGACCGAGCGCGAGCGGGCGGAGCTCGACGAGAAGCTGTCGCGCGTGGACATCGAGCGCGCCTCGGCGGTGCAGTCCAAGGGCACCATCGACGCGGCGCGCGCGCGGCTCGAGGAGAAGCTGGCCAAGGCCGAGGCGGCGCGGGTGAAAGCGGAAGAGGCGCTCGCCGAGGCGCAGAAGGCCAAAGAGACGTCGGACCAGGCGGCGGATCGCGCGAAGGTCGAGGCCGATCGCGAGAAGAAGCGCGCGACCGAGCTGGAGATGGAGCTCAAGGCCACGCGCGAGGCGGCGGCAGGGGCGACGCCGGCGATGCTGGCGGAGGCATCGCATCCGCAGCTGGTCGACTCGACGTCGGAGATCCAGGTGCCGGCCGAGGCGCGCGTGCATCAGCTCGAGGAGGAGGTCGCGCGGCTCGAGAAGGAGCTGAGCGGGCACGCGCCCTCGTCGAACGGCCAAATTCATGAAATCAAGAAAAAGGCCGAGGAGGCGTACAGCGGCATCAACGATGCGCTGAGCGAGCTCCGGACCAATATTCTGTTGGCGAAGGACCTGGTGGCCGAGCACGGCAAGGCGGTGCCCGATCACGATGCGGCGCGCACGCTCGAAGACGCCATCAACGTCTCGGTGGATCGCACCGAAGACGCCAAGGGGCTGCTTCGCGCGTTGCGGGAAGTCATCGAGAGCTAGCGAGAGCACATGGCGATTGCGAGCGCGGTCGAAGCGGAAGATCTGATCAAGGCGCGATACCCGATCCTCGCGGTCGTGTCCTCGGAGGAGGCGCGCGTCGAAGAGGCGCTCAGGCAGATCGCGCTCCGGCGCGAGCGCGTGCTGGCGGCGTGGTCGATCACGCGCGGGTTCGTCAAGCTCCAGGGCGAGTTCCGCGGCGGCGACGTGCGCGACCCGATCAAGGCGCTCGATCACATCGCCGGCATCGAGGGCAAGGGGCTCTTCGTGCTGCGCGACTTCCACGCCTACCTCGACAACCCGACGGTGGTGCGCAAGCTGCGCGATCTGGCGCACGATCTCAAGAAGTCGCAGAAGAACGTGATCCTGCTGTCGCCGGTGCTCAAGATTCCGCCGGAGCTCGAGAAGGAGGTCGCGATCATCGATTGGGATCTGCCCGATCGCGCCGAGCTCGACGAGATCGTCGGCAAGCTCCTGCAGGAGCTGCCGGTCGGGGTCGATCCGGGGCCGGCGGGCGATCCGCAAGGGCGCGAGCGCATCGTCGAAGCGGCGCTCGGGCTCACCAAGATCGAAGCGGAGAACGTACTCGCCAAGTCGATCGTGCGCTGTAAGACGCTCGACATCCCGACGATCCTCTCGGAAAAAAAGCACATCATCCGGAAATCCGGAATTCTGGAGTACTACGAGGCGCAGGAGTCGCTCGACGAGATCGGCGGCCTCGAGACGCTGAAGGCGTGGCTGCAGAAGCGGCGCGGCGCGTTCACCTCGAAGGCGCGCGACTTCGGGCTCCCGCTCCCCAAGGGCATCCTGCTCATCGGCGTGCCCGGCTGCGGCAAGTCGCTGACGGCGAAGGCAGTCGGCGCGGCGTGGCAGATGCCGCTTCTGCGCCTCGACGTCGGCAAGATCTTCGGGGGGCTCGTCGGAGCATCGGAAGAGAACATCCGCAAGGCGCTCAAGACCGCCGAGGCGATCGCGCCGGCGGTCTTGTGGCTCGACGAGATGGAGAAGGGCTTCTCGGGCACCGGCTCGTCGAACATGTCGGACGGCGGCACCACCTCGCGCGTGTTCGGCACGTTCGTGACCTGGATGCAGGAGAAGACGTCGCCGGTGTTCGTCATCGCCACCGCCAACGACGTGCGCGCGCTGCCGCCCGAGCTCATGCGCAAGGGGCGCTTCGACGAGATCTTCTTCGTCGACCTGCCGTCGCGCGAGGAGCGCAAGACCATCGTCGAGATCCACCTCAAGAAGAAGCGGCGCGATCCGGCGGCGATCGATCTCGGCAAGATCGTCGACGCGACACCGGAGTTCTCGGGCGCCGAGCTCGAGCAGGTGGTGGTCTCGGCGCTCTACGACGCGTTCGACGGCGGTGTCGATCTCGGCAGCGAGGGGCTGGTCTCGTCGGCGCGTGAGATCGTGCCGCTCGCGGTCACCATGAAAGAGGGCATCGACAACATGCGCGAGTGGGCCAAGACGCGCGCGCGGCCGGCGTCGGTGCATCTGGAGCCGACGGCGAAGCGCGATCGCTTCAAGGTCGAGGTGTAACCGTGTCGCATTTCACGAAGGTAGCGACGAAGATCAACGACCTCGTCGCGCTGCGAAAGGCGCTCGATCAGCTCGGCTGGAAATACAAACACAGCGCCGAGGGCGTCGAGGTGCGCGGCTGGCGCGGCCAGACCACGAAGGCCGAGATCGCCATCGACATGGGCAAGTACGACGTCGGCGTGGTCAAGCAGGCCGACGGCACCTACGCGCTCGAGGCCGATTGGTGGGGCGTGGAGACGACCAAGGGCCTCAAGGAAGAAGAGGTCGTCAAGGAGCTCAACGCCAAGTACGCCTATCAGCGTGTGGTCGCCGCCGTCGAAGAGCAGGGCTACACGATCGATCAGAACGCGGTGCAGAAGGACGGCACGGTGAAGCTCACCGTCAGTAAGTGGGAGTAACGATCGAACGAGCGAGTTGAGCGTCCGGCCCCAAGGGCCAGCGGATCGACAAACTGCATTTGGAGCGAAGCGACAAATGGCCGAGAAGAAGGAATTGGAAATCACGATCGGCCCCGACGGCGAAGTGCAGGTGCTCGTCAAGTGCATCAAGGGCGCGAGCTGCGTCGACGAGACCAAGTTCCTCGAGGAGGCGCTCGGCAACACCATCGAGTCGCGCGAGCTCACGAGCGAATACTACGAGCAGCAGCAAGGCGTCACGCAGACCAACAAAGTAAAGTAGGCCGTGCAGAAGCGCGCACAGGCCGCTCCGTTCGTCGACAACGCCGAGTACCTCGAGCTCGGGTGCGCGCGCGTGCGGGCGCTGCTCGATCGCGCCATCGCCGTCGCCGAGGGCAAGCAGGCGGAGGCGGACAAGCACGCCGAGCGGGCGTCCGCGCTCGCCGCCGAGATCGCAGCGCGCGTCGACGCCGCCGACGGCAAGGTGAAGGAGACGCTCGGGCTGCCTTCTTTGCAGCGGCGCTTCGGGCTCGCCGACGCCGACGCCGACATCATCCTGCACGCGGCCGCGGCGCAGCTCGATCCGGCGCTCGGCAAGCTGCACACGAAGCTCTCGGGCACGGCGTTCCACCCGTGGCTCGACGTCGGGCTGGCGGTGCAGCTGCAGCACGACGGCGTCGCCGAACGGCTGCGCGCGCGGACGCGCTTCGAGCCGGACGCGCCGCTCGTCAAGCACCGGCTGATCGCGCTCGATCGCGCGCGGCCCGAGGCCAAGGACAACGTCAACGCCTGCGAGATCAAGCTGCCGCCACGCGTGGCGCGCGTGGTGCTCGGCGCCGATCCGACGGCGGGCGCGGCCACCTACGCGCGCCTCTCGACGCCGGACGTGGCGCTCGACAGCGTCGTCCTGCCCGACGACGTGCGCGCCGAGCTCGAGCAGCTGCTCGCGGCGCAGCCGGGCCTGGGCACGCGCCTCTCCGAGTGGGGGTACGACGCGCTGTTGCCGTCGGGCCGCGCGGTCGTCGTGCTCTTCACCGGGCCGCCCGGCACGGGCAAGACCCTGCTGGCGACGGCGCTCGCGGCGCGCCTGGGCAAGAAGCTCCTGACCATCGACGGGCCGCGCCTCGCCGAGGCGGGCCGCGCGCTCGAGACCGAGCTCGACGAGCTCTTCGTCGAGGCGCGCCTCGCCGACGCGGTCGTGCTGTTCGACGCCTGCGAGTCGCTGTTCGCCGGCCGCGGCGGCGCGCGCTCGGCGGCGCTCATGCGCGCGCTGGACCGGTTCGATGGCCTCGTCGTCCTCGCCACGTCGACGCCGGAGCGGCTCGATCCCACGCTCGATCGCCGCGTGCTTCTGCGCCTGCCGCTCGAGGTCCCGACCGGCGCGCTGCGCGAGAAGATCTGGCGCGCGCTGCTCTTGCCTTCGGTGCCGCTCGCCGACGACGTCGACGTGAATCAGCTCGCCAAGCGCTACGAGCTGTCCGGCGGCTCGATCCGCTCGGCCGTGCTCTACGCCGTCTCCAAGGCGGTCGCGCGCGGCCCGTCGTCGACGCTGACGCGCGCCGATCTCGACGCCGCCGCCCAGGCGCAGCTGCGCGGCGATCTGTCCGCGTGGACCGAGCGCACGCGCCACGCGCGCCTCACGCTCGACGTGCTGGTGCTGCCGTCCGACGAGAGATCGCAGATCGAAGAGATCATCGCCGCCGGGCGCAACCGCGCCAAGGTCCTGCACACCTGGGGCTTCAACGAGAAGCTCCCGACGGGAAAAGGGCTCGTGGTGCTGCTCTCCGGCGAGCCCGGCACCGGCAAGACGCTCGCCGCCGAGGTCGTCGCCTCCGAGCTCGGCCTCAACCTCTATCGCGTGAACCCGGCCAAGGTGGTCTCGAAGTACGTCGGTGAGACCGAGAAGAACCTCAACGAGATCCTCGCCCAGGCCAAGTCGACGCACGCCATCCTCTTCTTCGACGAGGCCGACGCGCTGTTCTCCACGCGCGTGGCCAAGGTCGAGACCGCCAACGATCGCTTCGTCAACATGGAGACGAACTTCCTCCTCCAGCAGCTCGAGCGCTACGAGGGCATCGTCATCCTCGCCACCAACCTCGAGACGTCGATCGATCAGGCGTTCAAGCGGCGCATCGCCTACCACATCGTCGTGCCGTTCCCCAAGCCCGCCGATCGCGAGCGCATCTGGCGCACGCTCATTCCCTCGCGCGCGCCCGTCGGCAACATCGACTACGCGCGCCTCGGCAAGACCTTCGATCTCTCGGGTGGGCACATCAAGAACGCGATCCTGCGCGCCGCGTACATCGCCGCGCAGCGCGACACCGCGCTCGACTACGATCTACTCGCCGAGGCCGCCGAGAAGGAGTGCGCCGCCGCCGGCAAGCTGTTCCAGCACGTCAGCGAGGCGCCGCCGGCGACGACGAAGCAGAAGAAGCACTGAGCCTAGACGGCCTGCTTCTTTTCTTCTTCGTCTTGCAGGAGCTGCTGCTGCTCCTCTTCTTCCTGCTTCGGATCCTTCTCGATCGCCTCTTCCTGCGTCTTCGGCTTGCCGTCGCGGACCTTCTCGGCCATCGCGATCATCGTTCCCTGCATGTCCGCCGGCGACCACTCCGCCTTGGGCATGCCGTACGCGTGCAGCGCCGGGATGAAGTCGGTCGAGCCCTCGTAGGCGAGGTCGCGCAGCTTGTCCCACTCGTTGGTGAGGATCGCCTGCAGGTTGTCGCGCACGTACCACGTGAAGTCGCGCGCGGCCGACGACAGCGACGACACGAAGAACGACGTCTCCGCTTCCTCGCGCACCGCCTGGTCGACGACGCTGTCGAGCTGGTCGAACAGGGCGGCGCCGATGGGCGTGTCCCTGCCCCCGCAGGCCGATGTCATCTGCGTGAGAAAGGCTTCGCCGATCTGGGCGTTGAAGCCCATATTGTCGAATACTTTCGGGTCGTTCTGGGACTCGACCCAGGACGTGAAGGCGCTCAGCGCGGTCTCCACGCTGTCGCGGAACTGGTCGAGCACCGAGGCCGCGTACCCGTGGATGGCCTGCTCGGCGAAGACCGCCTCGTCGGGATCGCGCTGCTCCTTGGTTTCGAGGATGGCCTCCGGTGGTGGTGCGTCCGCCCCCTCCTCGAGCTTCTTGTCTTCGTCCACGCCCATGTAGTGATTATCGCCGTTTCCGAAGGAAAGTTGCGTGCATTTCTCACGCTCAAATACGCAACTTTCCCGCGCCTTTGCCGATAACGATGATTGGAGTACACTGACGGGGAGCCCCATGGCGACGGACGACGACGACAAGCTGTCCGAAGAGGAACGCAAGCGGCGCGCGCTCCGGCTCAGCCAGGAGATCGCGCAGCGCTGGGAGCCGTCGCGGCTGGCGAAGCTGGTCGTCGGCGGCGCCGGCTCGGGCGATCGGCTCGACCTCGACACCCAGTCGGAGATGGAGCGCCGCCTCGGCGCGCGCTTCGGCCACGTGCGCGTGTTTCGTGGCGCCTTCGCCGAAGCGGTGACCAAGGCGCATCGCGCCGACGCCGTCACCATCGCCAACACCGGCATGATCCTCGTGCGCGAAGGTCCGCGCTCGGATCCGAAGACCGCGCTCGGCAAGGCGCTGCTCGCGCACGAGCTCACGCACGTGTCGCAGGCGCAGCGCGGCCTGCACTTCGCGCTCGAGGGCGGCGAGTCGCAGGGCGCCCCGCACGAGCAGGAAGCGGAAGCGGTCGAGGCCCAGGTGCACGCCGAGGCCACCGGCGCCGCGGCGGCGCACGGGCAGAACAAGGGCGGAGGCGGCGTCGATCGCGAGGCGGTGATCGCGCGCGTCGTCGAGCTCGTCGAGGATTGGCAGCGCACGCAAGCGGAGCGGCTCGGCCGGCGCTAGGGACATGGCCGAGGTCGTCGAGAGCCGCGAGCAGCTCCAACACCTCGCCCGCGACGGCGCGCTGCGCGGCCACACCTATCGTGATCTGACGGCGGCCGGCCTGCGCGTGCCGTCGGGCGACTTCGCCGGCGCCACCTTCGAGCGCTGCACGCTCGACGGCGCCGACTTCGCGGGCGCCGATTTTTCGCGCGTGACGCTCACGCGCGTCGAGCTCAGGCGCGCGCACCTCGCCGACGCGATCGTGGTGCGCGGCAGCGCCGCCGACTCGGATCTGACGGAGCTCGGGCTCGTCGGCGCCACGCTCGACGGTGTGGAGTGGACGCGCGTGCAGGCGGCCAACCTCGATCTGTCGCAGGCGCGGCTGACCGGCTGCCGCTTCGTCGGCTGCAACCTCTACGGCGTGCGCGCCTCGCAGGCGACGATCCTGAAGTCGCGCTGGCACGATCCGACGCCCAACGGCGCCGCCGAGCTGACGCGCGCGCGCTTCGACGGCGCCGTGCTCGTCGACTGCGATTTCCGCGGCGCCAACCTGTTCCGCGCCGACTTCACCGGCGCGCTGGTGCTACGCTGCCACTTCGGCGGCGCGTCGCTGACCGGCGCCGTCGTCGATCGGGCCCGCTTTGTCGGCTGCGAATTCGGCGGCGCCGACTTGCCCGACGGGCTGCGCGGCGCGAGGGAAGAATCGTGAGCGAGCGGCAGCGAGCGAACGTGAGCGAGGCCCGTAGGGTCCGCGGATCGGCCAGGTGCTCACGGGGCACCTGCAAGGTGACCCGGTGAGCAAGGATATCAAGCGAATGGTGGCGGAGATCCGTGGCGCGCTCGACGCATACCCGCGCGAGCAGCTGCAGGAGATCCTGGCCTGGGTGTTCAAGGAGTACGTCGTCGAGGGCGGCACGGCGCCGGCGCAGGGCGCGCTGGCCATGCTCGACGCGCGCAGCGAGCTCGAGGGGCTGTCGTTCGCCGAGCTGGTGACGTGGCTGCAGCTGCATCTCGACGTGCCCGAGCTGGCGGCGCTCGAGGTGCAGGGCAACCGCGTGAGCCTGCGCGCCGGCGGGCGATCGATCCCGATCGAGGTCGCGGCGCGCGCGCCCGAGCCGCCGCCCGTCGTGGCGCCGCCGCCGGCCGCGACGCCCACGCCGGCGGCGACGGCGAATCCGATCGCGCCCACGCCGCCGCCTCCGCAGCCGATGCCGCCGCCGAACCCCGTGCCGCAGTCGCACGCGACGCCGCCGCCCGCGGCGCCGGCCCCCGCGCCGTCGACGGAGACGAAGCCCGACGACAAGAAGGACGAAGGCGGCTCTTCGAGCCGCTTCTCGTGGCTCGAGGTCGACTGATGTCGGCTCCCGTCGCCCGCCGCTACTTCGCGCGCGGCAAGGAGCAGCTGCGCGCCGGCGATCTCGACGGCGCCACGCAATCGTTCTCCGCCGCCGTCGAGCTGGCGCCGTACTTCGTCGAAGCGCGCGTCGGCGCGGCGCTGACGCTGGCGCGCACCGATCCGCCGCGCGCGGCGCAGCTCCTGCGCGCCGGCCTGCGTGGCCTCGTGCGGGCGAGCGCGCGCCGCCTCGTGCTCGTCGCGCTCGGCGACGTGCTCACCGCCGCCGGCGACTTCCCCGGCGCCGACGAAGCCTACGCGCAGGCATCGCAGCTGCCGGGCCGCCATCCGTTGGCCGCGCGGCTGGCGCGCCTGCAAGCGAAGACGGGCCGCTACGCCGAAGCGCTGGCGACGCTGGCCGCGGCGACTACGCCGACTCGTGGATCCTGAGCAGGATCACGGTCGTGTTGTCGACGCCGCCGTTGGACAGCGCCGCGCGCACGAGCGCGTCGCAGGCTTCGTCGAGCGAGCCGTGCTCGGCGTCGGCGAGCATCTCCTTGAGCATCCAGTCGTCGACCATGTCGGTCAGGCCGTCGCAGCAGAGCAGGTACATGTCGCCCGGCTCCATGGCGATGACGCGATGATCGACCTCGACCTGATCGCGCAGCCCGACGGCGCGCACGATGACGTTCGAGTTCGGCGGCCCGAAGCGCGCGGCGAGCTCGGGGTTGTCTTCGTAGAGGTTGATGAGCGAGTGGTCGCGCGTGACCTGCTCGAACTTGCCCTGGCGCAGGCGATAGATGCGCGAGTCGCCGACGTGCGCCAGGTGCAAGAGATCGCTGTCCTGGCGGATGGCGACGACGGTGGTGCCCATGTTGTGCAGCGACGGGTCGGCCTTCGCCTTGGAGAAGACCGCCTGGTTCGCCGCCTTGATGGCGCCGGTGATGCGGTCCGGCTCCTCGGTGGCGACGCCGTTGGGCGAGCGGATCACTTCGCTGATGGTAGCGACGGCGAGCTGCGACGCGACCTGCCCGCCGACGTGTCCGCCCATTCCGTCGCACACGACGAACAAACCGACCGTCGGGTCGATGAGCATCGAGTCTTCATTCTTCTCGCGAACCAGCCCGACGTCGGTCTTGCCCGCGCTCTCGATGCGCAGCGCCATGGGATGAAAATCTTATGACAACGCTGGGCACGCTGTCCATCCATCTCGACGGCTCGCCGTGCAAAGTGGGGTGCACCTGGTGTTATCTCGGTGCGCGGCGCGCGACGGAGGGCGGGGGTGAAAGGTTCCATCTTCCGATCCTGTCGGACGTGCTCGGCCGGCTCGGGTACGAGGAGGTGGCGGTGGCGGTGTCGGAGCCGCTGGCCGAGGCGGAGCCGCAGCTGCGGGCGATCGTGGCGGCGGCCCGCGGCCTGGTGACGGTGACGACGACGCCGCAGCTGGCGCGGCGGGCGCTCGCGGGCGAGCTGTTTGCCGGGGTCGGGCGGGTCAATCTGTCGATCGACTCGTGGAAGGGCGTGGTCGAACCGCCGGCGGTGGAGGAGCTGGCGGCGGCGCTGAAGTCGCGCTGGCCGGGGCTCGAGGTGGTGTTGATCGCCACGCTCGATTCTCCGGAATTCGCGAAAAAGCTCGTAAGCGCCGGACTCCTCGAGGCGCTGGTCGACCTGCCGGCGGTGGACAAGGTGGCGCTGAACGCGCTCAAGCCGCCGCCGGCGTGGTGCGATCGCCGCTGGTGGATGGCGGCGCTGGCGCAGCTGCGCGGCCTCCTCGAGCGCGAGCTCGACAAGCGGCTGTTCCTCGATTGCTGGGTGGCGGCGCGGCTCCTCGGGCTCGGCGGATGTCCGGGGCGGGCCGATCTGTCGCCGGCGGCGGGCGGGCTGGCCTTTCGCGGCTGCGTCTACCAGCCGGCGGCCGAGGCGGTGGTGGCGGGAGCCGATGAGCTCGGTCGGGTCCTCGACGGATGGGCGCCGCCGGCCGAGTGCCCGTTTCCGATTCGCTGAGGCCTAGCGCGGCTTGTCTTCGCGCGGCTGGCCTTCGCGCGGCTGGCCTTCGCGCGGCTGGCCTTCGTGCGGCTGGCCTTCGCGCGGCTGGCGCCAGCGCTCGGCGAGCATCGCGCGGCGCCAGACCTGATGCTCGATGAGGACGCGCACGCCCGCGTCGACGCGCGGCACCGTCGGCAGCTGGCGCGCCTCGCGCAGGAGGCGCATCGCGTCGACGCTCTTGGCGCCGCCGGTCCCTTCGACGGGCTCGCGCTCGATCCAGATCGACTGTCGCTCGGGCCGGAAGAGATCGCGCAACAGCGCCTGCGGCATGTTCTCGCGGATGTCGACGCGCAGCTGGTGCGGAATCTCGTACTCGCGATCGGCGCGCAGGTACCCGGCACGCCAGTCGCTCGGATCGAGGTGCACGCGCGGCTCGCGCAACTGCACCGGCATCGACCAGTCGCGCTGCAGGCGCGTGCTGCGCGTCTCGTGCGCCTCGCAGCGCGCCAGCAGTCGCTCGTCGACGGCGTCGCGCCACGCGCCGGCGGCAGGCCGCCCGTCGCCGTCGGGACGAGCCTCGTCGCTCATCCCTTCTGCATCATGAAAAAGTGGATGCCGAGGCCGGCGCCGATGCCGACCACGATCCACGCGATCCAGAAGAGCGCGCCCGCGGGCGGCGCCTGTACGATCTGGTTCTGGCCCGACAAGCGCGCCTTCTGCGCGCGCTCGGCGGCGTAGGCGACGACGCCCGCCGAGTCGGGCAGGATCTTGGTGCTGCCGCCCGCCACCTGCGGCGCGGGCTGCGCGAGCATCGTCTTCTGCGCCGACAGCGGCGCCTCCTGCGCCATCATCGTCTTCTGCTGCGGCGGCGCGGCCGACGGCGGCGGCGGAGCAGCGGGCGGCGGCGCGAGCCCGCCGGCGATGCGCGGCGCTTCCATCGCCATCATCGTCTTCTGCTCGGCGTTCGCCGGCGGAGGCGCGGCCGGCGGTGCACCGTAGCCGGCGGCCCCGCCCGGCTTGTACGCCGGCGGCGGAGCGGCGGCGGGCGGCGGTGCCATGACGCCGAGCTTGGGCGCCTCTTGCGCCATCATCGTCTTCTGCTCGCCGCCCGGCGGAGGCGCGGCGATGCGCGGCGCTTCCTGCGCCATCATCGTCTTCTGCTCGGCGACGACGGGAGCGCGCACGACCGGCGCCTCCTGCGCCATCATCGTCTTCTGCTCGGCGACCACGGGGCGCGCCGGTGCCATCGGCGGCGCCGCGGACACGATCGGCATCGCGCCCGGCCCGGGGGTCTGCCGCGGGAACAGCTCGGCGAGGCACTGCTGGCACTCGGCGTCGAGCGCCTCGGCCGACTGCTGGCGCGACGCCGCGTCCTTCTCGAGCGCCTTCATCACGATCGTGGTCAGCTGCGGCGGCAGACCCTGCAACGGCGCCGGCCGATCGCGGAGGTGCATCATCACCACTTCGGTCGGGATCTTGGCGTCGAACGGCGGCTTGCCGGTGAGCATCTCGTACGCCACCACGCCGACGGCGTAGATGTCGCTGCGCGCGTCGAGCGGCACGCCGCGCCCCTGCTCGGGCGACATGTACTGCGGCGTTCCAAACACGACGCCGGCGCGCGTGACCTGCGCGTCGGGCGCGTCGAGCTTGGCGACGGAGAAGTCGAGCACCTTGACGTAGTCGCCGGCGCCCTTCATGTCGACGAGGTAGACGTTGTCGGGCTTGATGTCGCGGTGGATGATGCCCTGGTTGTGCGCCTCCGACAGCGACGCGCACATCTGCGAGACGATGCGCAAGACGCGATTCGGCGGCAGCCGCCCGAGCCGTTCGATCTCGGTCCTGAGCGAGCGCCCGCTCAAAAACTCCATCGCGATGAAGAGCAGCCCCTCTTTGGTCTGCCCGAAGTCGATGAGGCGCACCGTGTTCGGGTGATCGAGCCGCGACGCCGCGCGCGCTTCGTTGTGGAAGCGCTTGACCCACGACGGATCGGTCGACACGTGCGCGCCGAGCACCTTGATGGCGATGGTGCGATCGACCGAGAGCTGCTTGGCGCGATAGACCACGCCGGTGCCTCCCTCGCCGATGCGCTCGAGGATCTCGAACCGGTCTGCGAGCGTCTTACCGACGAGTGGATCGGGCCCCGACATCGTCTCTCCTATTGTTGCTCCGCGCGCTCGCGGCGGTCCGGTGCGCCAGGTCGACCCGCTGCGCTCGCCTCACGGGCGCGAAAATCCCGAACCTCCGCTCGCTCGCTCATCGACTCAGTTGAATCGCGACGCGGTTGTTCTTGCCGAGCGAATGCAGCGATGCCGAGCCGACGCACTTGTTGGCGTCGATGACCTTCACGATCTTGAAGTTGCCACCGTCGAGCGGATCCTCGCCGCCGTTGCCCTGCAAGACGGTGCCGGTGTCGCCCGGCTTGATACCGGCGGACGAGCCCTTGTCGATGTACATCATGAGCGACCCGCCCTCGCGGAACGACGACACCACGCGCGCCTGGATGCTCTCGCCCGACGGCTTCTCGTGCGGCTCGCGCGGCTCGTGCGCCACGTGGTGCTTCGGCTTTTCCTCGGCAGGCTTGGGCTCCGTCATCGGCTCCACCGGCGGCGGCGGCGCGACGGCCACGGGCGGCGGCTCCTGCCACTGCGCTTCCATCGTGTAGACGGTGCCGTCGGCCCTGGTCGGCGCAGTCACGCGCACGTAGTAGGTGCCCGGCTGCGGGATCGGCGTGTACAGCGTCTTGTGCGTCTCGCCCTTGCCGCGCACCGGCGACGCCGAGATCTGCGCGCCGAACGCGTCGAACACGTCGATGTTGAGATCGCTGTTGGCGTTGTCCCAGTTCAGCACCGTCGTGAGCACGGGCTGCGCCGGTTTGCCCTTGAGCTCGACCTCGTACCAGTCGGTGCGATCCTGGTTGAGGTAGTTGACCTCGTCGGTGTGCGGCTTGTTGATGTCGAGGTGGTTCGCCGTCGAGCGCTTGCCGTCGGGGCCCGACCTGGCGTCGGCGTCGATGTTGTCTTTGGGCGTCTTGCTGCCGGCTTTCGGTCCGCAGCCGGCGACGAGCAAGATCGCGATGAATGAGAAGCGTCGCATGGTCGTCGATATTACTTCAGGTTGACCACGATCCGCTTGTTCTTGCCGATCGACTTCTGCAGCGTCGTCGACTTCGCCACCGACTTCGACGAGCCGATGATCTGCGAGATGGAGAAGCTGCCGCCCTCGAGCGGCTTGTCACCTTCGGGCCCCTCGAGGATGGTGCCCTGCATGCCGGTGCGCAGCTGGTCGGCGGAGCCCTTGTCGAGATAGAGCGTGTAGACGCCGTTCTCGTGCACGAGCGAGACGATGGTGCCGTAGACCTTGTTCGGATCGGGCGCCGCCGGGCAGGTCTGGCCGGGCGGGCACGGCGCGGGCGCCGGCGCGGCCGCGGGTGCCGCCGCCGTCGGAGCGGGCGCGGGGGCCGGAGCCGGGGCCGGCGGCGCGGCAGCGACGACCGGGCCGTTGTACTTGACCATCATCGTATAGATGCTGCTGTCCGTCTTCGACGGGCCCGAGACGCGCACGTAGTACAGCCCCGGATCGTCGACGCGCAAGAGCACCTTCTTGGACGACTGACCCTCGATGCGCCTTGGCGACTTTCCGACGTTGACGCCGAATTTGTCGTAGACGTCGATGTCGAGGTTCGCGTCGGCGGTGTCCCAGAACAGCTCGAACGTGGCGAACTGCCCGGGCTTGCCGGCGAGCGTGAACTTGCGCCAGTCGTTCTGCTTGTTCTTCTTCACGTCGATCTTGTCGCTGATCGGCATGTTGATCTGGCCGTCGGTGGCCTCGAGGCGCGTCGGCCCCGCGGCATCGCCGCCGCCGCCGGCCCCGCCGCCCTTGCCCTTGTCCTTCTCGTCCTTGACCGCCTGGGTCGCCGAGTCCTTCTGACCCTTGGCGTCGTCGGCGGCGCCCTTGGCGGAGTCGGCCGTTCCCTTGGCGCTGGTGAGCGCCGCGCATCCGCCGAGCGACAACTGGGTCGCCAGCACCAGTCCCATCCAGAGCATCGCGTGCTTCAAGGCACTCCCCTCGCGTCTGATACGTTCCGAGACGCCAAAACGTACCGCCTGGTCGAACCTCTCGTCAAGCGCGCGCAATCGCGATATGATGTCGCCCGCACCGGAAAAACGATCATGGCCGACGACAAGAAGCAGAAGACGCTGTTTCTCGATGACGCGGCCGCCGCGGCGCCGCCGTCCCAGGCGCCGGTGTCGTCGCAGTCGACGATGATGCTCGACGCCAACCAGGCGCCGGCCGCCGGTCAGCGGCAGATGGTCGTCCCGACGATGATGAAGAACGGGCCCGATCGGCAGCTCCCACCGATGCAGCGGCCGCCGCGGCCGTCGACGGCAGGGCGCTGGATCGCGGGGCCGCTCCTCGCCGCCGTCGTCGCCGCGGGCACCGCGTTCGCGGCCAACGCGATCCTGCCCAAGCACGGCAAGGGGGCGGCGGTGAACGCCAAGCCGCAGGGCAAGCTGCGCGTCGGCACCGAGCCACCGGGCGCGTCGATCCTCGTCGACGGCAAGCGCTTCCCGCGCTTCACGCCGGCGGTGATCGAAGGGGACATCGGCGCGACCTTGAAGCTGACGTTCACGATGGATGGCTTCAAGACCAAGGAGGCCGACGTCTACGTCGGCGAGGGCGAGCATCCGTTCAACGTCAAGCTCGAGCCGGTCGCGGCGCCGCCGCCTGCGACGCCGACGCCGGCACCCGAGCCGGCCAAGCACGAGCATCACGAGCACCACTCGGCGGCCGCGAAGGAGCCGGTCGGCGAGGCGACGCTCTCGGTGCTGGTGCGGCCGTGGGCCATCGTCTTCGTCGACAAGCAGCGGCTCAAGCAGACGCCGGTGCAGGGCTACAAGATCCCGTCGGGCAAGCACGTCATCGAGCTGGTCAACGAAGGCAAGAACCGGCGCGAGAAGATCGAAGTGAACTTGAAGCCCGGCGAAGAGCAGGAAATCAAGCGCGACTGGGACAAGTAGCGCGCGCGGTGCGCGGCGCTAGAGATCGTCGCGGAAGCCGGGGACCGAGGACACGACCGGCAGCGACAGGTCGGGCTCGGGCGCGACGGCCGGCTTGAGCTTCTTCGGCGCGGCGCGGCGGCGCGCGTGGACGGGCGCGCGCTCGAGCTCGAAGTGCAGCCGCGAGTCGACGTCGGGCGTCACCTCGGCGACCGCGCGCGCGTAGCCGGGCGCGGCCAGGATCAAGCGGCGCACGTCGGTGCCGCGCGGCAGCGTCAGCACCAGCGGCGTCACGCCGCGCGCGCTCGCTTCACCTTCGAGGGTCACCTCGGCGCCGTCGGGCCGCGTCGTCAGACGGATGCGCACCGTCGCGGGCGCGCTCGCCGTCACCGTCGGCGCCGCCGGCGCCGGGATGGTCGCCGACGCCGTCAGCCACGGCGCGTCCGGCAGCGGCGACACGACCACGCGCGAATCGGCCGCCGCGCTCGGCGCCGTCGCGCGTGTCGCCGACGATGGATGGCGCGCCGCGATCACGCCGGCCACCGCCAGCGTCGCCACCGCGGCGATCGCGATCACCCGCCGTCGCTCGAGGTCGCGCCACAGCTGCAGCGTCGGCGCCAGCGATCGCGCCACGCGCCTGAGCCGCGTCGGCGCCGACGGCGACGCCGGAATCTCCGTCGGCACGTCGCACACCATCACGCGCTCGCCCGCCGGCGTCGGCGTCTCGCGCGACGACGGCGTGCGCTCGGCGTGAGGGATCGACAGCTGCTGCGTCGGCTCGCGCACGCCGGGGAACTCGCCGCGCAAAAGGCGCGCCGCGCCGTCGGCGCCGAACTTCTGGCGGTGCACGATCTCGTCGAGCGCCGCCGCCATCTCGCCGCAGTCGGCGAAGCGATCCTCGCGGTTGCGCTCGAGCGCGCGCATGCACACCGCCTCGAGCTCGGGCGGCACCGCCGGATTGATCGCCGACGGTGGCAGCGCGCGCGCGCGGCGCACCAGGCCAATCGTCTGCACGTCGTTGGTGCCCTTGAACAGCCGGCGCAGCGTCAGCATCTCCCACAGCACCACGCCGGCGACGAAGAGATCGGCGCGATGATCGACCTCGACCTCGCAGTCGACCTGCTCCGGCGCCATGTAGCCGAACTTGCCCTTGAGCACGCCGACCTGGGTGCGATTCTCCGACGCCAGCGCCAGCGCCTTGGCGATGCCGAAGTCGAGCAGCTTGATGCTGCCGTCGAAGCCGAGCATCACGTTCGACGGCGACACGTCGCGATGGATGAGCCGGAGCGGCGCGCCGTCCTCGTCGGTGAGCGCGTGCGCATAGGCGAGCGCGCGGCACACCTCGCGCGTCACGTAGGCGGCCAGCCCGACCGACGGCTGCGCGTCGCGCTCCTTGAGCGCGCGCAGGAGCGAGTTCAGGTCGCGCCCGTGCACCCACTCCATCGCCAGGTAGTACTCGCCGTCGACGTCGCCGAACTCGTAGACCTGCACGATGTTGCGATGGTTCAGCGACGCCGACAGCCGCGCCTCGCCGACGAACATGCGCACGAACTCTTCGTCGCACGCGAGCTCGGGCAGGATGCGCTTGACCACCAGCTTGCGCGCGTAGCCCATCGGCCCGAGCGCCTTGGCCTTCCAGACCTCGGCCATGCCGCCGCGTCCCAATCGCTCGAGCAGCTGGTACTTGCCGAACGGAACGCCGGCGGCATCTGGCTGAATCCCGACCACGATCGGGTTCTCACGCCCGATCGTCACGCTGCAACGAAGGAAAGGTCTTACATCACGTAAGCGCCTGGAATTACGCCCGTAGCTTGTAGCCTCTAGCGAGCATGACCCAGACCGCGGCGCCCGACGCGAGCGTGAGCCCCAGCGTCAAGCAGATGCCGAGCCACGGCGAGACGTCGGAGCGGCCGAGCATGCCGTAGCGCAGCCCTTCGACCATATAGAGGATCGGATTGAGCTTGGTGATCGCGCTCCACGGCTCGGGCAGCATGCGCGCCGAGTAGAAGACGCCGCCGAGAAACGTGAGCGGCGTGATCACGAACGTGGGGATCAGGTTGAGCTGCTCGAACTTGTCGCTCCAGATGGCGACGACGAGCCCGAAGAGCGCGAACTCGGCGGCGACGCAGAGCGCGAACGCGATCACCCAGCCGACATGCGCGATCGAAAATCCGGTGAACACCGCGGCGACGAGCCAGACGATGCCGGCGACGAGGATGCCGCGACCGATCGCCGCGATCGTGAAGGCGCCGAGCAGCTCGCCGGGCGACAGCGGCGCGACGAGCAGATCGACGATCGTCCCCTGCATCTTGGCGATGAACATCGACGACGCCGTGTTGAGGAAGGCGTTCTGGATGAGCGACAGCATCACCAGGCCGGGCACGATGAAGCGCACGTAGCTGACGCCGTCGACCTCGCGCACCATGCCGCCGAGCGCGAAGCCGAACACGAGGAAGTAGAGCGCGGTGGTGATCACCGGCTGCGCCACGGTCTGGCCCGGCACCTTGAGAAAGCGGCGCGTCTCTTTGACGAGCAGCGTCTTGAAGCCGATGGTGTTCATGCCGCTCCCTTCTTGTCGGTGAGCGCGAGGAACACCTGCTCGAGCGACGGCTGCTCGGTGCGCATGTCGAGCACGCGATCGGGCAGCGCGGCGACCGCGGCGAGCACGTCGCTCGCGTCGCCGGCGACGGGGCAGCTGAGCAGTGTGCGTGTGTCGTCGAGCGTGGCGCCGAGCGCGCGCAGCTTGTCCGGCAGCGCCACCGCGAGTGGCTCGGCGAGGCGGAAGAACGCCTGCTTCTTGCCGTGCTGGGCGAGCAGCACGTCGGGCTTGTCGATGGCGATGAGCTTGCCGCGATCGATGACGGCGACGCGATCGGCGAGCTCCTCGGCTTCCTCGAGATAGTGCGTGGTGAGCACGATGGTGGTGCCTTCGTTGCGCAGCTTGCGGACGTAGGCCCAGAGATCTTTTCGCAGCGCCACGTCGACGCCGGCGGTCGGCTCGTCGAGAAACGCCACCCGCGGGCGATGCACGAGCGCCTTGGCGATGAGCAGGCGCCGCCGCATGCCGCCCGAAAGCTCGCGCGAGGTGACGTCCGCCTTTTCGGTGAGCGCCATCGCCGCGAGCAGCTCGTCGATGCGCGCCTCCGACGGCGGCACGCCGAAGTAGCCCATCTGGAAGCGCAGCACCTCGCGCGACGAGAAGAAGGGATCGAAGTTCACTTCCTGCGGCACGAGGCCGACTATTTTGCGCGCGGTCATCGCCTCGGCGACGACGTCGTGGCCGTAGACGCGCGCGGTCCCGGACGTCGCCCGCGTCAGGCCGCAGACGATCGAGATCCAGGTCGTCTTGCCGGCGCCGTTGGGCCCGAGCAGCGCAAAAATTTCGCCCGGCTCGATCGACAGGCTGACTCCGCCGAGGGCTTCGACTTTGGGGTAGCGCTTGGTGAGGGCCTCGGTCTCGACGGCCGGCGTAGGCATGGACTCCGTGCTTAACGCCTCTTCCGCGAGCGCGCAACCGGGGGCGCGCGCCCCGATGGCGACTTCGGTGGCGGCCACACAGGTTGCCGCCGGGGCTGCGAGCGCCCAGCGACGGTGGTGCAAGTGCTCGATCCGGCGTGGTCCGGCCACGGCACGTGGGGTGCATCGGCCTCGCGCGAGGGAGCGACAAAAGATGCGTGCAGACGAGCTGGTGGTGCTGACCAAGGCCGAGTACGACGAGCTGAAGGCTCGCGCCGAGGGCAGCGCGGGGGGCACGGGCGAGCTGTTCAACTCCGAGGAGATGCAGGCGATCCGCGAGCAGTACGAAGAGCGGATTCTCGTCGCCGAGGAGCGCCGCGAGGAGCTCGAGTGGAAGGTGCGCATGGAGCTGGCGAAGATCCGCGACGCCGAGCTGGCGGCGCGCCGCGCGGCCGATGAAATGCGCCAAATCGAAATCAAGCTGCAGGGTTTGCTGACGGAAGAGGACATCACGCAGGTGAGGTCGACTGTCCCTAGCCCGAGTCTCCACCCCGTGGCTCCGAAACCGCAGGCGGTGGTGACGCTGCGGAAGTCGGGTCCGCCGCCGATCCCGACCTCGCCGTCGAACGGCCACGGGCACACCAACGGCAACGGCTCGAGCTCGCACGCCGACCGCTTCCGCGCCGCGATGGCCCACCGCAAGTCGTACGACGCGTAGTAACTTCCCGCGCCATGCCTACCGCCTTCATTGCCGGCGCCACCGGGTACACCGGTCGTGCGCTGATGGAGCTCTTCGCGACCGAAACGACCGAGTGGAAGCCGCGGCCGCACGCGCGCTCGGCGGGCAAGCTCGACGGCGCCGTCGTGTGCGATCCGCGCGACGTGGGCAAGCTGACCGAGGGGATGCGTGGCTGCGACGCGGTCGTGCAGCTCATCGGTACGGTGCGCGCGCGCTTCGACGAGGGTGACTACGAGGCCATCGACTACGGGACGACGGTCGCGCTCGGCGAGGCGGCCAGGGCGGCGGGCGTGCCCCGCCTGCTGCTGTTGTCGTCGGTGGGCGCGGCGTCGGCGCGCGGGCGCTACCTCGCGGTCAAGCGCAAGACCGAGCAGTGGGTGGAGGCGAGCGGGCTCGAGTACACGATCGTCCGCCCGTCGGTGATCGGGGGGGAGGGCCGCCGCGCCAATACGGTGTTGGGATTCCTGCTCGCTCCGATGCCGTCGCTGCGCGGGATCGAGGTGCACGAGCTGGCGCGCGTGTTTCTGCGCGCGCTCGAGCGGCGCGACGAGGTCAGGAACAGGATTCTGGAGGGAAACGGAATCTGGAAGTTATTGCGGTAGCGCGATCAGCCGCGGCGCCAGTGGCCGGGCACGTGCACCCAACCGCGCGGCGTCTTCTGCCAGTGGTTCGGCTCCCAGGTCCAGCCGGCGCGCGGCGCCGACCAGTGGCCGCCGACCCACACGTGACGGCCTTCGTGCCAGCGCCAGAAGCCGGGGATCCAGACGGCGCCGGCGTACGGCACCGCGGGACGGACCTCGACGATCGGCGCGGGCGGCGCCTCCTGCACGACTTCCTCCTGCGCCGGCGGCGGCGGCGGCTCGTAGACGACCGGCTGCGCGGGCTGGTTCATCGCCCAGTGGCCCTCGAAGAAGGTCCAACGACCGCCTTCGTTGACCCAGCGCGCGGCGACCCAGCGATAGCCCGGCGCGGGCGGCAGCGCGTAGCGGCCCGGCATCCACACGTGAGCGCCACCGCGCCACGCCCAGTGACCGGCGATCCAGATGTGGTTGGGCGATGGAGCGGCCGGGCGGACCTCGACGCGCATGGGAGGCGGCGCGATCGAGACACGAACCCCGGGGACGACGACGGGCTGCGCGTGCGCGAGGCCCGGTACCGCGAGCGACAACATCGATACTGCAGCAAGCGACAGTAGTAATCGACGCATGACTACCCCCTTCTCCTCAGATTGGGCCGTGAAACTTTATCACGATTACCAGTAGACGCGAACGCGCGGCGGCGGCGGCGCGACGACGACAGGCGGGGCAACGTAGACACGGCTCGGGCGGTAGTAGCGCGCATGATAAGGACGCGGAACGTACGCGACGCAGCCGCCGAGGAACGGCAAGAGCACGAGAGCGGCAAGTCCAAGCTTCTTCATGGCTTCATCTCCTCGCGTATCGGACGCGACCTTCGCGCTCTTTATTCACGTTGCAAATCCGCGCTTTCTCGTTACATTCGCACCTCCATGAAGCTGCCGATCGTAACGGAAGAATCGTTCCCGTCGTCGCGGAAGGTGCACGTTCTCGACGGCGATCTCGCGGTGCCGATGCGCGAGATCGCGGTGTCGGGCGGCGAGCCTCCGCTGCGCGTCTACGACACGTCGGGGCCGCAGGGGCACGAAGCGACGCTCGGGTTGCCGAAGCTGCGGCAGCCGTGGATCGAGCGGCGCGTCGCGCGCGGCGACGGCAACTTCTCGCAGATGCACTACGCGCGGCGCGGCGAGATCACCGAGGAGATGCGCTTCTGCGCGATCCGCGAGAACGTGACGCCCGAATTCGTGCGCGACGAAGTGGCGCGCGGGCGCGCGATCATTCCGGCGAACCGCAACCACCTCGAGCTGGAGCCGATGATCATCGGCTCGAAGTTCCTGGTGAAGATCAACGCCAACATCGGCAACTCGGCGGTCACGTCGACGATTCAGGAAGAAGTCGAGAAGATGAAGTGGGCGGTGCAGTGGGGCGCCGACACGGTGATGGATCTCTCGACGGGAAAGAACATCCACGAGACGCGCGAGTGGATCATGCGCAACTCGCCGGTGCCGATCGGGACGGTGCCGATCTACCAGTGCCTGGAGAAGGTGAAGGGCAAGGCCGAGGATCTGAACATCGACGTGTTCCTCGAGACGCTGATCGAGCAGGCGGAGCAGGTCGTCGACTACTTCACGATCCACGCGGGCGTGCTGTTGCGCTACATCCCGCTCACGGCCAGGCGCACGACCGGCATCGTGTCGCGCGGCGGATCGATCATGGCCAAGTGGTGCCTGGCGCACCACAAGGAGAGCTTCCTCTACACCGAGTTCGAGCGCATCTGTGAGGTGATGAAGAAGTACGACGTCAGCTTCTCGCTCGGCGACGGGCTGCGTCCGGGATCGATCGCGGACGCGAACGACGCGGCGCAGTTCGCGGAGCTGGAGACGCTCGGCGAGCTGACGAAGGTGGCGTGGAAGCACGACGTGCAGGTGATGATCGAAGGGCCCGGCCACGTGCCGATGCACAAGATCAAGGAGAACGTCGACAAGCAGATGGAGATCTGCCACGAGGCGCCGTTCTACACGCTCGGGCCGCTGGTGACCGACATCGCGCCGGGGTACGACCACATCACGTCGGGGATCGGCGCGGCGATGATCGGCTGGTTCGGCACGGCGATGCTCTGCTACGTGACGCCGAAGGAGCACCTCGGGCTGCCCAACAAGGACGACGTCAAGACCGGCGTCATCACCTACAAGATCGCGGCCCACGCGGCGGATCTGGCCAAGGGGCATCCGGGCGCGATCGAGCGTGACAACGCGCTGTCGAAGGCGCGCTTCGAGTTCCGCTGGCAGGATCAGTTCAACCTGTCGCTCGATCCGACGACGGCGAAGGATTTCCACGACGAGACGCTGCCGGCGGACGCGGCCAAGCACGCGCACTTCTGCTCGATGTGCGGGCCGAACTTCTGCTCGATGCGGCTGACCGAGGACGTGCGCGCGCTGGCGGAGCAGGGGATGGCGGACAAGGCGCGCGAGTTCCGTGACAAGGGCGGAGAGATCTATCAGCCGACCGCGGCGCGGGCGCCGGAGACGTCGTCGACGTAGCGGCCTGCCGCGGGCGCGGCAAAAGAGTTCCTCTCGACGTCGTGGACGATTCTTGCAGCGCGCGATCGCATGGGCGTGCGATGGGCAGCGGCGTTCCTCGTGGCGCTGGGCGGGTGCGGCGAGCAGATGCACGTGGCGTCGGCGACGAGCGTTGGCGCGGCGGGGCCCGCGCGAGGCGCGACCGCAAGCGACGGGCCGGGCGGCGAGGTGGGCGGCGACATGGCCGGCGACATGGCCGGGCCGGCGCCATCGTGCGTGTCGGGCCAGATCGGCGATGCGACGGTCGGCGCGGCGTTTGCCGTCGGCAGCGACGGGCTGTACTGGGTCGTGAGCTCGCTTCACGCGCCGGACAACGCGCTGTGGAAGATGCCCAAGGACGGCGGCGCGGCGGCGGTCGTGGCGTCCACGCCGAGCGAGCACAGCGGCGGCAAGGGGCTCGTCGCCGACGCAGATGGCTTGTTTCTGCTCGTGACGGGCAGCCCCGATTTGGACCCCGGCGGCCCGGGCTGGATCTCGCGCGTGGCGCCGGACGGCAGTCAGACGCGGATCGCGGACGGAGATGAGGGGTGCGCGCCGTACCTGGGTGACCTGGCCGATGACGGAGGCTCGCTGTTGTTCGTCGCGCACGCCGATCCGCATTGCGAGGACCGGACATCGTACGTCCTGGCCGCGGCCAAGGATGGCAGCGGCACGCGCGTGCTGGCGACGGCGCAGGCGCCGCGCGCGCCTCACGCCGACGGCGGCGAGGTCTACTTCCTCGACGGGACGCGGCTCGAGCGCGTGCCCGAAGCAGGCGGCGCGGTCGAGACCCTCGCGGAGACTGGTTTGGGCTCGCCGGGCCTCGTCGCGATCGCCGGCGGCTTCGCGTACGTCGGCGATCTGCTCGCCAGCCAGGTGGTGCGGATTCCGCTGGCGGGCGGCGTGCCGGTGGTGGTCGGGTCGTCGGCGTCGTCGGGTGTGCAGCTCACGGCGCTGGCCGCGCGCGGCGGGCGCCTGTATGTCGGAACGAGCGCCGGGCTCGTCGACGAGGCGGGCGACGGCAGCGAAGAGCGGTGGTTGTCCGCCGCGCGGGTCGCCGCGCTCGGCTTCGACGACGCGGGGCTGTATGCCGCCGGTGAGGGGATCTACCGCTTCTGTAACTGAGCCCGCGCGGCGTCGAGCTCGAGGCGCACGTCGTCGTCGCTCTCGCGGGCGAGGGCGGCATCGAGGAGCGCCGCGAGCGCCGCGGCGCCACGTTCCGGCACGTGTGCGCGCTCGCGGCCGAGGATCTGCGCGAGGGCCCAGGCGACGTGGGCGCGCACGAGCGGCGAGGGCTCGCCGAGCGCGTGCATGAGCGGCGGCAGCTCGTCGACGCCGCCGGTGTTGCCGAGGGCGACGGCGACGTTGCGCAGCAGCTGCGCGCGATGGATGCGGCGCAGGGCGGAGCCTGCCTGCCACTTGCGGAACTGCGCGGAGCCGAGGCCGAGCAGGCGCACCAGCGACGGGCGCGCATAGCCGGCGCGCGGCGTCAGCTCGGGGGCACCGGTGGTACGCGATTGCTGCAGGTCGGCGGCGTTGAACGGGCAGACGTCCTGGCAGATGTCACAGCCGAAGACGTGGTCGCCGACGAGCGGGCGCAGCTCGCGCGGGATGGGGCCGGGGTTTTCGATCGTGAGATACGAGATGCAGCGGCGCGCGTCGAGCGTGTAGGCGTCGACGAAGGCGTGCGTGGGGCAGGCCTCGAGGCAGCGCGTGCAGGCGCCGCAGCGGGGCGCGGCGTCGTCGAGCGCACCCGGCGCGCAGTCGAGGTCGGTGACCAGCTCGCCGAGGAGCACGAAGCTGCCGAGGCCGGGCGCGATCAGCATCGTGTTCTTGGCCTGGAAGCCGATGCCGCCGGCGGAGGCGGCCTCGCGCTCGAGGACGGGCGCGGTGTCGACGCAGGCGACGAAGGCCACCGCGGCGTCGGCGGCGCGCGAGACGGCGGCGGCGAGCGCGCGCAGCTTGTTCTTGAGGACCACGTGGTAGTCGTCGCCGCGGGCGTAGCGGGCGATGCGGCCGCGCGGGCCACGCGCCAGGCGATCGGCGGGAACGTCGGCGGGATCGGGGTGCGCGTACGAGAGCGCGACGGTGACGACGGTGCGGGCGCTGTCGAGCAGCGCGCGCGGATCGCGGCGCTCCTCGGACTGGGCGTCGAGATAGCGCATGTCCGCGGCGAAACCGCGTGCGATCCAGTCGCGAAAAATTCGGTGGCGGGCCACGGGGGCGACCGGCGTGAAACCGATGCGCGCGAAGCCGAGCGCGCGCGATTCCGCGACAAAGAGCGCGGCGGCAGCGACGGGATCGAGCGACGGGGACATGGGCGGCTTGGTTAGCACAGTCGGCGGCTGTCGGGATTCGTTACATCGTGTTCGGACGCATTACAGAATGTTAATTAATCGTAAATTTGGGGCTCCAATTCGCGCAGATGTCGTCATTATGTACGCGATGCGAGATACCGCCCGGTCCTACGCCGTTTCGACCACCGCCGAAGAATCCGAAGCCGCTCCCGCCGAAGAAACCGCCGTCGCTGCCGCTCCGCGATCTTCGTTTCTGACGGTCCTCGCCGCGCTCGGGCCCGACATCACGCTGTGCCTACTCTGCGCGATGGCGCTCGGCGTGGTCGGCCAGCTCTTCGGCGCGCACTACGTATTGCGCCTCTCGACGATGCTGCTGCCCGGCCTAGTGGCGCCGTGCATCCTCGTGGTTCAGCTCCTGCGCGGGCGCTTTCGCGAAGAGGCGCTCGCGACGCTGCGCGACTGGATGCCGCTGGTGTTCGTGGCGGTGGTGTTCGACAACCTCGAGAACTACACGGCGCTGGTGCGGCCGCTGGTGATCGACAGCTACCTCTATCGCATCGACGTGGCGCTGTTCGGGATCGAGCCGTCGGTGTGGATGATGAAGGTCTACCATCCGCTGCTCACCGACTGGATGGCGAGCTGCTACGCGATCTTTCTGATCACGCCGATGTTCCTCGCCATCGTCGTGGCGCTGCGCGGGCGGCGCGGCGACTTCCGCGAGATCGCGCTCGCGGTGATGCTGCAGATGTGGATCGCGTTCTTCGTGTTCATCTGCCTGCCGGCGGGGCCGCCGCGTTACTACGCGCCGCTGCGCGACGGCGTGTTCCACACGGCGCTGCCGTCGTTCTTCAACATCAACTCGGCGCTGCAGGCCAAGTGGGATACCTACTCGCCGCTGCTCGTGCGCGCGTCGTTCCCGTCGCTGCACTGCGCGTACGCGACGCTGACGCTCATCTACGCGTGGCGCTACGGCGACGCGGTGTTCAAGAGCTGGTTGCCGAGGCGCGCGTTCTTCTGGATGGTGCTGCCGCTCGAGCTGTCGCTCTACCTCTCGACGATCTATCTGCGCCACCACTGGATCCCCGACATCGCGGCGGGGATCCTGCTCGGCATCATCGCCTGCAACGTGGCGCCGTGGCTGCGCGCGCGCTGGCCCGAAATGAAGAGCCGCCGTCGCGCCGCCGCCGCCGCCGCCGTCTAGGGCCGGTTCGACTCGCACGTTCATGCAGGCAATGCACTCGGCCGACCGAGGGATGCCGGCGCAAAGATAGATTGCGCTGCCGTCGGGGCGCGTGTTGCACTCGCGGTTCTGGCAGCGCGGCCGTTCAAGCCGACGCCGTCGTCGTCACCGTCGGGCGCGTAGCACGACGACGCGGATCATGGGCCGAGGATAGCCCATGATGGGAATCCGCCGCCCGGCCGCGCGAGGGGTGGTGCGCGACCGGGCGACGGGGTTGAATCAGGGCAGGTCGGCTTCGCAGGCGGCGTACTGCGAGTAGCAGGTGCCGCAGTAGGTCGTCTCGGTGCAGGTGCCGGCCATCTTGATGCTGTCGTCCTGGCAGGCGGTGCAGTCGGCCGACGGCGTGCCGCCGCTGAACGTGCAGGGTGCGGGGCCGCCGTCCGGATGCGGGAAGCACTCGTTTCTCACGCAGCGCGAGGCCGCCTGGTAGAGCTGCCGCGCCTGCTTGGTGGCGCTCTGTTGGCAGAGGGTGCAGCTCGCCTGGTCGGTGCAGGCGTCCTCGCACGCGGCGAGCGCGTGGCAGCCGTAGGCGGGCTGCATGTCGGGCGGCAGGGTCATCGCCATGTCGCCGCCGCCGCCGGCCGCCCCGGACATGTCGCCCGAGCCGCTGCCGCCGGTGCCACCGTTGCCGCCGGTGCCGTTGTTGTTGTTGCTGCCGCCGCAGCCGAGGAACACGAGGGTCAAGCCAAGGATCATCGAGGTTCGTATCATGCGCGCGGCCAAAGCAAGCGGCGCGCCGCCGACGGTGCGGGGCGGCGATGTCGGACAAATGCGGTCGCCGCCAGCGGATCGGCAGGCTGCACACACGAGGCGGCGCGCGTGGGGACCGCGCTCTCTGGCGCGCGATGCCGCGGCGTCGGGGCGGGACGACGCGGGCGACGATGGGCCCCGGCGGTGCGCACCGTCGTGTTCAGCCGTTGACTCTCGCGCGTTCGTCGGTTATCCCCGCGGCATGTCGTTGCCGTTGCACCGACCGGCGCCGAAGGCGCGCCGGCGCGAGGAGGTCGCCACCGTCGAGTGGAACGACTGGCGTTGGCAGCTTCGTCATCGTTTGACGCAGCTCGCGGATCTCGAGCAGTTCGTCGCGCTGACGGAAGAGGAGCGGCGCGGCGTGGCGCTGGCGCCGGAGCTGTTCCGCGTGGGGATCACGCCGTACTACGCGTCGCTGATGGATCGCGAGCGCGCCGACTGTCCGGTGCGCATGCAGGTCATTCCGCTCGGCAAGGAGGAGCGGGTGGCGCGCGGCGAGTATGTCGATCCGCTCGGCGAGGATGGGCTGTCGCCGGCGCCGTCGATCGTGCATCGCTATCCGGATCGCGTGCTCTTGCTCGCGCTCGATCGCTGCGCGGTCTATTGCCGGCACTGCAACCGGCGGCGGCTCGTCGGGCAGGACGACGGCGTGATCTCGACGCAGCGCCTGGAGCAGGCGCTCGACTACATCCGGCGCACGCCGCAGATCCGCGACGTGCTCATCTCGGGCGGCGATCCGCTGACGCTGGCGACGGAGAAGCTGGAGTGGATCGTGTCGAGCGTGCGCGCGGTGGAGCACGTCGACATCGTGCGCATCGGGACGCGCGTGCCGGTGGCGCTGCCGATGCGCGTGGACGACGAGCTGGTGAATATGCTGAAGCGTTATCACCCGCTCTATATCAATACGCATTTCAATCATCCAAAAGAGGTGACCGAGGAGGCGATCGCGGCTTGCAACAAGCTGGCGGATGCGGGGATTCCTCTCGGGAACCAGACGGTGCTGTTGCGCGGGGTGAACTCGGATCCGGCGATTATCGAGCGGTTGAATCGGCTTTTGTTACGGATGCGGGTAAAGCCGTATTATTTGTTTCAGGGCGATCCGGTGCAGGGGACCGATCATCTGCGCACGCCGGTGGGCGCGGGCATCGCGATCATGGAGCGGTTGCGCGGGCGCATCACGGGGATGGGGATTCCGCAGTTGGTGATCGACGCGCCGGGTGGGGGCGGGAAGATTCCGATCGGGCCCAACTACGTGCTGGCGTGGGGCGCGGGCGAGCTGACGCTGCGCAACTACGAGAACAAGGTGGTGACGTACGTCGAGCCGGCGGAGCGCGACTGCACCTGCACGTACGAACACGACGCATGCTGATCGGCGCATGCTGATCGGGGACTGCGCGTCGGATCCGCCGCTCGGGGCGACCGAGCGGGCGTTGGCGACGGCGCGCGCGGACGACGTGGTCTATGGCCTCGGCGCGGCGGCGCTGGCGCGCGGGCACCAGAAGCTGGCGCTGGCGGTGGCGGACGCCGAGGCGCGCACGGCGCTGGCGCGGGCGATCGAGGCGATCGGCGCGGACGTGGCCCTCGTGGACGTCGAGGCGGCGTGGCCGGCGGTGGCGGCGGGGGTGAAGGACGAGGTCCTGCCGGCGTCGGTGCTGGTGGCGATCGCCGAAGCGGCGCGCGGGCCGAAGCGGCCGGCGGCGGTGGCGGTGAGCGTGGTCGGCGCGGTGCAGACGCCGGCGGTGGTGCTCGCGGCGGCGACGGCGACGATGGGCGAGCTGGTCGCGCGCGTCGGCGGGCCGATCGACGATGATTGGGTGGCGATCGCGGGGGGCGCGCCTGCGGGGTGGATCGTGGCGCGTGAGGCGACGCTGGCGGAGGCGGGGGCGCCGTCGGTGGTGCTGGTGTTGCCGGCGCGGCACGCGCTGGTGCGGCGGCTGCGCACCACCGTCGGGGATTGGCTGTGGCGCGCGGCGTCGGCGTGCGAGGGCTGCCGCGCCTGTGGTGATGCGTGCCCGTCGGGATTGGCGACGCATGGGCTGGTGGCGACGCTGGCGAGCGGGCGCGACGACGGCACGGCGCCGGCCGCGTTTGCCGCGTGCACGGGGTGCGGCGTGTGCGATGCAGCGTGCCCGGCGGGGTTGTCGCCGCGGGCGCTGGCGGTCGCGGTTCGTGATCGGCTAGCGCGGGGCGGGGTGGCGGCGGGGGCGTCGGCGCGGCGGGTCGGGATCGATCGCGCGCTTCTGACGCTGCGGCTCGGGCTCGCGGCGTACGACCGCGAGCCGCGCCTCGCGTTTTAGCGCGCGGTCAGCGAGCGCGCGAGGGCCGCGGCGTCGGCGGACGAGCGCAGCGTGATCGAGACCTTGCCGCCGGTGATGGCGTCGCGGATGACCGGCGCGCTCTGCACCACGCCGCCGACGAGGATGGCGACCTTGTCGCCGCGATGCGCGGCGGTGAGCGCGGCGAACGACTTTGCCGTCGGCGGTGCCAGCGTGAGCCGGACCTCGGTGCCGGCGGCGTGCGCCTCGGTGATGGTGAAGGGCGCCGTCAGGAGCGACGGACCGAGGTGGAGCGCGGCGCCGTCGCGCGCGGGGAAGACGGTGCCGCCGTCGGTGACGACGGCGCGCAGATCGATGGACGGAGGCTCGGCGCGGACCGATGCCGGGACGAGCGCAAACAAAAAGGCGACGACGAACATGATGGTTCGCATGGAATCTCCTTGGTTCGAGTGGACTGCGTTGGATGAGCGGAAGCGCTCAGGTCACAACAGCAGGGCTCGATCTCGGAGATACAGTGGGGTCGCGCGTGAAGACGCGTCCGCGCGCGGCGGAGCCGAAAGGGCGGCGAGCGACAGCGGCGGCGCGAGCGCGGTGGCGACGGCGAGCGGTGCCAGCGCGTGCGGCGGCGCCGGCGGCACGCTCGGCGCCGCGACGGCGTCGACAGCCGGAGCGGCCGCGAGGACGGAGTGGCGATCGCCCGTCGGCGATACGGCACGCGTCTCGCAAACGCCGACGGTCCCGAGGACCGCGACACCGAGCAGAACGCTCGCCAGAAGCTGCATGGTTCGCGCGCGCACGACGATCGAGATTCTACGTCATCGCTCGGTCTGCCGCCAGGGGCCGCGCTCGCCGCCGTCGCGCATCGCCACCGCGCGGCGGATGACCGGCGCGAGCCCGTCGGTGGTGTCCCACGCGTCGAGCTCGGCGACGGGCACCCAGCGCGCGTCGGCGCTGTCGCTTGCCGCGCGCAGCTCACCGACGGGCGCGCTGCCGAGAAAATCGAGGATGACGTAGTGGTATTCGACGCGGCCGTCGCCGTCGCGCAAGACGCGGTCGAGCACTTCGACGACGGGTCCGAGCGTGCAGCCGAGCCCGGTCTCTTCGCGGAGCTCGCGCAGCGCCGCCTCTTCGAGCGTCTCGCCGACTTCGACGCCGCCGCCGGGCACCGTCCAGCGCCCGACCTGCGGCGGCCGCGCGCGCTGGACGAGCAGCACGCGCTCGCCGTCGAGCAGTAGCACGCCGACGGCGACCACCGGCGCGTCGGGGTACCGGCGCGGCATCAGCGCCGGCGCCGGTCGGGCGGGACCTTGAGCGACAGCGCCACGCCGTCGCGCACCGGCACGATCGTCGTCAACAGATCGGGCGCGGCGAACGCTTCTTTGTTGTAGCGGACCACGCCGCGCGTGTCGGCGTCCTGCCTCGACGCCGGCGCGATCACGTTGCCCGACCAGAGCGCGTTGTCGCAGATGATGTAGCCGCCGTTGCGCACGCGCGAGCGCGCCAGCTCGAGCGCCATCGGATAGGCGTGCTTGTCGACGTCGATGAAGACGACGTCGAAGGGGCCGGGGTACTTCTTGATGACCTCGCAGGCGTCGCCGACTTCATAGTGCACGCGCGGCGCCAGCCCTGCCTTGTCCATCCACGCCCTGGCCTCGGCCGAGAGCTTGGCGTCGAGGTCGGTGTGCACGACGCGGCCGCCGTCGCCGACGGCGTTGGCGAACCACCAGGTCGAATAGCCGAAGCCCGAGCCCATCTCGAAGACGTCGCGGGCGCCCACCGCCATCGCCGTCTGCATGCACAGCCGGCCGACGAGCGGGCCGATGATGGGGAACTTCGCCGCCTCGCCGCGGTCCTCCATCTCGGCGAGGACGCCGTCGCGCGTGCGACCGAGCTGCGCGAGGTAGTGCTCGATCTCGACGTCGACGATGTGGTCCATCATTGTTTTTTCTTTCCGCTGCGCTTCGCGCCCCCGGCGGCGCCGGATGGGTCCAGGAACGCGGAGGGGCAGTGTGGCGCGAGCGCGCACTCGCCGCACTTGGGCTTGCGCGCGAAGCAGACGCGGCGTCCGTGCCAGATGAGCTGATGGCCGAGCTTGGTCCACCTGTCGCGCGGCAGCTTGGTCACGAGCTCCTGCTCGATCTTGGGCGGCTCGGTCTCTTTGGTGAGGCCGAGGCGCTGCGACAGCCGCATCACGTGCGTGTCGACGACGAAGCCCTCGTTCATGCCGAACGCCGAGCCGAGCACGACGTTGGCCGTCTTGCGCGCCACGCCTGGCAAGGTGAGGAGCTCGTCCATCGTCTGCGGCACCTTGCCGGCGAAGTCCTCCATGATCACGCGCGCGGCGCCGAGGATGCTCTTGGTCTTGTTGCGATAGAAGCCGGTCGACATGATGATCGGCTCGATCTCTTGCGGCGTCGCCGCGGCGAGCTTGGCCGGCGTGCCGTACTTGGCGAACAGCTTGGGCGTGACCATGTTGACGCGCACGTCGGTGGTTTGCGCCGAGAGGATGGTCGCGATCAGAAGTTGGAATGGAGACTTGAAGTCGAGCTCGCAATGCGCGTCGGGATAGAGCGCTTCGAGCCCGTCGACGACAGCTTTGATGCGCGCGTGGTCTACGCGGACGGAACGGGCCATGACGGCGTACCGTGGCGTGGGCCCGGTGCGCTGTCAAGGCGTCCGTGGAAGCGTTCGCGCGCGAGGAACGCCGCGCCGAGCGGCGCGGCGAGATCTTTCAGCTCGGTGGCCACGATGCGAACTTTTTCGTGGTCGCGTTGCACGAGGAAATGCTTGTACGCGTGCTCGCGGATGCGTTCGACGAAACGTTCGCCGAGCCGCTCGGCGATGCCGCCGCCGATGACGATGACCTCGGGATCGAGCGCGTTGGCCAGGTTGCCGGCGAGGAGGCCGAGGTAATATTGCGCGTCGCGCATGACCTTGCACATGACGGCGTCGTCGAGGTCGAGCGCTTTTTCGATCACGCTCGAGGTCAGCGTCTCGGTGTCGTGCTTGCGCATCAGCTTCGGCACCTCGGACTTCCAGCCCTTCTTGATCAGCTTGCGCACGTCGCGCTCCATGGCGGTGCGCGAGGCGAGCGCCTCGACGCAGCCGCGCTTGCCGCAGCCGCAGCGCGGGCCGTGCGGCAGGAGCGTCATGTGGCCGATCTCGCCGGCGACGCCGCGGCCGCCGTGGTGCGTGTGGTGGCCGACGATGATGCCGCCGCCGATGCCGGTGCCGACGAAGATGCCGACCATGGTGCGCGTGCCCTTGCCGACGCCGTAGGCGTGCTCGCCGACGACGGCGACGCGGACGTCGTTGTCGAGAAAGACGCGCAGGCCATCGAGGCCGGCGGAGAGGCGCTCGACGAGCGGGATCTGCGACCAGCCGAGGTTGGGCGCGGTGTCGACGATGCCGCGCGCGTCATCGACGCCGCCGGGGACGCCGACGCACAGCGCGCTGAGGTCGGCGGCGCGCGGACCGATCTCGTCGCGCACGCGCTTGCAGAGCGCGATCATGCGGTCGATGACGGCGTCGGGTCCGTCGGCAGCGAGCGTCTTGGTGCGCTCGGAGTGGATGACGTGGCCGTGGATGTCGACGGCGGCGGCGTGCATCTTGGTGCCACCGAGGTCGAAGCCGATGACGAGTGAGTTGTCAGCCATTCGTCGACGGTAGCACGGTTGGCGGCGGGTACGCTGGATCAAGAATTCACAGGGAGCTCAGGGAGCTCAGGGAGAACAAAACTCTTACAGACAGGACACGCAGATTCGTTCTGTAAGCGTCTTGTTCTCCCTGAGCTCTCTGATCTCTCTGTGGAATGTTTTTTCTTACAGCGAGTCGGTGGGGACCCAGCCTTCGTTGCCTTCGTCGTCGCGCACGTGGGAGTAGCTGCCCTTCTTGTCGAGCACGCGCATGTGCGCCGAGGGAGACGTCACCACCACGCCGCGGCCGGTGGCGGGGGCGATCGGCGCCGCCGCCGGCTCGGGCGCCGTCTGCATCGGCACCGGGCGCCTGGCGGCGACGTTGTACAGCGACTCGAGGCGCGGCTTGTCCGCGGCCTTCTCGGCGGCGACGTTGGCCGACAGCTGCTCGAACGAGCGCCCGGCCGCGGCCACTTCCACCGACTGGCCGGGCTGCGTGAAGAAGTGGCCGGTCACATGGATGACCTGCCCGTCACCGACGCGGAAGCGCACGCCGAGCACGCCCGAGCCGTAGCGCGCGGCAACGGCGCGCGACGACATCAGCACGTCGACCTTCTGCTTGTCGACGACGTCGAAGAGGTAGCCGCCGCCGGCGAGCTGCCAGCGCGGATGGCCGCCGTTGCCCAGCTTCTTCAACAGGCCGCGATCGGTCTGACCCACCTCCATCGGGAAGATCTCTTCGTTCGAGGTCTTGCCGTTCCACTTCACGTAGCCGGGGAAGGCGCGCTCGAGGAGGTAGTGCACCGCGTGGTCGGTGGTGTAGAGGAAGCCGCCGGCGGTGACGAAGCGGCGCACGCGCTCGCGCGCGGCGGCCGACATCTCGCCGGTGCAGTTGACCATGAGCGTCTGCTGCCCGTGCAGCGGCAGCTGCGGCAGGTCTTCCGGATCGACGACGACGTATTTGACCTGCGCCTTCTGCATCACGTGCTCCATGTGATCGGCGGAGCCGCGCACCACGACCACCTCGGCCTGGCGCAGGCGCTCGAGATCGCCGATGTGCGCGTGGGCAGGCGCGGCGAGTGCCGTGACGGCGGCAGCGACGGCGAAGGCGGCGAGGGAGCGCGTCATGTGGGACCTCCTCGCGAGTCCAACGCACGAGGCAGACGGTTCGATCTGGCGCGCGGTTCGATCTACGATGCGGCATGGCCAAGCTCCGGCACGAGCTCAGACGCAAGCGCGACCAGATCGAGCTCGCGCTCTTCACCGGCGCCCCGGTCGCGGGCGACGAGGTGCGCCGGGCGCTCGAAGTCCTGGCCGTCGAGACCGGTGGCGACGAGCCGCGGCGCGTCGACGAGCTGGCCCAGGTGGCCGAGGGCAAGCTCGCGCGCGCCGACTATCGCGATCGCGCCGGCGTCGCCGGCGTGCGCCGCTTCTCGACGGCGGGCGGCGCCACGATCTACCTGATGGCGGTCGAGACCTTCCCCGACCACGTCAACAACGTGTACCTCGTGCGCGAGGGCGGGCGCGCCACGCTCTACGACTGTGGCTCGCAGACGGCGCTGTCGCAGGCGGATCTGACGCGCGCGCAGGCGGTGCTGGCGCAGGTCTACGGGGAGACGCGCGGGCTCGACGACGTGTCGGACCTCGTCCTCAGCCACGCGCACATCGATCACTTCGGCGGCGTCGGCTTCTACAAGGCGCGCGGCGTGCGCGTGCACGTCCACGAGTTCGACGCGCGCGTGGTCACGCGCTTCGAGGAGCGCATCATCGTCGCCGCGATGCAGCTGCGCGTGTTCCTCGAGCGCGCCGGCGTCGACGAGCGCACGCGCGCCGAGCTCGAGCAGATGTACGTGTTCACCAAGTCGCTGTTCAAGTCGGTGCCCGTCGATCGCGTGCTCGCCGACGGCGAGCGCGTGCACGACTACGTGGTGCACCACGCGCCGGGGCACTGCCCGGGGCAGATCTGCATGCAGGTGCACAACATCCTGCTCACCACCGATCACATCTTGCCGCGCATCACGCCGCACCAGTCGCCGGAGAGCATCACGCCGTGGACCGGGCTCGATCACTACCTGCGCTCGCTCGAGAAGTTCCGCCACCTCGGCGGCGTCGACCTGGCGCTGCCGGGGCACGAGGAGCCGATCGCGCGGCTGTCGCAGCGCATCGGCGAGATCGAGGCGTTCCACCGCGCGCGGCTCGACAAGGTGCGCGCCGCCTGCGCCACGCCGCGGACGACGGCGGAGATCGCGCACGAGCTGTTCGGCACGCAGGCAGGGTACGGGCGCCTGCTCGCGCTCGAGGAGGCGGCGGCGCACGTCGAGTACCTGGCGCGGCGCGGCTTGTTGGAGATTGCGAACCTCGAGGAGCTGACGGTGGCGCCGAATCCGGTGCTGCGATATCGCGCGGCGGCGTAGTGGATGCTACGATCGGAGTATGAGCGAGCGAAGCGAGCGGTTTGGATCGGCTTCGTCGCGTGGCCCGTGGGGCCGCGCTCGGGAATGGGCGTAGCCCATGACCTCTGACGATGCGGCGGTCGAGCTACCGATCGATGGCGAGCTGGACCTGCACACGTTCGCGCCGCACGAGGTGAAGGAGCTCGTCGCCTCGTACGTCGACGAAGCGGCCGACCGCGGCATCTGGGAGCTGCGCATCGTGCACGGCAAGGGCACGGGCGCCTTGCGGCGGCTCGTGCACTCGGTGCTCGAGCGGCACGAGCTGGTCGTCGCCTTCCGCCTCGCCGACGAGCAGGCGGGCGGCTGGGGCGCCACGCTGGTGCAGCTGCGCCCGCCGCGGCGGGGGTAGCGATGGACCTCTTCTTGATCCGCCATGCCCACGCCGTCGACGGCGACGGCATGCGCGACGACGATCGCCCGCTGTCGGGGCAAGGACGGCGCCAGGCGCTCGACGTGGGCGGCGCGCTCAGCCGGCAGAAGGTGCGCTTCGCCCGCATCGTGACGAGCCCGCTCGTGCGCGCCGTCGAGACCGCCGAGCTGGTGGCGGTCTCGCTCGGCTTCGACGGCGGGCTCGACGTGCACGAGGCCATGCGGCCCGACGGCAGCTGGAAGCATCTTCTGCGCGACGTGCTGGCGCTGCACGATCACGCCGGCAGCATCGCGCTCGTCGGGCACGAGCCGACCATCGGGCACTATCTGTCGAAGCTGTTGCATCAAAAGGGCCTGTCGATGTCGAAGGGCGCCGTGGTGCGGCTCGACTGGCACGACGCCGACAGCCCGGCCAAGGTGGTCTGGACGGTTTCGCCCAAGCGCCTCGATCCGTCGCCGACGCTCTGATATCGTCGGAGGCCATGACTCGTATCCATCAGTGTCGCCGCGCCGAGGCGGGTCTCGCCGGCGCCGGCGGAGACGCGCTGCCGTTCGTGCTGCCGGGCGCGCGCGCCACGTTCACCCCGGCGCGCGAAGTCAACGTTCGCCATCTGCGCATCGAGGTCGCGCTCGACTTCGCCGCCGCTGCCGTCGACGGGGTGACCACGCTGACGCTGGTGCCGCTCGCCGACGGGCGCGCGCGCGTGGCGCTCGACGCGGTCGAGATGCAGCTGCACGCGGTCACGCTCGCCGACGGCGCCGCGCTCGACTATTCGTACGACGGCGCCAAGGTCGCGTTCGAGCTCGCCGGCTGCAAGGAGGGCGCGCCCGTCGACGTGGTGGTGCGCTATCGCTGCACGCCGCGGCGCGGGCTCTACTTCATCCGCCCCGACGAGCAATATCCCGCGCGGCCCACGCAGGCGTGGTCGCAGGGGCAGGACGAGGACAACCGCGGCTGGTTCCCCTGCTTCGATCATCCGAACGTGAAGTCGACGTCGGAGGTGATCGCGACGGTGCCGAAGCAGATGACCGTGCTGTCGAACGGCACGCTCGTCGCCGACGAGGTCGCGGGCGAGCGGCGCACGGTGCACTACAAGCAGGAGGTCGCGCACGCGAGCTACCTCGTCACGCTGGTGGCGGGCGAGTACGCGCACCTTTCCGAGCGCGCGGGCGGCGTCGAGCTGCACTACTTCGTCAACCCGGGGCGCGAGGGCGACGGGCCGCGCACGTTCGGCAACACCGGCAAGATGATCGAGCTGTTCGCCGAGCGGACCGGGCGCGCCTATCCGTGGCCGCGCTATTCGCAGATCACCGTCGCCGAGTTCATCTTCGGCGGCATGGAGAACACGAGCGCGACGACGCTCACCGATCAGACGCTGCACGACGAGCGCGCGCACCTCGATTTCTCGTCGGAGCCGCTGATCTCGCACGAGCTGGCGCATCAGTGGTTCGGCGATCTGCTCACCTGCCGCAGCTGGTCCGAAGGCTGGCTCAACGAGGGCTTCGCCACGTACATGGAGCTGGTGTGGAAGGAGCACATCGCCGGGCGCGACGAGGCCGACTACGATCGGCTCGGCGATCAGGAGGCGTATCTCGACGAGGATGCGCACCGCTATCGCCGGCCCATCGTCACCAACGTGTTCCACGAGCCGATCGACGTGTTCGATCGCCATCTGTACGAGAAGGGCGGCTGCGTGCTGCACATGCTGCGCTCGGAGCTCGGCGACGCGCGCTTCTGGAAGGCGATCAAGCACTACGTGCACAAGCATGCGGGCGGATCGGTGGAGACGCGCGATCTGGCGCGCGCCGTCGACGAGGCGACCGGCTGGAATCCCGATCGCTTCTTCGAGCAGTGGGTGTGGAAGGCGGGGCATCCGGACCTGAAGGTCGAGAGCTCGTGGGACGACGAGCAGAAGATGGCGAAGCTCGTCGTGGCGCAGACGCAGACGGTGGAGGGCGAGACGCCGCTGTTCCACTTTCCGCTGCCGGTGCGCTTCGTCGTCGACGGCGCGGCGCACGAGGTGACGCTGACGGTGTCGGCGGCGCAAGAGACCTTCGTGGTGCCGCTTCCGGGCAAGCCGTCGCAGGTGGTGATCGATCCCGGCAACAACATCCTGAAGACGCTCGACGAGAAGAAGGCGGACGAGCTGTGGACCGCGCAGCTGGCCTCCGCCGAGCGCGCGATTGACCGCGTGCGCGCGGCGCGCGCCCTCGGCAAGGCGGGCAATCCGACGGTGACCGACGCGCTCGTGAAGTCGATGCGCGAGGATGCTTCGTGGATCGTGCGCGGCGAGGCGGGCCTGGCGCTCGGCGCGATCAAGACCGACGCCGCGCGCGACGCCATCGCCGCCGCCGTGGGCAAGGAGCCGCATCCCAAGGCGCGCCGCCACCTCGTGAAGGCGCTCGGCAGCTTCCGGAACGACGAGCGCGCGGCCGACGCGATCGGGCCGACGCTGGCGCGCGACGCGAGCTACTTCGTCGAGGCCGAGAGCGCGATGTCGCTGGCCAAGACGCGCTCGCCGCGCGCGTTCGACGCGCTGGTCGCGGCCATGAAGCGGCCTTCGTACCTCGACGTGATCCAGTCGATGTGCCTGTCGGGCATCGCCGAGCTGCGCGACGAGCGCGGCATCGAGATCGCGCTCGTGGCGGCGGCGTATGGCAAGCCGGTGATCGGCCGGCGCGCGGCCATCGCCGTGCTCGGCGTGCTCGGCGCCGAATATCCGCAGCACAAGCGGCGGGTGCGCGAGCGGCTGTGCGAGCTGCTCGACGATCGCGACTTCCGCGCGCGCATCGCCGCCGTCGAGGCCTTGCGCGTGCTCGGCGATCCCGACGCCGTGGGCGCCTTGAAGCGCGCCGAAGGCAAGGATCTCGACGGGCGCGTGCGCCGGCGCGCGCGCGAGGTGGCGCGCAAGCTGGCCGAGGGCAGCGCGCAGGACGAGCAGGTGCGCGGGCTGCGCGACGCGGTCGAGAAGTTGCAAGACGAGAACCGTGAGCTCAAGGAGCGCGTGATGAAGCTGGAGGCGCGCAAGTGACCGCAAAGACGCCCTCGATCTCGGCCTCGATTTCGGGTCGACTGGTACGGTCGTCGCTGCGCTATCTGCGCGACCGCGAGGGGGCGGCGACGATCGCACAGATCGCGGCGCAGTTTCCCGAGCACGCGTTTTTGCACGCCGCGCACGTCGACGACGGTTGGATCCCGCTCGGCGCGTGGCTCGAGGTGCTGGCGGCGTGCGAGGCGCGCTTCGGCGATCCGCCGACGCTGCGCCTGCTCCGCGAGATGACCCGCGCGACCATGGCCGCCGCGGTGTCGACGGTGTGGGGCACGTTCTTGGCGTCGGCGACGCCCGATCAGCTGATGGCGCGCGTCGGCGACTTCTGGTCGGTCAGCTTCGACACCGGCACGCTCGGCGTCGCCGAGCGCGCGCACGGGCGGGCCAAGCTCGCTGTCGACGGCTGGGCCGATCCGCCGCCGCAAGTGGGCGCCATGGTCGCCGAGGCGTGCGCGGTGTTCCTGGCGCGCGTCGGCGTGGGCGCGCCGCGCGTCGTCGACCGCGTGGTCAATGGGCGTCTCGAGATTGACGGCGCGTGGTAGCCGCGTACTCCCAGTCGACGAGACCTCCGATCCAGCTGGCCACGCCGAGCACGGCCACGCCGAGCGCCGACAGCACGAACGGCCCGCGCGGCGTGGCGACGGCGCCGCGCTCGTGAGCGCGTAACGCCAGGCTGGCGACGAAGAGCGCGGTGGCGACCAGGTTGGCGACGCCGTGCCAGCGGGCGAAGCGGCGCGCCGGCGAGCCGGGCGAAAGGCGCGTCCGATAGTCCCACGCCTCGGTGACGCCCGCCGCCAGCATGGCGACGAGCCCGGCGACGACGTTGAACAGCGCGGCCTCGACGAACGGCGAGCCGCCGAAGTAGGACAGGACGTCGAACACGAAGCTCATGCCCCACACCACGAGCGGGATGTGGGCGACGAGCGTGTGCGGCAGCGGGCGCGCTTCGGACGTCACCGCGAAGTTATAAGGCGGTATGCGCCTTGCTTCACCTCGCTGCATGGCCAAGCGCAACCCGAATGTTCCGGGCCCCGGCTTCTACAAGATTCAGGGTAGCCACGTCGAGAATCGCGACGCGGCCAAGGCGAGCAAGCGGGCGCTCGACCGGGAGGCGGCGCGGCGCAAGCAGAAGGCGGCGGCGCGCCCGGCGGCGGCGGTCAGGCGCGTGCGGGCGAAGGCGGCGTCGAAGGTGGAGATTCCGCCGACGCCGGAGGTGCTGGCGCGCGAGCACGATCGCGACTTTCAGCGCATGAACGAGCGGCGGGCGGTCAAGAAGGTGAAGCCGGCGCCGGTGCGGCGGGAGGACTATCCGAGCTACCTCGGGGCGACGGCGCGCGGCGTCATCCGGCGGGTGGCGCGCCTGGCGTTTGCGCCGCTGGCGTTGGCGCGGGCGGTGGTGGACCGCGTCCGGCACCGCGACTGACGCCCGGAGCTGCGGCTCGCGTCCGGATTCGTGATTTCCGGAATTCGCGGCCAACCGTCCGAAATCGTGATCGCGCCGCCGGTTTGCGTATGATGCCACGGTGGTGGTGCGTCGCATCGGCTGGCTTCTCGCGCTGGCGCTTCTGACCGCGGCGGAGCCGTCGCGCGGGACGCTCGACGCGTTCGCCGACGCCGTCGTGGAGAAGGCACGCCCGCACCTCGTGCCCGCGCGCGACCTCGACGTGGCGGTGGCGGTGGCGGGATCGTGGCCGCGGCTCGGCGACGATCTGGCGGCGCTGGTGATCGCGCGGCTGCGCAAGCTCGGCTTGCGCTCGGTGACGCGTGGCGACGGCGACGCCGCGTGGGCGCGCGCGGCGGGATACGAGCGGCTGGTTCGGCTCGATCTCGACGTCGGCGGCGGGCGGCTGCGCGCCTCGGGGAGCGTGGTGGCGCTGAGCGCGTCGCCGTGGACGGCGCCGACGGAGCTGCGCGCGCACCTCTACGTGGAGACGCCGCTCGACGCCGAGCTGCGCGCCTACCTGCCGCCGGTGACGACGCCGCCGGGGCGCTGGCAGGCGCGCGGCGTGCCGGTGGGTGACGTCGACGTGCTCGCGCTCGACGTCGGCGACGTCGACGGCGATGGGCGCGCCGAGGTGGTCGGCGCGACGGCGACCGAGGCGATCGTGTGGGGCTGGGACGGCGCGCGGCTGACCGAGCGGCGCCGCTTCCCGCTCGGCGGACGGCCGGCGGCGACGATGCCGCGCGCGCCGGTGGCGACGGTCGTCGTCGATCGCGGCGCGGTGACGGCGCGCTCGTCGCTGTACGCCGACGGCCTCTACGCGCCGGCGCGCGGCAAGACGATCGTGGCGCGCGGCTGGTCGTTCCCGGGCGTGGCGGCGACGTGCGAGCTGCCCGCGGGTGTCGACGTGTTCGCGGCGGCGGGCTGCACGCCGGCGACGGGGCTGCCGGAGCGCTTCTGGACCGTCGCCGGGCTGCGCGGCGGGGCGCGGCCGGCGCGGGCGGCGCCGATGGCGGCGATCGATCCCGCCGGCACGTTGTGGGTTTCGCTCGGCGCTTCGGCATTGGCGCCTGCGATGCCGCTGACCGTGCGCGGCGTGGGCGCGCAGGTGGCGCTGGTGGCGCTCGATCGCGGCGAGTTCGTGGCCACGTCGGAGCCGGTGCAGCCGGGCGAGGCCGATGCGATCGTGGTGCGCGCGCTGGCGGCAGGCCTGCCGGTGGCCTATCGCGCCGATCGGCTGCCGGGCAACGTGCGCGCGCTCGCCGCCGGTGACGTCGACGGCGACGGGCGGGCCGAGCTGGTGGCGGCGGTGCGCGATCGCGCGGCGCGGCGCACCGAGCTGTGGATGGTCAACTGATGCGCGCGTCGCTCGTGCTGTTGATGATCGCGGCGACGGCGCACGCCGAGACGCGCGCGCAATACGGCGGCGGCGCGCAGGCGGCGCTGGCCTCGGCCCCGACGACGTTCGATCCGCTGCGTGGCGGGCCGGGCGACGCAGAGGTGGCGGCGCTCGTGTTCGACACGCCGTTCGTCATCGGCGCCGACGGCAAGCCGCGCCCGTCGCTGGCCTTGGCGCTCGACAACCCCGACGGCGCCCTGCGCGCGCGGCTGGCCCTGCGCCCCGACGTGCACTTCTCCGATGGCACGCCGCTCGTCGCGCGCGACGTGGCGGCGTCGATCGCGCGCGCGCTGCACGATCCCGCCGGCTGGCCGCTGGCGCCGGTGAAGTCGGCGCGCGCCGTCGGTGCCGCGACCGTGGAGCTCGAGCTGTCGCGCCCCACGCCGGAGCTGGCGCTGCTGTTGTCGACGCCGGCGGCGGCGGTGACCCCGGGCGGCGCGCCGCCGCCGACGGTGGAGTCGCACAAGCGGCCGATCGGCTCGGGCCCCTTCGTCGTCGACGGCAGCGACGCGGGCGGCGTGCGCCTTTCGGCCAACGCCGGCTGCTTCGCCGGGCGCGCCTACCTGAACACGCTGGCGCTGCGCGCCTTCAGCGCGCGCAGCGACGAGGCCGGCAGCTACGAGGTCGGCTCGATCCAGGCAGCGCGCCACGCCCTCGCCGCGCTCGACGCCACCGGGCCGCGCCGCGCCGCCGTCACCGTCGACGGCCCGCAGGCGCTCACCGGCTTCGTCGCGGTCGGCCGCATCGCCGACGCCGACGTGGTGCGCCGCGTGCTCGCGCTCGCCATCAACCGCGATCGCCTGCGCCGGCTCACCGTGCGCGAGCCGGCGACGGTGGTCAAGGCGACCTACGATCCGGCGCGCGCCAAGAGCGAGGCCGAGCGCCGCTGGGGGCAGACGCGCCCGAAGCTGGCGCTGCTCGTCGACGCTTCGCGGTTCGACGATCGCGACGTCGCCGAGCGCATCCTCGCCGATCTGGCGCGCGCGGGCGTGGAGCTGAGCGTCGACGCCGTCGATGCCGCCACCTACCAGGCGCGCGTCGAGGCCGGCCGCTACCAGCTCCTGCTCGGCACCGCCGCGCCGCCGGCGCCCGACCCCACGCTGACGGCGCTCGCGCTCGTCGCCGCCGTCGATCCGGCGGCCGCCCGCGCCGCGCTGCAACGCGCCCCCGGCGCTGCCGTCGACCTCGACGCCACGCGCGTGGTGCCGCTGTTCGTGCGCGCCGCCCGCCTGTTCGTCGCCCCCGAGCTGCGCGACCTGACGGTCGACGGCGCCGGCCGCGCCGGCTGGGCCGACGCCCACTGGCTCTCCCACTAAGGCGCGAATCACTTGCGTTGAATCGCGCTTTGGCCGCGCCGCGCGGAAGGTGCTCGGGCGCGCGCGCGTAGTATGCTCATTGTCGCCGTGCGCCTGCAGACGAAGCTGACCGTCGCGTTCGCCGCGGTGGCGCTTCTGCCCATCGCCGCCCTCACGGCGGTGGCCCGCGTCGTCGTGGTCGAGCGCTATCGCGCCGACTTCCAGGAGACGCTCGATCGCGCCGAGGCCCAGGTCACGGGCGAGTACACCCGCCTCGCCGACGAGGTCGAAGCCGCCACCGCGCGCGTCGCCAACACCGACGATCGCCTGCTCGGCCCGGTGCTGGTGCAGCTGGCCAAGGCGCAGGAGCTCGACGACGACGTGGCGCGCGCGACCCAGGAGCGCGCCCGCGCCGGCATGAAGGCGCTCGGCTTCGACATCCTCGAGATCGTCGACGAGCGCTCGGGCGAGGTGATCGCCGCCGGCCACTTCACGGGGCGCGTCGGCGACCGGGACTCCGATGCGCTCGCGGTGGCGCGGCGCGCGCAGGGTCGGCCGCGGCTGGTGCGCGATCAGGTCTTCGACGGCGGCCGTGCGCGCGACGTGCTCGCGCTCGAGTCGGCCCGCGAGGTCAACCGCGTCTTCGGCGATCGCTCGGCCGGCGTGGTCATCGTCGGCGGGCGGCTCGTCGGCGATGCCTTCGTCAAGCTGCTGCCGTCGGCGCGGCTCTACGCCGCCGACGGCACGCTCGTCGCCGCCAACGGCCCGGCGCCGCCCAGGCGCTGGCAGCACCGCGTGATCGAGCTGCCGGGTCCCGACGGCGAGCCGGCCGCGCGCGTCGAGATCGCGGTGTCGAACGATCGGCTCGACGAGACCCTCGCCGTCATCAGCTGGGCCTCGGTGGCGCTCGGCGTCGGCGGCTTCGTGCTGGCCCTGCTCGCCGGCGCCCTCGTCGCGCGCCGCATCACCGGGCCCTTGCGCGAGCTCGCCGACGGGGCCGTGGCCGTCGCCGGCGGTTCGCTCGACGCGTCGGTGCCCGTGCGCACGCGCGACGAGGTCGGCGAGCTCGCCGCCACCTTCAACTCCATGACCCGCGATCTGGCGGGCGCGCGCGAGGAGCTGGTGCGTGCCGAGCGCGTGGCGGCGTGGCGCGAGATCGCGCAGCGCATCGCGCACGAGATCAAGAACCCGCTGACGCCGATCCAGATGGCGATCGAGACGCTGCAGCGCGCGCACTCCAAGTCGGCCGCGCAGTTCGACGCGCTCTTCGGCGAGTCGGCGCAGACCATCCTCGACGAGGTCGGCCGCCTCAAGCGCATCGTGCACGAGTTCTCGTCGTTCGCGCGCATGCCGGCGCCGACGCTGGCGCCGGTCGACGTCTCCGAGATCGTCGATGCCGCGCTCGCGCTCTACAAGGGCGGCGAGACCCCGCTCGACCTGACCCTGCCGCGCGACCTGCCGCGCGCGCTCGCCGACAAAGAGCAGCTCACGCAGGTGGTCATCAACCTCGTGGAGAACGCACGCGACGCGGTCGCCGGCACGGGCGGCATCCGCGTCACCACGCGCACGGACACCGACGGGGGCCACGTCGAGCTCGAGGTCGCCGACGACGGCCCCGGCCTCAGCGACGAGGCGCGCGCCAAGCTCTTCACGCCGTACTTCACGACCAAGCCGCGCGGCACCGGCCTCGGCCTGGCCATCGTGCACCGCATCGTCACCGACCACGGCGGCGAGATCCGCGTGGGTGGCGCGCCCGGCGGCGGCGCCGTGTTCACGGTGGCGCTGCCGCGGGCTACGAAGTGATCGGCGTGGCCTTGAGCGCGGCCTTGCCGTCTTTGACGTAGACCTGGAACTTGACCGACTTGCAGGCGTAGCGCGTGATGAGCTGCTGCCGGTTCGAGCGCAGCTTGCCCGAGAACTTGTCGTAGGTGATGCCGTCGGTCGATTCGCCGCAGGCCTGCTTGGTCTCGATGAAGTCGCGGTAGACCTGCCGGAACTCCTGCTCCAGCTCCGCCTCCGCCGGATTCGGCGCCACCTGCGAGACCTCGCGCGCCGCGCGCAACAGCGCCTCGGTCGGGCTCGCCACCGCGGTCTGATCGTCGAACGGATCGCGCTGTGCGCTCGAGCCTGCCGCGCTCAGCCCCTGCGGCGCCGGCATCGGCCGCGGCGTCGCGATCTTGTGCGTGATCGGCGTGAACACCTCCGACGGTGACTCGACGAAGTCGGGTCCCATGTTCGTCGGCTCGGTGTCGGTGCGCCCCGGCGCGTCCGCATGCATCGTCGGCGCCGCCGGCCCCGACGTCACCACCGGTCCGTTGCGCACGTTGGTCTGCCGGAGCTCGCTCGTGTCGCCCGCCCCGACGTCGCTGAGGAGCGGCATCTTCGGCGGCGCTGGCGGCTCCGGCGCGCGCGCCCGTGCGTTGGTCGCGCGGTTCTCGAACTCCGGCACCGACGGCGGCTCCGTGTCGGTCTGCGGCCGCTCGAACGTCGGCACCGGTTGCGGCGGCCGTTCGTGCAAGAGCTCCGGCCGCGGCGGCGCAAAGGACTCCGGCCGCGGCGGCGCGAAGGACTCCGGCCGCGGCGGCGCAAAGGACTCCGACCGCGGCGGCGCGAAGGATTCCGCCCGCGCCGGCGCGAACGGCTCCGGCCGCGACGAGCCGAACGGCTCCGGCGCCGCGCCGAACCCGCGCGGTGGTGTCATCGTCATGCGCGACGCCGAGCCGAGCCGGTCGAGCGTCGTGTTCACCGAGCGCGCCACGGTCCCGAAACGTCCGGGGTGCCGATCGTCGTCGAGCCGCGTGATCTCGCCGCGCGCCAACGACTGCGACGCGCGCGCCAGCCGCTTGGCCGGCCCGATCGCCTCCACGCGCATCAGCAGAAAGCCGATGATCAGCGCCAGCAAGAGGCCGCCGCCGATCGGCGCCAGCTGTATCCACGGCAGCGTCTTCGGATCCGTCGACAACAGCTCCGACGCCAGGTACCCGAACGTCACCGCTGGCTGCCGCGGCACGATCAAGGCGTACGCCGCCTTGTGATCCTCCGCCTCGCCGGCGAACGGCGCCGCCACGACGAGGTAGCCCTCGCCGCCCTGATCGACCTCGAGCGGCAGCGACCGCCCGCTGGCCGCCATCTCGTCGAAGTGCTGATCGACGAGCAGCGGCAGCTGCCCGAGCATCGGCAGCTGCGCCGACGCCGCCAGCACCCGCCCGCGCAGGAGGAACGCCACGTCGACGTCGAGCACGCGCTTCATCGACTGCGCCAGCTCGCCCGCCACCTCCTGCCCGACGACCAGCGAGCCCGCGTAGTGATCGCGCGCGATCACCGGCGACGCCGCCACACGATACAGCTTGCCGCCGAGCGACCAGGTGTCGTCGCCGCGATAGCCGCGCAGCGCGTCGGCGACGAGCGGGAAGCCCTCGATGCCGTCCTTGTAGACCTGCTCGTCGAGCCCGACGCGCGCGATCACCCGCCCGCGCGCGTCCGTCGCCCAGACGAGGTCCACCTTCATCTTGTCGTTGAAGTAGCGCAGCCGCTCCTGCACCGTCTTGTGCACGAGCCCGAGGTCGGCCGGCCCCTTGGTCGCCTGCTCCAGCGCCTCGACGAGCACCGCGTCCGTCCCCACCTGCGCCGCGGTATCGATCCACTTGCGCGCGTTGACCTTGAGCAGCAGCGACGCCGAATGCTGCGCCCGCTCGAGCCGAGCGCCGGTCTCGTGCTCGAGATCGCGCTGCATCGGCCGCGCCGTCAGCAGCGCCACCGCCACCGCGAGCCCTCCGATGAGCGCGACGAGCAGGAACCATGTCTTCGACCAGAACATCAGGGCTTGGCTCCCGCTGCCGTCGCCGCCGGCACCTGCACGTTGACCTCGGTCGAGTGCGCCGTCACCTCGAGCGCCTGCGTCACCGCCCAGCGATCGCGGTAGTAGACCTTGAGCGTGTACTTGCCCTCGGGCACGTCGAGCTTGAAGGCGCCCTTGTCGTCGAGCCGTGCCACGTACGGCGTCTGCACCACGAGCACGGTGCCGTCGATGTGCGGATATTCCTCGTCGCGCACGCGATACTCGCCCGCGGCGTAGAACTTCTGCGTTCGCGCCTGCCCCGCCGGCGTCGGCGCCGGCGGCATCAGCGTGGTCGCCTTCTCGACGTAGAGCGTGTGCGGCACGCGATCGTCGTTCTTGAACTCGACCGTGCCGCCGACCGGGATCACCGACACGCGCGGATCGAGCCGGAGGCCGTGCATGTCGACGGTGGCGTTGGGCAGCTGCGTCTTGCCGGCGGGCGCGCCTTCGAGCACCACGATCACATCGAGGCGCGGGTCGGGCACGCGCGGCCCGACGGCCAGGACGCCGTTCTCCACGCGCCAGTGGGCGTCGTGATCGGCCGGGCGCGGCTCGGGTGGAAGCATGACGGTGCCGCGGACCGTGGCCGCTGTCGCCGTCGCTGCCATGAGCGTCAAGCCGATGATCGCAATGCCCCTCAGGACCGCCTCCACACCGGGGATTGGGTTTCCCCGAATTTCACGATGATACCGGACGCTTGCCAGCGGTCAATGGCCAGCGCCACGAGCGTCAGACCATGCTCGAGCGCGCGCGTCCACACCGGATCGCGCCACGGTCCGCCCGCCAGCCACCCGTCGAGCGGCAGATAGCCGAGCGGCACGAGCAGCGCGAGCACCAACCACGCCGGCGAGCCACCGACGGCGACGAGCGGCAACAGCCATAGCGCGTACCACGGATGCAGCGCCGGCGTGAGCAGCACGAACGCGCCGATGGCCGCCTCGGTGAGCCGGATCGCCGACAGTCGTCGCCACAGCGCCCAGGCGACGACGGCGAGAAAGATCGCGCCCGCCCAGGCACGCGCCACGAAGCTCGCGACCTCGTCGGGAAACAGGGTGTCGCGATCGCGCCCGGTCACGAGGCGCGCCAGCCGTGGCGACGCCGCCATGTCGTAGCGCCCGGCGAAACGCGAATGCGCCACCAGCCGCTCGGCGCCGGCGTAGAGCAGGGCATAGGCGCCGTCGTTCACCCGCCAGCGCCGGCCGTACTCGCCGAGGCTGCCGGCCATGCGCGGCCCCGCCGTCGCGTACGGAATCGCCAGCGCCAGCGCCACGACCGCCGCGACGAGCAGCGTGCGCCGTCGTCGCATGCCGACCAGCGCCACCACCGGCAGCAGCTTGACCGCCGCCGCCGCCGCGACGAGCGCTCCCGCCGCCGACGTCCGCCCGCGCTGCCACGCCAACAGGCCCGCGACCAGGAGTGCGATGCCGAGCGCATCGACGTGCGCGTTGACCCCGAGCTCGAGGACCACCAGCGGCGACCAGGCCCACAAGACCAGCCGTCGCCGGTCGGCGAGCCCCATATAAAGGAGGAGCGCGACGCCGAGATCGCCGAGCGCGACCACCAGCTTCCACGCGCCGAGCGACGGCGCCGCCGCGAACGCCGCCTCGGCCAGCGGCGGATAGATCGTCGGCAGCGCGCGGTTGTTGATGCGCCCCCAGCCGTCGTCACGCAGCGCCGTCAGCTCCGGCGCGTCGGGCGCCCAGCGATAGGGATTGATGCCCGCGCGCTGCACGCGCCCGTCCCACAGGTAGCGGTGCACGTCGTCCGAGTGCGTGGGCGGCGTCAGCCACGCCGGCACGCGCAGCGCCAGCGCCACCAGCGCCACGATCGCGAGCTGCGCGCGCGATGTCGGCAAGCGCAGCACCACGAGCGACGCCGCCAGCCAGGCGAAGCCGGCCGCGACATACAAGAGGAGGTGGCGCGGCAGGGACGCCGGCAGCCCGCGCGCCGTCGCGATCGCCGCCCACGTGAGCGCGACCAGCGCGATCCCGCACAGCGCGGTGACGAGCGCAGCTCTCCTCATGACGCCTGATTATCGTGCACCGCCGAAAAAAGTTTCGCGCTCGCGCGAAGATTTTTTTCGAATTTTTCGAAGTCTTTTTCGAAATCTTTTTTCGCGCGACCCCGCAACTTCTCGCGCGAGCCGACGAGAAGGTCTGCATGATTTCTGCGCTGGGCCTCGTCTCGCTGGCGTTGGCGGCCGGAATTGCCGTCGGTGAGTGGCTCGCCGTGCCGCCGCTCGCCGCCGCGCTCCTCGCCGGCGCGATGTCGGGCGCGATGCTGCTCGCCGCGCGCCGCGAGCGCCTGTTCGGGCGCTCGGCGCTCGGGCTGGCGGCGGCCATCGGCCTGGTCGCGGTGGCGGGCTCACGCCCACGGCCGCCGGCCGAGCTCACCGATGGGGCGCGCTGGACGCTCGACGGCCTCGTCGCCGACACGCCGGAGCGCACGCTCGACGGCGCGCGCGTGCCCATCGATCTGATCGCGGTCGAGCGCGACGGCGTGCGGCGCACGGTCGCGGCGCGCGTGCTCGTGGCGCTCGACGGGCCGCCGCTCGAGGCGCTCCTGCCCGGCGATCGCGTGCGCGTGCCGGCCGAGCTGCATCGTCCGCGCGGCTTCGTCAACCCGGGCGCGCCCGACGGTGCGCGCCGTGCGGCCGCCGACGGGATCGCCGCCGTCGCCAGCGCGCACGCGGCGGCGCTGTCGCGCATCGACGTGCCGCCCGAGCGCAGCGTGGCGCGGGTGCTCGCCGCCTGGCGGGCGCGCATGCTCGCCGAGGTCCGCGTACGCCTCGAAGGCGACGCACGTGCTCTGGTCGAGTCTCTGGTGCTCGGCGATCGCGGCGATGTGCCGCGCCCGCTCGACGACGCCTTCCGCGCCGCCGGCGTCTCGCACGTCCTGTCGGTGAGCGGGCTGCACCTGGCGATCGCGGCCTTCCTGTTCTACGTCGGGCTGCGCCGCGCGCTCGTGCGCGTGCCGGCGCTGGCGGCGACGCGGCCGGTGCAGCGCTGGGCGGCGACGGCGGCGCTGCCCGCGGTGTGGGCCTACACGGTCGTCACCGGCGCGCAGGTGGCGACGGTGCGCTCGTGCATCGTCGCGTTCGCCTGGCTCGGCGCGGTCGCGCTGCGGAGACGCACCACGGCGGCACAGGCGCTGGCGATCGCCGCGCTGGTGATCCTGTGTGGCTCGCCGCTCGAGCTCTTCGATCCGTCGTTCCAGCTCTCGTTTGCCGCCGCTGCGGGCACCAGCTTTCTCGCCCGGCGCTGGTCGCCGCGCGGCGCGGGTGGGCCGCTGCCGCTTCGCCTCGGGCGCTGGGCGCTGCGGCTGTGCGCGGCGTCGGCGGCGGCGATCGTGGCGACGGCGCCGATCGGCGCCTGGCACTTCGCACAGCTGGCGCCGGCGGGGATCGTCTCGAACCTGGTGGTCGTGCCGCTCGCCGAGCTCGGCGTGGTCCCCGTCGGGCTCGCCGGCTGCGTGGCCGCGTCGCTGCACGCGCCCGGTGCCGGCTGGCTGCTCCACGCCGCCGGTTGGCTGTCGCACATGATGGCGGTGTTCACCGTGTGGTTCGCGCGCGTGGCGCCGGCCTGGCGCGTGCCGGCGCCGAACCTCGTCGAGATCGTGACGTGGTACGTGGCGCTGGTCGCGATCGCAGCGCGCGGGAGCAGGGCGCTCCGCATCGTCGCCGTCTGCGCGCTCGTGCTCGGCGCGTCGGCGGCGTGGCGCGCCTGGTCGCGTGCGCACGGCGAGACGCTGACCGCGACCTTCCTCGACGTCGGCCAGGGCGACGCCTGCGTGGTCGAGCTGCCGCACGGCCGCGTCCTCGTCGTCGATGGCGGCGGCTCGTTCGATCCGCGCTTCGATCCGGGCCGGCAGGTGATCGCGCCGTTCCTGTGGCGGCGCGGCATCCGCCGCATCGATCTGATGGTGCTCTCGCATCCGCACCCCGATCACGCCAACGGCCTGGCCACGCTCGTCGAGAACTTCGACGTCGGCGAGATCTGGACCAACGGCCAGGAGACCACGCAGCCGGGCACCGTGGCGCTGCTCGAGGCGGCGGCGCGGCGCCACGTTCCCCTCGGCCTTCCGCGGCCGCTCGATCTCGGGGGCGCGCGCGTTCGGCCGCTGGCGCCCTTTGACGAGCACGGCGCGCTGGCCGTCGATCCGGCGCGCGGCGAGAACGACAACTCGCTGGTCGTCGCCGTCGGCTGGCGCGGCCGGTCGCTCTTGTTCGCCGGCGATCTCGAGGCCGACGGCGAGGCCGACCTGCTGGCGCGCGGTCCGGTCGCCGCCGACGTCGTCAAGGTGCCGCACCATGGCTCCAAGACCTCGTCGACTGCCGAGCTCGTCGCCGCGACCCATCCGGCACTGGCCGTCATTTCCGTCGGTGAGCGCAACCGCTGGGGCTTTCCCAACCCCGGCGTGGTCGCCCGCTGGCGCGGCGTCGGCGCCCGCGTGATGCGTACCGACCGGGATGGCGGCGTCACCGTCACCGTCGACAAGCGCGGCCGAGTTGCCGCCGAAGGGAGCCTTTAGCATGATGAGGTGTGCCCCTGCGATTGGAGGTCAGCGCGCTCGGCGACTCCGGCTCACGCCGCGTCTTCCGCTACGAGTTCGATGCCGACCGCGCCCAGATCCTGCTCGGCCGCCGTGGCGGTGTCGACGTGCTCCTACCGGACGCACGCGTTTCCCTGGTGCACGCGCGCATCGAGCGGCGCAAAGGCGCCTACTACCTCGTCGACGACGGCTCGACCAACGGCACCCGGCTCAACGGCACCGTCGTGGCCACCGGCCTGAGGCAGCCCTTGCGTGAGGGCGATCGCATCACCATCGGCGACTACGCGCTGCAGGTGTCGATCCCCTCGTCGCACGCCGGCACCGAGGCGCGGCCCGAGAGCTCGCTGTCGATGGCGCGCGGCATGGTCCGCGATCTGCTCGAGCGCCTCGGCCCTGGCGAGGCGCAGCCGTCCTTGCGCGTCCTCGACGGGCCGCAGACCGGCGTCATGCTCACCATCGGCGACGTCGGCCGCACCTACATCCTCGGGCGCGCCGCCGGCAACGACCTGCGGCTCGACGACGTCGACATGTGGCGCGAGCACGCCGCCCTCGAGCGCGACGAGCTCGGCGTGACCATCCGCTCGGGCGGCACCCACGCCGTGGCGGTCAACGGCGAGCACGTCACCAACGCGCGCCAGCTCCACGACGGCGACACCGTCACGCTCGGCGCGACCTCGATGCGCTATCACGATCCGGCCGAGGTCTACCTGCGCAAGCTCGAGGAGTCGGAGCCGAACGCGCCCGATCCGTCGTCGATGTCGCGCCCGATCGCGGTGTCGCGCCCGCCGGAGATGGCGCTCATCGTGCTCGGCGTGCTCGTCGCCCTCGCCGCCATCGGCGGGATCGTCTACGTGCTCGTGTGGTGAGGATCCCGGTCGCCGGCTTCACGCTCGAGGGCGAGGCGCAGCTACGTGACGGCGCGCCGGCCGCGATCGTGTGCCATCCGCATCCGGCGTTCGGCGGACGCATGGACAACCCGCTCGTCGTAGCGCTCGCCGACGCTTGCGCCGCGCGCGGCTTGTCGACGGTGCGCTTCAACTTCCGCGGCCTCGACGGCTCCGAGGGCACGCCCACCGGCGGCGCCGCCGAGCACGAAGACGTCGCCGCCGCGGTCGCCTGGGCGCGCGAGCAGGGCGCGCCGCGTGTGGCGCTCGTCGGCTACTCGTTCGGCGCGCTCATGGCCGCGCGCGCCATCGCCGATGGCGCCGGCGTCGCCGCCTGCGCCGCGGTCGGCTTCCCGACGACGATCCTGGGCCACGCGCCCGATCGCGTCGCCGTCGTCGAGCGCGCCCTCGATCGCCGCGTCCCCTGGCTCTTCGTCGACGGCGACGCCGATCAGTTCTGTGAGGTGGGCCGCTTACAGGCGTGGGTCGATGGGCGATCCTGGGCCCGTCACGAGGTGCTGCCCGGCCGCGGCCACTTCTTCGCCGGCCTCGACGAGGCCGACGTCTGCGACCGGGTCGCGCGCTTCGTCGAGGAGGCTGCATGCGCCCGCTGATCGCCGTGATGATGCTGCTCTGGTTCACGGCGCCCGCACGCGCCGACGCGGCGAGCGGACACCGCATGATCGTCCTGGCCGGCGTCGTCGACGGTGACGGGGGCCCCGACCGCGATCTCTCCGGCATCGGCATCCCGCTCTACGTCCAGGGCGCCGCCGACGTCGATCGCGCGCGCACCGGCGCGACCGCGTCGCTGATGACGGTGCGCTTCTGATGCGCGCGCTCGTGCTCGCCGTGGCGCTCCTCGTCGCGGTGCCGGCCGCGCGCGCCGACGGTCATCGCAAGAAGGTGATCGGCGCGACCCTCATCGCGGTCGGCAGCGTCTTCGACGCCGCCACCACCGCGCTCACCTTCGCCGGCCTCGCGCGCGGCGGCTGGACGCTCGCGCCGTCGAGCACCACCGACCAGGCGCTCCTGTGGAGCGGCGTCGCCGGCAACTTCGCGCTCGATACGGTTCTGACGATGGGGATCGTGATCTACTGCCAGGGCGGCGACGAGATGCGAAAGGCGAGGGCGACGACGACGAGCGAGCGCTGACGCCCGCTACCGCTTCTTGTTCTTCTTGCGCTGCTTGCGCGCCTCTTTGCGCTTCCGCTTCTCTTTGTTCTTGTTCACGTTCGACTTCGGCACCGAGAACTTCCGCTCCAGCGCCGGCATCCCCGCCGCGCCCATGAGCTGCCCGACGTCGATGCCCGCCAGCTTCTTCATCTGCGCGATCTGCTTGAACCCCGGGATCTTCCCGAGCAGCCCCGACTGCGCGCCCATCTGCGACATCATCTGCCGCATCATTGCGAACTTGTTGAGCAGCTCCTTGACCTCGGTGTCCTTGCGCCCCGAGCCCTTGGCCACGCGCTTGACGCGCTTCTCGTCGTAGTCGGCGCCCTTGCGCCGCCGCATTTGCTGCCCGTTGGGATTGGTGATCGTCTCCCACGACGTCACCACGAAGTGCTCGGGATGCGACCGCTCCTGCGCCGTCATCGAGGAGATCATCGCCTCGATCTTCACCAGCTCCTTGTCGTCGAGGCTCACGCCCTCGGGCAGCCCGCCCGGGAAGAACGGCATCTTCTCGAACAGGTCCTTCAGCGACCCCATCTTCTGGATCACGCGGATCTGATCGAGGAAGTCCTGCATGTCGAACTTCCCCTTCAACATGCGGACGGCGTCTTCTTCGGCCTTCTCGGCGTCGACCACGCCTTCGAAGTCCTTCATCAGGCCGACGATGTCGCCCATGCCGAGGATGCGCGACGCGAGCCCCTCGGGCCGGAACTCCTCGAGCTTGTCGAGCGACTCGCCCATGCCGAGGAACTTGATGGGCTTGCCCGTGACCTCCTTGATCGACAGCGCCGCGCCGCCGCGGGCATCGCCGTCGAGCTTGGTCAGGATCACGCCGGTGACGCCGACGCGGTCGTTGAACGTCTTGGCCGTCTTGACGGCGTCCTGGCCGATCATCGCGTCGATGACGAAGAACACTTCGTTCGGCTTGGTCCGCTTCTTGATCTCGTCGAGCTCCGCCATGAGCGGCTCGTCGATCGCCAGGCGGCCGGCGGTATCGAAGATCACGACGTCGCGGTTGGTCTCGTAGGCGCGCTTGACCGCGGCCTCGCAGATCTCGGGCGGCGTCGTGTTCTCCATCGAGAACACCGGCATGCCGAGCTGCCCGCCGAGCACCTTGAGCTGCTCGACGGCGGCGGGACGGTAGATGTCGGCGGCCACCAGCATCGGCCGCTTCTTGTTCCTCTCGAGCCAGCGCGCCAGCTTGCCGACCGTGGTCGTCTTGCCCGAGCCCTGGAGGCCGACCATCATGATCGAGGTCGGGCCCTTCTTGGCCCAGTCGAGGTCGGTGTCGATCGGCCCCATCAGGTCGATCAGCTCCTCCTGACAGATGCGCACGAAGTGTTGCTCGGGCGTCGCCGACAAGGCGCGGTCGCCGGCCTTGGCGCGCAGCTTCACCGTCTCGCCGATCGCCTTTTCCTTCACGCGATCGAGGAACGTCTTGGTGACCTTGAACTCGACGTCGGCTTCGAGCAGCGACATGCGCACGTCGCGCAGCGCGTCCTCGATGTTGTCCGGCGTCAGCTCGGCGACGCCGGTCAGGCGAGCTTTGGCGTTGCGGAACCCGCGCGAGAGTGTTTCGAGCATCCGGGTGGTCTAGCATATACTGCGTCGCCAATGAAGCACGCGCTAGCCCCGGCCGCGCTCTTCCTGGTGCTCACCTCGGCGACGGCGGCGCGCGCCGCCGACCTGCCCTGCGGCCCGGCCGAGCCGGGCACCGTGACGCTCGACGGCCTCACCGACGACTGGGGCGAAGTCGCCGGCATCGACGCCGGCGCCCGCGATCCCAACTTGTCGTTCACCCTCAAGTGCAACACCGAGGGGCAGACCCTCCTGCTCCTCGTCGACGTGCGCGACAGCTACTTCGTCCGCACCAGGGCGGCCAAGCCGGGCGAGGACCACATCGCGCTCACGCTCGCCGGCCACACGCTCACCATCTTTCCCGGCGACGCCCGCGCGATTCCCACGCTCGTGCGCTGGGGCACCAGGCCCGCCAAGGGCATCAAGGCGGTCTCGGCGCTGCAACAGGCCGGCTGGGCCGTCGAGCTCGCCATCCCGATGAGCGTCATCCCCGGCTACAAGGTCGGCGCGCCGCTCGCCTACAGAGCCGCCGTCGCCGACTGCGACTCGAAAGCGGCGCTCAAGACCGAGCGCACCGTCGACTCCACCGGCAGCATCGTCTTCGCCGAAGGCGACGCCGCGCTCGACGGCTTCCTGAAGGATCGCAACCTCAAAAAGAGCGACATCTGGTTCGACAAGGCCATCAGCCTCGGCGGAAAATCGGGCGGCCGCGCCGTCGCCGCCGGCCGCTTCCTCGCCTTCATCACCGACGGTTACGTCTTCATCGAGCTGCCCGTCAAATCGCGCGCCGACGTCAAGGAGGCCAAGGTCGTCGACCTCGCCGGCGACGGGCGCAGCGCCATCGTCATGCGCTACGTCGAGCGCGGCGGTGCTGGGCCCCTGCCGAAGGACAGGGGGGCCGCAGGCCCGGTAAGTGGTACGCGCGACGTGCTCGCCGCCTGGCGCGTGGTCGGCGACTCCGAGATCCGCCGCGTCTTCGCCGCCGAGGTGGGCAAGCAGGGCCCGGCCGGCCGCGTCGACGACAAGGTCGCCTTCGTCAGGCGCGGCCGCGCCACCGACATCCTCGTCGACGCCGGCACCGCGCCCGGCCTCTCGGCGGCCACGTGGCGCGAGACGCCCGCCGACGACATGATCCCGGTGATGCTGCCGTGGGCCGACGACCGCCACGCCCGCTACCAGTTCACGGGCGACGAATACAAACGCGCTCAGTAGCGTTGATCTCTCAGTTACTCGTACCCGCCGGCGAGCCGGCCTGACGCCGCTGTCATGGCTCGCCGCCTTGCGCGCGCGCCAACCGCGCGAAATCGCGCGTGCCCCGTCGCTGGTACGCGTTTCGCTATCAGCCGGCGCATGCGCACGCTCGGGCTGCTCCTGACCGCGTTCCTCGCCGCCGTCGCCCTCTTGTCCGCCGGCTGCTTCCAGCGCTCCGAAGGACAGCTCGGCCACGCCTCGTTCGCCTGGACCGACTGCCTGTTCGACTGCTCGGTCACCGACAACCCGATGGCCGCCGCCGGCGCCCACGCCGGCATGAGCATCTCGCTCGCCAACGGCTACAGCTTCACGCAGGTGCGCTCGTCGAGCTCCACGGTCGCCAGCGTCGCGCTCAGCGGCGGCAACCGGCTCGACCTCGACGTCGTCTCGGCGGCGCCGGGCCAGACGCAGGTCCAGCTCGTCGACGGCAGCGGCAAGATCGTCGATCAGGTCGCGGTCACCGTCACCGCCACGGCGCGCCTCGCGATCACGCAGGGCTGGAGCGGCGCCGCGCCGATCGTGCTCGAAGGCTCGCAGCAGACCTTCCACGTCACCACCGTCGACGCCAACGACCACACGCTCATCGGCACCGGCGCCGTCACCTTCGAGCTCACCGATCCGCTCGCGCCCGGCGACGTCCTCACCTTCGGCGACAGCATCGCGTTCTCCGGCCACGCCGGCGCCGGCACCATCACCGCGCACACGCCGACGGCATCGCTGGTCCTGCCCGTCACGATTCTGCCGCTGACGGCGCTCACCGGCCTCACCGCCACCGTGCAGCCCAACACCACCGACTCGTCGGGCGTCTACGCCAACGTCGACGTCGCCGCCAACAGCGCCTCGGGCGACGTCTACGGCGCGCCCTGCGGCTGGACCGTCAACGACCCCTCCGTCGTCATGCAGACGCAGACGACGGCGACGCTCGAGGGCGCGCCGAAAGCGTCGACCAAATTCCTCCTGAAGCAGCCCGGCACCTTCAGCGCCACCTGCGCCATCGGCGCCGTTTCGACCACCGTCTCGCTCACGCGCTAGACAATCTGTCGCACCGCGCGGCGCAAGCGCGCGAGATCGCGTGTGGCACGGAGCTCGCTGTCTGCCGACGGGCAGGAGGTCGCTCATGAAGCTCACGCTCGCGCTCTTCGCCCTGCTCGCCGGATCGAACGCCCACGCCGACTCGTCGAGCGCCATCGTCCACGTCGGCCTCAGCGACGGCGGCCAATACGACGTCACCGTCGCGCGCGACGGCATGCCGACGACGCTCATGGTGCGCGACGGCTCCGACGCCGTGGAAATCCACCTGCGCTTCGCCGACGCCGGCAAGCTGCGCTACGACATCAAGCGCTCGGGCAATCGCCCGTTCTCCCTCGAAGGCGAGACCGTTCCGCCGCGCGGCCGCCCCGCGCTGCTCGGCCACCTGCCGTTCGGTCGCAACGCGTGCGACGTCCTCCTGCGCGCCACCGACGACTGAGCCGGTCGATGCTATAAAGCGGCATGGCTTTTTCCGCCGCGTTCCGCTGCATCGCCGGCTGCCCCGGCACGCACCCCGTCGACCAGCCGCTCTATCGCTGCCCCGCCTGCGGCGATCTCCTCGAAGTCGCGCACGACATGGACGCGCTCAAGACGCGCTCGGCCGCCGCCTGGATGCGCCTCTTCGACGATCGCTACAAACGCACCACCTGGCCCTACGGCTCCGCCGTCTGGGGTAAAAAAGAGTGGGTCGCCCCGTCGGTGCGCGACGAGATGGTCGTGTCGATGGACGAGGGCGGCACCAACCTCTTCTGGGCCGACCGCTTCGGCAGGGAGCTCGGCCTTCAGGATCTCTGGGTCAAGCAGTGCGGCAACTCGCACACCGGCAGCTTCAAGGATCTCGGCATGACCGTGCTCGTCTCGACGGTGCGCCAGATGATCGCCGACGGCAAGCCGGTGCGCGCCGTCGCCTGCGCCTCGACCGGCGACACCTCGGCGTCGCTCGCCGCCTACTGCGCTGCCGCCGGCATCCGCGCCATCGTGCTGTTGCCGCGCGGCAAGGTGACCACCGCGCAGCTGGTGCAGCCGATCGCCAACGGCGCGCTCGTCCTGTCGCTCGACACCGACTTCGACGGCTGCATGGCCATCGTGCAGCGGCTCGCCGCCGACGGTGGCGTCTACCTGGCCAACTCGATGAACTCGTTGCGCCTCGAAGGGCAGAAGACGGTGTCGATCGAGATCGTGCAGCAGTTCGACTGGGAGGTGCCCGACGTGGTCATCATCCCCGGCGGCAACCTCGGCAACGTCAGCGCGCTCGGCGCCGGCTTCGACATGATGGAGGCGCTCGGGATCATCGGAAAGCGGCCGCGCATCGTCGTCGCGCAGGCGGAGCGCGCCAACCCGCTGTACCTCGCCTACCAGCACAACTGGGAATTTCACGCGGTGCCGGCGCGTTCGACGTTGGCATCGGCGATTCAGATCGGAAATCCCGTGTCGGTGAAGAAGGCGATACGCACCCTGCAGAAGTACTCGGGCGTGGTCGAGCAGGCGAGCGAGTCCGAGCTCGCCGACGCGGCGGCGCGCGCGGATCGCACCGGCATGTTCAACTGCCCGCACACCGGCGTGGCGCTGGCGGCGCTCGTCAAGCTGCGCGCGCGCGGGATGATCGATCCGAAGGAGCGCGTGGTGGTGATCTCGACGGCCAATGGGCTCAAGTTCACCGACTTCAAGATCGCCTATCACGATCGCACGCTCGCCGGCGTGACGCCGCAGTATGCGAACCGCCCGGTCGAGCTGCCCGCTGACTACGACGCGGTCCGCCGCGCCATTGATCAATCGGCTGCGCAAGCGCAGCCGGGGGCTTCGGTGCCGTCGTGAGCGGCGCCGTCGACTTCGTCTCGCTCGACGACGTGCGCGCCGCCCGCGAGCGGATCGCGCCGCACGTGCGCGTGACACCGGTCGTGCGCTGGAAGGACGACGTCTGGCTCAAGCTCGAGATGCTGCAGATGGGCGGCTCGTTCAAGGCGCGCGGCGCGTGCAATCGCGTCTTCGCCGCCGACGCGGGCCCGCTCGCACACGGCGTGGTCACCGCGTCGGGCGGCAACCACGGGCTCGGCGTCGCCTACGCAGCCACGCGGCGCAACGTGCCGGCCACGATCTATCTGCCCGAGCGTGCGCCGCAGTCGACCGAGCGGCGCCTGCGCGAGCTCGGCGCGCGCGTCGAGCGCCATGGCCGCGACTGGGACGACGCCTGGGCCGTCGCCGAGAAGCACGCGCGCGACAGCGGCGCGCTCCTGGTGCATCCGTTCGAGGATCCCGAGGTCATCGCCGGGCAGGGCACCATCGCGCTCGAGCTCGGCGAGCAGCTCGGCCAATTCGACACGGTCGTCGTCGCCATCGGCGGCGGCGGGCTCATCGGCGGCATCGCCATGGCGCTCAAGACGCTGGCGCCGTCGGTGCGCGTGGTCGGCGTCGAGCCCACCGGCGCCACCGCGATGAAGGATTCGCTCGCCGCCGGCAAGCTGGTGTCGCTGCCGCGCGTCGACACCATCGCCGGCACGCTCGCGCCGCGCAACGTCGGCCCGCACACGCTGGCGCTGGCCGCGCGCTTCGTCGACGACGTGGTGCTCGTCTCGGACGCCGAGATGAAGGCGGCGATGAAGACGCTGTGGAGCGACCTGCGCGTGCTCGTCGAGCCGGCGGGCGCCGCCGCGGTCGCCGCCGTCGCCGGCGGTCACGTCGATGCGCGCGGCAAGCGCGTGGCCGTGCTGGTGTGCGGGGCCAACCTCGACACCGCGCTCGCCGCCGAGGCGCTCGGATGAGCGTGCAGGCCGAAGAGGCGCCGCCCGGCGCGCCGCAAGACGTCACCGTCGCGCGCCGCGTCCTCCTGTTCCCGCTGGTTCGCCTCCTCCTCGCCATCGCGCCGATCGTGCTGTTCCTCGTCGGCGCCGCCATCGCCGCCGCCAAGGTTCCCAAGCACAGCCTCGGCGCGGCCGTCGTGCCCGTCGTGATGGGCCTCGTCGTCCTCGGCATCTACGTCGGCTTCGTGCGCCTCGTCGAGCGCCGCCCCGTCCACGAGCTCGCCGGCGAAGGCGCCGTCGCCGAGACGGCGCGCGGCTTCGTCGTCGGCGCCGCGCTGTTCACCGTCACGATGGGCATCCTCGTCGCGTTGCAGGTCGCGCACGTCGGCCGTGGCGACGGCCTGCGCGCGCTCGTCATCGGTCTCGGCCTCGCGATCAGCGCCGGGCTCATCGAAGAGACGATGATGCGCGCCATCTTCTTCCGCATCGTCGAGGAGAGCCTCGGCACCTGGATTGCGCTGGCGGCATCGGCGGCGCTGTTCGGGCTGCTGCATGTGTTCAACCCCGGCGCCACCTTGGTCAGCACCCTCGCCATCGCGCTCGAAGCCGGCGTGCTCCTCGCCGCCGCCTACGTCTTCACGCGCCGCTTGTGGATGGCGATCGGCCTGCACGTGGCGTGGAACTTCTTCGAGGGCGGCGTGTTCGGCGCGAGCGTCTCGGGCATGAAGCCCTACGGCCTGTTCTCGAGCACCTTCAGCGGCGCGAAGCTCTTGTCCGGCGGCGCCTTCGGCCCCGAGGCGTCGATCGTCGCGGTGGTGGTCTGCTTGTCGGCGGGCGTCGCGCTGTGCGTCGCGGCGCAGCGCCGCGGGCGCTTCGTGCGTCCGTTCTGGCAGCGCCGCGGCTAGAAGCGGCCGGTGAAGTCGACGCCGAAGCTGAGCAGGCTCAGATAGGTGTCGTCGTGGCTGGAGTCGTAGTCGACCATGTCGACGCCGCGATACTGCGCGCGCACGCCGAGCGACATCCAGCGCGTCAGCCAGAAGTCGATGCCGCCGCCGATCTGGAAGCCGGCGCCCTCGGAGAAGACGCTGAAGCTGTCGCCGAGCAGGTAGAGGCCGGCGCCGCCGGAGAAGTAGGGCTGCACGCGCCCATGCACCGGGTAGAACTTGCCGTCGAGCGTGAGCGCCTGCAGGCCGATGCGATCGACCTCGCGCCCGAAGTCGTCGACCTCGGGATTATGGAAGGTCGCCTGCCAGCCGAACTCGATTGCGGCCCAGCGGTTGAGCCGCCCGCCGAGGAACAGATCGAAGCCGCCGCCGTGATCGAGGAACGCGTTCGGCCCGGTGGCGCCGAGCACGACGATGCCTTGCCCCTCGACGCCCATGTAGAAGTGCGGGCGCGCGTACGGGTTGTAGCGATGATTGACCCAGACCCACTCGGCGTGCGCCGGACGTGCCGCACCGACGAGACCGACGAGCATGACGAACGCGAGGATGAGCTTCCTCACAATGCACCTCCATAAGTTATCGACCCGAGGGTTGTAAGCAGTAGGGCTCGGCGTCGCTACTTCTAAGACCGAGGACACGGCGAGGCTATTCAGGGTGAAAATCAGCGCGCGCGCCGGCACGCCGGCAGCCCGCGCGCGGCTGCGCCGACGAGCCACACGCGCCCGGACGAGCGCGGCGAGCGGCCGCTCGAGCCCGACGTCGCGCCGGAGCCGGATCGCGCTAGCGGCGGTCCTGCTGCTTCGGCGGATGCGTGCGCACCCAATCGACCCACTTCTTGCGCGACTCTTCCCGCTCGCGCTTGGGCCCATCGAACGCGTACCCGAACTCCTGCTTCGACACCGAGCGCAGCTCCTCCGACGCCGACAGCCGCACTTCCGGCTCCGCGTGCGCCAGCCCCTCGAGCATCCACTCCACGCGCGGCTGATCGCGATGCCGCTCCCACCAGCTCCGCCAGCGCCAGCGCGACGTCCCGAAGTCCTGCTTCGTCACCTCGACGAGCGCCTTGCGCGCCGCCGCCACCACCGCCTGATCGGCGTGCTTGACCAGCTCGATCAGCCGCGGCACCGACGTCACGTCGCGCAGCGCCCCGAGCGCCTCGGCGGCGTACCGCTGCCGCTGCACGTCCGGCCCCGGCAGCTCGCCGCGCATCTGCTCGACGAGCGCGCGCAGCTCCGGCGAATCGGAGAACCCCGCCAGCGCCTCGACCGCCGCGCGCCGCACGCCGGCATCGGGATCGTAGAGCCGCGTCCCGAGCGCGCCGACCACCTCGTTGCCCTTGAGCTCGCCGAGCGCCAGCGTCGCGTAGTAGCGCACCTCGAGCGACGCGTCGCCGAGCCGCAGCAAGAGCGCCTCGCGCGCCGTATGCCCGAGCCGCTGCAGCACCGCCAGGAGCGGCCCGTGCTCGGCCAGCGGCGGCGTCGCCCCGCGCAGCGTATGCCGGTCGAGCCTGAGCGGCCCCGGCAGCCGCGCCACCAACGCCGTCGCCGCGCGCTGCCCCATGGACACGAGCGCGTCGGCCGACATCGCCGCGTGCTCGTCCTCGCGCTCCACCGACGCGATCAGCCCCTCGACGTCGCCGAGCCGCTGCGTCGGCGCATCGTGCAGATCCGCGCGCGGCGCCGCCTGCTCGCGCGCCGCGCTGTGCATGGCGTTGCCCGTCTGCAGCTCGTTCTTGACCGCGTTCACCAGCGCCACCGAGAAGCGCGGCTGCGTCGCGCGCGCACGCACCTCGCCGCCTTCACCCGTCGGCTGCCGCCAGGCGCCGCCCGGCGACGCCATGCCCTCGGCGCTCTCGCTCGTCGCCAGCTTGGCGCTCGCCAGCGCCGCCGCCGGCGCCGCCTTGGCGTAGTCGCCACCCTTGGCCTTCAAGATGAGCCGCTGGAAGCTGCGCGCCGCCGCCGCCACCAGCGTCGACAGCTCGGCGATCACGTCGCCCGGAAGCTCGTCGCCGTCGTTGTCGGCATAGAGCAGCGCCACCGCGCGATCGCGCAGCACGATCGGCATGAGCAGCGCCGGCAACGGCGCCTTGCGCCCGAGCTGCCCGAGCGCCTGCGCCGTGCCCGTCGCGTCGTCGCCGATGCGCCCGAGGTAGGGCGCGCGTCCCATCGACGCCGCGCGGAACGGCGACGGGCGGTCGATGCCCACGGCCACGCTCGCCAGCTCGTGGCGATCGAGCCAGGTCGCGCCGAGCGCCAGCTTGCCCGCGGCCACGTCGCCGTGCACGGTCAGGATGGCCGCGAACGGCAGCTTCGACCGTGTCCCGCGGCAGAGCGACTCGAAGATCCCGTCGCGATCGCCGGCCGCGTCGATGGCCGCGCGCGCCTCCTCGATCCCGAGCGACGCCGCATCGCCCGTCGACGACGGCACCGATGATGGGACCGGCGACGCCGACGCGGGCACCGGCGCCGACACCACCGGCGGCGTCATCACCGGCCGCGCCGGCGCTTCCGACACCACCGTCGCCGGCGCCCCCGCTTGCCGCGTCGTCAGCCGCGGCGTCGGCTCGTCGGTGCGCTCGCTCGACGGCGCCGAGGCCGGCTTGGCGCCCGGCATCGGCACGTCGGTCACCACCTTGCGCGTCGTCTCCGGCACCGGCGTCTTCGCCGGCGCCGCATGCACCGGCGGCACGCGCTGCGGCTCCGTCGGCGTGCCCTCCTTGATGCGCTCGCCCACCGGCACCGGCGCGTTCGGCTCGGGCATGATGCTGCGCTCGCGCGCCGGAATCGCCGCAAGCGACGGCTGCGACGGGGTCAGCCGGGCGCGGTTGGGATCGGTCGCCCGCTGCCGCAGCTTCGCCGCCAGCGACGCGAAGCGCGCCGGCACCGCCACGCCGTACACCAGCTCCACCGCCTGCACGAAGCGGTGCTCGGGCACGATGATCGGGTCGATCGCCAGCGACAGCGTGTAGCCGAGCTCGTCGAGCTGCTTGCGATCGGGCGGATCGATCACCAGCACCCGCAGCGTCGAGCCCTCGAGCGCCACCGGCACCGCGCGGAAGCGCTCCGACATCGCCAGGGGCATCCACTTCTGGACGCTTCCTCCGGGGGCCGCCTGCAGCTGCTCCAGCGACGGCAGGTCGCCCGCGATCGGCAGCGCCGACGAGCGCCCGAGCGCGTCGAGCAGCGTGCCCTCGTCGATCACGTCCATCTCGAGCAGGATCGTGTCGAGCGTCCCGCCGTAGATGACCTGGCGCTGGAACGCCTCGGCCATCTTCTTGGCGCTGACGAGGCCATCCTGCACCAGGAGCGATGCCAGCCGCGACGTCACGCCTTCACCACATAGGTATCGGCGATCCAGTCGTGCAGCCCGCGCTTCTCGCGATCGAACGCGATCCACAACATGCCGAGCGCGAGCAGCACCACCGACGGCAGATACGCGATCGTCCGCACCAGCGCCCGCATCATCGTCGGCCGCTCGCCATACGCGTCGATGACCTTGACGCGCATCATGTGCTTGCCGAACGTCTGCCCGCGCAGCGTGGTGAACAAGAAGAAATAGAGGAACCCGAGGATGGCGAGCATCGCCAACCCCAGCGCGGCGAACAGCCCCCCGTTGACCGCCATGTCGATCACGTAGTCGGGCCCGAGCTGCGACAAGCGCGGCAGCGGATGGCGCAGCACCAGCGCCACCACCGTCCCCAGGATCCCGAACACCGACGACAGCACGATCATGTCCACGATCCCCGCCGCCAACCGGCGCCAGAACCCCGCGACGCGCACGCGCATCGGCGCGACCGCCTGCTGTAGGGCCGGAGCCATGGGAGTCATATTATTAGCCGAGATCTCCGAGCGCGTAGCCCAAAATTGACAGAACCACCAGCGCCGCCGTTTCGGTGCGCAAGACGCGCGGCCCGAGCCCGACGGGAATGAAGCCGGCCTCGCGCCCAGCTTCTACTTCCTCGACGGTAAATCCGCCCTCCGGCCCGATCGCGAACACGATCTGCTGCGGCGGCCGGTCGGGCAGCGCGTCGCGCAAGCTGGTCTGCCGGGCGCCCTCCCAGAAGAAGAGCTTGAGCGCATCTTTGGGTGACGCCTGCAGCGCCGTGCTCAGCGCCGTCACGCCCTCGACCTCCGGCACGTCGAGCCGCCCCGACTGCCGCGACGCCTCGCGCGCGATCTTCTGCCAGCGCGCCCGCCGCGACAGCGTGCGCATCGCGCCGGCGTCGAGGCGCGCCACCGCCCGCGCGCTCGTCACCGGGATGATGCGCGCCACGCCGAGCTCGGTCGCCTTCTGCACCACCAGCTCGAGCTTGTCGCCCTTGGCCAGCGCCTGGATCAGCGTGAGCTCGGGCCGCTCGATCGCCTCGACCGGCCGCCGCTCCTCGATCTTCAGCTCGAGCGCGCGCGGCCCGATGCGCGTGATGCGCGCCGTCGCCTCCACCGACTTGCCGTCGAAGAGCGTGACCGTGTCGTTGACATCGAGGCGCAACACGCGCGTCAGATAGCGATGATCCTCGTCGGTGAGGACCACGATCTCCTCGGTCAGCTTCGACGGCTCGACGAAGAGGCGGGCCATGTCAGCGGGTCATCACGAGCGCGCGCCAACCTTCTTCGTCGAGCCGCGCCGTCGTTCGCATGCCGCGCGCCACGTATGCCGCTTCTACGCCGTCGGCGAGCTCGCGCAAGATCCCGCTCAGGATCAAGGTGCCTCCGTCGCCGACGCGCGCGGCGATGTCGTCCGCCAGCGGCACGAGCACGTCGGGCAGGATGTTCGCCGTCACCACGTCGAACGGCCCGTGCACCTCGCCGACCGGCGTCGCCGACACGCTGATGCGATCGATCACCGCGTTGCGCATGGCGTTCTCACGTGAGACGTCGACCGCATCGGTGTCCACGTCGACGGCAATGCCGCTGGCCTCGTGGAACAGCTTGGCCAGCGCGATCGCCAGGACCCCCGAGCCGCAGCCGACGTCGGCAAAGCGCTCGCACGTCTCGAGCTCCGAGATCGCGACCAGGCACAGCCGCGTCGACGGATGGCCGCCGGTGCCGAAGGCGCGCCCGGGATCCATGTCGAGCACGATCTCGTCCGCCTTCGCCGCGTACTTCTCCCACGACGGCACGATCACGAAGCGCCCGACCTTGCGCGGCGCGAAGTACTGCTTCCACACGTCGCGCCATTCGTCCTCGTCGCGCTCGCGGCTCGCGTCCGCCGGCGGCGGCAGCCCGGCCTCGCGCGCGCGCTCGAGAAACGCGCGCGCCTCGCCGACCGGCACCCAGACCAACAGCATCGGCGCCGCCGCGTCGGCGGCCTTCTGAAACGTCGTCTGATCGCGCTCCTCGACGCCGCTCGCGCCGATCTCCACCAGCGTCGCGATCCATTCTTCGGCACGCTCGGGCGTGACCACGAACGCAATCTCGGTGTAACGGGCGTCTGACACAGCGGCGAAACCATATCACGTGAGACGCAAAAATTTGCTCGGCGGATCCCGCGGGCTTAGCGTCGCATCATGTCCATTCTCTGCATCGCGAACCAAAAGGGCGGCGTCGGCAAGACCACCACCGCAGTGAACCTCGCCGCCGGCCTCGCGCGCCGCGGTCACAAGACCCTCCTCGTCGATCTCGACATTCAAGGATCGGCCACCGCCACGCTCGGCGTGCGCCTCAAGGAGGGCGATCCCTCGGTCGCCGAGTGCCTCGTGCACGAGCGCCAGATCGAGCACGTCATACGCGAGACCGGCACCGAGAACCTTTTCCTCGCGCCCGCCGGCGAGACGCTGGCCGCCGTCGACATCCACCTCGCCACCGCGATGGCGCGCGAGCACGTCTTTTCGCGCATCGTCTCGACGCTGGGCGACAAGGTCGACTACGTCGTCGTCGACACCGCGCCGTACCTCGGCCTCCTGACGACCAACGCGCTCGTCGCCGCCGACCACATCCTCGTGCCGGTGAGCTGCGAGTATCTGCCCATCCTCGGCCTCAAGCTCTTCGGCGAGACGCTCGCGCGCATGCGCACGCGCCTCAGCGCCCGCTGCGACGTCCTCGGCTACCTCCTCACCATGTACGACCGCCGCGAGAAGATCACCACCGAGGTCGAGAAGATCATCCGCCGCAACTTCGGCGCCGCCGTCTTCCCCGACACCATCCGCGTCAACACGCGCCACAAGGCCGCCCCGTCGCACAAGAAGACGATCTTCGAGTTCGAGCCCAAGAGCGGCAAGGGGCGCAGCGACTACGAGAAGCTCGTCGACGGCGTGCTCGCGCGCCTCGACGAGCGCGCGCGCTCAGCCGAGCGCCTGCCGCAAGTCGTCCACGATGTCCCCAGCGTCCTCGATTCCCACCGATAGCCGCAGCAGCCCATCGGTGATTCCGAACCGCCGCCGTTCGATGTCCGACAGCTTGTTGTGCGAGAACGTCGCCGGATGCGTCATCAGCGACGTCACGTCGCCGAGCGACGCCGCGCGCGCCACCAGGCGCAGCCGATCGTAGCAGCGCCGCGCGCCCGCCAATCCGCCCGCGACCTCGAAGCTGACCATCGCGCCGCCGCCGTCGAGCACGCGGGCCGCGACCTCGTGATCGGGATGCGACGGCAGCGACGGATAGTGCACGCGCTCGACGGCGTCGACGTGCTCGAGCGCCTTGGCCACCGTCAGCGCCGTCGCCACCTGCCGCTCGACGCGCAAGGCGAGCGTGCGCAGCCCGCGGATCGCCAGCCACGCCGCGAACGGATCGGCGTTGCCGCCCGTCAGCTTGCGCAGCTTCCGCACCTTTTGGATCTCGCTCTTCGGCCCCGACACCACGCCGAGCAGCACGTCGCCGTGCCCGCTCAGATACTTCGTCCCCGAGTGCACGCTCAAGATCGCCCCGCGCTCGATCGGCCGCTGCAGGAGCGGCGTCGCGAACGTGGCATCGACGACGAGCGGCACCCCGCGGGCGCGGCACACCGACGCGATTCCCTCGACGTCGGCGACGCGCAACAGCGGATTGGTGATCGACTCGAGCATCACCACGCGCGTCTCCGGCTTGATCGCGGCGTCGATCGCCTCGGGCGTGGCCGCCGACGCCAGCGTGAAGCTCGCGCCGAAGCGCGGCAGATGATCGGTGATGAACGCGTGCGAGACGCCGTAGAGCCCCTCGATCGCCACCACGTGCCCACCCACGCCGACATACGACAGCAGCGCCGCCGAGATCGCGCCCATCCCCGACGAGAAAATGCACGCGTCCTCGGTCATCTCCAGCTCGGCGACCGCGTGCGCGAGCCGATCCTCCGTCGGATTGGCATCGCGTGAATAGATGTACACCTCGCCCCGACCTGCCGCCTCGGCCTCGACGTGCGACGGATATTCGAACCCGGAGCTCTGATAGATCGGAGGGGCGTGCGGCTTGATCCCGGCCGGAATCCCCGGCGCGTGCTCGCCCGCATGCGCACACAACGTCGACCGCCGTTTCATTCGGTCATCATTTCGCGCGCCGCGAAAAAAGAAAAGGCCGCTCGTTTCCGAGCGGCCTTTGAAGACTCGATCGTGAATCCCGAAGGGAAACTTCTGCGCGGCCTACTTCCCGCCGCCGCGGCGCTTCGCCTCACGACGACGACGCTTGCGCGCCTCGCGCATCTTGCGCTTCCGCTTCACGCTCGGCTTCTCGTAGAAACGACGACGCTTGACCTCCTGCAGGATGCCTTCCTTCGACATCTTCTGCTTGAGAATCTTCATCGCCTTCTCAAGGCTATCGCGAACTTCGACTTCGAGCGGCCGGCCGAGCAGGTTATCCACTTCACGTCTCCCGAAAAAGAGACGCTTATCTACCAACGACTGCCCACCCGGTCAAGCAGTTTCCACAGCTTGACAAGCGCCATTTTCAAATTCTATCGTCGGCCCGACAATGGGATCCCGCACCACACGCTGGGCCTGTGTAGGGGCAAGTCGGTGGTGACCCGACGTCCTTGCTTTTCCTTGTCTTATCGTCAGGCTCTGAATAAACTCGCGACCCCAACGAGAGGTTCGAGATGACTCGGAACACGCTCCGTGGATTGGGCCTTCTTGCTGCTTTCGCCCTCGTGATTCCGATCACGGCGACAAGCGCACAGGCAAAACCGAAGAAGCACAAGTCGTCGGGGGGCGAAACCTCTCCGCCGCCGGCGGATTCCGGCTCGTCGGGTGGAGGCATGACCTTCGAGCCCGAAGAGGTCCACAAGGACGAGCCCGGCAAGAAGAAGGCGCCGATGACCTTCGCTCCCGAGGCGGTGAAGCCGACCGGACCGGCCGGCCCGCCGTCGAAGGTGCTCGAGCGCGCGCTCAAGCTCTATGACGCCGAGGACTACACCAACGCGTCGATCGAGCTGAACAAGGTCGTCGAAGGCCAGTCGGGCGACGACGAGGCGAACAAGCAGCGCGCCGAGTTCTTCATGGGCAAGACGCTGTTCAACATGAAGTACTACTCGGCGTCGCTGAGCTACTTCGATCGCATCGTCCAGAAGGGCCCGAACCACCGCTACTACCAGAAGACGCTGCAGTGGCTCGCGTCGCTCTCGCGCTTCTTGCCCGAGTCGGCCGGCGTCCTCGAGAAGATCGGCAAGTACACCAAGAGCGACCTCGATCAGCCGGCGCTCGAGCCGGTGCGCGACGAGCTCTACTACCTGCTTGGCCGCTATCACTACGCCAAAGGGAACTTCAAGGACGCGATCGACCTCTTTAGTAGCGTGCCCGAGAAGTCGGAGTTCTACCCGAAGGCCAAGTTCCTCGAGGGCCTGACCAACGTCCGCGAGTACCACGGCAAGCTCGCCGCCGACGACTTCAAGTCCATCCTGCGCAAGGTCAAGCAGTACGACGATCCGGACAAGGTTCCGAAGGCGCTCAAGGAGGCCGAGGAGCTGGCGAACCTGTCGCTCGGCCGCGTCTTCTACTCGACCAAGCAGTACAACCAGGCCATCAAGTACTTCGAGAAGCTCGTCGGGCCTGATGGGCCCGACGGCGCCAAAGGTACCGCGCCGGATTGGGCAGCGTCGCTGTTCGAGGCGTCGTGGGCCTACTTCATGGTCGACGGCGACTCGAAGGCGCTCGGCAACATCCACTCGATCGTCTCGCCGTACTTCGAGACCGAGTTCTACCCCGAGGCCTACATCCTCAAGGCGGTCATCTACTTCAACCGCTGCAACTACGACCGCTCGCAGGAAGCGATCAACGAGTTCAACGCCATCTATCCCGACCTCCGCAAAGAGGTCGAGGGCATCCTCCAGAAGTATCCCGACAACGCGCAGTTCTACGACTACATCCTGAAGATCCGCAGCGGCGAGGCCGGCCTCTCCGAGCGCGCGCAGAACGCCGCCGCCGGCGCGCTCCAGGATCGCTCGCTCCTCAAGAACATCGAGTGGGTCAACGAGCTCGACCGCGAGCTCAAGGCGATCGACAAGGCCGACCCGGCGTGGAAGTCGACCGCCGTCGCCGGCAACATCCTGCAGGATCTGACGCTGCAGAAGTCGCTCGCGGCGAACGACGCCGGCCAGCTCGCGCGCAATCGTCTGACGCGCCTCTCGAACGAGATCCAGGACCTCATGAAGCAGTCGATCAAGATCGAGATCGAAGCGCTCAACGGCTTGAAGGGCGCGCTCACCGCCGGCATCGCCGGCGAGCAGGCGCAGTCGCTCAACCCGAACGCGAAGAACTACAACACCATCGTCATCGACGACGAGCATCAGCAGTGGCCGTTCCGAGGTGAGTACTGGATGGACGAGCTGGGTTACTACCGGTTCAAGGTGGCCAACAAGTGTGGGCGGTAAACAACATGAAACGGATCGTCTCTAGCGCACTGATCGCATCGTTCACGCTCGGCTCGTCGTATGCGGGCGCGGCCGGCAAGTTCTCCAAGCCCGAGGCTCAAATCGTCGCCACGCAGACCGAGGCGACGAAGCCGGTTCAAAAGAAGCTCGACGAGAAGAAGAGACCCACCATCACCACGGAGGACATCTTCGGCGGCGTCGGCGAGCAGGTGAAGGGGATCACCGACCAGGTGATTCAGAAGTACAAGCGCCTGATCGACGTCACCAACGACAACGATCCCGAGAAGCCGGATCTGTTGTTCCGTCTCGCCGAGTCGTACAACGAGCAGTATCGCTATTACGACTTCCGTGCCCGCGATCTCGACGAGAAGATCTTCAACGCCGGCAACGCGGGGAACAAGGGCCTCGAGAGCCAGCTCAAGGGGCAGCAGGCCGATTACCAGCGCAAGGCGCAGCAGTGGCTGCTCGCGTCGGCGAAGGCGTACCTCGAGGTCGCCGATCACCCGGACAAGTACGGCTCGTACAAGCGCATGGACGAGGTGCTCTTCTACCTCGCCTACATGCTCAACCAGGTGAAGAAGGAAGACGCGGCGCGCAAGTACTTCAAGCGCCTCATCAAGGACTATCCGAAGTCGAAGTTCATCCCGTACGCGTTCCTCGCGTTCGGCGACTACTTCTTCGATCAGAAGCAACTCGAGGACGCGCTCAAGTTCTACGACAAGGTCATGCAGTTCCCCGAGTCGCCGATCTACGGCTACGCGAAATACAAAGAGGGCTGGGTCTACTACAACCTCGGTGACTTCAAGCAGGCGCTGGCGACCTTCGTGAGCGTCATCGAGCTGAGCGAGAAGGGCGGCAGCGCCGGCTCGAAGGCGCAGAAGCTCGCGCTCTCGAAGGAAGCGAAGAAGGACTCGGTCCGCGCCTACGCGCGCATCGGCACGCCGGAGAAGGCGTGGGACTTCTTCCGTCGCGTCGGCGGCAACTACGCCATGACGATGATGGAGCAGCTCGGCGATCTCTACAACGCGCAGGGCCAGTTCCAGGACTCGATCAAGGTCTACCGCAACCTGATGGTGCTCGAGCCGAGCTCGCCCAAGCTCTGCTTCTGGCAGGGCGAGGTCATGAAGAACACCCTCTCGGCGACGGGCTCGCGCGCCTCGGCGGACAACGTCAAGGAGCTGCAGCGCCTCGGCGCGGTCTACGAGAAGGTCAAAGACAACAAGGCGATGAAGAAGGAGCAGCTCGAGGAGTGCCGCGACACCACGCGGAACACGCTCGGCGAGCTCGCGACCGTCTGGCACAAGGAAGCGCAGAAGACCAACAACAACGACACCTATGCGCTCGCGCAGTACCTCTATAAGGAGTATCTGACGCGGTTCCCGAAGGAGAAGGACGTCTACCAGATGACCTTCTACTACGGCGAGCTCCTCTTCAAGCTCGGGCAGAACGGCGACAACAACAGCTACTGCAACGCGGCGCCGGTCTACACGCACGTCGTCGAGCTCAACACCAATCCGTCGGCGAAGTATCTGAAGGAGGCGGCGTACGCGGCCGTCATCTCGTGGAAGAACTGCCTCTCGGTCGACGACTCCGGCGACGACGCGAAAGCCGGCATGATCGAGAAGCGCAAAGAGCTCCACAGCGGCGAGAAGAGCAAGGGCGCGAAGGAAGACACCGAGGCCCAGGCGCTCAAGCCGGAGCCGATCACCGCGAACAAGCAGAAGATGATCGCGGCGTTCGATACGTACATCAAGTACGTCCCGGATTCGCCCGAGCTGCCGAACATCAAGTATCGCAAGGCGCGCATCTACTACGAGGCGAACCACTTCGCCGAGGCGATCCCGCTGTTCAAGGACATCGCCGATCACCACTCGACCTCGGATCTCGCCTACTACTCGACGAACCTGATCTTCGACTGCTACGGCTTCCAGAAGAAGTACGACGACCTCCAGGTCGCGCTCGACAACTACTGCCCGATGTACGAGGAGAAGGACGCCACCGTCAAAGGCCAGTGCGCGACCTTGAAGTCGCAGCTCGGCCGTCTGCGCATCGAAGCGGCCGAGAAACAGGGTCGCTACAAGGAAGTCGCGCAGCTCTACATGAAGCAGGCGGCGGACTATCCGAACGATCCGAAGATCGACGAAATCTATTACAACGCCGCGGTCAACTTCGAGCGCGTCAAGCTCTACGGCTCGGCGATCCAGGCGCGCGAAATCCTCCTGAAGACCAAGCCCGACTCGGTGCTCGCGAAGAAGGCGATCTACCAGATCGGCCGCAACTTCCAGGACGTCGCCGCGTACGACAAGGCGGCCGACTACTACGAGCAGTTCGCCGAGAAGTTCCCCGGCGAGAAGGAAGCGCCGGTCGCGCTCAACTCGGCCGCGATCTATCGCCGCGGCCTCGGCGAGAACGACAAGTCGATCAAGGACGTCGCGCTCTTCGTCAAGGACTATGGCGGTCGCCACGAGTTCGTCGACAAGGCGGCGACGGTCGACTTCGACCAGGGCCAGATCTACGAAGCGGCGAAAGACAACGGCAAGCTCCTGAAGCACTTCCAGGACTACCTGAAGCAGTGGGGCGGCAAGGGCGGCGTCGATCACCAGGTCATCGCGCACGTGAAGATCGGCGAGATCTTGTGGAACCAGTCGTGCCCGCTGCCCGACGGTGGCGTCAACGGCGCGTGCATCGAGATCAAGCGCGAGCGCGCGGGTGGCGCGGCGCGCGTCGCGGAGAAGCAGGCCAAGGCGAACAAGGGCAAGAAGAAGCGCCTCAAGCACGCCAACCTGCCGCCGACGTGCGGTCCGGAGACGAAGTCGAAGATCATCGTCCACGATCGCAAGCCGGGTCCGCTCAAAGAGGCGATGACCCACTTCGCCGAGGCGCTCAAGCTGTTCAAGGGCGGTGCGGCGGACAAGCAAGTCCCGGGCGCGAACGAGGACGACCGCAATGCGCGCACGGCCTCGATGAACTTCTACGCCGCCGAGGCGCGCTTCAAGCAGGGCGACGTCGAGTACGAGAAGTTCTTGAAGCTCGCGATCCCCGACAAGCTCGACTTCACGCCGCCGCAGCCGGATCAGTCGCCGGGCAAGCAGAAGGCGGTGAAGAAGAAGCTCGAGGAGAACCAGAAGAAGTTCGCCGCCTGGCTGAAGAACAAGGACAAGCAGCTCACGACGGCGCGTTCGATCTATCAGAACGTCGTCCTCATGAAGCAGGCGCACTGGGTGATCGCGGCGGCTGCGCGCATCGGCCAGCTGTACCAGGACTTCTCGGGCCAGCTCTACACCGCCCCGGTTCCGAAGGCGGGCCCGGCGCCGGCCGGCTATCCGCAGGACGAGTTCGAGACGATGTTCCACGATGCGTACTGCGACGCGATGGTCGATACGGCGGAGCCGCTCGAGACCAAGGCCATCGACGGCCTCTCGATCTGCCTCAACAAGTCGACCGAGCTCTCGTTCTACGACGAGTGGTCGCAGCTCTGTGAAGCCGAGCTCAACCAGCTCAAGCCGGTCGAGTATCCGATCGCCTCTGAAATCCGCGCCCAGCCCGGCTATCAGCGAGAGCTGGCGATGGATCGCGAGTCGGTCATGCCGCTGGAGACGAAGTAATGAACGCGCTCAATCGCTACGGGCTCGCCTTTTTGTTCGCCGCTTCGACGGTGGCGGGCTGCGCTACGACGGGAACCCCGGTCTCGAAGAATGACGAGGACGAGGTCGCCGCCAAGAACGAGAACGCGCCGAAGCCGCCGTCGGATGACAAGATCCAGGCGGCCAAGCAGCAGCAGGCGCAGAAGCCGGCCGCGCAGCAGCCGAAGATCTCGGCCGCCGCCAAGGCCGACTTCGACACCGCCGTGAAGAAGTGGGACGCCGCACAGAAGGTCAAGGGCGGCATGACGCCGGGCGACTGCAAGAGCCTGGCGTCGAACTTCTCGCACATCTCGGAGCCGGCGCTGGCGGCGCAGGCGCACTACAACGCCGGCTCGATCCTCGAGAGCTGTGGCTACGACAAGGACGCCGAGAGCGAGTACCAGGCGTCGCTGTCGGCGAATCCGGCGTACGGGCCGGCGATGGCCAACCTCGGCGGGCTCTACTACAAGCAGAACAACCCGGCGACGGCGAAGTCGTGGTTCGAAAAGGCCGTCGAGGCCGATCCGGCGCACTCGGGCGCCGCCTTCGCCAACCTCGGCGCCATCGAGTATCAGCAGGGCAGGCAGACCGGCGATCGCCAGACGCTGAACCAGGCGATCTCGCACCTGCGCCGCGCGCTCGCCATCGACGCGTACGACATCAAGGCCTACTCGATCCTCGCGCTCGTTTATTACACGATCGCGGAGAACGACAAGTCGAAGCTCGACCTCGCTCAGCTCGTGTGCCGCCAGGCGCAGGAGATGGACGTCGGCAAGGACTACGCGCCGATCTGGCACACGCTCGGCCTCATCCAGCTGCGCAAGAAGAACCCGTCGCTGGCGCTGAAGAACTTCGAGCAGGCGGCGACGCTCGATCCGAAGTACATCGACGCGCACCTCAACATCGGCGCCATCGGCCTCTCGACGCGTCAGTACGAGAAGGCGGCGGCGGCGTTCGCGGCGGTGCTCAAGCTCGATCCGAAGAGCTTCGACGCCACCATCGGCATGGGCGTGGCGCAGCGCGGCCTCAAGAAGATCGACGACGCGGAGAGCTGGTACAAGAAGGCCTCCGAGCTCGACCCGAAGAGGTGCGAGGTGCAGTACAACCTCGGCGTCCTCTATCAGGACTACAAGTCGGATCCGGCCAACGCCAACCTGAACACGGCCAAGGACTACCTGAGCAAGTACCGCAGCTGCGGCGGCGCCGATGGCAAGAAGATCGCGGACGCCGAGCGCCGCATGAAGGACATCGACGACACCTTCGCCGCCATCGAGCAGCAGAAGAAGATGGAGGCCGAGCTGAAGGCGCAGCAGGCCGAGATGGAGAAGCAGCAGAAGGCGATGGAGGAGCAGCAGAAGGCGCAGGAGGACGCGGCCAAGAAGTCGGGCGGCGCGCCGGCGCCGGCGCCGAGTGGCGGGGCAGCGAAGCCCGCCGCTGGCGAAAATCCCAGCAAGTAAGCGTCCTTGACGGAAACTGTGAGGGACGTCGTTTTTTCGGAACCCAGCCTCGGAACCGTTGTCCAAGGAGGTAGGACCATGTCGCGCAAATTGTTCAGCCTGCTCGCGGCCGGAATGTTGATCGGTGCCTTTGGTGCGCCGGCGTTCGCGCAAGACAAGGGTGGCGGCGATAACGTTCAGTACAAGTCGAAGACGGTCTACGACTTCGACGACGACACGGTCGAAGGCGACCTGGTGCGGCCCGACGGCGAGTTCGTCGATACGCGCAAGGGCGCCAAGCATTCTTCGCTCATCAAGATCCGGGAGAACTTCATCCCGGAGATGATCAAGTCGGCGGAAGACATCTAGTCCCTAGGAGCTTGCGATGCCGAGCGGTGTGAATGTTCCCCTGACGTTCGAGATTTATCGGATCGATCCGAAGGGGGATCAGTACGTCCGGACCGAGACGCTGACCCAGGACATCATCAAGGTCGGCAAGCTGTCGTCGAGCCATCTGCGCATCGACGACGAAGCGGTCAGCCGCATGCATGCGGTCATCGAGATCGCAGGCCCGGGCGAGATCTACATCATCGATCTCGGCTCGACGAAGGGCACGCTGGTCAACGGGCAGAAGGTCAACAAGACCAAGCTGCAGTCGGGCGACCAGGTCGTGCTCGGCGGGACCAAGCTCGTCGTCACCGTCGGTGAGCCGGTCGCGGCGCAGGCCGACGACGGCCCCACGCAGGTGCAGATGCCGCCGCAGTCGGCGCCGCAGCCGCAGGTTCCGGCGGCCGCTCGTCAGACGGTAATGGGTATGGCGCCGGTGGTGCAGGCGCCGCCGACGGCTCCGACCGTGCAGGCTCCGGCTCCGTCGTTCCCGCCGCCTCCGGTGCAGCAGCCGGTGCCGTCGCCGTTCGCGCCGCCGCAGCAGCCGTTCGCGGCGCCGCAGCCGCCGATGGGCACGCCGGCGCACGGGCAGCCGGCCTTCCCGCCGCAAGGTGGTGGTGGCTTCGCGCCGCCTCCGGGCGGCGGCTTCGGCGCGCCGATTCCGTCGCCGTTCGCGGCGCCGCAGCAGGCCGCTCCGGCGTACCGCGCACCGGCGCAGCCGATGTCGTTCACGCCGCCGCCGGGCTTCGATCCGTCGGCGGTCGAGGTGCAGGACGGCTCGCGCGCGATCGAAGTCAACGCGATGTTCGAGGACGCGATCATCGAAGTGCGCCACCTGTCGAACCCGACGGCGGGCACGATCTCGGGCGGCACCAAGGGCCTGCTCGGCGCCGGCTTCGCCGGGCTGGGCATCGCGTTCATCTCGTTCCTCGTCGCCTACGCGCAGGCGAGCGCGATGCGCAAGGCGTGGGACGCGTGGGACGCCGCGGGCAAGCCGCACAACGAGTTCATCGTGCCGCGCGAGGGCCCGGCGCTCGACGTGCTCTTCGTCATCTGCATGGTGTTCGGCATCTACGCGCTGTTCCACGGGCTGTTCCGGCTCTTCAACGAGCGTGGGCCGCGTGACTTCACCATCGGTCCCGATGCGGACACGCTGTTCAACGCGCCGGGCGAGTACCTGCCGGTGGGCTCGTTCCCGCTCGTGCACTCGACGGGCACCGACTACGAGCTGCTCTTCACGGCCCAGATGACGGGCGACGTGACGGTCCAGGGGCAGACGGTGCCGCTGGCGCAGCTGGCGCAGTCGGGGCAGGCGCGGCAGTCGGGCGACGTCCACGGCGCGTACGCGTGGCCGATCCCGAACGGCGCGCGCGCCAAGATCGATCTCGGGCAGAACACGTTCCTCGTGTCGTCGGTGCCGCCGCCGCGCAAGTACGAGACGCCGCTCCAGGTCGACTGGGGCCAGCAGGCGTACACCGGCGCGACAGCGCTCGCGGTGATGATGTTCCTCTTCATGGTGTACTCGATCCCGCCGGATCCGAAGTCGCTGTCGCTCGACGCGTTCATGAACGACAAGCGCTTCGCGCAGTTCTTGATCAAGCCGCCGGAGGAGAAGGAAGAGCAGATTCCGGACTGGCTCAAGAAGAAGTCGAACGACGAAGCCGGTGGCAAGGGCAAGCGCCACAAGGGCGAAGAAGGCAAGATGGGCAAGAAGACCAGCAAGAACAAGTCTGGTCTCTATGGCCTGAAGGGTCCGAAGGACAATCCCGATCCGCACCTCGCGAAGATGCTCGCCGAGGAGCAGGCGCAGAAGGCCGGCATCATCGGCATCCTGAAGTCGCAGGAGGGCTCGCACCTGGCGTCGATCTTCGGGCGTGACACGGCGCTCGGCACCGACGCGGAGAACGTGCTCGGCGGCCTCGTCGGCACGCAGATCGGCGAAGCGTACGGCGTCGGCGGCCTCGGCCTGGTCGGCTCGGGCAAGGGCGGCGGCGGCACCGGCGAAGGCACGATCGGCCTCGGCAACCTCGGCACCATCGGCAAGGGTGGCGGCGGCGGCAACGGCTCGGGCTACGGCCGCGGCGCCGGTGGCCTCGGCGGTCGTCGCGCGCACGCTCCGGACGTCGTGCCCGGTACGGCGCAGGTGCGCGGCTCGCTCGACAAGGAAATCATCCGCCGCATCATCCGCCGTCACTTGAACGAAGTCCGCTTCTGCTACGAGAAGGAGCTGATGCACAAGCAGGACCTGTACGGCCGCGTCATGGTGCAGTTCACCATCAGCGGTACCGGTCAGGTCATTGCGTCGATCGTGTCGAACTCGACGATGAACAACCCGGCGGTCGAGCAGTGCATCGCGCAGGCCGTGCGGCGCTGGGAGTTCCCGAAGCCGCAGGGCGGCGGTATCGTCATCGTGTCGTACCCGTTCGTCCTCAAGTCAGCTGGCGCCGACTAGCGCCAGCTGACCCCGGTCCCGCTCCCGTTCCACTTCCCGTTCCCGCCTGACCGTTCCCGTCACCCGAAGCGCCTGACGAGCTTCGTCGTCATGCTGACAATCCGGCTCAGCATGATCCTCGCTTCTTCCAGCGCCTCTCGATCCCTCAGCTCCAACCCTTCGACACTATCGAGCAGCGCCACGCACTCGGTCGCCGAGCGCAGGGCGATCCGATAGAACCTCGCCTTGTCGGGCGCGCTGAACTCGCCGGCGCCTTCGGCGATGTTCGCTTGGATCGATAGTGCTGCTCGTCGGAGCTGATCGGATAGGTACGACCGTCCTCGCGGGAGTGCGGCCGCCACGAGGTCGGCGCTGACGACGAAAGCGGTGGCGACCTGGTAGGCGTCGAGGCGGGTGAAACGGAAGAGTGGGTCCATGGTGTTCTTCCTCGGGTAGCGGGAACGGTCAAGCGGGAACGGGAACGGGTACTGGTACGGGAGGGTTTTCGTCGGTTGGTGGGAAATGTTGCTGGTGGGCAAGGTGGTTTTTTTCGTGGTATGGTCCACGCCATGAAAAGGATGATCGCGGCCTTGCTGCTCGTCGCTGCGACGGGCTGCAACCAAGAGCACAACAAGTCGATCGAGGTCATGAACAAGGGTGTCGAGGAGGGACGGCAGAAGCTGTTCGACTCGGCGATCCGCGACCTCAAGACGGCGACCACGATCGATCCGACGAACGCGGCCGCTTTCTACAACATGGGCGTCATCTACAAGGACGAGCGCAAGTGGAGCGACGCGGCCGACGCGTTCAATTCATCGCTGCGCCTCGATCCGGATAATCCGGCGCTGCACTACGAGCTCGGCAACGCGCTCTACGAAGAGGGCAAGGTCGCCGACGCGCAGGGCGAGTTCGACAAGGCGCTCAAGATCGATCCCAAGCTCTACAAGGCGCACTACCGCATGGGCGTCGCGCTGCAGGCGCAGGACAAGCTGAAGGAAGCCGACGCCGAGTACCGCAAGGCGATCGAGGCCAACCCGCGCTTCGTGCCGCCGTACCTCAAGCTCGGCGACATGTACCTCGACAACGACTTCGACAAAGAGGCGGCGCAGGTCTTCCAGAACGCCATCCTCGCCGACGAGTCGAGCGGCGAGGCGCACCAGGGGTACGCCGAGGCGCTGCAGAAGCAGAAGCAGTACGAAGAGGCGATCAAGGAGTTCCAGAAGGCCGTCGCCAACAACGGCGAGCTCTATCTCGCCTACTACAACATCGGCCACACCTATGTCCTCCTCGGCGACAAGAAGAACGCCAAGGAATGGCTCGACAAGTTCATCAAGGGCTACTCCGGCAAGGCGGGCCCGGAGCTGGCGAAGGCTGCTAGCGACGAGATGTACGCGCTCGACGCGCCGTAGTTCGCCCCAAAAGGGGGAATCATGAAAGCACTGGTTCTGGTCGCAGCGTTGGCAGCAGTGCCGTCGCTCGCGCGCGCCGAGGTGCGCCTCGACGGCGGGCAGGCGGATCATGGCGTCGTCGTCGAAGCGCAGCTCGGCACGCAAGTGGTCGCGCTGTTCACGAGCGGCGCGGGAGGCTCGCCGGCGCTGTCGCCGCTCGAGCTGCTGCAGGGTGGGATCTTCGGCGGCTACAAGATCAAGCGCTTCATCTTCGGCCTCGGCTTCGACGTCGCGCGCACGGCGACGGGCGCGAGCGTGTCCGGCTCGAGCACCACGACCTCGTCGGCGACGACGTCGATCCTGTTCGTGCCCGGCCTCAGCGTCGCCATCTTGCGCAGCGCCGACAAGCGCGTCGAGCTCTTCGGTCAGCTCGACCTCGGCTTCGGCACCACGCTCGGCGATTCGGTCATGAACGGCGAGAGCATCTTCCGCTTCACCTACGACGTCGGCCCCGGGCTGCGCTACTGGATCCATCCGCAGTTCGCGTTCGGCGCGCTCGCCGGCGTCGCGGGTGCGTTCGCGTGGGACAAACAGTCCGGGATGGCCGGTACTCCGTCGACGACGACGTCGTCGGGGCTCACGTCGATATTTGCACAGCTGCAGGTGATGGGCGTCTTCTGAGACGGCCGTCGCAGCTCACCCGGTAACCGCCGTCCCGTCGAGAATCCCACCGTACTCCTGCTGCTTTACCCGTTGATCGGAAGGTTGGTGCATGTTATAACCGGCGACGCTTTGTTCCGCCGTATTCCCCTGTGAGTGTGTGAGGATAGCCGGACATGGAACTCCGCCAGGACATCAAGCAGCGGTTGCGGACGGCGCGTAGCTGGCCGACCTTGATCGAGGAGCTCGAGCGCGAGGTCGAGCAAGTCTCGGAGAAGGACCTCAAGGCGCAACGGCTCTTCGAGCTCGGTCAGCTCTGCGAGGATCTGTTCCTCCGGAAGGACCGCGCGATGGTGCACTACCAGGCGGCCTTCAAGCTCTCTCCGTCGGACGCGCGCGCGCTCGAGCGGGCTCGGTCGATCTACCGAGAGATGGGCAACCTGGAGATGGTCGCCACGCTGCTCGGGCTCGAGCTCAAGGTCACGAGCGATCCGGCGCGCAAGGCGCACGTCGAAGGCAAGCTCGGCATCGCGCTGCTCGATCTCGGCAAGCGCGACCAGGCGGCGCCGCATCTCGAGGCGGCGACGGCGGCGCTTCCCGACGACGGCGAGATTCGCGACGCGCTCGCGGCGGCGAACTACGATCGCGAAGATTGGCTCGGCGAGGCCGAGCGGATCGGCAAGCAGGCGGAGAAGGCGGACTCGTCGGCGGCGGCGCGCATCTGGCTGCGCGTGGCGCGGATCTACCGCATGGAAGTGCCGGCCGATCCCGAGTACGTCACCGCGCTGCAGAACGTGGTGAAGAACGAGCCGCAGCACGATCAGGCGAACTTCCTGCTCGAAGGCGTGCTCGGCGGACAGAAGCGTTTCGACGACATCGTCAAGCTGCACGAGAGTCGCGCGTTCGCGTGTGCGGACGAGCGCGATCAGGCGGAGCTCTATCGGCGCTTCGCGTCGATGTGGGCGCTGCGCTGGAACGACGTCGAGCGCTCGGCGCACTTCTATCGCAAGGCGCTGCAGGCCTACTACGGCGACGGCGTGTCGCAGGGCGCGACGTTCCTCGGCCACCTCGCGGCGTTCGGCTTCTTGCGCGAGATCGAAGGGCCGAAGGGCGAGTGGGCCAAGCTGCTCGCGATCGCCGATCTCGGCCTGCGCTCGGGGCTGACCGAGGACGAGCAGGCGATCCTGGCGACGCAGGCCGGTGTGATCTCGTGGAAGGAGATGCACGACTCGGAGAAGGCCAAGGCCTACTTCGATCGCGTCCAGCGCATCAACCCCGAGTCGGAAGAGCTGCACGCGTTCATGCGCGACTCCGAGGGCGCGGTGAAGCCGGTGGCGCAGCAGCGCACCAACGCGCTCATGGCCGCGCTCGGCGGCGGCAACGGCGCGACCACGCAGGCAGTGGCTGCGGCTCCGACGCCGCCCGCGCCGACGGCGAGCGACGCCGCGGCGACGCCGCCGGCGAAGGAAACGCCGGCCAAGGGCAACGGCAAGCCGAAGAAGGACAAAGCGCGCGCCAAGTCGGAGGAGCCGCAGGAAGAGCCGCGTGAGGAGCAGCCGGAGGATCTGCCGCCGGCGCCGTCGAAGGCGGACGAGCCGGCGCCGGCGACCGAGCCGGAGACGAAGCTCGAGGCGAAGGCGGAGACGAAGCAGGCCGAGTCCGACGCGGGCAAGCGCGCGGAGATTCCGCCGGTGTCGACCGCGGCGGCGACGCCGTCGGTGCGCGACGAGAAGATCCCGGACGACGTGAAGACCGCGATGGACGCGGCGCACAAGGCCGAGGCGGCCGGGCCCGACAAGGGCATCGAAGCCTGGCGGAAGATCGTGCAGGCGCATCCGACGCTGCGCGGGCCGCGTCGCGAGCTGCAGCGCGTGTACATCAAGGCGGAGCGGTGGAACGCGCTCATCGAGCTCATGAAGGAGGAGGTCGAGAAGCTCGCCGACACCACGCCCGACGAGAAGGTCGCTCTGCTGTACGAGATGGTCGACATCTACAAGCAGCGGCTGAAGCTCGACACGATGGTGGTCAACACCTACAACGCCATCCTCGGGCTGCGTCCGACGGAGCAGCGCGCGCTCGACGCCCTCGCGGCGCAGTTCGAGCACATGAAGCGCTGGCCGGATCTGATCGGCGTCTTGCAGAAGAAGGCGCCGACGCTGCACGATCCGCACGAGCAGGTCGAGCTCTACCTGCGCATCGCCGGCCTGTTCCAGGAGAAGTTCTCGAACGTCGCCGAGGCCATCAAGGCCTACGAGAAGGTGCTCGAGCTCGACGGTGGCAACGCCACCGCGATCGCGTACCTCAAGATGAACTACGAGAAGCGCCGTGACTGGGAGAAGCTGATCGGCGTTCACCAGAAGGAGATCGAGCGCATCGACAACGCCGCCGAGCGCGGCGCGAAGTTCATCGAGGTGGCCAAGCTCGCCTCGGAGAAGCTGAAGAAGCCGTCGGTCTCGATCGAGCTGTGGCAGAAGGTGCTCGATTCGAACCCGACGCACCTCGAGGCGCTGGCCGAGCTCGAGAAGCTCTACGAGCGCGAGAAGGTCTGGGACAAGCTGGCCGACGTCATGGAGACGCAGGCGCGGCTCATCGACGATCGCGTCAAGAAGGTCGCGGCGCTGCAGAAGCTCGGCATCCTGTTCACCGACAAGGTGAGCGATCCGGCGCGGGCGACGGCGGCGTGGCGCGCGCTGCTCGACGTCGAGCCGGAGAACAAGCGCGGCCAGGACGCGCTCAAGAAGCTGTACCTCCAGCAGAAGAACTTCGACGAGCTCGAGAAGTTCTACGCGGCGCAGAACAAGTACGACGAGTACATCCGCGTGCTCGAGCGGCAGGCGGAGACCGAGGACGACGCCACCAAGATCATCATGAACGTCAAGATCGCGGAGCTGTACCGCGATCGGCTCGGCAAGGCGGACCGCGCGATGCGCGCGTACGAGAAGGTGCTCTCGCTCGACGCGCACAACCTGGCGGCGGCCGAGGCGCTCATTCCGCTGTACGAGGGCGCCAAGGATCCGCGCAAGCTCGTCGGCGTGCTCGAGATCCAGCTCGGGCACACGAGGGAGCTGGCCGAGCGCGTCGAGCGCATGCGGCGCCTCGCCGAGCTGAGCGAGGACGCGCTCAAGGACAAGGCGGCGGCGTACGGCTGGCACCTCAAGCTCTTCGGCGAGGATCCGCGCGCGTCGGGCGCCACCTCGCACATCGAGCGGCTGGCCAAGGAGACGAGCGGCTGGGCCGAGCTCGTCGGCGCCTACGAAGCGGCGTACGGCAAGTCGGGTGTGGACAAGCTCGCGCTCATGATGGTCGTGGCGCGCGTGCAGGAGGAGGAGCTCGCCGAGCCGGACAAGGCGCTTCAGACCAACGTCGAGATCCTCAAGCTCGACGAGAACAACGCGCAGGCGATCGCGGCGCTCGAGCGGCTCTATCTGCGCACCGAGCGCTACGACGAGCTGCTCGGGATCTACGAGAAGAAGCTCCGCCTCGAGAGCGACAAAGAGGCGCAGAAGGAGATCCGCTACAAGGTGGCGTCGATCTTCGAGCTCGAGGTCAAGGACAACGCCAAGGCGATCGGCGCGTACCAGGACATCCTGAAGGATCATCCGGACGAGCTTCCGGCTTATCGCGCGCTCGATCGGGTCTTTGTCTCGATGCAGTCGTGGAGCGAGCTGTCGCCGGTGATCATGCGCGAGCTCAAGCTCGTGCCGCCCGGCGACAACGGCGCCATCGTCGAGCTGAAGTTCCGGCTCGGTCAGCTGCGCGAGACGCACCTTGGCGACGTCAAGGGCGCGATCGACATGTATCGCGACATCCTCGACATCGAGGCGACGCACACCGGGGCGCGCGCGGCGCTCGAGGCGCGGCTGGCGGACGAGGATCATCAGCTCGTCGCGGCGGCGATCCTCGAGCCGATCTACGAGCGCACCGAAGAGTGGGCGCGGCTCATCGAGGTGCACGAGATCCAGCTGCGCCGCGAGAAGACGCAGTCGAACCGCGTGAACCTGCTGCTCCGCATCGGCGAGCTGCAGTCGTCGAAGATCGGCGACGGCGACAAGGCGTTCGACGCCTATGCGCGCGCGTTCCGCGAGGATCCGTCGACGACGACGGCGCGCACCGAGCTCGAGCGGCTGGCCACGATCTCCGAGGCGTGGCCGCAGTTCGTGTCGCTGTACGAGTCGGCGATCGAGAAGCTCAAGCCGGAGGGCGTGGAAGCGATCCTGCTGCGCGAGCTGCTCATCAAGGTGGCCGAGGCGTACGACGAGAAGCTCGAGAAGCCGGAGAAGGCGACCGAGTACTTCCGTCGGGCGCAGGACATCGATCCGGATGACCTGACGGCGGTCGAGGCGCTCGAGCGTCTCTACACGCGCAACGAGCGCTGGCCGGAGCTCTTGCAGGTCTATCGCAAGAAGGTGGAGCTGACGCCGGATCCGGCGGGGCGCGAGCAGATCTACTTCCGCATGGCGTACCTGTGGGAGGAGATGCTCGGCAACGTCGACGAGGCGGTCGCGACGTACAAGGAAGTGCTCGGGGCCGACAGCGCGAACGTCAAGGCGCTCAAGGCGCTCGATCGGCTGTACCTCGGCGGCAAGCATTGGCGCGAGCTCGCCGACAACCTGACACGGCAGCTCCAGCTCACCGACGAGAAGGCGGAGACGATTGGCCTGCTCGTGCGGTTGGCGGCGCTGCGCGAGCGCGAGCTCGGCGAGGTCGCGGCGGCGGTCGACACCTATCGGCAGGTGCTCGATCTCGATCGCGACAACGACGAGTCGCTGCGGGCGCTCGAGCGGTTGGTGTCGCTGCCCGATCACGAGCTGCAGGTCGCCACGATCCTCGAGCCGATCTACAAGGGCAGGGACGAGTGGCAGAAGCTCGTCGCGACCTACGAGATCCTGGTGCGCCACTCGATGGATCCGGCGCGCAAGATCGAGCTGCTCCATCAGATCGGCGATCTGTACGAGATGGCCTCGGAGGACTCGGAGGCGTTCCGCACCTACGATCGCGCGCTGCGCGAGGAGCCGGGGCTCAAGGAGACGCAGACGCGTCTCGAGCGGCTGGCGCGCACGCTCGATCGCTGGAAGGACCTCGTCTCGCTCTATGACAGCGTCACCGAGCAGGTGGCGAAGTCGTCGGGCGACGTCGAGCTGCAGACGCAGCTCTTGACGCGCGTGGCCCAGATCGAGGAGACGCAGCTCGGCGACAACGACGCGGCGGCGGCGGCGTATCACCGCGTGCTCAAGGTGGCGCCGCATCAGCTCGACGCGGCCAACGCGCTCGAGGCGATCTATCTCCGCACCGACGCGTACACCAAGCTCGTCGACGTCGTGCTCGCCAAGGTCGACATCGTTCCGGGCACCGACGAGAAGAAGGAGCTGCTGTTCAAGGCGGCCCAGATCTACGAGGAGGTGCTGGAGAACGCCGATCGCGCGATCGACGTCTACCGGCAGGTCATGTCGCTCGACGAGAACGATCGCAACGCGATCGACGCGCTCGAGCGCCTGTACATCCGCCTCGAGCGCTGGGAGCCGCTCAAGGACGTGTACTCGAAGAAGGCCGAGCTGGCCTCGCAGCCCGACGAGAAGAAGCAGATGCTCTTCGTGCTCGGGCAGGTCTATGACCGCGAGCTCAAGGATCTGACGCGCGCGATCGAGACCTACCAGACGATCCTCGATCTCGATCCCGAGGACGTGACCGCGATCCAGGCGCTCGACCGGCTCTATCAGCAGGCCGGGCGCTGGTATGACCTGCTCCAGATTTTGGAGCGCGAGGTCGAGCTGTCGTCGTCGACGGGCGAGACGGTGTCGCTCAAGCATCGCATCGGTCAGCTCTGGGAGAAGGAGCTGAAGGATCTCGGCCGCGCCGTCGAGGCGTACAGCCAGGTGCTCAAGATCGACGGCTCGCACGAGCCGACGCTCGTGGCCCTCGATGGCCTCGTGCACGGCGATCAGGAGCCGGTGCTGGCGGCCAAGGTGCTCGAGCCGATCTTCGAGGCGGGCAACGAGTGGGAGCGCCTCATCGACGTCCTCGACGTGATGGTGCGCCACACGGACGATCCCATCGCCCGCGTCGAGCTGCTCCATCGCATCGCCGACTACTACGAGCGGCGGCTCGAGTCGCCGATGGACGCGTTCAAGGCCTACGGCGCGGCGCTCAAGGAGGACTCGGGCAACGAGCTGACGCTCGGCCACCTCGAGCGGCTCGCCGATCAGACCAAGGCGTGGGACGAGCTGGCGTCGTGGTACGAGACCGAGCTCGGCAAGCTCCTCGAGGTGCCGCGCCAGGTCGACATGCTGCTGCGCGTGGCGCGCGTGTACGAGGAGGAGCTCGGGCAGACCGAGCGCGCCATCTCGACCTATCGCCGCGTCGTCGACGCGGAGGCGGAGAACAAGGACGCGATCCTCGCGCTCGATCGGCTCTATCAGCAGACCGAGCGCTGGGGCGAGCTCGCCGACGTCTTGCGCCGTGAGATTCGCCTGGCGAACAACGACGGCGAGATCGTGGCGCTGCAGTTCCGCCTCGGTCAGCTGTACGAGCAGAACCTGCGCGACATCGACTCGGCGATCGGCGTCTACGACGAGATCCTGAAGAACGACGGCGGCCACGCGCCGACGCTGGCGGCGCTCGAGCTGCTCTTCGCCGAGGGCGTCAAGCAGATCGAGATCGCGGGCATCCTCGAGCCGCTCTACCGGCTCGCCGAGCAGTGGGAGAAGCTGGTCAAGATCTACGAGGTCCAGCTCGACAAGCTCTCGGGCGCCGACGAGCGCATGCAGCTCATCCAGAAGATCGCCGAGACGCACGAGCACAAGCTCGTCGATCAGCCGTCGGCGTTCATCTGGTGGGCGCAGGCGGTGCGCGAGGCGCCGAAGTCGGAGCTGGCGATCGAAGAGGTCGAGCGGCTCGCCGAGGCCTGCCACACGTGGGAGGACCTCGTCGGCATCTACACCCAGGTGCTCGAGGAGCGCGGCGACGACGCCGACACGCAGCGGCACGTGCTGTCGCGGCTGGCGCGCGTCTACGAGAACAAGCTGCGCGACAACGCGCGCGCCGAAGAGTCGTACCTGCAGGTGCTGTCGATCGATCCGACCGACTCGGACGCGCTGGCGGCGCTCGACCGCATCTACGAGGCGGGCGGGATGTGGCAGGAGCTGGCCGACATCCTCGGGCGGCGCATCGGCGTGACGACCGCGACGGACGAGATCATCGAGCTCTACTTCCGCTTGGGGCGCGTGCAGTCCGAGGCGCTCGACAACTCGGCCGAGGCGGTCAAGGCGTACAACGCGGTCCTCGACAACGACTCGCGCAACCGGCGCGCGCTCGAGTCGCTGGAGCGCGTCTACTTCAACAGCGAAGAGTGGCAGAACCTCTTCGACATCTACTCGAAGATGGTCGACATCGCCCCCGGCGACGAGGGCATGGCCGACTGCTACGCGCGCATGGCCAAGATCGCGCAGGACGGCCTCAGCGACCGCGAGAAGGCGGTCGACCTGTGGGGCCGCGTCATCGACCTGCGCGGCGAAGATCCGATCGCGCTCGGCGAATTGGCGAACCTGCACGAGCGCGCCGAGCAGTGGCGCGAGCTCGTCGACGTGCTCGAGCGGACGGTGCGCATCACCGACGACGCGCAGTCGCAGATCCCGCTCTATCAGCGGCTCGGCCGCATCTGGGGCGAGAAGCTGCACCGCGAGCGCAACTCGCTCGAGGCGTGGCAGAAGGTCCTCGAGATCGATCCGACCGACATCCTCGCGTTGCGCGCGCTGGCCGCCGTCTACAAGGCGACGCAGGCGTGGGAGGAGCTGGTCGAGACGCTGCACAAGCTGATCGACATCGGCTCGGCCAGCGACATGGATCCGGCGGAGCTCACCGAGCTCTACGCCGAGCTCGGCGCGCTGCAGGGCGAGATCCTCATGCGGCCGCAGGAGGCGATCGACGCCTGGCAGAAGGTGCTCAGGCTCAACGATCGTGACTTCCGCGCGCTCGCGGCTCTCGAGCAGCTGTTCACGCAGGAGGCGCGCTGGGAGGAGTGCATCGGCGTCCTCGAGCAGAAGTCGCGCGCGCTCGACGACCCGACGGCGCAGGTCGAGGTGCTGCTGCAGGCGGCGTCGGTCTGGGAGGACAAGATCGGCGACCGCGATCGCGCGGGCGACGTCTACGAGCGCATCCTGCAGCTCGACGGGCAGAACATGACGGCGAGCCTGCAGCTCGAGCAGGTCTATCGGGCGCAGGGATCGTGGGAGAAGCTCATCGAGCTGTTGCTCGCGCGCGTCGAGTTCACCGGCGAGGGCGCGGATCGCGTGCAGATCCTGCAGAAGGTGGCCGAGATCTACGAGCAGGAGGTCGACGACAAGGAAGGCGCGTTCGTCGTGCTCCAGGCGGCGTTCCGCGAGAACTACGCCGACCAGGCGGTCGCCGGCGAGCTCGAGCGGTTGGCCACGTCGACGAACAAGTGGAACGACCTGCTCGGCGAGTACACGCAGATCGTGCAGCAGATCCCCGACCCGAAGACGGCGGCGGACCTGTGGGTCAAGATCGGCCGCTGGTACGGCGAGCACCTCGGTCACCTCGACTACGCCATCGCCTCCGAGCAGCAGGCGCTGTCGCTGGCGCCGGAGAACACCGAGGCGCTGGAGAACCTGGCCGGCTTCTACCGCAAGAAGTCGATGTGGTCGGAGCTGGTGTCGACGCTCGACAAGCACGCCGAGCTCGAGGACGAGCCGGAGAAGAAGGTCGAGCTGCACCTGGCGATGGCCGAGCTGTGGGAAGGCCCGCTCGCCGACCAGGCGCAGGCGGTGGCGTCGTACCAGGCGGCGCTCGAGTCGAACCCGGCGGCGATGCCGGCGCTCAATGCCCTCGAGCGGCTCTATCGCGGCTCGCAGCAGTGGCCGGATCTGATCGAGATCCTGTCGAAGAAGGCGGGCGCGCTCGAGGACACCGAGGAGGTCATCCGCCTCAAGCACCAGATCGGGCAGCTCTTCGAGGAGCGGCTCGGCGACGGCGGGCGGGCGATCGAGACGTACAAAGAGATCCTGTCGGTCGATCCGCAGAACATCGCGGCGCTCAAGGCCCTCGAGCGGCTCTACGAGAAGACCGGCGACATGGAGCACTACCTCGACGTGCTCGAGCAGCAGCTCGACGTGACGGGGACCGACGACGAGCGCATCTCGCTCTATGAGCGCATGGCGGCGGCGTGGGAGGAGCAGTTCCGCAAGCCCGAGCGCGCGTGGGAGGCGCTCGAGAAGATCCTCCTCATCAACGATCGCCACGAGCCGACGCTGCAGACGCTCGAGCGCTTGTACCGTCAGGAGCGCCGCTCGGCCGAATTGGTCGAGACGCTGCGCCGCCACATCAACGCGGTCAACGATCCGGCGGTGCGCGTCGATCTCTACGGCCAGATGGGCCAGGTCTACGAAGAGGACCTGCGCGACATCGACCGGGCGGTCGAGGCCTACAACGACATCCTCAGCTTCGACGGCGACAACAACGCCGCGCTCGGCGCGCTGTCGCGCCTGTACGAGAAGATCGAGGATTGGGATCGCGCCATCGAGATGGCCGGCCGGCTCGTCGAGCTGACCGACGATCTCGGCACGCGCGTCGAGCTGCACCAGCGCATCGGCCGCGTCTACGAGGAGCGGCTGCGCGATCCGGACACCGCCGAGGGGCGCTACGCCGAGGCGCTCGGCCTCGATCCGTCGTACCTGCCGGCGATGCAGTCGCTCACGTCGCTGTACCAGAAGCGCGGCGACTGGCTCAAGGCGTCGCAGATGATGGTGCGCGCCGAGGCGTTCGTCGCCAATCCGCTCGAGAAGGCGAAGATGCTCTTCGAGGCGGGCCGCATGTATCGCGAGAAGCTCGACAACGAGCTGTCGGCGGGCGAGCTGTTCGCGCGCGTCCTCGATCTCGATCCCGAGCACGTCGAAGCGGGTGAGCCGCTCGCGGAGATCTACTTCCGCGACGAGAAGTGGGCCGAGCTCGAGCCCATCCTCGACATGCTCACGCGCAAGGCGGACAAGAAGGACAACAAGGAGCTCAACCAGCTCTACTACCGGCTGGCGCGCACCGCCGACGAGCTCGGCAATGGCGACAAGGCGCTCAAGTACTACAAGCTCGCGTACGACCTCGACTCGACGTTCCTGCCGGTGCTACTCGGCCGGGCGGCGCTCCTCTACAAGATGGAGGACTGGGACGGGGCCTTCAAGATCTACCAGACGATCCTCGTGCACCACCGCGACTCGCAGAAAGAGTCGGAGATCGTCGACATCTTCTATCGGCTCGGCAACATCAAGCTGAAGCAGGGCGAGCGCAAGAAGGCGCTCAACATGTTCGAGAAGGCGCTCGAGATCGAGGCGACCCACCGTCCGACCTTGCAGGCGGTCATCGACCTGCAGCAGGGCTCGAACGACTGGGAAGCGGTCATCCACGCCAAGCGGCAGCTGCTGTCGATCGCCGAGGAGCCGGAGAAGGTCAAGCTCCTCGACGAGATCGGCGACACGTACCACAAGCAGCTCAACAACGGGCAGAAGGCGATCACGGCCTACCTCGAAGCGCTCGAGGTGCGGCCGGGCAATCACGTCATCCTCCACAAGGTGCTCGATCTCTACTCGGAGACCAAGCAGTGGAAGAAGGCGGTCGAGATCATCAACCAGATTGCCGAGCTCGAGAAGGATCCGATTCGTCGCGGCAAGTACTATCACGCCGGAGCGCGCATCATGCGCGACGAGGTCAAGTCGACCGACGAAGCGATCGACATGTTCAATCAGGCGCTCGATCAGTACTTCGCGGCGCCCGAGCGCGTGACCGAGACCAACTTCGCCGAGTACCTGAAGGCGTTCGAGGCGATCGACAAGATCTGCACCGGCAAGAAGGACTTCAAGACGCAAGAGCGCAACTACCGCAAGATGCTCAAGCGTATGCCGGCGACGGGGCACGACACCATCAAGGTGGCGTTGTGGCACGCGCTCGGTGAGATCTACCGTACGCGTCTGAAGGAGTTCAACGCCGCGATCCAGGCGTTCGAGGTGGCGGCGTCGCTCGATCCGAACAACGCCGCGCGCCACGAGATCCTCGCCGAGCTGTACGTGATGGCGGGGCCGGACTTCTCGCAGAAGGCCGTGCACGAGCACATGGTGCTCATCAAGCGCGACCCGTTCCGCGTCGACAGCTACAAGGCGTTGCGCAAGATCTACATGGACACGCGGCAGTACGACAAGGCGTGGTGCATGTGCTCGGCGCTGGCGTTCTTGCAGCGCGCCGACGCCGACGAGATGGCCTTCTACGAGCAGTACAAGCAGAAGGGCTTCGTGCGGGCCAAGGCGCGCCTGACCGACGAGATGTGGGCGAAGAACCTGTTCCACCCCGAGGAGGATCGCTTCATCGGCGCCATCTTCGCGGCGGTGTGGCAGGCGGTCGCGCTCTTGAAGTCGGGCGAGCACAAGCAGTTCGGCTTGAAGCGCAAGGACAAGCGCGATCTGGCGACCGACCAGGCCGTGTTCTCGAAGGTGTTCAACTACGTCACGCAGGTGCTCAACATCTCGCCGCCGGAGGTCTACTTCCGGCCGGAGCAGCAGGGCGGGATGCAGCTGGCCAACACGCGCGAGAAGACGCTCTTGATCCCGTCGCTGGTGGTGGGCGCCGAGCTGCTCCAGGGTCGTGGTGACAAGGAGCTGGCGTTCCCGCTGGCGTCGTACCTCACCAAGCTGCGGCCCGAGCACTACCTGCGTCTGACGATCCAGACGAACACCGAGCTCGGCATCGCGTTCATGGCGGCGATCAAGCTGGTGCAGCCGAACTTCCCGGTGCCGCCGAATCAGGCGCCGACGGTCGAGCAGTACCTCGGCGCGATGCGCTCGTACGTGCGGCCGGAGTGGCACGAGCAGCTGGCGCTGGTGGTGCAGCGCTTCATCCAGACCAAGGGGCAGATCGATCTCGCGCGTTGGTCACAGGCCGTGGACCTGACGGCGCATCGCGCGGGCTTCCTCATCTCGAACGACCTCGCGCTGTCGGCGCGGTTCATTCAGATGGAGCCGGCGACGGTGGGCGGCATGAGCGCCAAGGACAAGATCAAGGAGCTCGTGGTCTACTCGATCTCCGAAGAGTACTTCGATCTGCGCCAGCACCTCGGGATTACTATCGGCTGACGCCGCTGGAATCGGCTAAGCTCCGCGCTTCGAGGCCTCCAAATGAACATGATCAAGAAGTCCAAGCCGCCGCGGCGCGCGGATGCGCTGAAGCTCTACGTCGCGGATCTGGGCAAGGCGCCGGTGCAGCGGTTCTGCAAGCTGCAGAAGTCGCGCGGCCGGCTCATCAGCATCGGCAACGTCGACGTCGACATCGAGAGCGTCGTCGAGCGGACGTTCCTGTGCGATCGGCACCGCTGCATTCAGTGGACCCCGCACGAGAAGATGAAGGACAAAAAGCCGCTCATCGATCGCTCGTGCTGCTCGCGTTACACGGTGCCGGTGACCGATCTCGATCTCGATCGGGTCGCCGAGATCCTGCCGCTCGTGAAGAAGCGGCTCGACAAGAAGCATCCGTACAACGCGGGCGAGCCGCACTTCGAGGTGCAGGAGGACTTTTCGTTCGCCCTGCGCGAGCGCGAGAACGGGACCTGCCAGTTCGTGGTCTACGACGAGGGGCGCACGGCGTGCGCGATCCACAAGACGTGCCTCGAGGAAGGGCTCGATCCGTGGGTCTACAAGCCGCTCGGCTGCTCGCTGTGGCCGTTGGCGATCCTCGACTATGAAGACGAGGAGGGCCAGGATCGGCTGCTCCTGACGGTCTACACGCGCGCGACCGAGGGGCTGTTCGACAACGAGGCCGAGGATTCGGCCGACGAGAGCGAGTTCGCCTGCCTCGTCGACAAGGATCCCGCGTACGACCCGATGTATCGCGCCTGCCAGGGCGTCATCACCCACACGTTCGGCGCCGAGTTCTATCGCAAGCTCGACGCGGCGGCGCAGAAGCACCTGACGCGCGGCTGATGCGCGTCGGCGTCGACTCGGGCGGCACGTTCACCGACGTCGTCGCCGTCGACGGCGCGGGGGCGGTGACGGTGTACAAGCTGCCGTCGCGGCCGGCGGAGGCATGGGCGCCGGTGCTGGAGGGCGCGCGCCACGTGGCGGAGCCGGGCGCGAGCGCGGGCGGCGCCATCGCCGAGCTCTCGCACTCGACGACGGTGGCGACCAACGCGCTCATCGAGCGGCGCGGCGGGCCGGTGGCGCTGGTGACGACGGCCGGGTTCGAGGACGTGCTCGAGATCGGGCGCCAGGCACGGCCCGCGCTCTATGCGCTGCATCCGGTGTTGCCGGCGCCGCTCGTGGAGGCGGCGCTGCGCTTCGGCGTCGACGAGCGGCTCGGGCCCGACGGCAGCGTGCTGCGGGCGCCGACGGCGGAGGTGCTGGCGGAGCTGCGCGCGAAGGTGGCGGCGGCGGTGCAGGAGCGCGGCGTGCGCGCGATCGCCGTGTGTCTCTTGCACGCGTACGCCAACGACGCGCACGAGCGCGCGGTGGCCGAGGCGCTGGCGCCGCTGGGGCTGCCGATCTCGCGCTCGTCGGCGGTGCTGCCGCTGCCGCGCGAATACGAGCGCACGTCGACGACGGTGGTCGACGCCTACGTGCGGCCGGTGGTGGCGCCGTATCTGCAGCGCCTGGAAGAGATCGGCCGCGTGCGCGTGCTGGCGTCGAACGGCGGCGCCATGTCGGCGGCCGACGCGGCGGCGCATCCGGCGCGGACGCTGTTGTCGGGGCCGGCGGCGGGCGTCGTCGGCGCGCTGGCGGTGGCGCGCGCCTGCGGCGTGGCCGATGCGATCACGCTCGACATGGGCGGCACCTCGACGGACGTCGCGCTCATCGCCGGCGGGCAGGTCGCGCTCGCCGACGAGGCGACGGTCGCGGGCTGCGTGCTGCAGCTGCCGATGATGGCCATCCACACCGTCGGCGCCGGCGGCGGCTCGATCGCGAGCGTCGACGCGGGCGGGGCGCTCAAGGTCGGGCCGGAGTCGGCGGGCGCCGAGCCGGGGCCGGCGGCCTACGATCGCGGCGGCGCGCGGCCGACGGTGACCGACGCGAACCTGGTGCTCGGGCGCTTGCCGCCGACGGGCCTCCTCGGCGGGGCCATGCCGCTGTCGCCCGAGCGGGCGCGCGCGGCCCTGGCGCCGCTGGCCGAGCGGCTCGGTGTCGCCATCGAGCAGGCGGCGGAGGATCTATTGGCCGTCGCGGCGGCGGTGATGGCGCGCGCGATCAAGGTCGTCTCCGTCGAGCGCGGGTACGATCCGGCGTCGTTCACGCTGTTGCCGTTCGGCGGCGCTGGCGCGCTGCACGCCTGCGCGGTGGCGCGCGAGCTCGGCATGTCGCGCATCGTGGTGCCGCCCTCGCCGGGCCTGCTGTGCGCGTACGGGGCGCTCGCGGCCGACGTGGCGCACGACTTCGTGGCGACGGTGATGCGGCCCGCGGGCGCGCGGCTGGCGCCGGCCGACGTGGCGGCGGCGTTCCTGCCGCTCGTGCAGGCGGCGACGCGCGCGTTCGATCAACATGGGGGCGACGGCATCGATGCGGCGGCCCGGCGGCTCGAGCGCGCGGCGACGCTGCGCTATCGCGGCCAGTCGTTCGACCTGACGGTGCCGCTCAAGCGCGACGATGGCGGCGCCGTCGAGGATCTGGTGGCCGCGTTCCATGAAGCGCACCGCGCGCGCTACGGCTACGCGCTCGAGGGGCACGACGTCGAGCTGGCGACGCTGCGGCTGCGCGCGGTCGGCAAGGTCGCGCCGCCGCCGCCGCCGGTCGAGCCGCGCGACGCCGGGCCCGTCGAGATCGGCCGCACGCCGCTCGTCGCCGGGGGGCGCACCTACGACGCGCCGCTGCTCCTGCGCCGGCGGCTCGTCCCCGGCGTCACCGTGGCCGGGCCGGCGCTCATCGCCGAATACTCGGCCACGACGCTGCTGCCGCCGGGCGCGCGCGCCGACGTGCTGCCGTCGGGCGCGCTCGCCATCACGCCCTAGAAAGCGCCGTAACCTGCCCACGCCGTGACCGGCGTCGCCACGCTACGGTCCGCGCCTTGCTTCACTTCGGGGCATGTACGCAGGCGGCAGTCTCTTCCTGATCGCGATCGGCGCCATCCTCTATTGGGCCATCAGCTTCCATGTGAACGGTGTCAACCTGCACATGGTCGGCTTGATCCTGATGGTGATTGGCGTCGTCGGCGTGCTGTTCTCGATGATCAGCGCTGCGACGCACCGGCGTCGGCCGGTCTAGCGGCGGCGGAAGATCGAGGCGAGCGCGAACTTCGCGGTCTGTCCCATCATGTCGGCGATCGACGTGGTGAGCGGAATGTCCTTGGGGCAGACCTGCACGCAGTTCTGCGCGTTGCCGCAGCCCTCCATGCCGCCCGGCTCCATGAGCGGCTCGAGCCGCTCGTCTTTGTGCATCGCCCCCGTCGGATGCAGGTTCATCAGGCGCGCCTGCGAGATCGGCGCCGCGCCGATGAACGGCGACTGCGGCCCGTAGTTCGGGCACGCCTCCATGCAGCAGCCGCACGCCATGCAGCGCGACAGCTCGTAGCGAATGTCGGCCAGCTCCGGCGCCGTGCGCAGGCCCGGCCCGAGGTCATGCGTGCCGTCGATGTCGATCCACGCGTGCACCCGCTTGAAGTCCTCGAAGATGCGCGTGCGATCGACGGCCAGGTCGCGGATGAGCGGATACTTGGTCATCGGCCGCAGCTCGATCGGCTGCTCGAGCTGATCGACGAGCGCCGCGCACGCCTGCATCACGCGCCCGTTGATCAGCATGGTGCACGAGCCGCACACCTCCTCGAGGCAGTTGGCGTCCCACACCACCGGCGTCGTCTTGCGCCCGTCGATGGTGATCGGCCGCCGCTGCACCGCCATCAGCGCCGCGTGCACGTTGAGCCGCTCCTCCCACGGCACCTCGAACTCTTCCCAGCGCGGCGCCGCGCCCGGCTGATCCTGGCGCTTGACCTTGATGCGCACCGTCTGCTGCGTCGTCGTCATGCGCTCTTCTTTTCCGTCGTGGTGGGCGCGCCCTTGCCGGTGTAGTCGCGGAGCACCGGCTTGACCAGCGAGACGTCGACCGCCTCGTAGGTGATCTTCGGCCCGTGGTTCGCCGCCGGATCGTAGGTGGCGATGGTGGTCTTCAAGAACTTCTCGTCGTCGCGCTTGGGGAACTCGGGCTTGAAGTGCGAGCCGCGCGACTCGTCGCGCAACAGCGCCCCGATGGTGACGACGCGCGCGAGCAGCAGCATGTTCCACAGCTGCCGCGTGAACATGAGCGCCTGGTTGGCGTGCTTGCCGGTGTCGAGCACCGAGCACTTCTGCCAGCGCTCCATCATCTTCTGGATCGTGTCGTCGACCATCTGCAGCTCTTTGTTGTGCCGCTCGACGGTGACGTAGCTGTTCATGAGCTGACCGAGCTCCCACCAGATCTGGTACGGATTCTCGTCGCCCTGTTTTTGTGCGATCGCATCATATTCGGTTTGCAACCGCTTCAATTCGCGCTCGTACACGCCCGACGGCGCCGTCCCCGACGCCGTGTAGGCGCTCGAGTGCGCGTAGGCCACCATCTTGGGCCCGGTGACCATGCCGCCGTAGATGCAGCTGATGAGCGAGTTGGCGCCGAGGCGGTTGGCGCCGTGGTACTGATAGTCGACCTCACCGACGGCAAACAGCCCGGGGATGTTGGTCATCTGATCGTAGTCGACCCACAGCCCGCCCATCGAGTAGTGCACCGCCGGGAACACCAGCATCGGCGTCTTGCGCGGATCCTGGCCGGCGAACTTCTGGTAGATCTCGACGACGCCCTCCACGCGGTGCGCGATCTCGTCGGGCCCGCGCCCTTGCGACACCTCGCGGTCGGGGTTGACGATGTCGAGGTAGACCTGGTCCTTGCCGCCGACGCCGAGCCCGTCGTGGCGCACGGCCTTGAAGATCTCGCGCGCGCCGATGTCGCGCGGCACCAGGTTCTTGAACTTGGGATACTTCTCCTCGAGAAAGTACCAGCGCTCGCTCTCGGGAATCGTCAGCGGATCGCGCGTGTCGCCCTTGGTCTTCGGCACCCACACGCGCGCGCCCTCGCCGCGCAGCGACTCGGAGATGAGGCGCAGCTTGTCCGGCCCGGCGATCGCCGTCGGGTGCACCTGGATGAACTCGCCGTTGGCGTAGATCGCGCCCTGCTGATAGACGACCGCGGCCGCGGTGCCGGTGTTCACCACCGAGTTGGTCGACTTTCCGAAGAGCACGCCCGGCCCGCCCGTCGCCAGCGCCACCGCCGTCGCCGGGAAGGTGTCGAGCTTCATCGACGCCAGATCCATCGCCACGATGCCGCGGCAGCGCCCGGCGTCGTCTTTGACGATGCCGACGAACTCGTGGCGCTCGAAGCGGCGCACGCGCCCGGCGACCTCGTGGCGGCGCACCTGCTCGTCGAGCGCGTAGAGCAGCTGCTGCCCCGTCGTGGCGCCGGCGAACGCGGTGCGGTGGTGCAGCGTGCCGCCGAAGCGCCGGAAGTCGATGAGCCCCTCGGCCGTGCGCGTAAACGGCACGCCCATGCGATCGAGCAGGTAGATGACGCCCGGCGCGGCGTAACACATCGCCTTCACCGGCGGCTGGTTGGCCAGAAAGTCGCCGCCCTTGACGGTGTCGACGAAGTGGATCTCGGGCGAGTCGCCTTCGCCCTTGGTGTTGACCGCGCCGTTGATGCCGCCCTGCGCGCACACCGAGTGCGAGCGCCGGCAGGGCACGAACGAGAAGACGTCGCATTCGAACCCGGCCTCGGCGATCTTGATGATCGTCATCAGGCCCGCCAGCCCTCCGCCGACGACGACGAACCTCGGCTTGTCGGCGCTCATGCCGGCACGTTCAGGAAGGCGCGCAGCGACGCGAGGCCGACCGCGAGCAGCGTGACGCCGATGAGGCCGCAGGCGTAACCCCAGAGGCGCTGCGAGCGCGGGCTCACCGTCAGGCCCCAGTGGTAGGCGAGGTTCCACAGCCCGTTGCAGAAGTGGAACACGGCGCAGGAGATGCCCACCAGGTATATCCAGAAAACCTGTATTCCGAGATGGGTTTCCAAAAAGTAATGGTGCATATACGCGGTCGAAACCAGCGGCTGCCCGTCGACGTTTTGCAGATACGGCGCGTCGGGATGCACGATTGGGACAAATCGCGTATTCCACACGTGATATCCGATATAAAAGAGCAGGATCACGCCGGTGATGCGCTGGAACAGGTAGAGCCAGTTGCGCCCGTAGCCGTAGCCGCCGACGTTGGGCCGCGCCTGCGACGCGACGAACAGGCCGTACCCCGCGTGATAGAGGAGCGGCAGCCCGATCACGCCGATCTCGAGGAAGATGACGATCGGGTTGGTCTGCAGATCCTTGACGACGTTGTCGAAGCGCTGCGCGCCGCCGGGTCCGACCGCCTGAAAGTTCGAATACAGGTGCTCGATCAGAAAGGCGCCGATGGGGATGAAGCCCGTCAGCTCGAATAGTTTCTTGGCGAAATAGCGTGTTCGGGAGGGGGGCACGCCGGATTTGTAATGTACTAAGGCGTCGCTTGCAATCGGTACACCGGGACCAGGTTCAGTTGCGCGTCCCACGACGGGTGCTTCATGTAGAAGAAGTCGAGCCGCTCGTGCGGGCTCTTGGCGAACGCCGGGTCCTTCATCTTCTGGTCCCACTCGGCCTTGATGGTCGGGTCCTTCAGCATCTTTTCGGCGACGGCTTCGAGCACGTAGTCTTCCATGTACTCCTTCTGCTCGAACACCGCGTTGAAGAAGCCCCACGTGGTCAGCGAGTCGGGCCCTTCGGGCTCGAGCAGGTGCGCCGCCAGCCGCGCGTGCGACTGCCCGACGGGGATGAAGAGCCCGCCGCCGGCGAAGCTGCGCGTCTCGGGCGTCCACTTGCCGGTGACCTGCACCATGGTGCGCCCTTCGAAGGTCTTCTTGGCCTGCTTGACGTCGCTGGCGCGGAAGGCGTCGACGGCGAGCGTGCGCGTGCCGTCGAGATCGCGCCACACCAGGCCGTGCGCGGCGAGCTTGGGCGCGACCACGTCGGCGAAGGCGCGCGGCACGAACCAGCCGGCGCGCGGCAGCGTCACCGTCACCGCCGGAACGAGCGCGCCATAGAACGGGACGTGCCACACCTCGGGCTTGCCGGTGTCGTACACGATGCGCGTCACCGTCGAGATCGGCGAGGTCGAGCGCGTGTAGTGGTAGCCGAGGAAGTCGATCGTCGTCGGCTTCTTCAGGTCGGGATCCCAGTCGAGCACGATCGGCTTTCCGGCGAGCGGCTCGGCGTCGGCCTCGCGCGCGGCCTTTTGCCACGCGGCGCCGTTCCCCGACAGCTCGCGCAGCACGGCCACGATGGTGTCGTGCGTGGCGCGCACGCGCGTGGCGTAATCCTTCCACGAGTGGGTCTCGACGAGGATGCCGAGGCGGTTGCGCGCGCCGGCGTAGGCCTCGGAGAAGCGCGGCGACGAGGTCATCGCGGCGAAGCCGCTGGCGGGATCCTCGTGCTTCACGAACGACGGATAGAAGTCGACGATCGGAAGGTGCTTCTCCGCCTCGAGCTGCGACTTGATGCTCCTCCGCAGCGCCGACGCCGCGGCCATCAGGCCGGCCGGCTCGTCGCTCATGCCCTCGGCCGGCTTCACCAGCACGGCGACGTCGTGCTGGAACTCGGCGCCGTCGGTGACGTGGAGGTCCATGTAGACGATCGGATCTTCGCGCTGCATCAGCTTCAGCATCGCGCGCATCTCCGGCGCCTCGGCTTTGACGTAGTCGCGGTTGAGGTTCAGGTTCTGCGCGGTGGTGCGCCAGCCCATCTCCTCGGGGCCGATCTGGTTGGGCCGGTTGTAGCGGCCGAAGCGCTCGTGCCCGTCGACGTTGAAGACCGGCACGAAGACGACGCGGATCTTGCCGAGCGCGACGCCGTCGAGCTTGCCGTCGAGGAGCTCGCGCATGACCAGGAAGCCGGCGTCCTTGCCGTCGATCTCGCCGGCGTGGATGCCGCCTTGCACGAGCAGCGTCGGCGCGCCCTTCTTGCCGACGGAGAGCGCGACCATCGGGCGGCGCTCGGGCGTGGTGCCGAAGGTTTCACAGGTGACGTTCTTGTGCGCGCGCTGAAAGTCGTGGCACAGGCGCACCGTCTCTTCGTAGCGGCCGGTGATCTTGAAGCCGCTGCGCTCGGCGGCGGTGGTGAGCGCGTTCTGCGGCGCGAGCAGCGCGACGGCGAGGAGGAGGGCGGTCACAGGGTCGCGGTATCGGCAGGAGGCGGCGCGGGTGGCGTGACGCTGGCGGCGCGGCTGGCGCCGATGATCGTGTAGGTGATCGCGAGCGCCCAGTACACGAGCCAGAACGCGGGCACGTGGACGACGTACGCCTCGAGGACGCCGAGCAGCACCGCCGGCGTCAGCGCGTAGACGGCGACGGTGAACAGCTGCCCGAAGCGCAGGCCGCGGCCGGTGACGAGGCCGGCGAGCACCAGCACCACCGCCGTCATCGTCTTGGCGAACAGGTACCAGGCGAGCAGGAACGCGCCGATGTAGAAGGGCGCGCGCCGCATCGCTTCCTTGATCCAGCCGCGCACGATGTCGGGCCCGACGGTGGTGTCGGGGAAGCGCGACAGCGGGAAGATGCGCTCCTGGTCTTCCTGCTTGACGAGGATCTCGGTCTGCTTCAAAAAGACGCCGATCTCGTTCGGCTGGAAGCCGTCGAGCGTGCCGGTGGTGTCGATGATGGCGACGACCTGGTGCCCCTTCTCGTCGGTGCCGAGGTGCTTGACCCACGGCTGCTCGACGTCGGCCGAGGCCTTGCCGTCCTTGATGGTGATGGTCGGGATCTCGTCGAGGTGCGGCTCGAGCCAACGCGCGCCCTCGTGCAGCTTGAACATCACCCACATCGTCGTCGAGCCGGTGGCGATGAGCACGAGCAGCAGCAGGTAGACGAACGTGCGCCGCACCCGCTGGCGCGCGACCTGGGTGAAGACACCGGGATCGAACGACACTTTCGCCAACGCTTCGAGGTGCGACATGACGGCTCTCCTTGCGACGACCACATTGTACGTAGCGGCGGCCAGAAAGCTACCGGAGCGGGGGAGAAACGCGTGGCTGCGGTCACCCTATTCCGACAGCCGCGCGTGCTAGCGTCCGCGCATGGAAACCTGCGTCGGGTGCGGCGCCCAGGTGGCGCCGGCCGAGGCCGATCTCACCGCCGAGGGCGTCCGCTGCCGCGCGTGCAGCCTGCGCGCCGAGGTGATCGGCCACGCCGTCAACGTGGCGGTCGCCGAGCACGTGCGTCGCGATCGCGTGGTGCGGCGGCGCGCCGGCAACGTCATCTACGGCCACTGGATCGTCTGGCTCACCACGGCGATCGTGTTCTGCGGCGCCGACGGCGGCCGGCACCTGGCGTGGTTCGCGCCGCCCGCGCTCGGCGTGCTGGTGCCGCTCATCGGCTTCTTCTTCCGACAGGAGTGGGCCCGGCGCACGCTCCTGGCCCTCGACGGGACGGCGGCCATCACGCTCGCCGGCTGCGGCCTCTTCTCCGACTGGGACGGCCGTTTCGCGCTGCTGTTCCTCGCGGCGATTCCGGCGCTGCTCGCCGTCGGCCTCGTCTTCGAGCTGCGCAGCGCGCGCACGGTGCAGCGCTCCGCCTGAGCCGCGCGGCCGGCCGGCTACGCGTAGCCCCAGCGACGGCGCAGCGCCCAATTGAGCGCGAGGCAGCCGACGGCGACGGCGAGCATCCACCAGCGGCTCCACACTTCGACGTCGCGATGCGCGTTCACGCGCACCACGCGCGGCGGCCAGAAGCTGAGCCCGTCGAGCGACTCGCCCGGCCCGCGGAAGCTGCCGCCCGTCGTCGCCGCCACCGCGCGCAGAAGGTCGTCGCGCGCCTCCGGCTCTTCGAGCTCCTTGCCGGCGCCGCGCACCAGGAACACCTCGTCCTCTTCCGCCGGCCGTCCCGCGAGCGTGGCCCGCGCGGTGATGCGATAGCCGCCCGCCTGCTGCGGCGGCAGCTCGAAGGTCAGCTCGCCATCCTCGTCGGTGACGCCGTGCTGCGCCGCCACCGGCTCGGGCCGCGCCGTCGTCGCCACGTCGAGCACCGTCGGGATGCGCGCCACCGCCACGTCCAGGGTGGCGCCTTTGAGCGGCTGATAGTCGGTGCCGAGCGCGCGCACGGTGACCTGCACCTTCTGCCCGCGCGCATACTCCGGCTGATCGGTCTCGACGCGCAGGAAGCTGAGCGCCGGATCCTTGATCAACCAGCGGATGGCCGCGTCCCAGAAGCGCTGATAGGCGCGCCCGCGCTCGTCGCCCGCCTTGTCGGCGAAGCCCCAGCGCCACGAGTCGTCGCTGCCGAAGGTGAGCACGCGCCCCTTGCCGGCTTCGCCGACGGTCAGCACCGGCAGCGGCTTGCCGTCGAGATCCTTGCGCGTCGGATGCACGCCGAGCACCGTCGCGCCCGGCTTGGCGCGCGCCACCAGGTTGACGCCGTTCAGCTCGGGCAGCTCGGCCCAGCGCGCGCGGTTCTGCTGCACGTCGAGCTTGAGCGCGGTCAGCGGATGGGCGCGCCCGTCGGCGGTGAGCTGCAGCTTGAACGGCTGCGGATCGATCAGCTTCTCCGGCGGCGTGCCGTCGGGCAGAAGCTCGACCGGCAGGATGTCCGCCACCGGCGTGCCCGCCCAGCCGCCCGAGGTGAACGACAGATCGCCGCCGAGCATGGCCAGGCCGCCGCCCTCCTCGACGTAGCGGCGGATCTCGCCGAGGTAGGCGCCGATGCCGTAGGGCCCGTAGTTGAAGTTCTGCAGGAACACGAGGTCGAAGCTGCGCAGCTGCTCCTGGAACAGCTCCTCCGTGGGAAACGGGATCAGCGACAGCTCCTCCGACGGCACCAGCTCGAGGTCGGTCGGCGTACGCAAGATGAAGAACGCGACCAGGTCGACGTTGGGATCGTGCTTGAGCTGCCCGCGCAGGTAGCGCACGTCCCATGACGGCCGCCCGGTCACTTGCAGGACGCGGATCTTGTCGCGGATGACCTTGAGCAGAAAGGCGCGCGCGTTATTCTCGACGATGGCCTCGCCGTCGAGCAGCGGCGTGGTGATCTCGTAGAGGTACTTGCCGACGCGCTCGGGCGTGAACTGGAAGGCGACCTTGTAGTCGGTGACGCCCGGCTCGACGGTGACCTCGGCGACCTTGACCGGCACACCGTCGCGGCGCAGCGTCACCGGCAGCGTCTTGCCGTCCCAGGCGCCCGACGGGCCGCGGCCGACGACGCGCACCACCGCCTCGATGGTCACCGACGTGCGCACGAAGGCGAAGTCGTCGGCGAGCACGCGCGCGATGGCCACGTCGTTGAGCCCGCGCTGTCCGACCCACGCGGCGTGGATCGGCGTGTCGAGCGAGCGCAGGAAATCGGTCGACTCGACGTCGAGCCCTTTGTCACCGAGCGCGGCGCCGAGCCGCCCGTTGTCGACGCCGTCGGAGAAGACGACCACGCCGCCGAGATCGCGCCCTTCGTAGCGCGCGCGCAGATTGGCCAACGCCTCGCGCAGATGGGTCGCTTCGGCGCGCGCCGGCGGCGTCGCGCGCACTGCCTCGATCGTCGACGGCGACAGCTCGCTGCCGAAGGTGTAGACGTCGACGATGTGCTCGCGCGACAGCCGCTCGAGCGTCGCCTTCTCCGCGCCCAGCCACCGGGCCACGCGCGCCGCGCGGTTGGGCTCGCCCGCCTTCTCGGCGAGCCGCATCGACTCCGAGGCGTCGACGAGCAGCGCCACGTGGTTGGGCAGCCGCGTCACGTTCTGCAGGCGCACCGCCGGCTCGAAGAAGAGCACGAGCGCCGCCGCCACCGCGCCGAGGCGCAGCGCGAGCAGGATCCAGCGCCGGGAGGCGCGCTCGTCGTGCCGCAGCGCGCGCCAGGCGAAGAACACGATCACGCACGCGCAGACGACGGCCGCCACCTCGCCGACGTGCCCCCACGGCGCCAGCGAGACGACGCGCCACTCGTCGTAGGTCATCGGCGTCATGGCGGCGGCTCGCGCTCCGGCGACTGCCACTGGCGACGGCGCAAGATGAACGGCACGTGCACCTGGTCGGTCTTGTAGTCGAGGCAGAGCGCGTACATCGCCAGGTTGATGCCGAGCCGGAACGCCATCTCGCGCTGGCTCTCGCCGCCGGGAATGACCTCGTGCTCCCAGGCGCCGAAGTTGTCGCGCGCCCACGCGCCGCCCATGTCGTTCTGCGAGTAGACGATGACCAGTCGCCCGTCGTGCGTGACGCCCTCGAGATAGGGCACCGCCGCCACGCGTCCGACCGGCGTCTTCAGGAGGTAGAACGACTTGTAGACCACGTGGTCGGGCGAGATCTTGTGCAGCGCCTCGCGCGGAAACAGCCGCGCCACCAGCGCGCGCACCGACGAGTCGAAGCCGCCGCCCGGCCGCGGATCGGCGCCGTCGATGACGAGGAAGCCGCCGGTCTGTAGCACGCGGCGCAGGCGCGCCACGTCGCCGTCGTCGAAGGTGGGCAGCGCCGCGTCGCCGGCGAGATAGAGGAACGGGTGTCGCTTGAGCGCGGCCTCGTCGCTGAGGCGGACCTCGACCGGATCGAGCATGGCCTCGATCGACGTGCGCTTCTCGATCTCCCAGGCCAGGCGCCGTGTCGCCGTCGGGCGCGGGTTCCAGTTGCCGGAGTACGAGATCTGCGCGATCGCCAGCTTGTCGTGGTCGCCCATCGCGTGCGCCGCCACGGGCAGGCACACGAGCAAACCAGCAACGCAGAGCGCGCGCAGCATCACTCGATCTTTAGCACACGCTCGTGTAAGAGGAGGGCGTGGCTCGTTTTGCGTTGGTGACGGCGGCGTTTGCGCTCCTCGGGCTCGCGGGCTGCGGCCCGGGGACCGGCGGCGGCCCGGTGCCGCCACCGATGGACACCTGCACCGCGCCGGTCCAGGGCAGCGTCGACACGCTCGTCATCGGCGCCGGCAACCCCGCCGATCTGTCGAGCGGCACCGCTTCGCCGTTCGCGCCGCTCCACGACGGCGACGGCATGACGCCGGTGCGCGGCGGCCAGGGCGCGACCATGCTCGGCTTCGTGCTCGCGGCGACGGGCTCGTCGGTGCCGTCGTGCCTCGAGCAGCAGACGCTCATCACCGACGGCAGCGGCGGCACGGTCACGCAGTCGCTGGTGCCGCTCACCACCTACGCGCAGCCCGACGGCTCGCACGCGACCCACGCCATGTGGATGCCCGCCTCGTACCCGCAGACCTTCGTGGTCTCGGCCACCGCCGGCGGCCAGACCGTCTCGCTGCACCTTCATCTCGCGCAGTAGGCACGTCGCTTGCTCTCGCCCGGCACATGCGCGCGATCCTGCCGATCCTCTTTGCGCTCGTCGCTGGCGGCTGTGATCCCATTGCCGCGGGCGGTAGCTTCTCCGGCGACAAGTGCGCGGCTGGAGACGCCACCCTCGACACGCTGACCATCGGCAATGCCTTCCGCGACCTCGACTACCAGGTCGGCGATCCCTGGACGCCGGGCGAGGGCGACCAGGGCTTGTCGATGTCGCAGTTCGCGCTCTACCTGACCGGCAGCGCCATCCCCGACTGCGTGCAGGTGCACGCCCGCGCCGAAAACGCCGTCCTCGACGGGCCGAAGACGGTCGGCGGCCAGAACGCGGCGCGGCGCAAGATCGACGTGTTCATCGGCCCCGTCGACGACAGCTACGCCATCGACGCCAGTGTCGCCGGCCTCGCCGCCCACCTCGAGATCAGCCACAACGTCGTGTCCGTCGTTCGCTGAGTTGCGAGGGCGCGCGTCGCCGCGTACGATGGCGGCGTGGCCCTCTCCGGCGCACACGTTCTCATCACCGGCGGCGCCGGCTTCATCGGCTCGCATCTCGTAGAGCACCTGTCGAAGGAGGCGTCGAACCGAATACGCGTCCTCGACACCTTCCGGCGCGACGCGCTCCGGCCCGCGGGGCTGCATCAGCGCCCCAACGTCGAGCTCGTCGAAGGCGACGTCATGGACGGCGCCGCCGTGCGCAAGGCGATGGAGGGCATCACCCACGTCGTGCACCTGGCGTCGATCGCCGGCGTCGACACGGTGATGAAGCAGCCCGCGCTCACCATGCGCATCTCGCTGCTCGGCACGGCCAACGTGCTCGACGCCGCGCTCGAGACCGGGCGCTGCGCCCGCTTCGTCGACTTCTCGACCTCCGAGGTGTTCGGCCGCTACGCCTACCACGTGACCGAGTTCGACGTGACCACGCTCGGCGCCGTCGGCGAGGCGCGCTGGACCTACGCCGTCGCCAAGCTCGCCACCGAGCACCTGGCGATGACCTACCACCGCCAGCACGGCTTCCCCGCCATCGGCATCCGGCCCTTCAACATCTACGGGCCGCGGCAGGTGGGCGAGGGCGCGGTCCACCACTTCATCGTGCGCGCGATCCGTGGCGAGCCCTTGAGCGTGCACAACGACGGCTCGCAGATCCGCGCCTGGTGCTACATCGACGACATCGTCGACGCCGTCGAGCGCGTGCTCGTCGACGATCGCGCCATCGGCCACTCGTTCAACATCGGCAACCCGCGCTCCACGGTCACCATCTACAACCTCGCCCGCGAGATCGTGCGGCTGGCCTCGTCGGGCTCCAAGATCGAGCACGTCGTATGGAACCATCCCGACGTCGAGCTGCGCGTGCCCAACGTCGGCAAGGCGACGCAGCTCCTCGACTGGGCCGCCACGGTCGACCTGGAAGAAGGCTTGCTCCGCACCATCTATTGGTATCGTTCGCAAAAGCGATGAGCAGCGTCGTCGAGGCGGAGAAGCTGCAGAAGACGTTCGCGCTCGGCTTCTTCCGCAAGAAGGTGCACGCGGTCCACGACGTGTCGTTCACCGTCGAGCCCAACGAGATCTTCGGCTTCCTCGGGCCCAACGGCGCCGGCAAGACCACGACGCTGAAGATGCTCATGGGCCTCATCTTCCCGTCGCAAGGCCAGGCGCGCATCTTCGGCCGGCCCATCCGCGAGCGCGCCGTGAAGCAGCGGCTCGGCTTTCTGCCCGAGAACCCGTACTTCTACGATTACCTGTCGGGCGCGGAGCTGCTCGGTCTGATGGGCCACCTGTTCGGCCTGCCCGCCGCCGAGCGCAAGCGGCGGGCGCGCGCGCTGCTCGAGCGCGTCGGCCTCGGGCGCGCCGGCGACCTGGCGCTGCGAAAATATTCGAAGGGCATGCTGCAGCGCCTCGGCATCGCGCAGGCGCTGGTGAACGATCCCGAGCTCGTCGTGCTCGACGAGCCGATGTCGGGGCTCGATCCCATCGGCCGCAAAGAGGTCCGCGACCTCATCGTCGAGCTCAAGCGCGAAGGCAAGACGGTGCTCTTCTCGACGCACATCCTGTCCGACGTCGAGCTCATCTGCGATCGCGTCGCCATCGTCGTCGGCGGCCGCATGCGCGACGTCGGGCCGCTGAAGGCGCTGCTCTCGCCGCGCCTCCTGCACACCGAGGTCGTCATCGACAAGGAGGGCGTGCAGACGGCGCAGCGCCTGCCGCCCGACGCCGACGTTGACGCCGCGTTGCGCGAGGCGCTCGCCGGCGGCGGCAAGGTGGTGAGCGTGGCGCCGCGGCGCGAGTCGCTCGAGGATCTGTTCGTTCGCGAAGTCGACGCCGCCGATGTCGGGGGCGGCGCCGAGCGCGTGAAGGTGAAGTCGTGAGCGCAGCGACGGAGGTGCGCGCGTGAGCCGCGTCTGGGCGCTGGCGCTCAACACCTTCCGCGAGGCGGTGCGCAACAAGGTCCTCTACGTGCTGCTCCTGTTCGCGGTCGTGCTCCTCGGCCTGACCTACTTCTTCAGCCAGGGCGCGCTCCACGAGCAGCTCCGAGTCATCCGCGACGTCGGCCTCGTCGGCATCGAGCTCGTCGGCGCGCTCATCGCCATCTTCATCGGCGTCAACCTCGTCTACAAAGAGCTCGATCGCAAGACGGTGTTCGCGCTCATCCCGAAGCCGATCCACCGCTGGGAGTTCGTGCTCGGCAAGTACGTCGGCATGCTGCTGACGCTCGCGGTGCTGATGGCGGTCATGTCGCTCACGCTGTTCGCGGTGCTGGCGCTCGGCGCTGCCGTGTTCAGCGGCGACAACGACATGTCGACGATCGTGCGCGCGATCCTGCTCATCTACGGCGAGGTCGCGGTCATCACCGCCGTCGCCGTGCTCTTCTCGAGCTTCTCGTCGCCGATCCTGTCGGGCGCGCTCACGCTCGGGATCTTCGTGGTCGGCCACTTCACGCCCGAGCTGCGCGAGCTGGTCGCCAAGGTGGAGTCGACGCCGCTGCGCGTCGTGTTGCGCGGCGGCATGCGCGTGTTCCCCGATCTGCATCTGTTCTACGTCTCGGGCTCGATGGTGGGCGGCCAGCACGTGAGCGTGCACGGCACCTACGTCGACTGGAGCTACGTCGCCGTCGCCGGTGCCTACGGCACGCTCTACGCGGCGGTGGCGATCGCGCTCGCCATGATCATTTTCGCGCGTAGAGACTTCGTATGAAAGGCGCGGTGCGCGTGGTCGGGCTCTTTGCCATCTTGCTCGCGATCGTCGCGGTGCGCGTGGTCTGGTCGTCGCGCGGCGAGTGGCGCGCGGCCGTGAGCAGCTCGGGCGAAGCGGAGATCACGCATCTCGGCCGCGCCGCGCGCCTCTACGCGCCCGGCAATCCCTACAGCCGCCGCGCCGTCGACAAGCTCGCCGTCATCGGCCGGCAAGATCCTGCGCGCGCCCTCGCCGCGTGGCGCGAGCTGCGCTCCGCGATCCTGGCCACGCGCTCGTTCTACACGCCGCACCGCGCGCTCCTCGACGAGGCCAACGCGCACATCGCCGACCTCATGGCCGACGCCGAGCTCGCCGCCGGCAGCCAGCACGCGCGCGACAAGGCCCGCGCGTGGCACGCCGCCCGCCTGGCGCAGGACGAAGCGCCGTCGGTGCCGTGGACCATCGTCGCGCTCGCCGGCCTCGCGGCATGGATCGGCTGCGCGCTCGGCCTCTGCCTGCGCGGCGTCGGCGACGACGATCGGCTGCGCCCGCGGGCCGCGCTCGTCTGGGCTCTCGGCGTCGGCGCCGGACTGGCGCTCTTCTTTCTCGGCCTGGCGCGCGCATGATGATGATGATGCGCAAAAAGCTGTGGCTCGTCGGCGACGACGAAGTCCTCGACGCCATCGCCGATCTGTCGCGCCACCTCGACTACTTCCAGGTCGCGCGCGTCGACGAGCTGCCCGCCGGCCCGCTCGGCAGCGACGACCACGTCGTCCTCGCCATGACCGACGGGCGCCGCGCCGCCGAGCTCTACGCGCGCGCCCTGTCGTCCGGCCCGGCCGGCCACCTCGCGCTCGTGCCCGAGCTGCCCGGCAAGACCACCGGCGCCCGCGCCATCGTCGCCGCCGCCGAGCTCGTCGACAAGATCTAATGCGCAGTTCTTCTCCGACGGTGCACATTCCGGTGCACACGCCAACCAACCGTCGCCACACGCGTTTCCAACCGCGGTCGGACCAGCATGTACGCGACGGTGCAACCGTGGTATGCACTGCCGCGTCCTTTCGCCTAGTTGCACCGGGCACGTGCCTTGCTCAGGTGTGTCGCCCAGGGGGAGACTGAAGAGCCTATGGATTTCATCCGCAACATCGAGAAGCTCGCTGCCGCCGGCGCGCGCGCCGCGTGGCCCATCGTCAAGCTCTACAACGCCCGCTTCGAGCGCCCCTCGCCGCAGCCGGCGTGGGCCCCGGCGCCGCTCTTGAAGCGCCGCGAGCGCACCTTCCCGCAGCTCGGCTGGCCGCGCACCACCGACTCGCTCTGCCCGCGCTGCGTGAAGGAGACGCGCACCGCCATCCTCGACGGCACGCGCAGCTTCGGCGAGCTCATCGTCGGCAAGCCGGGCGAGGTCAAGGCCACCATCCTCGAGGAGAACGGCCAGATCGTCATGAAGAAGACGTGCGACAAGCACGGCACCTTCACCGACGTCATCGCCATCGACCCGAAGTGGCTCGAGCGCATCGAGCGCCTCTATCCCGGCCGCGACTTCGTTTCACCGAAGACGCCGCTGCGCGAGCACGGCACCTCGTCGATCCAGTTCGGCCGCGGCTCGGTGCTCACCGTCGACCTGACCAACCGCTGCAACATGATGTGCGACCCCTGCTTCATGGACGCCAACCAGGTCGGCTACGTCCACGAGCTGCAGTGGGAGGACATCACCAAGATCCTCGACGACGCGATGTCGATCCAGCCGCGCCGTCAGATGAGCGTGCAGTTCTCCGGCGGCGAGCCCACGCTCTCGCCGTACTTCCTCGACGCCATCCGCTACTCGCGCAAGTGCGGCTTCTTCGCCGTGCAGTGCGCGACCAACGGCCTGCGCTTCGCGCAAGAGCCGGGCTTCGCCAGGGCGGCCAAGGAAGCGGGCCTGCGCATGGCGTACCTGCAGTTCGACGGCATCGGCAACGAGGCCAACTCGCACCGCAAGATCGGCAACCTCTTCGACGTCAAGCTGCGCGCCATCGAGGAGCTCGCCGCCGCCGGCATCGACGTCATCCTCGTCGTCACCGTGGTCAACGGCGTCAACAACGATCAGGTCGGCAAGATCCTGCAGTTCGCCGTCGACAATCCGGAGAAGATCACGGTCGTCTCGTTCCAGCCGGTCTCGTTCACCGGCCGCGACGAAGACATCGACGACGAGACGCGCATCAAGCAGCGCTACACGCTGTCGCACCTCGCCTACGACGTCAAAGCGCAGACCGGCGTCACCGAGCCGATGCGCGACTGGTTCCCGCTCTCGGCGCTGGGTCCGTTCAGCGACCTCGTCGATCACCTCATGGGCGAGCGCGCCGACTGGGGCGCGATGAAGTGCGGCTGCCATCCCAACTGCGGCATCGGCACCGTCCTCATGGTCAACAAGAAGACGCGGCAGATGGTGCCGCTCACGCAGTTCCTCGACATGGAGGGGCTGCTCGAGGACATCGGCACCATCACCGACGGCGCGCAGAAGAAGGCCGTCACCGTCGCGCAGCTGGCGTTGGCGCTCGCGAAGAACTACAAGCCCGAGCTCGCGCCGCCCGGCTACAACTTCCTCGAGCTCTTGAAGCAGCTGCTCTCGCAGACCGGCGCGCGCGGCAAGAAGATCGGCGAGTACGAGACCGACGCCGGCGAGTTCGAGTGGCGCGTGCTGTTCGTCGCCGGCATGTGGTTCCAGGATCTCTTCAACTACGACTTCCGCCGCACCGAGATGTGCATCATCCCGTACGGCACGCAGATGGGCGAGATCAGCTTCTGCGCCTACAACACCGGGATCGGCTGGCGCAACATCGTCGAGAAGATGCTGCAGAACGCCACCGTCGCCGAGTGGTACAAGACGCACGGGCGCCACCCGGTCTACGCCAAGGGGCAGGACTTCCCGATGCCGGCGTTCGAGCAGCCGGTCACCGCGCGCCTCGACGGCGAGCCGATCCGACTGCGCGTCCTCGACTGAGATCTACTTGGCGACGAACGCGGCCGATACGTTCGGGTTCGAGAGCATCGCGCGCGTGGCGTCGAAGAAGGCGCTGAGCGCGTGTTTGAATACGCGCTGGCACTTCATGCCGCCGTCCTCGGCGTGGAGCGGCATGCCGGGCACGCGGATCTGCCGGCCGCTGGCGTCCAGCACGCTCAGCGAGGCCGTGACGTCGGCCTTGTAGGCCGGGCTGTAGCCGGTGCACCAGAGCCGCTGCAGATCGACGACCACGCGCGCGCTCGCCGCGCCGGGATCTTCCGTCACGCCGACGCCGGCGGCGCGGGCCGCGTCGCTGACCAGCGCGCGCACCGTCTCGGCGACGCGCGTGGGGCTGTCGACGTGGATGACGTCGGGGATGCCGAAGGTGCCGGTCTGCATGCCCACCTCGGCGTGGTTGGTCCCGCCCGCCTTGGGCTCGCGGCTGTCGCGCACGTCGACGAAGACGCGGCCGTTCGCCGTCGGTGCCGGCGGGGCCGCGCGATACTGTAGATAGGGACCGCAGCCGGCGGCGACGAGCGCCAGCAGGGGCCAGGCAGGCGCGCGCACCGCGATCACTGCGCCGGCGGCGGCGGCGGCGGGGCGTCCGGCTGCGGCGCACCCGGCGGCGGCGCACCCGGCGGCGGCGCGCCCGGCGGCGGTCCCGGCTCGGCGATGAGCGCCTGGTGCAGCGACGGATTGGAGAACATGCCGCGCGCGTTCGACGCCAGCGCGTTGAGCATGCGGCGCAGCGCGTGGTGGCAGCTGCCGGCCTCGCCGTGCGCGGTGAGCGGCTGGCCCGGCACGCGCACCTGCCCGGTCGCGCCGTCGATGATCATGGCGCTGACCACGGCGTCGGCCTTGAACGACGGCGGATAGCCGTCGCACCAGTACTGCTGGATGTCGACGATGAGCCGGCTGGTCGCGCCCTGCACCTGCCCGGGCGGCTGCACGCCGATGCCGGTGTTCATGGCTTCCTGCGCGAGCAGCTCGTGGACCTGGAACGAGAGCTCGCCCGGGCCGTTCAGGTGCATCGGCGACGGGATGCCCCAGCCGCTGCGCTCGTTGCCGATCATCGACGGATCGGTGCCGCCCTTCTTGGGCTCGCGGTGATCGCTCACTTCGATGGAGACGCGGCCGTAGAGCGGCTGTTGCGGCTGCTGCTGGATGACGTAGGTCGGGCCGCACCCCGCCACCGCCAAGAGGGTCAAGGTCAGTATGCGCATACCGTATAGTAACGGGGAGCCCGCATCGTGAGCAACCCGCGCTCGACCGCGCCCGACGCCAACCTCGGGCGGCACCTCATCGATCAATACGTCCTCGTCGAGAAGATCGGCGAAGGCGGCATGGGCGCGGTCTATCTCGCCGATCAGCCGACCATGGGGCGGCGCGCGGTGGTCAAGCTCCTGCACCCGGCGTTGTCGCGCGATCCGCAGGTGGCGGCGCGCTTCAACCTCGAGGCGCGCGCGGCGGCGGCGCTCAATCATCCGCACATCGTCACCGTCTACAACTACGGCGCGCTGCCCGACGGCGTCTTGTATCTGGCGATGGAGCACCTCGACGGGCGCGATCTCGAGGGCACGATCCTGCAGTCGGGGCGCCTGTCGCCGGCGCGCGCGGTGCACGTGGCGCGGCAGATCTGCGAGGCGCTCGGCGAGGCGCACGCGCACGGCGTGATCCATCGCGATCTGAAGCCGTCGAACGTGATGCTGGTGACGCGCGGGCGCGACGACGAGTTCGTCAAGGTGCTCGACTTCGGCATCGCCAAGGTGCGCGGCGTGGCGCTGACGTCGACGGGGATGATCTTCGGAACGCCCGAGTACATGAGCCCCGAGCAGCTGCGTGGCGGCGCGCTCGACGGGCGCAGCGATCTCTACGGGCTCGGCGTGGTGCTGTTCGAGATGCTGACCGGGCGGCTGCCGTTCCCGTGCGAGACGCCGGAGCAGTCGATGGCGGCGCACCTCGAGACGCTGCCGCCGGCCGTGAGCGAGGCGGCGCCCGACGCCGAGGTGCCGCGCGAGCTCGAGGCGCTGGTGGCGCGTCTGTTGGCGAAGGATCCCGGCGCGCGGCCGGCGACGGCGGAGGAGCTCGGCGAGCTGCTCGCGACGTCGATCGCGGACGCGCCGGCGACGGCGGTGGGCGGCAAGCGATCGGATCCGCCGGGCCACGCGCGCGCGCCGCTCGGTCGGCGCGAGGGGAATCTGCGCGCCGCGCTCGTCGGCGCCATCGTCGGCACGCTGGCGCTGGTGGCGATCCTGGTCGTGTTGGCGCGACGCGGGCCGGCGCAATCGGAGACCACGCCGCCGCCGCGACCCTCGACGAGCGAGGCGAAAGATCATTCTACGGCTCCGCCGAACGTGGCGCCGCCCACGACCCCGCCGCCGGCCGTTCCGACGGGCGCGACGCCTTCGCCGACGGAAGATCCGCGCAGCGTCGACGAGCTGGAGCACGAATTTCTCAGCATGAAGTCGCCCCTCTCGACGCGCGATCGCCGCGCCGCTCTGCGCGCCGTCTACGCGCGCATCGACGCCGGCGGCGGCGGCGCGGACGAGCGCGTGCGCAAAAAGCACGCTGCACTTATAGAGCTCATACGACAGCACGCGAATTGACACTCTCCGTCGCTGTGGAGGAAGATCATGCCCGTGCGGATCTTCGCGCTCACCGTGGCGTTGCTCTCGTGCAGCACTCTCGCTGTCGCGCGCGAGCAGACCGCTGCGATCGCGCCGATGCCCACCGCGCAGACGGTTCCGCCCGAGCTGCAGGCGGCGTTCGCCGACGAGCTGCCGCGCTCGCTCTCGCTCGGCGGCTTCAAGCTGATGCCGCCGAACGAAGTCGACATGAAGGTCGGCGAGCGTCCCGAGCTCCTGCAGTGCCGTAGCGGCGGCTGCCTCGCCGAAGAGGCCGCGTTCCTCAAGGTCGATCGCTTGATCCTGCCGCGCCTCGAGCCCGCGCCCGACGGTGGCTTCACCATCGGCGTGAGCGTGTTCGACGCCGGCCAGAAGAAGATCCTGTGCGAAGGCGTCGATCGCGTGAGCGCGCCCGCCGAGCTGCACGATCGACTCACCGTGATCGTCGGACGCTTGCGCGGCGAGCTGTTGCGCCCGGGCCGCCTCGAGGTCCACGCGCAGCCCACCGCCGTCGTCAGCGTCGACGGCCTGGCCAAAGGCGCGACGCCGTGGACCGGCGAGCTCGATCCCGGCGATCACGTGGTCGCGCTCGAAGCCGGCGGCGCGCGCGTCGAGCGCGACGTGAACGTGGCGCCCGGATCCACCGCGCGCGTCGACGTCACGCTCGCCGTCGCGCCGACGCCGACGCACAGCCGCGCGCTGCGCCCGCTCAAGTGGGTCACGCTCGTCGGCGGGGTGCTCGCCGTCGGTGCCGGCGCCGCGCTCGTGGCGCTCGACGGCCACGGCACCTGCACGCGCGTGAGCGGGCAGGTCGAATGTCCCGATGTATACGACACACGCACCGGCGGCTACGTCGCCATCGGTGCCGGTGGCGCATTGGTCGTCACCAGCGTTATCCTGTTCGTGCTCGATCGGCCGAGGCGGTGATGCGGAAGATCTGGTGGATGGCGGCGCTCGCCGTCGTGATCGTGGCGGGCGTGCGGTGCAAGCGATCGAACGGCGCGTACTGCGACGACACGCGTCCGTGTCCGAGCGGCTTCGCCTGCGACACCGTCGCGCGCGAGTGTCACGTGTCGTCGCTGAACGGCGCCGATCTCGCCGGCACCAGCACCGACATGGCCGGCTGCACCTGCTCGAACCCGACGCCGATCTGCGTCGCGATGCAGTGCGTCTCGTGCCTGTCGACGTCCGATCCCGACGGCGCCTGCGCCGCGGCCTCGCCGTCGGCGCCGCACTGCGACCCCAGCGGCAACTGCGTCGCCTGCCGCGACGCCAACGACTGCAGCGGCACCACGCCCTTCTGCGACGCCACCACGCAGGTCTGCCGCGGCTGCATCGCCGACGCGGAGTGCCCGTCGCTGGTCTGCGATCTCACGCCCGGCACGGCCACGCACCAGTGCGTGCCGGCGTCGAACGTGGTCTACGCCGATGCCGCCGGCCCCAACGGCGACGGCAAGACGGCGGCGACCGCCAAGGCGAAGATCATGGACGCGATCAACGTCGCCGTCGGTCTCAACCCGGCGCGTCTCTACGTGCACGTCGCCGCCGGCACCTACGACGAGGGCACCGGCGTCGGCGGCGCGAACAACACCGTCTACCTCGTCGGCGCCGACGGCGCGTTCATCCACCGCACCAGCCCCGGCGACATCCTCGGCGCGCAGAACATGGGCACGCTCACCGTGCGCCACATCAAAGCCACCGCCGACAAGGGCAACGCCGCCAACTGTCAGGCCGGCGGCACGCTCACGATCTACGACTCGCAGCTCGTCGGCAGCTCGCAGTACGGCGTCTACACGCTGTCGCCCTGCACGCTCACGCTCGACGGCGTCTTCATCGACCACAACAGCAGCGCCGGCGTCAGCGTCTCGAGCGACTTTACGATCATCAACAGCATCATCACCAACAACATGGGCGCCGGCGGCCTCACCCAGCCGGTCGTCGCGACCAAGATGACCTTCGCCAACAACACCGTCGCCGACAACACGTCGGGGGCGATCGGCGCCGGCGGCGTCAGCTGCAACATGGCCGGCACGTTCGAGGTCAACAACACGATCCTCTACAACAACATGCAGGGCGGGACGATCAAGGAGACCACCTGCACCGGCAGCTTCAACGCCAGCGACGATCCCAGCGCCGGCCCGCAGTCGACCGTCGACCTCACGATGCAGATGCCCGGCTTCAAGCAGGGCGCGATGGTCACGCCCGACTACTACCACCTCTTGCCGACGTCGCCGTGCGTCGGCGAGGGCTCGGGGATGTTCGCGCCCGACCACGACTTCGACGGCAATCCGCGCCCCACGCCTTCGACCGGCAAGTTCGACATCGGCGCCGACCAGCTGTGATCGCGCGCATTGCGTCCGCCGTGCCGGTCCTCCTAAGGTGCCGGTGGGGGGGCGACGCATGCCCGGTGCCGGAAGGCTGGGGGACAAGGCACAGATTCAAGCCGACGCGCACGGTTGTCCCGGCTGTCCGCATCCCGGCATCGGGCCGGCGATCTCCGGCTCGGCGAACGTGCTCATCAACGGCCGTCCCGCGCTTCGCGTCGACGACGCGGGGATCCACGCCGCCTGCTGCGGCGGCAACATGTGGCAGGCCGCGCAGGGCTCGGCGACGGTGTTCATCAACGGCAAGGCCGCGCACCGGATGAACGATCCGTCGCGCCACTGCGGCGGGACGGGGAAGCTCATCGAAGGATCGGCCGATGTCATCATCGGAGACAGCGGCGGCGGTGGCGGTGGTGGCGGCGGCGGTAGTGGCGGCGGTAGCAGCAGCAGCAGCAGCGGCAGTGGTAGCAGCAGCGCGAGCGCGGCGCCGGCGGCCAGCCCCGCCGCGCCGCCGCCGAAGCCGGCTCCGACTTCGAGCTCGGCCGCGAGCCCGGCCGCGAGCCCGGCCGCCGAGACCCCCAAGCCCGACTCGTGGATCGAGATCGAGCTCGTCGATCAGGACGGCAACCCCGTCGTCGATCAGCCCTACGAGATCACCACCAGCGACGGCAAGAAGCTCGCCGGCACCACCGACGGCAAGGGCAAGGCGCGCGTCAACTGGATCGAGAGCGGCGACTGCCAGGTGACCTTCCCCGGCCTGCACGACTGGAAGGCGGGCTGACATGCCGAGCTACACCGTCCAGCCCGGCGATTGTCTGACCAGCCTCGCGGCGCGCTTCGGTCTCACCGAACAGGCGATCCTCGATCACGCCAACAACCAGCGGCTCAAGGATCTCGGGCGCCACCCCAACGTCCTCGCCGCAGGCGACTCCGTCTTCATCCCCGACGCCGATCCGCACGTCGAGCATTGCGCCACCGACACGCGGCACAAGTTCGTCGTCACGCTGCCCAAGGCCAAGCTGCGTCTCGTGCTCGTCGACGCCAAGGGGACCGCGTACGCCGGCAAGCGCTACGTCGTCACCGTCGACGGCCAGCGCCGCGAAGGCAAGAGCGGCGGCGACGGCCTCGTCGAGGTGGACGTTCCGCCGCAGGCCACGCGCGGCCGCCTCCAGGCCTGGATGAGCGACGACGGCGACGAGCCGGAGATCGATCGCGACCTCGCGATCGGACACCTGCAGCCGGTGGCGAGCCTCATCGGCGTCCAGGCGCGCCTCGCCAACCTCGGCTTCTCCTGCGAGCCGACCGGCGAGCTCGACGACGCCACGCGCGCGGCGTTGCGCTCGTTCCGCGCCAAGAACGGCCTGCCCGCGCGCGACGACGATGCGCTCGTCGACGATGCGCTGCGCAAAAAGCTGCGCGACCTGCACGAGGGAGACTGACCGATGGGCAACGACCATCACGTCGCGCGGCAGATCAAGAACCGGCTCGCCACCAAGAGCTGGGTCGTCGTGCTCGAATATCCGGTCACCGACGACTCGATCACGCTCGAGGCCAAGAAGGGCAAGGTCGGCCCCGCTTCGTCGGTGGTCAAGCTCGACGACCAGCGCGACAAGGCCGTCGAGATCGCGCCCATCTTCGACACCGAGTCCTACACGCTGATGCAGCGGCGCGGCAAGGTGTCGCACAAGGTCATGGGCAAGATCGTCGGCAGGTCGATGGCCTGGAAGACGCCCGGCCCGCCGTCGACGGACGCGCAGAACCCCGATCCGAACGAGGTCAAGCGCAAGCTCGACCGCACCAAGGCGCCTGCCGCCAAGGACGAGCTCCTGCGCGAGGACGTGAGCGACTTCGGCAAGGTCCCGATCGAAGAGCTGAAGAAGCCATGAGCACGCTCGGGCGGCAGGAGGCGTACGACGAGGCGGTCGCGGTCTTCGGGCCCAAGGTTCGCTTCGTCGAGTGGAAGATGTACGAGGTCGACAGCTACGACCCGCCGTACTTCCCGTTCGACTTGAAGGGCATCAAGACCTGGGACACCTGGACCGAGATCGAAGGCGCGCGCTGGATCTACGCCTTCCGCCGCCCGGCCAGCGATGCCCAGAGCGACGGCCGCAACTCCTCGCCGGCGCTGCTCGTCGACGAGCTCTACCTCGACGAGCACGGCAAGCTCTTCGCCACCGACGGCGACAAGCTGCTCTCGGGCGACAAGATCGTCGAGCGCGACGATCGCGGCAAGCCGGCGGCGATCGGCGACAGCGTCTCGTTCATGCGCCAGCTCTTCGGCGTGAACTTCGACTACTGGTTCTTCGGCGCGCGCATCCGCCTGCCCGCCAAGACGCTCCAGAAGATCATGAACCGGATCCCGCTGTGGACGTCGCGGACCCACTTCTGGCCCGAGGATCCCAACATGCTTTGGGGCACCAAGGACGACGTCCCGCTGGTCCCCATCGTCGACCCCATCACCATCGCGCGCTACCTGCACGCGTACTACATCAGCGCCGCCAACGACCTCATGAAGTACCTGACGCCGGTCGAAGATCCCGACGACCGCGACGGCGACGAGAAGAAGAAGCGGGCCGCCAAGCGGCAGAAGAAGCTGCAGGTGGCGCAGATCGTCGACGCGCTGCTCGACGCCGACAACGGCAACCTCGGCACGCGCAGCAAGGTCAGCCCCGATCGTCAGGCGGCGCTCTTCGACTTTCTGACCGACTACACCAAGGAGGTGCAGTACCGGACCGACTGGCGCGATCGCTGGGCGAAGTACCTCGCGCACTGGCTCGGGTCGGAGCCGATCACGCTGCTCGCCGACGCCTACCTCGTGGACGAGAAGAACGACTTCCCCTCGTTCTTCCTCGAGATGGCGCTCTGCCACCACCGCCTGTCGGAGAGCACGTACGGCCGCGAGCTCCTCGAGGCGCACTTCGCCGACGTGCCGAAGTGGACCTGGGTCCACAAATACGTCTTCGGCCGCGGCGGCGAGATCTCGTCCGATCTCCTGCAAGGCATCCGCAAGCTCGGCTCGGCGCCGCTCGAGATCATCAAAGAGCACGTCCCGGTCTGGATGTCGAAGACGGTCGCCGACGAGATCAACGAGCACCTCGAGAAGCTCTTCGGCCTCGATCACGAGGTCGTCCAGACCTTCAAGACCGCCAGCGGCAAAGACTTCTACATGGCGTGGGTCAAGGAGGCGGGGAAGAAGGACGCCATGAAGTTCGGCGAGATCGACAGCGCCAAGATCATCGCCGAGCACGACAAGGAGCTGAAGCTCACGCCGATGTGGCACGGCGCCGTCACCGGGCTCGCCGCCGGCATCGAGCTCATCAACTTCGGGCTCAAGCTCAGGAGCTTCGAGGAAAAGTACGACGGCGAAGACCGCTTCGAGAAGGTCATCGCCTTCGTCGATCTCGTCGGTGGCGGGCTCGACCTGGCGAGCGCCGGCATGGCGATGTTGAAGGTCGGCGGCAAGAAGCTTCCCGCGGTGTTCGGCTTCGTCTCGGCGGCGATCGACACGGTCCTGAGCGGAATCGACGCAGCCGAGGCGCTCGGCGAAGGCAAGATCGGCCAGGCGGTCGGCTCGGGCGTCATCAGCGTCGGCTCGCTGGTCCTCGCCGCCGGCTTCCTCCTCGAGGCCGAGGTGATCCCCGGCGCCATCGTCGTCGTCGCCATCGGCTATCTCATCAAGGTCTACTTCGCCGACGACAACGACTACCAGCTCTTCGTCGCGCACTCGGCCTTCGGCGACTCCGCCGGCAGCGGCGAGGACAAGCCCGGCTGGTACAAGACCGACAAGACGTTCGCCGAATGGTCCGACGATCTCGACGAGCAGCTGCGCGCGGCGGTGATGTTGCTCTGCAAGTTCGCCGTCGATCCCGACGAGGACGACGCCAAGGTGCGCTACAAGCAGGCGGTCCAGCTGGTGGGTCTGTCGCGCGGCTCGACCGACGCCGATGCCGTCGCCGCCGCGGCCAAGGACTTCGACAAGACGCTGCGCGGCTTCGAGCTCGACATGGGCTGGCTGCCGCCGGGCGCCAAGCTCGAGGTCGTGCTCAGCGAGGTCTGGAAGACGACCGGCACGCACACGTTCAAGGCGAGCATCGACTTCGCCACGCGCGACCCGAAGGTCTCGTCGCCCGACATGACCGTCGACACCAGCGACCTGAAGAAGATCTCGGTGCACCCGAACGGGACGCAGCGCGCGTTGTACAAGCCTTCGTGGACGCACACCGTCGACGAGGATCTGCTCGTCATCGCCGTCGCGGCCTGGCTCACCGTCGAGATTCAGGGCAAGAAGTACGAGGTCCGCGCCAAAGACGCGACGCTCTACAAGAACGACTGGTAGCGCACGTTACTTCTTCGGCGCCTTCGACTTCTTGTCTTCGCGCGCCTTGTCCTTCAGAAGATCGCCGCCCCTGGTCGCGTGCAGCACGCCGGCCACCGCCGCGCGCGCCGCCTTCGGATCGCGGAGCGGATCGATGCCGGCGTTGACGAGCGCCTGCATCGGCGCCGCCACCACCCCAATGCGCACGCGGGCTGCGGTGTCACATTTGGTTGGGCCTTCGCGATCGCAGTCGGCCGTGGCTTGCGCCGCCGCGGCCACCGATTCTTTGGCCTGCAAGCGCTCGGCGAACGCCGTCGCACGGGCGAGCTGCACCCGATGATCGACGACGCCGGCGAACGACGACGTCGTCGCCAGCGACCAGTCCGGATGATCGGCACGTAAATAAGCGTCGGCGAGCGCGAGCGCCTTGTCGACGTTGGTCGGATCGGTGAACCGCGCGTCCTCGAGCGCGGCGACGCGATCCAATTCGATCTTGTCACCGACGAGCGCCGGCTTCGCGACGAGAGAGCCACTCGGAAGCAACACGACGACAGCGACGGCTGCCACCGCAATCAGATCCACCAGACGAGGCCAGCTCATGTGCGACCGGATTCCATATATAGCTCTGACACCCAACCGGCGCCCGCGTTCCCGACGATCGCCCGCGCGTCGGAATTTTCCGTCGGTGATTTTTGGCCGTAGCGAATTGCCCCGATCCGGGGCGCATGGCTACGCGGGACTTCGCTCTGCAAACTCCGGAAACGCCCGTCAGCCGGCCACTTCGGCGGCTGGCATTGGCCCTGCTATGCCCTTGTCCGCTACCCAACTCCCACGGAGGAATTTCGATGTCCGCACTCAAAGCACTGGCTGATCACTTCCGCGAAGGCGATTGGCCGATGTGGCCGATCCTCGTCATCCTGATCGTGGTCTGGGCGATCATCATCGAGCGCATCGTCTATTTGAAGAAGGCGGGCATCGACAAAGAGAAGCTCCTCGCGCTCCTCAAGAGCCAGATCATGGCGGGCAACATCCAGGGCGCCATCAAGGTCTGCTCGGGCAACCCGACCCCGATCACCCGCATCATCCAGGCGGGCCTCACCAAGTTCAACCGTCCCGACGCCGAAGTGCAGGCTGCGATGGACGAGGCGGCCCTCCGTGAGATTCCGCGCCTCGAGAAGCGCACCGGTTACCTCGCCATGCTCGGCAACGTCGCGACGCTCGTCGGCCTCCTCGGCACCATCATCGGCCTCATCAACTCGTTCGCCGGCGTCGCTGGCGTCGACCCGTCGATGAAGGCGACGCTGCTCGCCAAGGGCATCTCGGAGGCCATGAACTGCACCGCGTTCGGTCTGATCACGGCCGTCCCGGCGCTCCTGGCCTTCTCGATCCTCAACGGCTGGACGCAGACGATCCTCGACGACATCAACGAGGTTTCGGTCCAGGTCGTCAACATGGTGGTCGGTCATCGCAACGCGATGAAGGCGGCGTAACATGGGCGGCGCAGCACCTACACCAACAGGAAAAGGCGGCAAAAAGCCGCTGGACGCCCAGCTCAACCTGGTGCCGTTCATCGACCTGTTGTCGTGCTGCATCTCGTTCCTGCTGATCACCGCCGTGTGGACGCAGCTGGCCCGCATGGACGTGCAGCAGAAGGGGCAGAGCTCCGCTGGTGCCTCCGACGAGAAGCCGCCGGAGAACGTTGTGCAGCTGACCTTGTTCATCGACAAGGACGGCTACACCTTCGCGAAGTCGACGGGCGAGAATACTCCGATCCCGAAGAAGGGTGACGACTATGACTACGTCAAGCTCGCCGACATTCTGAAGGACGCGAAGACGGCGTATCCGGATAAGAACGACATTCAGGTCAAGTCGGACGACGATGTCGTCTACAACAACATCATCAAGACGATGGACGTGGTCTTGTCGAACAAGTTCCCGGATGTGAGCTTGGGCGACAAGGGAGCGGCGATGTAGCCATGAGCGTCGACAACTTTCACAAACCGAAGTTGATGAGTCCTCCGGGGCCGCGGCTCCGGAAGTTCATCCCGCTCAAGTTCGTCCGCGGTGGTGCGCACGGCAAGAAGTCGATCTACGCCGAGCTCAACATCACGTCGATGGTCGACATGCTGATGATCCTCACCGTCTTCTTGCTCATGACGTTCTCCGCGTCGGGCGAGCTCTTGTCGGTGCAGAAGAACATCGTGTTGCCCGAGGCGCAGAACTTCCGCGACCTCGAGCAGGCGCCGATCATCGCCGTGTCGAAGGACTCGGTCACGCTCAACGGCACGATGGTGGCCGACGCGACCGTGCTCAATCAGGACAACACGGCTGATTGGAAGATCGTCGAGCTGTTCGACACGATGGTGACCCTGAAGAACAACTACAAGCTCCTCCACCCGTCGGACGAGTGGAAGGGCATGGTCATCGTCCAGGCGGACAAGGGCGTCGATTTCAAGGTCATCAAGAAGGTCATGTACTCGTGCGCGATGGCGGGGTATCAGAACGTGAACTTCGCCGTGCAGCAGAAGGCCAAGGGCGGCGGTTAGACGCCCGTTTCGAAGTGGGACGACGGTTCCTCGTTTACCGTCGGTAATTGTTTCCAAAAAGGCGCCGGAGGGGATATCCTTTCGGCGCCTTTCTCTTTTTCCGCCCAATTCGCCGGAGGGGCTGATGCGGCACGTACTCGTTTTCGCGCTCGGCATTTCGCTCGCCACTGTCGTAAGCGGATGCGTGAGTGATCCGCGCGATCCGCAAACCTGGATCAAGAAGCTCGACTCGCCGGTGGACCAGAAGGACGCCGTGCGCGAGCTGGTGCGCTTGAAGGACCCGGTGGCGGTCGATCCGCTGATCGCGTTCTACAAGAAGAACCACGACCCGGAAGTGCTCAAGGCGATCGCCACGTTCAAGGACAAGCGGCAGATCCCCGTCATGATCGACTCGCTCGAGTACACCGACGAGTCGTATGACAACGCGGCGACGGCGGCGGCGGCGCTCGGCGACACGCCCGATCCGTCGGCGGTCGATCCGCTGATCAAGGCGCTGGAGAAGCCGCTGTCGATCAAGACGCGCGCGAACATCGTCAAGCAGTCGGCGATGGAGTCGCTCGCCAAGATCCACGACAAGCGCGCGGTGCCGGCGATCGCCAAGATCCTGGAGACGCCGGCCGACGATCAGGACTTCTTCCTGAACAGCGTGGCGGCGATCGCGCTCGGCAACCTCGGCGATGCGGCGGCGGTGCCGGCGCTCGTCCGCGGTCTGTTCATGGTCGGCCGCGGCGCAACGATCTACAACCAGTGCCGTGTTTCGCTGCTGCAGATCGGCAAGGCGTCGGCGCAGCCGCTCATCGACGCGCACCAGCACAAGGACCAGAAGCTCGAGGCCGACGCCAAGAAGTACGAGTTCCGTCCCGGCGTCATCGAGCAGAAGACGTCGCTCGTGCTCGGCGATCTGCGCGCCAAGGAGGCGGTGCCGGTGATGGTGGCCGAGCTCAAGAAGCCGCAGAAGGGCGACAACCACCTGGGCGCGCTCATCTGTCTGGGCATGATCGGCGATCCGTCGACGACGAAGGATCTGACGGGCGTGCTCACCGACGCCAAGCGCGACTACAAGGTGCGCATCTCGGCGGCCGAGGCGCTCAACCTGGCGGGCGATCCGTCGGCGCTGCCGACGCTCTTGCAGGTCGCCAAGACGGGCGACGTCGTCAAGGACAAGGAGAAGTACCCCGACGTGCGGCTGGCGGCGGCGATGAGCTACGCGCGCCTCGGCGGCGCGGCCGAAGCGGCGGCGTTCGCGCCGGTGGCGGCGGCCGAGAAGGCGGCGCCCGAGGAGTTCAAGGAAGACGCGGCGCGCCTCGAGGTGGCCAAGAAGTGCGGCAAGGATCTGACCTGCTACGGCACGACGCTCGCGACGGACGCGAGCCTTCCGCATCAGGAGAAGGCGGCGTTCATGCTGTCGCGCATGGGCAAGCCGGCGCTCGGGCCGCTCGTGAAGAAGCTGTCGACGCGCGAGCCGATCGTGCGCCAGGCGGTCCTCTTCGCCATCGGCAAGATCGGCGACAAGACGTCGACCGACGCGATCAAGGGGCTCGAGGCGCAGATCGAGATTGATCGCACCAAGCCGCCGATGCGCGCGCTCGTCGAGGAGATGCGCGCCACGCTGGCGATGATCAGCAACCACTAGTCCTCCGCATCTCGTAGTAGGCTCCCACCGAACATGACGATCGAAGATCTGGGACGGGCCGCGGCGCTGTGGGTGGCGTTCGTCGGCGGGCTGTTCGTGCTCCGCAAGGTCGTGCCCGGCAAGGTGCACCAGGGGCAGCTGCTCAAGGACGGCACGCGCAAGAGCTACAAGCTGAACGCGTTCGTCATCTTGCTGTTGGTGTGCGCGTTCCTCGGCGCCGGCCAGGCGACGCACCTGTTCTCGCTGTCGACGGTGCACCGGCTGTTCTGGCCGCTGCTCGTGGTCGGCAACGTGTTCGCGGTGCTGGAGACGCTGTGGCTGTTCGCGGTCGGACGGCGCGCGCGGAGGGCGCGCGGGGCCGAGTTGAAGAGCGTGGCGCACGACCTCTGGTTCGGTGCCGAGCTGAATCCCGATCTGTGGGGCGTGGACTTGAAGATGTTCGCCTACGTCCCGTCGCTGATCGGGCTGCTCGTCTTGAACCTCTCGTTCGCGGTGGTGCAGTGGGAGGAGCTCGGGCACCTGACCACGCGGATGATGCTGTACGAGACGTTCTTCACGATCTACGTGTTCAACTACTTTCAGTTCGAGTACGGGATGCTGCACACGTGGGACGTGATCGCCGAGAACTTCGGCTTCATGCTCGTGTGGGGCGACGCGCCGTTCGTGCCGTTCTTCTATTCGATCGGCGGCTGGTTCGTGCTGCGCAACCCAAACCCGATGGCGGCGTGGGAGGCGGTGGCGTTGTGCACGTTGTTCGCCGTGGGGCTGTGGGTGTTTCGCGGGACGAACCAGCAGAAGCACGACTACAAGGAGAATCCGACGGCGCCGATCTGGGGCAAGACGCCCGAGACCGTCGGTGGGAAGCTGCTCGTGTCGGGCTTCTGGGGGATCGGGCGCAAGCTCAATTACACCGGCGAGCTGATGGTCTACTTCTCGTGGACGCTGTGCAGCGGCGCCGAGTCGATCGTGCCGTACGTGCTGCCGCTGTGGCTGGTGTGCCTGTTCTCGCACCGCGCGTGGCGTGACGATCAGCGCTGCCGCGCCAAGTACGGCGCGCTGTGGGACGAGTACTGCCGGCGCGCGCGCTTTCGCATGATCCCGTTCGTGTATTAGTGAGCGAGCGTAGCGAGCGCAGTAGATCGGCGTTTTCGCGTGGCCCGTGGCGCCGCGCTCTTCGTGAGCGTAGCTCATGAAGTTGCTGACGCTCGGTGATTACCGACGGGCGGCGCGCGCGAAGCTGACGCCGATGGCGTGGCGCTATTTTCGCGCCGGGGCGGATGCGGAGGTCACGCTGCGCGACAACGTGCGCGCGTGGCGGCGCTGGCAGATCTTGCCGCGCGTGCTCGTCGACGTGAGCCGCATCGACGTGGCGACCACGGTGCTGGGCGAGCCGTCGTCGATGCCGGTGATGGTCGCGCCGACGGCCTATCACCGGCTGGCGCATCCCGAGGGCGAGCGCGCGACCATGCGCGCGGCCGCGGCGGCAGGCGTGGTGGCCTGCGCGGCGACGCTGGCCACGACCTCGCTCGAGGAGTGCGCGCAGGCGGGGGCCAGGTGGTTCCAGCTCTACGTGCACCGCGACCTGGGCCTGACGCGCGAGATCGTGCGGCGGGTCGAGGCGGCGGGATATCGGGCGCTGGCGGTGACGGTGGATACGCCGGTGCTGGGGCGCCGGCTCGGCGACGAGCGCCTCGGCTTCGCGCTGCCGCCGGAGCTCGACATGCCCAACCTCATGGCGGGGCTGCCGGCGACGGTGGATCGCGCCTCGGCGCTGGCGAAGTATTTCGCGGAGCGGCACGCGGCGTTCTTCTCGTGGAAGGACCTGGAGGCGCTGCAACGGTCGACGCGCATCCCCATCGTGTTGAAGGGCGTGATGCGCGCCGACGACGCGGCCCGCGCCGTCGACCACGGCGTGGCGGCGCTGGTGGTGTCGAACCACGGCGGGCGGCAGCTCGACGGCGTGCCGGCGACGATCGACGCGCTCGAGGCGGTGGTCGCGGCGGTGGCGGGGCGCTGCGAGGTGTTCGTCGACGGCGGCGTGCGCTGGGGGACGGACGTCGTGCGCGCGCTGGCGCTGGGCGCGCGCGCGGTGCTGCTCGGGCGGCCGATCTTGTGGGGGCTCGCCGTCGACGGGGAGGCCGGCGTGCGCGCCGTGCTCGAGCTGATGCGCAGCGAGCTTTTGCGCGCCATGGCGCTGGCGGGCGCGCGAAATGTTCGCGAAATCGATCGCGATCTCGTGCGCCCCCGCGAGACGATGCTACGATAGCGCCGCTTGACGGTCTCGCGCTGCCAGAGCTGCCGCCTCCTCGTCGACGTCGCGCCGTCGTCGACGATGCGCTGCGCGGCCTGCGGCGGGCCGCTCGAGCACGCGGGCGCGCCGGCGACGATCTGGGACGACGACGATCCGACCGTGCGCAAGCCGATCTCGTACGCCGACGACGTGGCGCGGCACGCGCGCCGCGGGCACTGATCGGCTAGGACGCCGCGCCCGACGCGGCGATCATCTTCGCACAGCGATAGCCGATGAGCATGCTCGGCGCGTTCAGCGCCGAGACCGGCGTGACCGGAATCGCCGACGCGTCGGCGACGCGCACGCCGCGGACGCCGCGCACGCGCAGCTGCGTATCGACCGCGTCGGCCTCGCCGGCGCCCATCGCGCAGGTGCCGGCGAAGTGGTAGGTCGTGATCGTGTTCTTGCGGACGTAGCGCGCGATCGACTCGTCCGAGCGCGTGCGCTTGCCGGGGAGCAGCTCGCGCGCGCCCCACTCCTTGAGGCCGGCGGAGCCGCCGATCTGACGCGCGATGCGCACGCCGCGCACCATCGTCTCCAGATCCTCGGCGTCCGCATAGTAGGCGGGATCGATCAACGCCGGCCTCGCCGCGTCCGCCGACGCCAGCCGCAACGTCCCGCGGCTCTTGGGCTTGCCGAGGATGAGGATGATGCCGAACAGCCGATCGGTGAAGCGCTGCACCGCGGGGATCTGGAACGCGAGCCCGACGAGCGAGCGCACGAGGTCGCGCGAGCCCGGCCCGTAGAACGGCGCGGGCACCACCATCGGCGGGAGCATGCGCTGCACCATCTGCTTCATCGCCGACGGCGCCGGCCAGTAGACGTAGCAGGTGTCGCTCTGATCCTTGGGCAGCGCCGTCTCCGCGTTGGTGCGGTAGAAGCTGTAGAGCTGCGGAAAGCGGCAGTCGATCTCGCGGTCGGCGCGATAGAACACCGGCACGTTCGGGTGATCGTGCAGGCCGGTGCCGATCGACGGCCGATCGGCGACGACGTCGATGCCGAGCGCGCGCAGGTGATCGGCGGGACCGACGCCCGACAAGAGGAGCAGCTTCGGCGACTCGAGCGCTCCGGCGCTGAGGACGACCTCGCGCCTCACCTCGACGGTGGCCAGCGCGCCCGCGCGCTCGTACTCGACCCCGACGACGCGCTTGTCGGCGTCGAAGCGCAGCCGATGCGCGCGCGCGCCGGTCAGGATGTCGAGGTTCGGCTGCGCGCCGGCGTCCTTGATGAACGAGACGTAGGAGCTGCGCCGGTCTTCGCCCTCGTACGACATCCACTCGTAGCCGATGACGTTCGACAGGTTGCCGTCGTTGAGATCTTCTTTGCGCACAAAGCCGTTGGCCGTCGCCGCCGAGATACAGGCCTCGGTCCACGCGGTCGCGGGGCGCCGGTTGGGGCGCAACACCTTCTCGAGCGCGACGAAGTCGTCCTGCACGTCGTCCCAGCGCCATCCCTCGGGCCATTCGGCGTAATCGACGCGGGCGCCGCGCGTGTAGACCATGCCGTTGACCGAGCCGGAGCCGCCCATGACCGTGCCGGTGCCGGCGAAGACGCGCTGCCGGGCCGCGCCTTTTTGCCGCACCGTGAAGCGCTCGCCCATGACCGCGTCGTTGATGAACGCGTCCTTGTAGCCCGAGGCGATCAGCGTCTCGGGGTGCTCCTCGGCGCGCGGCCCACCCTCGAGGACGAGCACGCGCGCGCGCTTGGCCAGCTCGGCGGCGACGATGCAGCCGGCCGAGCCGCCTCCGACGACGACGTAGTCGTACGACCGGTTCACTTGCCTGCGAAGAGGCGCGTGAGGCCGCGCCATTTCTGCGCGACGCCCTTGCCGTAGATCAGATCGATCACGCCGCTGAAGCGGCCGTAGTCGTTGGCAGCGACGGGGAAGATGCGGTTGGGGCGCGACAGCGGAAAGCGATCGTCGACCACCGCCTTGATGTTGCACATCGAGCGCAGCCCTTCGCGCCCGTTCATGCGGCCGTAGCCCGACGCTTTGACGCCGCCGAAGGTCAGCCCCTGCACCATGTAGGTGATGCCGCCGAACTCGTTGATCGCGGTCATGCCCGCTTCGAGCTTCGACGCGATCGCGCGCGCGCGCGGGCGATCCTTCGAGAACACCGACGAGCCCAGGCCGTAATTCACGCCGTTGGCCACGCGCACCGCCTCGTCGTCGTCGCGCACGCGCATGAGCAGCATGACGGGGCCGAACATCTCTTCGCGCGCGATGTCCATCTCCGGCGTCACGTCGGCGAGGATGGTCGGCTCGAAGAAGTTCCCCTGCTCGGCGTGGACGCGCTTGCCGCCGGTCAAGAGGCGCGCGCCCTGCTTGACGGCGCTCGTCACCAGCTTCTCGATCACGTCGAGCTGCAGCGGCGTGGCGATGGCGCCGACGTCGACGATGCCGTCGCGGCTCGAGCCCTGGCGCAGCCCGTGCGTCAGCTCGTAGGCGCGCTCGGCGAAGCGATCGTAGATCCCGTCCTCGACGAGGATGCGCTCGGAGGCGACGCAGTTCTGCCCGCAGTTGATGAAGCAGCCGCTCATCGCCGCGTGCACCGCCTGCTCGAGGTCGGCGTCGTCGCAGACGATGAAGGCGTCCTTGCCGCCGAGCTCCATCACCACCGGCGTCACGCGCTCGGCGCTCGCCTGCACCACGCGCCGCCCGTTGCCGACCGACCCGATGAACAGGATGGTGTCGACGGCGGAGCGCGCCAGCGCCGCGCCGGTCTCGCCGAAGCCCTGCACGGCCTGGACGAGGTCGGGATCGTGCCCCGCGTCCTTGATCACGCGGCGCAGCTCGTCGACGAGGCGCGCGCTCGACCACGCCACCCACTCCGACGGCTTGAGCACGATGGCGTTGCCCGCCATGAGCGCCGGAATGATGGGGTTCATGATGTTCTGGAACGGGTAGTTCCACGGGATGATCGCGGCCAGCACGCCGAGCGGGTGATACTCGAGCCGCGCCGTCTTGTGCGCGAGCAGGCCCGACGACACCTTCTCGGGCCGAAGGTGCTTCTCGCCGTTGCCGATGGTCCAGCGCAGCTTCTCGCAGACGGGCCAGATTTCGCCGAGGAGCGCGTTCTCGCGCGTCTTGCCCGAGCCGCGCTGCACCTCGGCGCAGATGTCCTCTTTGTGCTCGACGGTCCAGGCGAGCAGCGCGCCGAGCACGCGGCGGCGCTCGGCGAACGACGTCCGCGCCCAGCTCTTCTGCGCGGCCTTGGCGCGCGCCACCGCGGCGTCGACGTCGGCGGGCGAGTCGACGCGCACCGAGCCGAGCGGCGCGCGCGTCGCCGGATCGACGCACACAATCTGATCGGGATTTTTGGTCATCGTCTTACTTGGCGGTGCGGAACAGCATGTCCCAGAACGGCGTCAGCGACGCGAAGTTGTTGTCGTAGTTGCCGGCGTGGTGGGTGTAGTGCTTGTGCGTCAGGTGGTCGATGGGCCACAAGAGCAGGCGCTTCGACAACAGGCCCGAGTGCACCGTGATGTTCAAGGTCGTGTGGATGAAGAACACGACGGCGAACGAATAGATGCTCACCGGGCCGAGGAGCCACGTGCACGCCAGCAGGAGCCCGAGGCCGGCGAACAGCTCGGCCGGCGTCAGGTAGAAGCTCTCCATCGCCGTCGGGTTGCGCACTTCGTGGTGGCGGCCGTGCACCCAGCGCATGCCGCGCGTCGTGTGCATCAGGCGATGCAGCCAGTAGTAGGCGAAGTCGTAGACGAGCAGGATGGCGAGGATCTCGAAGACGAGGCGCCCGGGGCTCACCGGCCCGTCGTGAAACGCGTAGGGATAGATGAGCCCGGTCATGCCGAACACGGCGACGAGCGAGAGCACGGCGATGAACGCGATGTTCGCCAGGCGCTTGGCGCTCGGCGTCTTCATCGACTCCTTGAGGCTGATGCGGAAGGGCTCGAAGCGCTTGGCGTGGTACGCAAACGCAAGGAACGTCAGCAGCGCCCCGTCGAAGAGCAGGATCGACAGGATGATGGCGTAGAACTTCACCATGGCACCTGGCCTTTTAGCGCGAGTGGCACCCGATGGCAAACGCTACGCGGCCAGCTCGACGCGGTTGCGGCCGCTGTTCTTGGCCACGTAGAGGGCTTCGTCGGCGCGGGCGATGAGGGCGTCGCGCGACTCGCCCGCGTGGCGCTGCGCGACGCCGACGGAGATGGTGATGCGCAGGACCTTGCCGCCGACCACGATGGCGTCGTCCTCGACCGATTTGCGCGCACGCTCGACGATGTGCTGCGCCAGCGGGCGGTCGACGCCGGCGAGCACGACGAGGAACTCCTCGCCACCCCAGCGCACGACGCCGTCGGCGGCGCGCACCACCGACGCCAGGAGCGTGGCGACGCGGCGGAGCAGCTCGTCGCCGGCGGCGTGGCCGTTCTCGTCGTTGATGCGCTTGAAGCGATCGAGGTCGCACATCGCGACCGACACGAGGCGCTCGTCGTGCTCGGGCAGGACGAGGTCGAGCCCGCGGCGGTTGAAGACCCCGGTGAGCGGATCGAGCGCCGCCAGGCGGCTGATGCGCGCCATCTCGAGATAGGGCGCGACCAGGCCGGCGAGCAGCGCGAGGAGCTGCTCGTGCTCGTCGCTGAAGGCGTTGGGCGCCGGGCTCGTCGCCGAGATGACGCCGAAGCAGACGTCGCCCGCGGTCAGTGGTACGCCGAGGAAGCTGGCGAACGGCTCGCGCACCTCCGCTTTGGCGACGAAGCGCGCGTCGGAGCTGGCGTCGCCGGTGCGCAGCGGCAGGTTGTGCTCGGCGATCCAGCCCATCAGCCCTTCGCCGACGCGAAACTCGGCGGCGGCGCTGCCGGGATGGAGCGGCTCGCCAAAGCGGCACTTGGCCATGAGGCGCACGCGGGCGGCGTCGAACAGGCGCACGCTCGCGCGCGGCGCGGCGAGCAGCGCCGCGGCGGCATCGACGGTGCGCTGCAGCTGCTCCTCGAGCGGGAGCGAGTGAGACAGCTCACGCGCGAGCCGGGCGATGCGTTCGACCGAAGCGTCCATGAACCCCCGCTCGATTGTACGACGGGGGCGCGACGACGTCCTCTTTTTTTAGGCTTTGGTCTGGTGCGGTTTCCGTTACGCCTTCGTGGCGTGCGGTTTCCGTTACGCCTTCGTGGCGTGCGGCTTCCGTTACGCCTTCGTGGCGTGCGGTTTCCGCACGTGGAAGAAGAACATCGGCGTGAACACGCCGGTCCTGCCGCCCCTGACGAGCGCCTCGGCGCCCGCGTTCAGGAAGTCCGACACCGCCGTCGAGCCCTTCGGCGCGATGCGCAGCGTCTCGAGCACGCGCACGAGGCGCTTGGTCACCTGGCGCCCCACGGTCGTGCGCTTGAAGGTGCCGAGCGACATCGAGAACGGCTGCGACAGCGCCAGCTCCCACGGCGTCTCCCGGTCCGCCGTCGGCGCCAGGTCGCGCGCGTCGAGCACCTCGAACCCCGCCTGCTTGAGCGCGTCGACGACGTCGGCCTCGTACCAGATGTCCGGCAGCGCGTCGCCTTCCTCGATGCCCTTCTTGATGGCGCGGTGCTCGGGATTGTTCTTGTCGTACTTCTTGGTGAGGCACCACTCGTAGCCGGCGAACTCGGCGCCGTCCTTCATCACGCGGTGGAGCTCGGTGAACAGCTTGACCTTGTCGGGCGCGTGGCAGGTCGCCTCGATGGCGTAGATCGCGTCGTAGCTCTTGTCCGGCACGGGGAGCTTCATGAAGTCCGCCTTCAGGAAGCTGCACAGGTGCGCCAGGTGCGCCTCTTCGTTGTGCTTGTTGCCGCGCTTGATCTGGTAGTCGTTGTTGTTGGCGCCGACGATGGTGGCGCCGGAGAAGCGGGCGATGGCGCGCATCGGGCCGCCGACGCCGCAGCCGACGTCGAGCGTCTTCATGCCGGGGCGCAGCCCGAGCACGTGCGCGAGGTAGAGCTCGTGGCGCACGAGCGAAGCCTCGAACGACTCGCCCTTGTGGCGCGGCGCGAAGTGGAACGACTGCCCCCAGCCATATTCGTAGAAGTCGGTGACGAGGTCGTAGTAGTCGTTCACCATCTTCGTGTAGTTCGCCTTGCGCGTCTCGACGGTGCCGGCGTGGAACGAGTTGTACTCGTCGACGACGCCCTCGACTTCGTCGGTCTTGAGCGAGGTCTGCACGAGGTCCGTGAGCTGCGGCTTCTCCGTCATCGCACTCTCCGATTGTTGGCGCGTATCTGAATGGTTTGGCGTCCTCGTGTCAACACCTGGTATGCGGGACCGCAAAATCCGCGGCAAGCGTGCGAAATCGCACGGCCATCGACGCTGGACAACGCCCCCGATCCCAGCTACACGAGAGGGCGCATGAAGGTACTGGTCACCGGCGGTGCCGGGCATCTTGGAGCCAACCTGTTGCGCCGCCTGCAAGCCGAAGGCGACGTGTCCGCGATCCGCGCGCTGGCGCGCCGGAGCGACAACAACGAGGGCATCACCTCGGCCGGCGTCGAGATGGTGTTCGGCGATCTGACCGACGCCGAGTCGCTGCGCGCGGCGGTCAAAGGCGTCGACCGCATCTACCACGTGGCCGCGCAGATCTCGACGGTGGCGGGCAAGGAGCAGGAGCTCTTCCGCAACAACGTCCTCGGCACCAAGAACCTGCTCTCGGCCGCGCGCGAGGCCGGCTGCGGCCGCGTCGTCGTCACCGGCAGCTTCAGCGCCACCGGACGGCGCGACGACGGCGGGCCCGCCGACGAGACGGTGCCGTTCAACCCGTTCCAAGAGCACATGCCGTACGAGGTCTCCAAGCAGGCGGTCGAGCTCGAGTGCCTGCGCGCCGTCGCCGAAGGGCAGGACGTGGTCATCGCCACGTCGTGCGCGATCCTCGGGCCGCACGACTACATGCCGTCGCGCATGGGCCACGTGCTGCGCGACTTCGCGCACGGCAAGCTGCGCGCCTACATCCCGGGCGGCTTCGAGTTCGTCGCCGCGCGCGACATCTGCGAAGGCCACGTGCTGGCCATGCAGAAGGGGCGCACCGGCCACAAGTACATCATCTCGTCGGGCTTTCAGACGATGGATGACATCATGGGCATCATGGAGCGGGTCACCGGACGCAAGCGTCCGCGCCGCCTGCCCGCGTCGCTGATGGCGGCGATCGCGCCGATGAGCCAGTTCGTGCAGTCGACGCTGTTTCCGCGCCGCGTGCAGAAGCTGACGCCGGGCGCGATCCGCATCCTCCGCCTCGAGCGGCGCGCCGATACGTCGAAGGCGCGGCGCGAGCTCGGCTTCGTCCCGACGCCGCACGAAGACGCGGTGCGCGCGGCCTACGAGTTCTTCGTCGCGCGCGGCGACATCGCGCGCGAAAACGGCAAGCGAGCGGCCGGCTGATGGTGACGACGACGCGCGCGCTCGCCGACCAGGGCGGCAAGGCGCCGATCGATTCGCTGACGCGCGCCTACGAGTTCCTCGCCGAGCTCCAGCACCCGACGGGGTACTGGGAAGCGGAGATGGTGTGGAACTCGATGCTGCTCTCGCAGTGGGTGATCGTGCAGAAGATCGTCGGGTGCCTCGACTCCGTGCCCGAAGATACGCGCGCGCGCATCATCAAGCAGTACGAGATCACGCGCACGCCCGAGGGCGGCTGGGGCATGCACGGCGAAGGCGGGCCGTACCTGTTCATGACCACGCTCGGCTACGTGGCGCTGCGCCTCCTCGGCCTGCCGCCGGAGCATCCGCTGTGCGCGCCGGCGCGCGATTGGCTGCAGTCGCAGCCGGGCGGCGTCTGCGCGGTGCCGACGTGGGGCAAGCTCTGGCTCTCGATGATCGGGCTCTACGAGTACGAGGGCGTCAATCCGATCCCGCCCGAGCTGTTCCTCTTGCCCGATTGGGTGCCGCTGCATCCGAACAATTACTATTGCCATACGCGGTACATCTATCTCGGCATCGCGTATCTCTACGGGCGTCGTTTCCAGGGTGAAATCGGGCCGATTCGCGAGGCGCTCCGTCGAGAGCTATATGGCTGCGAATATCGCGACATCGATTTCGCCAAGCACCGTCACGATATCGCGCCGAGCGATCTGCACGTGCGGCCGAGCCTGCCGCTGCGCGCGATCTACGACTCGCTCGCGCAGTACGAGAAGCACCACGTGGCGGCGCTGCGGCAGAAGGCGCTCGCCCACTGCTTTTCGCGCATCGTCTACGAGCAGGAGGCGTCGCGCGGGCAGGGGCTGTCGCCGGTCAACGGGCTCCTGAACTGCCTGGCGCTCTTCGCCGAGCGCCATCCGCTGTTCGAGTCGTCGCTGGCCGCGATGGAGTCGTGGAAGTGGGAGGACGAGGCCGAGGGCATCCGCTACTGCGGCGCGCACTCGACCTCGTGGGACACGGCGTTCGGCATGCGCGCGATGCTGGAGGCGCCCGCGCGCGTGGTGGCGCGCGAAACGCCGACCGAAGCGCTGCGCAAGGCGTACGGCTGGCTGCGCGACGCGCAGATGCAGCAGGAGCTGCCGGGGCACGAGATCGAGCGCCGGGAGCCGATCCTCGGCGGTTGGTGCTTCTCCGACGGCGTGCATCGCTGGGCGGTGTCGGACTGCACGGCCGAGGCGATGACGTCGCTGCTCGAGGCGCACGACGTCGACGGGCTCATCGACGCGGACGCGCGCATCTCGGATGCGCGGCTCGCCGACGCGGTGCGCTTCATCCTGCGCCGGCAGAACAAGGACGGCGGCTTCGGCAGCTACGAGTCGCGGCGCGGGTCGTTGATCCTCGAGTACATCAACCCGTCGGAGATGTACGGCAACTGCATGACCGAGCGCTCGTACACCGAGTGCACGGCGTCGTGTGTGGCGGCGCTGGCGCGCTTCCGCGAGCGCTTCCTGTCGACGGGGCCGCGCGAGCTCATGAGCGAGATCGATCGCGCGATCGATCGCGGCGTGGCCCTGTTGCGCTCGCGCCAGCTCGCCGACGGCTCGTACCTCGGGTTCTGGGGCGTCAACTTCACGTACGCCATCTTCCACGTCGTCGAGGCGCTGCGCGCCTGCGGCGTGCCGACGTCGGATCCGGCGATCGCGCGCGCCATCGAGTGGCTGCTCGGCAAGCAGAAGCGCGACGGCGGCTGGGGCGAGCACTGGAAGTCGTCGGTGACCGACACCTACGTCGAGCATCCGGAGTCGCAGGCGGCGATGACGGCGTGGGCGCTCCTGGCGCTGCTCGAGGCGCTGCCGACGACGCACGCGGCGGTGGTGCGCGGCGTCGAGCGGCTGCGCGCGATGCAGCTCCCCGACGGGCAGTGGCCGCGGCAGTCGCAGTCGGGCGTGTTCTTCTCGACGGCGCTGCTCGACTACCGGCTCTACAAGGACTACTTCCCGGCGTGGGCGTTGGCGCGGTTCTCGCGGCTGTCGTCTTCGTAGTCGGCGCGCGGCAGCTCGACCCAGAACGTCGAGCCGACGTCGAGGCGCGAGTGGAAGCCGACGCGGCCGCCGTGTGACTCGGCGATGCGCTTGACGGTGGCGAGGCCGAGGCCGATGCCCGGCTTGCCCTCCGTGGGGCCGCGCACGTGCGGATCGAAGATGGTGTCGTAGAGCGCGGGCGGGATGCCGGGGCCGCTGTCCTGGATCTCGATGCGCACGCAGCCGGGGCGCGGCTCGACGCGCACGTCGACGCGACGCTCTTTGCGATCGCCCATGTACTTGATGGCGTTGCGCGTGAGGTTCTCGACGATGCTCGAGAGCACGCCGGCGTGGCCGTAGATGGCGCAGCCGGGGACCTCGGCGAGCGAGAGCTCGACGCGCGCCTCGTCGGCGATCGGCTCCAGCTCGGCGATGACCGCCTGCACGATCGGCGCGACCGAGCTGATGACGCCGGGCTCGGGGCGCGCGCCGGCGCGGGCGAAGCGCAACAGGCCGTCGACGATGGTGGCGACACGATCGACGCCGCGTTGGCCGCGATCGAGCGAGCGCTTCAAGTTTGCATCTTGCAGCTGCGCGGCGACGTGGCTGACGGCGAGGCGCGTGGCCGACAGCGGGCCGAGGATGTCGTGCGCGACGCGGCCGGCGAACATCTCGAGCTCCTCGGCGCGGCGCGCGATGAGGCGGTTGCGCTCGGCGACGACGCGGTGATAGTGCGCGAGCGCGCGCAGGGCGAGGTAGCCGACGAGCGCGGTCAACAGCGTGCTGAGGATGTCGAGCAGGATGGCGACCTCGCGCGCGCGCGTGTGATCGCGCTCGATGCGCTGGGCCAGCTCGCGGCCGCGATCGGCGTTGAACTCGACCTCGCGGCGGATGGCGTCCGCGGCGACGTTGATGGCGTCGGTGACGCGGTTGCCGACGGGGCGCCGGGCGGAGATGTCGTCGAGCGCGCTCTCGACCGCCTGGTTCACCAGGCTGAGGGCGTGGTGCATGTCGCCCCACAGCGCCTGCTCGCCGGGGTAGGTCTCGGGCTCGGCGAGGTAGCGCTCGAAGGCTTCGTCGAGGCGCGTGCGGGCGGCGGCGACGATTTCACGATCGGCGGCGGTGCGCGAGAACTCGTAGCGCACCATGGCGACGTCGAGCTGGCGCAGCTCGCCGCGGGTCTCGGTCAGGTGCTCGATCGACATCATCGCATTGCCGTAGATCGAGCGAGCGGCGTCGTCGACCTGGCTGGTGATGGCTTGCGTATAGATGGTGGTGCCGCAAAAGCAGAGGATCGCCAGCACGAAGGCGATGACGAGGCGCGTGATCAACCCGCGCGGCATATGGGAGCCTCCTTACCTTGGACGCGTGATGAGCGCGGCGTACACAGCATAGAAGATAAGCACCACCGTGTTCGCAGCGCACGCGTCCCAGAACAAAGATCGAAGCGTTCTTGTTCCGTCGGGCTGGGCGTCTTCGTCGAGGCGGTAGACGAGCGGCACCGTGACCACGAAGATGGTGCCGTAGCAGAGCGAGCCGTAGACGAGCGTGAAGACCTTGTCGCGGTAGCGGAAGTAGTCGTGCATCATCGGCGTCGCCATGCCGGCGGTCTCGGTGAAGGCGATGGCGTAGCCGAGCGCGACGAGGACGACGAGGCGCACGAGCGCGGGCGCGTCGGGGAAGCGCGTACGGAAGGCGCGCCAGACGATCTGGAGGATGGTGTAGTAGGTCGAGAAGTAGGCGATGGTGACGAAGTACAGGAACACCGGCGAGCGGTGCGCCGTCCACGTCACGGGGAAGTGGTACTCCATGCCGAGGACGTCGAAGAAGAGGTCGCTGCCGAACCACATCTGCAGGAAGGTCCAGACGAAGATGAAGAAGTTGAAGCGCACGATGTGGCGCGAAAGGACGGGAAGGCCGCGATCGGCGTCGCCCGGCCAGGCGAGCGGGATGAGCCAGATCGGCAGCGCCAGGGCGAGCCCGAAGACGAGGTGACCGACGTCGCCCCAGTGCGCGAAGACGCGCGTCAGCTCGCAGACGGTGATGAGGACGATCCAGAACGGGCTGTAAGCGAGCAAAAAAAGCTCGGCCCACCGCTTCGACGGGTTCGACGAGAGGAGGCGCACGCGCGCATGGTACGATGAATCCGTGAAGCGAGTATTTCTTCTGCTGTTGTTGGTTGGCGCGTGCGGGACGGAAAAGCCGCGCGGTGTCGAGATCGTGAAGGCTCCCCAAGGCGACGTCCCGACGATCGTCCGGAGCGAAATGCAACGCGCAATCCGCGACCATCGCCAGCTGCTCGTCTACGTCGGCGCCACCTGGTGCGAGCCGTGCCCGCGCTGCCACGAAGCCGCCGAGCACCACGCCCTCGACCGCGACTTCCCGTCGCTGCGCCTGCTCGAGTTCGACGACGACCGCGACGGCGCGCGCCTCGCGCAAGCCGGCTACATCGGCAAGTTCATCCCCATGTTCGTCAAGCCAGGCCCCGACGGCCGCACCTCCGGCCGCCAAATCGAAGGCAGCGTCAAAGGCGACGGCGCCGTCAACGAAATCGTCCCCAGGCTGCGATCGCTACTGACGCCGTAGGAACACGGCT
>DATNAQ010000072.1:0-32078 GCA_035607415.1 Polyangia bacterium
GAACTCCGAGATGCATGTCTGCACGGCGGCGCTCGACTGCATAGCGACGGCGAAAGTCGGATCGCAACAGACGACGATCGAAGTCTGGGTCAATCGCGACAGAGAACCGGACGACATCTGCATACTGTTCGACGTAGCTACGTCGCCCTCAGGATCGTCAGCCTGAACGGCGCGCTGTTAGCGCGCTACCAGCACCAATCGGAGTTCGTGTGCCAGTTGCAGGTGACGTAACCGGTCCCTAGGTCAGCGTCGATGTTCGAGATGACGCAGTTCTCGACCGTCGACGCCCTCGTCGTCTCCGCGCAAAGCTCGGCACAGCCAGCGTCGGTGGTCGCCGCACCGGCATCGACCAAGTTGACCGGGTAGGAAGGAACGCTTCCGACGCCGGTTACGCAGTCTCGCGGATGAGACGTGGATTGGCAGCCCGCTGCCGCGACGAACGAGCACAGCAAGATTGTGCCTGTCCAATGACGCATCCGCGTTCATGTTACACGCTGCGCTTGTCGTCGAGTCCGCCGCCCTCGGGATCGTCAGCCTGAACGGCGCGAGCAAGCCGTGGCGGGGGGCGGTCGTCCACCGCCGACAGAGGCCGTCATGGACTAAGTTGCCCACCACCGCAAGCTGCGCGAGCACGAGCGGCGCGCGTGACTTGCGTGGACGCCGCCAGCGGGCAAAATGGAGGTAAGCGGCCACGACGGAGGATGCCATGCGATCGGTGGCGATGCTGTGGGTGCTGGCAGCGGCGTTGCCTGCGAGCGCGCAGACGATCGTGCGTGCGCAAGCGACGCCGTCACGCTACCAATTGATGGTCGACGTGGCGCCGGGCTTAGATCAGCCGCTCGGCAATCGCAACTACGCGGGTCCGTGGGGCGCGTCGTTCACCATGGACGGCCACATCGGCCTCGCCATCTGGATGCACGGGCGGCGTTACGCGCTCGTTCCCGAGCTGTCGATTGGCGGCACCGCGCTGGCCGCGACGGGGCCAACGGGTGGATTCGGCCCCGGCTTCTCACGCGTGCGCGGCGAGGCGGCGCTGCGCATCCTCGTGCGGCTGCACCGATTCGTCGCCGTGTATGGCCGCGTCGGGATTGGTGGCGAGTATCTGAGCGGCGCGTTCACCGGTGCGACGCCCGACTACGAGATCTTCTCGAGCGCGAGCGCGTCGTCGTTCCTGTGCGACGCGGGCGTGGGGCTGCTCGCGACGTTGGGGCCGCACGTGGCGCTCGGCGCGTACGCGGGCGTACCGGTCGTGCCGCGTCTGCACATGATGATCTCGAACCAGTACACTTGGGCCGGGCAGCGGCACAGCTACGAAACCGGCGAGACGTTCACCGCGGCCGATCTGACGATCGCCGCCGTCCTGATGCTGCGACTCTGACTACGGCGGACTCCGATCTGCTGCGCTGATCGCTAGACTCCGCCCGTCTACCGCCATCTGCTCTGCAGTGAAGGGCAAATCGTAAAGGATTAGATCCTAAGCACTTATCTTCGGTACGAATCCTTTACGCGCGAGCGGGCAGGCTCTTCGTCGACGTGCGCTTACAGCTTCTTCCCGGTCTTCGCCGCCCACTGCCGCAGCAGGAATACGATGTTCGAGCCGGCCATGTTGACCGCGTACTCGCCCGTCGCGTCGTCGGGCGGAGGAGCGCCCGGCGCCGGACCGTGGCCAGCTCCGGGCGCGGCGTTGCGTACGGTGATGACGCCTTGGATGCCCTTGCTGAGGTCGTTCCAGAACTGCTGGTACTTCGCCGGAAGGATTCCCGCTGCGACGACGAGTTCGATCACCTTGCTCGGGATCGCGCTCGGCGGCGCGGGCTGGCCGATGTCGGCCAGGATCGCTTTCATCGTGGCCTCGACGGCGTGAGACGACTTCATCGTCGGAGACAGCAGCGAGGCTGCTTTTTCGGGATACAATTTTCTGAAGTTTCTCCATTTCCACTTGGGCTGCACACTTCTCCCCGGCAACAAGAACCGCGGAGTTATGTCGGAGACGGAGATCGGCAACTACGTCGCTTGGTGTGGCGAAGAACCGCGAACTCGCTGACCTGCTCGAATACTTCGTCAACTACCTCACGCAGTCGCTTGAGCAGTACTACGAGGAGCCGGGCGACATCGACCACCAGGTGACCCTGATCCACGAAGTCCTGCGCCACGACGCTGTGCTCTTTGTCCTCGAACCGGACAGCACGTACGGTTACCGGGTCAACAAGGTCGGCAGCGAAGCCGTCCGCGAGAACGCGATCAAGCCGGCTTTGCGGCTGCTAAAGACCGCGCAGATGCCCGACGCGCTCCACGAGTACGAAGAGGCGCTCGTGCACTGGGCGAAGGGCGAGCAAGATGACGCGATCCTGCCGAGCATCGCCTGGGAGAGTCGATAGGCGGCCTTCTCGTCGAGCGTGTCACGCAGCGGCGGCGGATTCTCCGCCTCCTCGGCTCGCCGGCTTGACGGCTTGAATGGCTTCCACGCCATGACGAACTAGTTGCCGTTCGCGATGTTCTGCAGGGCCTTGATCTGTCGTTGCAGGCGCTCGGGATCGGCGACCTCCTGCAACTTCTTGGCGTGCTGTTGCAGTCGCGCGTTCGCGATCTCTGGACTGTTGGGATCTGGCGCGGACCACTTCCCGCCGAATCGTGCGCAGCGCTTGAAGGCGGCGTCGCTGTCGATCGTCGCGGCAACGGAGTAGTGACGTTGCTCGAATCCCCACGATCCTTCGTCCGCGGAGCCGCTCAGCGAGCACGAGCCGAGGATGACGCTACCGGGAATCGCGCAGCCGTCGACGGTGATGGTCCCGGCGACGAGATCGACGTGCTCGCGCCACTTGAGCGCGCGAATCTCGCCGATCCGCAAGCCACCCTCCCCCGCCAGGCAAAGCGGGACGAGATCGACGTAGGCACGATCGCCCAGTTTCGCGCGCACCTCGTGACGTACAAGAACGCGCGCACGAAGACGAAGCTCAGCCGCAAGCGCATCAACAACATCCTCGCCGTGCTGTCGAAGTCGCTGAAGTACGCGGCCGAGGTTGGGCTGATCTCGTCGGTGCCGCGCATCGGCTTGTACAAGGTCGAGCGGCCGGAGGTGGAGTTCTGGGACTTCGAGGAGTACGCGCGGCAACTTCGACAGGCAGTAGTCGTCGAGATGGACAGCCCGCGTCGGATCGAGCGGGCTAGAAGGTCGCCGGGACGGCGGTGAACGCGAGCCCGATCGACAGCGAGTCCTTCATCGTGTTGTCAGGGTTCGGGTGATAGTTGCCGGACGCGTCGAACATCTGCACGTCCGGCGCGAGCACGTTCTGGATGAGACCCGCCGTCGACACTTCGCAGATGTCGATCTTGTTGTCGCCCTTGACCGCGCACGTGCCAGCGGGGTTCTTGCAGGTGCCGGCCGGGCACGCTGCGTCCGCCTTGCCGCCGTTGTCGAAGATGCTGAGGATCTGCATGTCCGTCGCGGTCAGGCCGCCCGCGTTCATGTCGGTCATGATCTTCGTGGTGAGCGCGTTGGCGACGTTGGGGATGAGCTTGGCCTGAACGTCGGCGTTCTTGATGGCGCCGTTGAGCTGGCCGCCCGTCAGCTTGCCGTCGGGGCCCCGCGTGTATTGAACGTGCACGCCGACGACGCTAATGGTCGTCACCGCGCCGAGCAGTGGCAGGTTGAGCGTCACCGTGACCGGCGTGGTCGCGTACGCCGGCCACGGCTCCGACGAGAACTTGCCGGCGAGGATCGGGCCGGCGAGATGGGCGGCCGGCGCCACCGACGTATCGACGGTGAAGTGGCCGGCACCGGAGAAGTCGGGGGATGCCATCACCGTCGCCGCCTCGAGATCGGTCGCAGCGCAGTCATCGTTGGCGAGATCATCGGCGCGCTCGTCGACGAGCGTGAGGCTCTGCCCGGACGTGACCGCCTGCGTCGCTTCATCCTGAGTCGGGAGCATCTGCCCGGCGAGAGCGCCCTCGATGTTGCCTAGCTGGTTGTCCACGCGCCCGTCGCCGTTGAGGTCGAACCCGTAGTCCGAGCGCTGCATCGGCAGGATCAGGTCGTTCCACACGTATTGCGCGCGAGTCGGTCCGCCCGCGGGCAGGCATTGCGTCGACTGTTGAGCCATGTCGGGACCCGGAGTCGTCGCCAGGTCGGCCCCAACCGCCATGTCGGCCCCAACTGCCATGTCGGGGGCGCCTTCCATCAGGCCCGTGCCGCCGCAGCCCACGAGGCTCGCAGCTACGGCCATCACGATTGTCATTCGCATGCGCGTGTACATTCGTCGGCGTTATCGCCCAGCCCCACGAAAGTCGCTAGTGCGCAGGTCACAACGTGCCTCGGCCCGGCGGAACGGACGTGACCGGGGACTTTCCGGCCCAGCGGACACTGAACCAATCGACAGTTTCCGATACCATGGCTGCGTGGCTAACGACACTGACAAGCTGGTCGAAAATGAGATCGCGAAGTTCCAAGGTACGTGGAGACAGGTCGCATACGAGCGAAATGGGGTGCCGGAGCCCCGTCACGACGAACAAGGCTGGCAGCCGCGAACGACATTCGAGGGCAATTCGTTCGTAGTCACTATCGCCGACGGGAGTACTCCAATACGGGGAACGTTCACACTCGAACCAAGGCAAGAGCCCGAAGGCGGTCGACTACACGGACGACAAGATCGAACGACGGGCCGACGGACTTGAACAGATCCGATTCCCACTCCCAGATGCGCCGTCGCCGCGGGTTGCCACCGACTGCGATGTATCGCAGCCGCGTGCCTCGCAGCGCGAGCGCCTCGACGTGGGGCCCCCAGACCGGCTCGTCGGCAGACAGGTGGAACAGCTGTCGTTCGCCGTCGGTGCACAGGACGAACTCCGCGCCGATGAGACCGCGGCCGACACGAATGCACTGCCCGAGCTCGGCGCCCGCAGCAGGCAGCTTGATATCGTCGGGCAGCGGTCCAAATCGCTTCTCTGCACCAACGCCACCCATTTTGCCAATGGACCGGAGGACGACGATGCGGTCCGTCTGATCGACCGTCACCACCGCGAGCTTCTTCCCGTGACTCCCCGCCGCTACGACGACTTCGCCGTCGGGCGGCCGGAACAGCGTCGGCGTGCCCGGTGTCTGGCGCGGCGAGCTCGGGACAGGTAGGCATGCCACGCCACCGTCGCGCAAACGGACGATGATTCGGCGGCCGTCCTGGCCGTAAACCGGGTTCGATGCGGGTGCGGAGCCTAGTTGCGCTGCACGTTGCGGCGTTGCGGTGATGACGGTGAACGGATCGCGAAGCAGTCGCGCGCAGTCGTCGTGTGCGGGGAGGTCGAGGATGACATCCGCAGCACGTCCGTCGCGTCGCTTGACCGCAATGGATACGCGCCGCGCCTCCACAGAAATCGATTCGTGGACGGCGATTCGTGAACCAGGGGATTCTGTGAGCGATCCGTCTCCGACGATCCAAACGTCGTCGGACGTGCTCAATCCGAGCTTCTCACGCCAGCGATCGACGTGCTCGCTGCTCGCCGTCTCGGACGTGCGCCCATGCAGCAGCCGCAGGACGCTGGCCTCGGTCACGTCTTCGATCAGGTCGGCATCGGGTCGCTGCAGCATGCCCCAGGCGAAGCGTGTCGCGGCTCGTTCGGCGCGCTGGGATAGCGCAATCAGCGTCGCCAAATGACCAATGCGCGGGCCTCCGAGCTGCATGGGTCCCGCATCGAACAGCGCGATGCAGCGCCGTCCGCCGGCGGGAACTCGTGTCGCGATCTCGATGAAGAGATGCTCGCCGGCGCCGGCGCGACGAAGAAACTCGTCCGGCAGCTCCTGCGCCAGCAGCCATTCCGAACCGACCAGGCGCTCATAGCTGCCGCGCCGAGCCAGGCCACCGTAGCCGTCCGGGTCGCCAGCTCCGGACCTGGACGTCGTCGATAACGGACCAATCGCCAGCGCGATGCGGTCGACGAATGGCGCGAGCGCAACGGCGAGGTCTGGCGCGAACGTCGCCAACGCCGGTTTCCACGATGCGAGCGCCGGAGGCAGCTCGATCATGTCGCCGCTTGCCGCTTCGCCACCCACCGCGCGAGGTCCGCGACGCCGACGCCGCGTGCCTCGCCGAGCGGAAGCACTTCCACGGTCGGGCCGCGTGGAATGACCGCGATCGGCCCGGTCACGGCGAACCGTTTGCGAACGGCTCGCTCGAGAAGGTCGACCGGCACCGACGGTACCAAGATGGTCGGCAAGAGCATCCCTGCGGCGGCCGGATCGCGGCCGAGATACACCGCGCCGTCCGCCCACGGCAGATCCTCGCCCGAACCGATCAACACGAGCGCATCCTCGCTCGCCACCACCGCGACCGCGCCATCCCGAAACTGCCGCGCGGCCGCTCGCGATGCGAGCTCCGTCGCGCAGTCGCCCCAGGCCGCGACGGCAGCAATGCCAAGCGGAGGCTCTCGCGGGCCCCAGCCGACCGGAATCGACGGTGCGCTCATCTGGTCGACGCCAGCTCGGCGACGATCTGAGCACGCATGTCGCGCAGCTCTGCCGGTGCCGCGTCGGGTGCGAAGCCAGCGTCAATTTCGCGCGCGATTCCTTCGAGACGCAGCCGCCACGCAGCGTTCGCCGTCGGCTCACCGTTCTGCGGTCGCTCTGCGAGCACTTCGCGACCGGCACGGACGATGACCGCCGCTCTCGCGAGGGGTCCCAGCGACGCTTCCGCTGCTGCGACAGGGAGTGCGGCGTTCTCGGAGGCCGACAGCAAATCTCGCAGGACGTCGCGCGCCGTGCGCTGCCCCGCCGCCGTCGGCACGGCGTAGACGATCGGCCACAGATCGGCTTCCGTGGGCGTCGCGCGCCCACCGAGCACCGCGGCGGCAGCGACGAGGGCCTGCAACTTCACGACGCGGCGATCCGTCAGGATGATGCCGGCTGCACGGAGCTGTCTGACGGCGTGCGCCAACCTGGGGCGAATCGGCGCCACGTCTGCAGAGCGCGCCGCTTCCGCCAGAAGGTCGAGCTGCGCCAAATCGAACGCTTCGCCGACATGGGACCGCATCAGCGACCATCCGCCCTGCATGAGTTGCTCGAGCAGTGGATCCCCAATCGGCTCCACGAAGACGCGCACGAGGAAGCGATCGGCGAATGCGGCCAGCGCTTCGTCGTCAGGAATCACGTTGCTGGCGCCGACGCAGATGCGAAGCGGGCACCGCTTGACGGTGCTACCACGCCGAAACGTGCGTTCGTTCAAGATGGCCAGCAGCGTGTTCAGGATCGCGGTTGAGCCGAGGAATACCTCGTCGAGAAACGCGACCTCGGCCTCCGGCAACATCCCCGCCGTTTCGGTCTCGACTACACCTTCACGGAGGCGTCGCAGATCAACCGGGCCGAAGATTTCGCTGGGCTCCGTGAATCTGCTGAGCAGGTACTCGAAATAGCGCGCCCCCAGCGTCGCAGCCACGCGCCGAGCGGCCTCGCTTTTGGCCGTTCCGGGGGGACCGATGACCAACACGTGCTCGCCGGCGATCGCCGACAACGCGACGAGCTCCACCAACGCTTCTCGCTCGACCAGGCCGCGAGCGGCACTCGCGAGGGCACTTCGGAAGCGTTGTGCATGATTCGAAAGGGAATCGGTAGGCTCGCTCATCTTTCCGAGGAGCTCAGTTTATCACCCCGGCAGATGCGGCGTTCGTGCTCAGCAGCACACTCCCATGCCGGAGTCTTTGTTGGCATCCGACCCTCCCTATCCGATCAGCTCTTCTGCGGCGTCGATGCCCACGCCCGAACCTGTCGGTACTCAGAGTAGAAGTCCATCATGCCAAGCGTCATTGCTTTCAGGCGACGGAGCTCGCGAACGAAGGAGTCGATGTCCGTTACGTGATCAAGCAGGACGTTCAGATGACCGAGGCTGAGGAACCAGCAGTGATAGAAACTGGGCCCTGAGAAGTTCGGCCTGAACTGTACGAGGTCCTGCTCCCATCTACCCAAGCGCTGGCAGACCTCGACCAATCGACGAAACTTGTGACGGCCCCCCCGGCAAGCGGAAGCCCGGAATCGAGCGTTGCGCCCGCGAGCACTTCGAAACTCTTCATCAGAGTAACGCGATCCTGAAGAGCGCCGTAATCGCGAAGCGACAAAACAATGCGCTCAATAGTACGGCCGCGAAGCTCCACGACCGTCTTGGCGCCAGAGTTGGCCGAGTTCGAGCCGTCCGTACCTTCGCAGCAAGAACTCCTGCTTCGAAAGCTGCTGCTGTCCTTCTAGGAGACTATCCGCGATGTCGAACAGTACGTCGTTGTAGTTACCGCCGCGAGCTCGATACGTCAGATCCTTCTTCTTACATCACGCCTCGGCAAGCCAAAGCGCTGGAGCGTGCTGAACGTGGTCGCCCGTATCTCGCATGCGACAATTCGACTCGGTATAGCGGCATGACACTGCGACGATGTAAAGTCGTCCGAATGGCGAAGTTGTTGTGCCGCAGCGCCGTGCTGGTATCCGTTATGTTCCTCGCGACGGCATGTCGCCATGACGCAGCGGCGTCGCTAGCCGTGGCGCGGGCGCGTCCGGTAAGTCGTGTGTCGTTGCCGCTGCGTTTCGAGGAGAACCGCGGACAATTCGATCGGCACGCACGCTACGTGGCACAGCAAGCCGGACTGACTCTTTTCGCCACCGACCAGGGCGCCATCCTGTCGCTCCGTCGCGGCAGCACGACGGCGACACTGACGCTGAAGGTTCACGACGGGCGCCAGGTAGCGCCGGTAGCACGGCAGCCGCTCGCGACGCGCAGCAACTACTTCATCGGCCACGATCCCGCGAAGTGGCACACCAACGTGTCAAACTTCTCCGAGGTGGCATATCGCGGCGTCCGTCCCGGCGTGGATCTCGTCTATCACGGCGCGTCGACAGGACAGGTCGAATACGATTTCATCGTGGCTCCAGGCGCGTCTCCGGACGTCGCTCTAGACGTTGAAGGTGCCGATCGGCTGCGGATCGCGGCCGACGGAGCGCTCGAGATTCCGCTCGGCGACGCGATCCTGCGTCAGTTGCCGCCGCACGTTTATCAACTCGTCGACGGTCGCCAGCGGACGCTCGTCGGCCATTATCGCCTCACCAGCGCGTCGACGGTGGCGATCGCCGTCGTCGACTACGACCGGACGCGCCCTCTGGTGATCGATCCCGTGCTCGTGTACTCAACCTACCTTGGCGGCGCAGGCGACGAGGGACCCGGCAGCCTTTCGGTCGACAATACGGGTGCGATCTACGTATCCGGTACGACGACGTCGGCCAACTTTCCGGTGGCGAACGCCAAGCAGCCCTCCTACGCAGGTCAGCAGGACCTTTTCATCGCCAAGCTGACGCCGGCGGGGGACGGACTCATCTACGCGACGTACATCGGCGGTGCCATGGAGGAGAGCGGCGGCAACATCGCCGTCGATGCGACGGGGGCTGTCTACCTCGTCGGCACGACCGCCTCGACCGATTTCCCGCTAGCGAACGCCTTTCAGCCCACCTACGGTGAGGAGACCGACGGGGTCATCGTGAAGCTGGCACCCACGGGAGATGCACTCGTCTATTCGACCTACTTCGGGGGCCACGCCGAGGACGAGCTGGACAGCGTTGCCGTCGACGCAAGCGGTGCGGCCTACGTGTTGGGCAACACGCATTCGACGGACTTGCCGCTGGCGAACGCGTTCCAAAGCTCGCTGAACAACATGAATGGCAGCATGAACGGATACGCTGATGACTTCGTCGTCAAGTTCGACCCGAGCGGTGCCTCGCTCGTCTATTCAACGTACCTCGGCGGCAGCGGCGCGGAAGAACCGGGCGGCGTGGTTATCGATGCGAGCGGCGCCGCGTATGTCACCGGAGCCACGGCATCGACGGACTTCCCGACGGTCACGCCAGTCCAATCGACCTTTCATGGAGGTAGCTACGACGGATTCATCGCGAAGCTCTCGCCGATGGGTAATTCGCTCGTCTACTCCACGTATCTCGGAGGAAACGACGACGACTACATCGGATCTCCTGCGGTCGACGTCAGTGGCGCGGTGTATCTCGTCGGCTCGACGATGTCCTTCGACTTTCCGCTCGTCCATGCCCTGCAGTCGAAAAAGACCGGGCCGGCTGTCGACGGAATCATCGCCAAGCTGACGGCGGACGGCACGGCGCTCGTCTATTCGACGTACTTCGGCAGCAGCGGCGGCGATCAACTCGGTAGAGTGCGGGTCGACGGCAGCGGAACCGCGTTCATCGTAGGCGTCTCGAATTCTCCGGACCTACCGATGGTGAACGCGGCCCAGCCAACGCTGGCCGGCGACTTCGACGGCGTGGTGCTCGCGTTGTCACCGGACGGCAGCGCGATCGTATGGAGTACCTACTTCGGCGGCAGCGCTCAGGACAGCATCTTCGACCTCGCCCTCGGGCCTGGTGGAATCGTGACGGTGTTGGGCGAAACAGTTTCGAAGGATCTCCCCGTGAAGCAGCCGCTGCAGCTGCAGTCCGGCGGCGGAGCCGACAGCTTCGTCGCGCGGTTCGCCATCCCGCTGACAATCGTGCCGTCGGCGGCGACGGTAGCGCCCAACGGGACGCTCTCGTTCTCCGCAACGTCCGGTACCGGGCCATACGTCTGGTCGCTGGCGACCAATCAGTCGGGCGCGACGATAGACGCGTCGACCGGTTTCTACTCGGCCGGCGCCATCGAAGGCGCGGACGTGGTGCACGTCGTCGACTCGATTGGCAACACTGCCGAAGCAACCGTCACCGTCACAGCGGCAGGGCCGAGCTTCGGAGACCTCGGTACCCCCGAGGACCTCGGTGCCGTCGGCGACTCGGCACACCCGCCCAGAGGATGCGGCTGTCGAATCGGCGGCAGTGCCGGAGCGCGCAGCGGTGGCGTCGGATTGGCGCTCATTGTTGGGCTCTTCGTCGCGCAGCTCATTCGCCGACGCAGCTCGGCCGACCAACGGAATTGATCGAAGAAAATCGGTCTCACTCCTCCGGTACGGTCAGAACTTGGAGAAACGTTCGGCGCAGACGCCTAATGTCAGTCCTTGTACCTGGGATTGGCTCTGACGTCGTCGATGAGAGTCGTGAACCTGGACTCGAGCACGTCGGAGACCACGAATCGCAGCAACTCCGACTTGCTCGCGAAGTGCGAATAGATCGAACCCGCCGAGAGCCCGCCTCGGCGATGATGTCCGCCATCGAGGTGTCGGCAAGTCCGCGTCGCGCGAAACAGCGCAGCGGGGCCTGAACGATCTGCTCGCGACGGCTCTGCTGACGGGCTTCGGTCAGGCGTGGCATGCAAACAGAATAGGCGTTCTTTTTTGCTATCAAACAGAAGCGGCGTTCGATTTGTCATTTCACGTCACGCTGCCCGTTGGCTCTGGTTCTCGAGTGACCACAGGCGAGACGCGAACGTCGCTTCGGGTCGCGTCGTTCGATTCCATCTTGACGCGCGGGCCTCACAACGCATAATCGAGTCGGCACTCTATAATGCAGCCCCGCGGCCGACCCCCGTCCCTGTCGCAAGAGGCGCTCCTCGACGCCGCGCGTGACGTATTCCTGGAGCGCGGCCTCGACGCCACCACCAGCGAGATCGCCAAGCGCGCGCGCATCTCCGAGAGCGTCATCTTTTACCGATACAAGACGAAGGAGGCGCTCTTCGCGGCGGTCTTCGAACGACAGCTGGTGCTTCCGCCCGCCTTCGCGCGACTCGAGTGGCGCGCCGGCATGGGCGAAGTCGCGGACAACCTCTTCGACGCCGGCATGGCGCTCGTCGATCTGTCGCAGCGGGTCCTGCCCTTCATGATGATGGCGTGCGTCAGCCCGACGAAGCTCAACGTGTTTGCCAAGCAAGCGCGGAAGCCGCATCCGATGAAACGGCAGATGCTCGCAGTGCTGTCGCGGTACTTCGACGCAGAGATGCAGGCGGGCCGGTTGCGCCCGGCGCAGAGCGAGGTGCTGGCGCGCCTCTTCATCGGCGGCATCACGCAGTACGTGATGTCCGAGTATCTGGAGCCGCCGACTTCCGAGCTCGAGCCGCCCACATTTTTGCGCGAGATGATCCATCTCGTGTTGCACGGTGCGGCCGAAGCGCCGTCAGGCCGCGCCAGCGCTCGCGCGCGCCGGCGGCGATGAGGCGGTCGTCTTTTTCGAGTATGCGCTCGACAAGTGCCAGGTGTTGAACAGGGACGGATGATGAAAACGATTCGAAGACTGCCGCTCATGCTCGCTTCCCTCTTGCCGCTCGCGAGCGGCTGCAACCAGCAGCAAGCGGCGAGCGCGGAGCTGCGCGCCAAGCCGAAGCCGGTCGCCGCGGCCACCGCGGTCGTCACCGAGCGCGAGCTGCCCAGCACGCTGCTCCTTGCCGGCACGCTCAAGGCAAACCAGGAGTCCGAGCTCGCCGCCAACGCCTCGGGGCGCGTCATGCGCACCATGGTCGAGCGCGGCACCTACGTGCGCGCGGGCCAGGCGCTGGCACAGCTCGACGTGCGCGTGGCGACGCTGTCGGCGAGCGAGGCGGAGTCCAACTTCGAAACCGCGCGCTCGCAGAAGGGCCAGGCCGAAGCAGATTGCGCACGCTTCAGTAAGCTCCTCGAGCGCGGCGCCATCTCGCAGCAGGACTACGACCGCCAGACCACCGCCTGCAAGACGGCGACGAGCTCGACGGCGGCAGCGGAGACGCGGGCGGCGCTGGCCAGGCAGACGCTCTCGGACGGGACCGTGCGCGCGCCCTTTGCCGGCCTCATCTCCGAGCGCTACGTCTCCGTCGGCGAGTACGTGACGCCGTCGACCAAGGTGGCGCACGTCGTCGACATCGACCCGCTGCGCCTCGAGCTCACCATCCCCGAGCAGAACATGGGCGCGGTCAAGGAGGGGCAGAAGGTCATGTTCCAGGTGGGCGCCTTCCCCGATCGCACCTTCACCGGCATCGTTCACTACATCGGCCCGGCGGTGCGTGCCACCACGCGCGACCTGGTGTTCGAGGCGATGGTGCAGAACAAGGACAAGCTCCTGCGCCCCGGGCTCTTCGCCACGGCGCAGCTCGACGTCGGCAAGCGCAAGCTACCGGTGGTGCCGAAGACGGCGCTCCAGGTAGACGGCGACACGACGCGGCTGTACGCCGTCATCGACAAGCACGTCGAGGAGCGCATCGTGCAGGTCGGGCCGACGCAAGGTGACGTCGTGGGCGTGCTCAATGGCGTCGCCGCCGGCGAGCGCATCGTCGTCAAGCCCTCCGCGCAGATCACCGACGGCGTCGAGGTGGAGTAGCCGATGCAATGGCTGGCACGTTTGTGCGTGCGGCGCCCGGTCTTCGCGGGCGTCCTCATGTTGACCATCACGGTCGTCGGCGTCGCGGGCTACTTCAAGCTCGGGCTCGACTGGTTCCCCAAGGTCGACTTCCCGGTGGTCGTCGTGACCACGCGGCTCGACGGTGCCGCGCCCGAAGAGGTCGAGACCGAGATCACCGAGAAGATCGAGGAGGCGGTCAACACCATCAACGGCATCGACGAGCTGCGCTCCGTCTCCGTCGAAGGCGTGTCGCAGGTGTTCGTCACCTTCACGCTGGAGAAGCCGGTCGACGTGGCGACGCAGGACGTGCGTGACCACGTCGCGACGGCGATCGCCAACCTGCCACGCGGCATCGATCCGCCGGTGGTCGGCAAGTTCGATCCCGACGCCGTGCCCATCCTCTATATCGCCGTCGAGTCGAGCCGCAGCGTGCGCGAGACCACCGAGATCGCCGACAAGCGGGTGCGGCGCCAGATCGAGAGCATCCCCGGCGTCGGCCAGGTGAACCTGCTCGGCGGGCGCAAGCGGCAGATCAACGTCTGGCTCGATCCGGTGCAGCTGCGCGCGCTCGGCCTGACGCCGCAGGACGTGCAGCGCGCCATCGGCGCGCAGAACCTGACCACGCCGGGCGGCGCGATCCACACCGGCCCGACGGAGATGACGCTCCGCGTGCAGGGGCGCGTCTCGAGCCCGCAGGCGCTCGCCGACATCGTGGTGCGCCAGAGCGGCAACCACCCCATTCGCGTCTCCGACGTGGCACGCGTCGAAGACGGCGAAGAGGAGCCGGAGACGGTCTCGCTGCTCGACGGCAAACCGACGGTCATGCTGACGGTGCGCAAGCAGTCGGGCGAGAACACGGTGCAGGTGGTCGACGGCGTCGTCGAGCGGCTCGGCGACGTCGAGAAGACGCTGCCCGCCGGCACCAAGCTGCGCGTCGTGCGCGACAACTCGCTCGTGGTGCGGACCGCGGTCGGCGCGGTCAAGGAGCACCTCGTGCTCGGCGCGCTCTTGGCATCGCTGGTGGTGCTCTTCTTCCTCGGCAACCTGCGCTCGGCCCTCATCTCCGCCATCGCCATCCCGATCTCGATCGTGGGCACCTTCGCGCTCATGTGGGCGCAGGGCTTCACCCTCAACATGATCACGCTCCTGGCGCTGGCGCTCGCCGTCGGCATCGTCATCGACGACGCCATCGTCGTGCTCGAGAACATCCACCGCTTCATCCACGAGCTGCGCTACAAGCCCTTCCCCGCCGCCGTCGCCGCCACCAAGGACATCGGCCTCGCCGTCCTGGCGACGACGCTGTCGCTGATGGCGGTGTTCATCCCGGTCGCGTTCATGTCGGGCATCGTCGGCCGCTTCCTCGGTGGCTTCGGCCTGACGATGGCGTTCGCCATCGGCGTGTCGATGCTGGTGAGCTTCTCGCTGACGCCGAGCTTGTCGGCGCGCTGGCTCGACCCGCCCGAAGTCGACGCCGACGGCAAGCCGGTCGAGCACCAGGGCGCGCTCGGCCGCTTCACCGATGTCTTCTACCGTCCCATCGAGCGCGTCTACATGCGCATCCTGCGCTGGTCCATGCACCATCGCTGGGTCATCGGCCTCTTGTCCGTCGTCGCGCTCGCCTCGCTGGTGCCGCTCGGCAAGGCGGTCAAGAAGGGCTTCGTGCCCGAGGACGATCAGGGCGCCTTCATGGTCAACGTGCGCGCGCCCGAGGGCACCAGCTTGCAGTCGACGGAGCTCATCGCCGAGCGCATCGCGCGCCAGATCCGCGAGCGCGTCGCCGGCGTGCAGCTCACGACGATGACCATCGGCGACACCGATCAGCGCACGCCCAACAAGGCGGGCATCTACGTGCGCCTGACCGATCCCGAGCAGCGCGAGCAGACCATGAACCAGATCATGGCGTTCGTGCGCAACGAGATCGTCTCCAGGCAAGCCAAGAACCTGCGCATCGACGTGTCACAGGTCGACGCCTTCAACTCGGGGCAATCGACCGCGACCGTGCAGTACGGCATCTACGGGCCCGACCTCGAGAAGCTCGCCGAGTACGGCGACAAGATCGTGCGGGCGCTCAAGAAGGTGCCGGGTGCCGTCGACGTCGACACCAACCTCGTCGTCGGCAAACCCGAGCTGCAGGTGCACATCGACCGCGAGAAGGCGGCCGACCTCGGCGTGCAGGTGGCCGACATCGCGCAAACGCTCCAGCTTCTCGTCGGCGGGCTCAAGATCTCGAGCTACGCCGAGAAGGGCGAGGACTACGACGTGCGCGCGCGCGCCGAGGCGCAGTATCGCCAGGACGCGCGGGGGCTGTCGCTGGTGACGGTGCCGTCGGCGCGCTACGGGTCGGTGCCGCTGTCCGACGTGGTGTCGTGGAAGTCGGCCACCGGCCCGTCGGCGATCAACCGCGTCAGCCGCCAGCGCCAGGTGGTGGTGCAGGCCAACACCGCGCCCGGCTACGGCGACTCCGACGTGCAGTTCGCGCTCGAGAAGATCATCGCCGACATGCACCTGCCGGCGAGCTACCACGCGGCGCCGCAGGGGCGCTCGCGTGAGACGGCGCGGGCGGGCAAGAGCTTCATGCTCGCGTTCGCGCTCTCGTTCATCTTCATGTACCTCGTCTTGGCCGCGCAGTTCGAGTCGTGGCTGCACCCGATCACGATCCTCTTGTGCCTGCCGCTGACCATCCCGTTCGCCTTCTTGTCGCTGCTCATCTTCAACCAGTCGCTCAACATCTTCACCGCGCTCGGCCTCCTGGTGCTGTTCGGTGTCGTGAAGAAGAACTCGATCTTGCAGGTCGACCACACGAACAACCTGCGCGCCAAGGGCGTGCCGCGCGACGAGGCGATCCTGCGAGCCAACAAGGACCGCCTCAGGCCGATCCTCATGACCACGATCGCGTTCGTGGCGGGCATGATCCCGCTCGCGGTCGCGCGCGGCGTCGGTGCCGGCCTGGCGCGCGCCACCGCCGGCGTGGTCATCGGCGGGCAGACGTTCTCGCTCCTCCTCACGCTGCTCGCGACGCCCGTGGCCTACTCGCTCTTCGACGACCTGTCGCGCGCTGCCACACGTACCTTCGGCAGCAAGAGAGTCGTAGACAAGGGCGAAAGCGAGCTCGAGGCGGACGACGCCGCTGCCGAGGACAGCGCGGCGGAGGACGCTTCTTTGACCGGCTGACGAGGACACGACGCGACGACAGTGGCCTTGTCTTGGCCGCTGTCGGGCCCATAACCGTTGAATGAAGTTGTTGGCCGCGGGCGCGCTCCTCATGGCCGCGCCCGCGTCGGCCTACACGGTCTCGAGCCCGCTGACCGCTGGCTGTCACGAGCAGATCACGGCGGCGGCTTTGCGCCAGGCGCGATCCGAGCGGCCGAACGCGCCGCCGCTGCCGGCGACGCCCGACGAGCGCGCGTTCATCGACGACGCGCCCTTCGCCCTCGATGCCGACATGCGAGATCTCGCCGGCGCCACGCTGCTCTTCGCGGTGCGCGACAACGATCTCAAGGGCGCGAGCCCGACCGACACCTTCGACATCGTGCCCATCGCCGCCGATCCGAGCTTGCAGCGCGAGCACTGCCTGCGCGGCCCCGACGAAGACGAGCCGACCGGCTCGGCGCGCGCGCTCGCCGATTGCGCGGCCTTCATCCACGAGCGCACCGCCGAGGCGCTCGACGGCCTCGACGCCACCGGCGCGCCCGAAGCTGGCGACCGCGTCGACCTCGAGGTCTACCTGGCGCTGCGCGGCCCGCATGTCCGCGTTGCGCTGCCGCGCTATTACGTGCGCATCGGCCAGGCGGTGCACGCGCTCGAAGATGGCTTCACGCACAACCTGCGCAGCAGCGACGGGCTCAAGGTGACCAGCGTGCTCAACTGGGTCGACTACGTCGACAACACGCTCGACGAGCGCCGCGATGGACCGCCGCACATGCGCCTGCTCGACGCCTGCGACGACGCCGACGCACCGCGACGCGTCGGCGGCAGCTGGCGCTCGCGGCCGCGACCGACCTCTTGCGCGTGACCCTCGATGCGACGCTCGGGCGCGACGAGAAGCTGGCGCGTGTCGACGCGCTGGTCGCGAGCAACCTCGCGCTCACCGCCGACGCCTGCACCAGCGCCAACGACTATTGCGATGCGGCGGAGAATGCGCTGCGCGACAGCGCCGGTTGCGGCTGCACGCTGGGGGCGCGGCGCGGCGCTTCGCCCGGCGCCCTGCTGTTCACGGCGGCGCTGCTGATACTCTGCGCTCGCCTTCGTCGTGCGCGATCGGTCGCGCTCGCGGTCGTCTTCATCGCGACCACGGCGAACGCCGACTCGATTCCCGCAGCATCGGCGCAACCGGCGCAACCGGCGCAACCCGCTCCGCCGCTCACCGGCCCCGACGCGCCGCGCGTCTACGAGGGGCACGAGCCCGGCCGCGACGTGGCCACGCCGACCGCCGCGCACATCGAGAAGGTGCGCGACGCCAAGCGGCTCGGCCCGCGCGTCGGCTTCTACGTCGCCACCGGCGGCGCGTTCGATCGCGGCGCGCTGGCGGCGACGCTGGCGCTGCGTGTGCGAGTGACGGAGCGCTGGACCGTCGGTTTCGACGCCGAGTGGAACCCGTGGATCACGCCGACCTACGCCGCCAAAGCGGGCGCGGTCAACCTCATGGTGACCGGTATCCGTCGCTGGCCGCTCTCGTGGGAGCGCGTGAACTTACGCAACACGCTGCAGGTCGGCACGTCGGTGCAGCTGTTCGACGTCTACGGCGCCCCCGCCGGCTCCGTCGGGCTCTACGTCGCGACGAGCCCGCTCGGCATCGACGTCGACCTCGGCCACGCGCTGCGACTGGTGGTCGATCCGACCAACCTCGCCATCCCCATTCCGCATCTGACCGGCGCGCCATTCTACTATCCGCAATACCGCATCACCGTCGGCCTGCAATTCGGCGGCTAGTGTCCCGTGTCAGAAACTCGCGTGCCGAATTTCTGATTCGGGACACTAGTGGCTGCGCGACGCTAGCGCCAACAGCTCATTGACGTGGTATCTGAGTGGTACTATACATGACGGATGGCGGTGGGGGAAAAGCGGTGACGCGCCGCGGGCGGACCGTCAGCCTGTGCCGCCGCTGCGGCGCTCGCATCTCGGGAGGCCACCATGATTGTCCGGCCTTGTCGGCTCGCGAAGAGACGGCGCCCACGGAATCCGATTCTCTGCCGCACGACGACGAGCGCGACGACGAGCGCGCCGCGGACCGCCGCGACATGAGCGTGTACCCGACGACGTTCGGCAAGTACGAGCTCGTCTCGTGCGTCGCCGCCGGCGGTATGGCCGAGGTCTTCCTGGCGCGCTTACGCTCGATCCGTGGCTTCGAGAAACAGCTCGTCATCAAGAAGATCCAGCCCGGCCGCACGCACGATCCCGACTTCGTGCGCATGTTCCTCGACGAAGCGCGCCTTCTGGCCACGCTCGATCATCCGAACATCGTGCAACTGTACGACGTCGGCGAGGTCGACGGCGAATGGTTCATCGCAATGGAGTACTTGCGCGGGCGCAACCTCGTCGAGATCCACCGCGCGCGCGCCAACCGCGGTCATCGGCGCCTGCCGCTCGCCGAGACGCTCTCGATTGTCACGGCGGTCTGCGCGGGCCTGCACCACGCGCATGACAAGCGCGACGCCGCCGGCCGCCCGCTCGGCATCGTGCACCGTGACGTCACGCCGCAGAACATCGTCGTGACGCTCGACGGTGGCGTGAAGATCGTCGACTTCGGCATCGCCAAAGCGACCAGCCGCAAGGGCCGAACGGCGGCGGGCACCATCAAGGGCAAGGCGGGCTACATGTCGCCCGAGCAGTGCCGCGGCGACCGCGTCGACCGGCGCAGCGACATCTTTTCGCTCGGCGTCATCCTCTACGAGCTGACCACCGGCGCGCGCGCCTTCCGCGAGCGCTCGGAGTTCGAGACCCTGCGGCGCATCATCGAAGGACCGGTGCCGTCGCCGGCAGCGAACGCGTCGTTCTATCCGCTGGCGCTCGACGACATCGTCGTGCGCTGTCTGCAAAAGGACCCGGCGGACCGCTTTCAGACTTCGCGCGAGCTGCACGCCGCGCTCGACGACTTCGCGCGCGCGCACGGCCTGGCGACGGGGACGCTGCCGCTGGCGCGCTACATGGAATGCTTCTTCCCCGAGCCGGCGCCGCGCCGCAACGGCTCGATCCTCGCCGCCGCCGATCCTCTCGAGGTCGCCGGCGACGCGCTGGCGGATCCGCCGACGGCGGCGCGGCGGCGGCGAACCGTGCGCCGCGGGCTCGTCGCCGGCGGCGCGATCCTGGCGGCGGCAGTCGGCCTGCTCGGCTGGCGCGCGGCCTGCGGCAGCTCGCGCACGCCCGCGAGCCTGACGGCGCGGCGGTAGGCTCGCGCCGCCGCGCCGTCGTCCTCACGCTGCTCACGCCGCGCTTCTGCTCTCCCTCCGCTGCGGCCGGCTCGGATCGTCGAAGAACAGCGTGATCGCCAGGCAGTGAAACGCCTCGTCGCTCGATTGCGTCACGATCGTGTCGAGGACGACGACTGCCGGATGCGCCGACAACCACTCCGTGACCTTGTCTCCGAGTTGGTCGCGGTCCTGCGCCATCGTCGCCGAGAACACCTTGACGCCATTGAATCGCATGCTTGTCTCTCCTCCTGGTCGTTTGCCGACACCCTAGAGCGTCATACCTCCACTAAAATACCACTGTCAATAACCGGACTGTAAGTGGTATGCAGTGACTCCATTCTTCAGGAGGGGCTCATGGACTCCCTGCTTCGCGAGCAGCGCACCTTTCCGCCGCCGGCCGCCTTCGCTGCACGTGCACACGTGCCGTCGCTCGCCGACTACGACGCGCTCTGCCGCCACGCCGACGCCGATCCGCAAGGCTTCTGGGCCGAGCAAGCGCGCGCGCTCGACTGGCGCACGCCGTGGACCCAGGTCCTCGACGACGGCCGCGCCCCGTTCGTCCGCTGGTTCGTCGGCGGCACGCTCAACCTCGCGGCCAACTGCCTCGACCGCCATCTGGCGGCGCGCGGCGACAAATGCGCGCTGTTGTGGGAAGGCGAGCCGGGCGACACGCGCGCGCTCAGCTATCGCGAGCTGCACGCCGAGGTCTGCCGCGCCGCCAACGCGCTGGCGTCGCTCGGCGTGCGCGCCGGCGATCGCGTCGCCGTCTACCTGCCGATGATTCCAGAGCTGCCGATCGCCCTGCTCGCCTGCGCGCGCATCGGCGCCCCCCACACCGTCATCTTCGGCGGCTTCTCCGACGGCGCCCTGCGCGACCGCGTCAACGACGCCGGCGCGCGCCTCATCATCACGGCCGACGGCGGCTGGCGCCGTGGCCGCCTGGTGCCGCTCAAGGAGACCGTCGACGCCGCGCTCGCGCACGGCTGCCCGACCGTCGACAAGGTGCTCGTCGTCGAGCGCACCCGAACGCCGGTGACGATGCAGCCCGGCCGCGATCTGGCGTGGGCCCCGCTCGTCGCCGCGCAGCCGGCCGAGCACGCGGCGCCCGCGCTCGACGCCGAGCATCCGCTCTTCATCCTCTATACGTCAGGCACCACCGGCAAGCCGAAGGGCGTGGTTCATTCGACCGGCGGCTACGCCGTCGGCGTCGCCTACACCACCCGGCTCGTCTTCGATCTCAAGGACGACGACGTCTACTGGTGCACCGCCGACATCGGCTGGGTCACCGGCCACAGCTACGTCGTGTACGGCCCGCTCCTCAACGGCGCGACCACCTTGCTCTACGAAGGCGCTCCCGACGCGCCCGACAAAGACCGCTTCTGGCAGCTGGTCGCGCGCCACCGCGTCACCATCTTCTACACGGCGCCGACGGCGATCCGGGCCTTCGTCCGCTGGGGCGACGACTTTCCCTCACGGCACGATCTCTCGTCGCTGCGCCTGCTCGGCACCGTCGGTGAGCCGATCAACCCCGAGGCGTGGATGTGGTACCACCGCGTCATCGGCGGCGGTCGCTGTCCCATCGTCGACACCTGGTGGCAGACCGAGACCGGCGGCATCATGATTGCGCCCTTGCCGGGCGCGACGCCGACCAAGCCCGGCTCGTGCACGCGACCGCTGCCGGGCATCGCCGCCGACGTGGTCGACAAGCGCGGCCAGCCGTGCCCGCCGGACGCCGGCGGCTACCTCGTCGTGCGCCACCCGTGGCCGTCGATGCTGCGCACGGTCTGGGGCGATCCCGAGCGCTACGAAACGACCTATTTCGGCGAGATCGCCGTCAACGGCAAGCCGGTCTACTTCGCCGGCGACGGCGCGCGCCGGGACGGCGACGGCTACTACTGGATCATGGGCCGCGTCGACGACGTCATCAACGTCGCCGGTCACCGCCTCGGGACCATGGAGATCGAGAGCGCGCTCGTCGGCCACGACGACGTCGCCGAGGCCGCGGTCGTCGGTCGTCCCGACGCGCACAAAGGGCAGGCGATCGTCGCGTTCGTGACGCTCAAGAGCGGCCGCGCGCCGTCGCCCCAGAGCAAGCGCGCGCTGCAGGCACACGTCGCCCGCGAGATCGGCGCGCTGGCGCGGCCCGACGAGATCCGCTTCAGCGACGCGCTGCCGAAGACGCGGTCGGGCAAGATCATGCGCCGCCTGCTCAAGCAGGTCGCGGCCGGCGACGCCATCGACGGCGACGTGACCACGCTCGAGGACCTCGCCGTGCTCGCGCGCCTGGCCACCGGCGACGACGAATCGCGCTAGAACGTATCAGATGCGTTCTAGCGGCGCAGCTCGGCGACGAAGTCGTAGAAGTCGTTGCGGCAGTAGCTGTCGGTGAGCTCGACGACGGCGTTGTCCTTGGTGTAGCCGATGCGCGTCACCAGGAGCATCGCCTCGCCCTCGGCGACGTCGGCCATCTTGGCGATCTTCTTCGACGCGTTGATCGCGCGGATGTGCTGCAGCGCGCGCACGATGCGATGGCCGGCGCCGTCGAGAAAGTCGTACAGCGAGTCGCCAATGCTCGCCGGCTTGGGCACGATCGCCGCCGGCAGGACGCTCATCTCTACCGCCATGACCACGCCGTCCCCGAGCCGCAGGCGCGACAGCCGCGCGACCTGGCTCGTGGGCGACAGGCCGAGCTTCAAGATCTCGTCGTGTGTCGGCGTGTCGAGCTTGCGCTCGAGCCACCGCGACGACGACTCGAGTCCTTTTTGGCGCAGCATCTCGGTGAAGCTGGACAGGCGCGACAGCGGCTGCTCGATGCGGGGCGCGATGAACGTCCCCGAGCCCTGCCGCCGCGCGATGAGCCGCTGATCGAAGAGCACGTCGAGCGCCTTGCGCGCGGTCACGCGCGACACGCCGAGCTTCTCCGAGAGCACGCGCTCCGACGGCAGCGCCTCTTCGGCCTGCCAGCGCCCGGCGTTGATCGCGTCGGCGAGCTTGTGCGCCAGCTGCAGGTACAGCGGTGTGGGGCTGGCGCTATCCGGCCGGAAGCCGTTCCATTGCTTGCTCATGGTCGTCGACGCGCGCTAGCGCGGTCGTGCAAGCGTAATACGACCATGAGACCATGTCAAAAGTGGTATCTATGACCGCGCAGCGACCTGGCGACGTCGTGCGCGTGCGGGCCGACGACGACGTGGACCAGCGTGCTCGAGAAGCGCATGACGCCTTGCGCGCCGAGCTGTTGCAGCGCCGGCTCGTCGAGGCGCGTGGCATCGACCAGCTCGACGCGCAGCCGCGTCGTGGCGACGGCGTCGACGGCGCGCAGGTTGCTCTCTCCGCCGAGGCCGGCGAGCCACGCGGCGCGATCGGCGCGGGCGAGCGTGATCGGCGCGACGGGCGGCGGCGTCGCGGTTGCGGCCGGCGCCGGGCTCGCCGTCGTCGCGCGCGGATCGGTCGCATCGGCGTCGTCGACGCCGTCCCGCAACGCCGCGCGCAGCTCGTCGCAGACCAGATCGGCCTCCGGCCCCAGCACCACCTGCACGCTGTCCGCCGCCGGCCGCACCACGCCCTTGGCGCCGAGGGCCTTGAGCGCCGCGTCGTCGATGACGTCGTTGCGCCGCACGGTCAGCCGTAGCCGCGTCGTGCAGGCGTCGACCGACAAGAGGTTCGCCGAGCCGCCGAGCGCGGCAATGAGCGCGAGCACGCGGTCGGTCTCGGCCGCGTGCAGCGGCAGCGTCGCCGTCGCGCCGTCGCTGGTCTCGACGGCGGCCTCGCGCCCCGGCGTCGCCAGATCGAACGCGCGGATGCAGGCGACGAACACGCCGTAGTAGAGGGCGAAGACGCCGGCACCGATGGGCATGAGCAGCCACCCCTTCGACGACAGCCCGAACGAGAGCAGATAATCGAACGCGCCCGCGGAGAAGGTGAAGCCGAGCCGCACGTGCAGTGCGCTCATGAGCGCCATCGAGACGCCGGTCAACACCGCGTGCACGAGGTACAGCATCGGCGCCAGGAACATGAAGGTGAACTCGACCGGCTCGGTGACGCCGGTGAGGAACGACGTCAGCGCCATCGACAGGAGCAGCCCGCCGACGGCCTTGCGCCGCTCCGGCGCGGCGGTGCGATACATCGCCAGGCACGCCGCCGGCAGCCCGAACATCATGATCGGGAAGAAGCCGGTCATGAACGCGCCGGCGCTCGGATCGCCGGCGAAGAAGCGGTGCAGATCGCCCGTGACCACCTTGCCGCCGGCCTCGTAGCTGCCGAAGACGAACCAGACGAGGCTGTTGATGATGTGGTGCAGCCCGGTGACCAGAAGCAGGCGATTGAGCACGCCGTAGAGGAACAGGCCGAGCGCGCCGGCGCCGATGAGCCAGTGACCGACGAGGTCGATGCCCTTCTGCACCGGCGGCCAGACGAGGCCGAGCGCGCCGCCGAGCACGAGGCAAGCGAGCCCGGTCACGATGGGCACGAATCGTTTCCCACCGAAAAACGCCAGATATTCCGGCAATCGAATATCGCGATATCGATTATGAAGCATGGCGGCCGTCAGGCCGGCGATGATGCCGGCGAGCACGCCGGGGTCGAGCTTGGCGTCGATGGTCTTGACGACCGCGATCATGACCAGATAGCCCATCGCGCCGGCAAGCCCGGCGACGCCGGCGTTGTCGACAGCGAAACCGACGGCGACGCCGATGGCGAAGATGAGCGCCAGGTTGCTGAAGATCGCCTCGCCCGCCTGTGCGATCAGCTTGACGTCGAGCAGGTCAGGTTGGCCGACCCGTAACAACAGACCGGCGACGGGCAAGACCGCGATCGGCAGCATCAACGCTCGACCGAGCTTCTGCACCTTCGCGAAGTGTGCGTGCGCCATGGCAATGCTCTCCTGTTCGGGTGGTGCAACGGCTCGGCGGCGTCATGCCTCCGGCCACAGCGCGCGGATCCGCGCGCGAACGTCGTTCGGTGAGTGCAGATCGAGGAGCGCGCGCGCTTCAGTGCGGCACATCGCCGCATCGAGGCTGCGCACGCGCTCTTTGAGCTCGGGGATGATGCTGGGGCTGACCGACAGCTCGCGCACGCCGAGACCGACCAGCACCGGCACGGCCTCGAGATCGGACGCCAGCGCGCCGCAGACGCCGACCCACTTGTCGTGCCGCGCCGCGCCTTCGACGGACTGGGCGACGAGGCGCAACACCGCCGGGTGCAGGCCGTCGAGGCGCGCGGCCAGGCCGGGGTGGCAGCGGTCCATCGCGAGCACGTATTGCGTGAGATCGTTGGTGCCGAGCGAGAGGAAGTCGGCGTGCTGCGCCAGCTGATCGGCGAGCACCGCCGCCGATGGCACTTCGATCATCACGCCGAGCTGCGGCAATTCGCCGACGCCGGCCTCGCTCGCCAGCGTCTCCAGACGCCGCCGCACCGCCACGATCTCGCCGGCGTCGGCGACCATCGGCAACAGGATCCGGCAGGACGCGAGCGGGCGGACCGCGAGCAGCGCGCGTAGCTGCGCGTCGAGGAGCTCGGGGTGCACCAGGCCCGTGCGAATGCCGCGGAGGCCGAGCGCCGGATTGGGCTCGGCGACGAGCGGACAGAAGCGGAGCGGCTTGTCGCTCCCGGCGTCGAAGGTACGAATGATGACCGGCCGGCCGGCGAGCGTCGCCACCAGCGCCTGGTAGGCGTCGCGCTGCTCCGCTTCCGTCGGCGCCACGTCGCGATCCATGAACAAGAGCTCCGTGCGCACCAGGCCCACGCCGTCGGCGCCGCGCTCGATCGCCGCGCTCGCGTCGTCGCCGCTGGCGACGTTGGCTGCGACCTCGACGCAGTGTCCGTCGCGCGTGAGCGCGGGGGCGTGCATGCCGGCGAACGCTTGCGCCGCGCGCTCGGCGCGGCGGGCCATCGCCGTGCACGCATGCGCGAGGCTGGCCGCGTCGGGCGCGGGGTCGAGCCGGCCGGCGCCGGCGTCGAGCAGCACCTGCTTGCCGTGGGTGACCGAGAGCAGCGCCGGTCCCATCGCCACCAGCGCGGGCACGCCGAACGCGCGCGCCAGGATGGCGACGTGCGAGGTCGCGCCGCCGCGCGCGGTGCACAGCCCGGCGATGCGTTGCCGCGGCAGTCGCGTCAGCTGCGACACGGCGAGCTCGTCGGCGACGAGGATGGAGGCGTCGAACAGCTCGGGCTCGGCGGCGCTGTAGCCGGCGATGGCCGACAGCACGCGTTGCTCGAGCTCGCGCAGATCGGACACGCGCTCGGCGACGAGCGGGTTGTCCGACGCCGACAGCAGCTTGCACTGCGTGCGCACGGCGCGTCGGAAGGCTTCACCGGCGCTGACGCCGTCGCCGACCGCGCGCTCGGCGAGGGCGCAGAGCTCGGGGTCGTCGAGGAGCGCGGCGTGCGCGGCGAGGATGTCGCGCTGCTGCAGCGTGGCGCGCGCTTCGGCGTCGCAGATGGCGGCGACGAGCTCGTCGCGCACGTGGCCGAGCGCGCCCGCCAGCTGCGCATACTCCACGGCGACGTCGCCCGAGTGCGGCGGCAGCTCGATGTCGGCCGCGTCGAGGCGCACGACGCGTCCGACGGCGAGGCCGGGCGCCGCCGGGATGCCGGGCAAGCCCGCGCCGTCGCTGCGTGCGGCAAGCCCAGGCGGCGTCGCCGCGCCGTTCGCCTTGTCGTGCGTGAGGACGCCGTTGCCGCCGGCGAGCCCGCCGGCGCTCGGCGCGCCGTTGACCTGCGGCGGGGCCTTTTCGATCGCGGCGACGACGCGCGTCAGCGCTGCGTCGGCCGCGGGCCCGCGCGTACGCACCGTCACGCGGTCGCCGCGATGGGTCCCGAGCGCCATCAATGCCACCACGCTCGCGGCGTTGGCGCGCCGTCCCGCGAAGTCGATGCTGACCTCGCCGTCGAAGTAGCGCGCCGCGGCCTGCACCAGCGCCGCCGGCCGCGCGTGCAGCCCGCCGGCATGCGCGACGACCGCCTCGGCCGACCGCTCGCCGCCGGCCGCCGCCGCGTCCGCGCCGTCGCGCGTCGCGCGCGTCCGCACGCGCATGAGCGGTGTCGTCCCCGCCTGCACGTGATCGCTGTTGCGCCAGGCGATGCGATAGCCGTCGCCGTTGGCGATGACGACGAGCGTGTGCAGGCACGCCACCTCGCGTGCGATGCGGTCGACGTCGAACGCGATCATGCGGTCGCCGGTGCGCACCCGCTCGCCTTCGTGCACCAGCGACGTGAAGCCGCGCCCGTTCAGGTTGACGGTGTCGATGCCGATGTGGACGAGGATCTCGGCGCCGTTGCCCGCCGTCAGCGTCAACGCGTGGCCGGCGCGATGCAGGTGCGTGACGACACCGTCGCACGGCGCCACCACCAGCCCCGAGAGCGGCTCGATGGCGACGCCGTCGCCCATCATGCGGCCGGCGAACACCGGATCGGGGACGTCGTCGAGCGGGATCACCGGGCCCGTGAGCGGGGCCATGAGCGGAAGCTCGGTCGCGGACATCGACTCCTCCTCAGCGCGTACAGGTCACCTTCGACAGGTGGCGCGGCACGTCCGGGTCGCGGCCGCGCGCCGCGGCCAGCTGCGCCGCCACGATGTAGAAGGTCTGGATGGCGGCGATCGGATCGAGCGCCTCGTCGTCGGCGGTGGCCAGCGTCAGGTCGCGCTCGGCGACGTCGGCCGGCGCTGCCAGCACCACGCGCGCACCGACGGCGCGCAGCTCACGCGCCAGCGCCCTCAGGCCCGCCTGCTCCGGCCCGCGCAGCGCGAACAGCAGCACCGGATAGCCGGCGTCGACGAGCGCCATCGGCCCATGGCGCAGCTCGGCGCCGCTGAAGGCCTCGGCGTGGATCGCCGACGTCTCCTTCAGCTTGAGCGCCGCCTCGAGCGCGACGGCAAAGCCGAGCCCGCGGCCGACCACGAGCGCGCGCGTCGCCGGCCCCAGCGTCGCCACCGCCGCGCTGCCGTCACTGTGCGTCGCCACGACCAGCCGCTCGGGCAAACGGTCGAGCGCGCGCAACAGACCCGCGTCACCCCGCCAATGCGCCACCAAGCGCGCGACCGCCGCCAGCGCCGCGATGTAGCTCTTGGTCGCGGCGACGCTGCGCTCGTCGCCGGCGCACAGCGGCACCGCGGCCTCGCACGCGCCCACCAGCGGCGAGCTGGTGCGGTTGACGAACGCGACCGTGATCGCGCCGCCACGACGAAGCGCCGCCATGGTGTCGACGAGGTCGGGGCTCTGGCCCGACTGCGACACCGCGACGGCGAGCTGCCGCGCGACCACCAGCGGCGCCTCGTGCAGCGTTACCAGCGACATCGGCAGCGACGCCACCGGCACGCCGAGCCGCCGCATCGCCAGGTAGGCGAAGTAGGCGGCGGCGTGATCGGAGCTGCCGCGCGCCACGGTCAAGGCGAACGCCGGCGGCCAGGCGCGCAGGCGCTCGGCGACCTCGACGATGCACGCCTCCGCCTCGTCGCGTTGCGCGGCCACGGCGGCGGCGGCCCCGAGCGCCTCGGCGAGCATCAGCGAGCCCACAAGCGCTCTCCTTCCGCGAACACGGCGACGACCTCGAGCCCGCGATCGAGCACGGCGACGTCGGCCCAGGCGCCCGGCGCCAGGCGCCCGCGGTCGTCGAGACCGAGGTACTCTGCCGGATAGAGCGAGACGCGGCGGCTCGCGTCGGCGAGCGACAAGCCGATGGCAACGAGGTTGCGCACGGCCTGGTCCATCGTCAACGCGCTGCCGGCGATGGTGCCGTCGGGCAGCCGCACGCCGCCCAGGCACTTGGTGATCACGTTGCCGCCGAGCGCGTATTCGCCGTCGGGCATGCCGGCGGCCGCGGTCGCGTCGGTCACGCAGAAGAGCCGCGGCACCGCCCGGAGCGCCACGCGCATCGCGCCCGGATGCACGTGCTGCAAGTCGGGGATCAGCTCCGCCCACTCGGCGTGCGCGAGCGCCGCGCCGACGAGGCCTGGCTCGCGGTGGTGCATGCCGCTCATGGCGTTGAACAGGTGCGTGAAGCCGCTGGCGCCGGCGGCCAGCGCGGCGAGCCCCTCTTCGTAGCTGGCGGCGCTGTGGCCGATCTGCACGCGCACGCCGCGCTCGGCCAGCCGCCGGATCGCCTCGAGGTGGCCGTCGATCTCGGGCGCGATCGTCAACAAGCGAATCGGCGCCAGCTCGCAGTAGCGCTCGATCTCGCGCAGCGCGGCGGCGCGCGCGTGGTTCGGCTGCGCGCCCAGCTTGTCGGCGCTGATGTACGGCCCTTCGAGGTGTACTCCGAGCACGCGCGCCTCGCCCGGCAGGCGGCGACGGCAGGTGCCGCTCAGCGACGACAGCACCGCCTCGAAGTCGCGCGCCGGCGAGGTCAACGTCGTGGCGACGAGCGCGGTCGTGCCGTGGCGCGCGTGCAGCCGCGCCACCGCCCCCGCCGCTTCGCCGCCTCCCATGATGTCGCGGCCGCCGCCGCCATGGACGTGCAGGTCGACGAAGCCGGGCACGACGTACGGCTCGGCGGCGTCGGGCTCCGCGATCGCGACGCCCTCGACGAGCTCGATGCGCTCGCTGAAGACGATGCGCCCGCGCACCCAGCCGTGCGGCGCCAGGATGCTGCCCGCGAGCTCGCTCATCGGACCAGCTCCGCGACGAAGTCGTAATAGTCGTTGCGGCAGTAGCTATCGGTCAGCTCGACGGCGGCGTTGTCGCGGGTAAAGCCGATGCGCGTCACCAGCAGCATCGCCTCCCCCTGCCGCACGCGCGCCAGCCGCGAGATGCGCTTCGAGGCGTTGACCGCGCGAAAGTGCTGCAGCGCGCGCACGACGCGATGGCCGGCGCCGTCGAGATAATCGTAGAGCGAGCGGCCGACGGCCGTCGGCTTCGGCACCACCGCGATGGGCAGGGCGCTCATCTCGATCGCCATGACCACGCCGTCGGCCAGGCGCAGCCGCGACAGGCGAGCCACCTGGCTCGTCGGCGACAGCCCGAGCTTGAGCATCTCGTCGTGCGTCGGCAGATCGACCTTGCGCTCGAGCCAGCGCGACGAAGACGCGAAGCCGCGGGCGCGCAGCATCTCGGTGAAGCTGGTCAGGCGCGACAACGGCTGCTCCAGTCGCGGCGCGATGAAGGTGCCCGAGCCTTGGCGGCGGGCGATCAGCTTCTGCGCGCACAAGAGATCGAGCGCCTTGCGCGCAGTCACGCGCGAGACGCCGAGCTTCTCCGAGAGCATGCGCTCGGACGGCAGCGCCTCCTCGGCCTGCCAGCGTCCACCGTTGATCGCGTCGGCGAGCTTGTGGGCGAGCTGTAGATAGAGCGGCGTCGGGTTGTCGGCGTCGGGCCGGAAGCTGCTCCAGCCCTTTGCGCGCGGCGATCCATCGACGAGCTTGAGGGCGGCATCCATGCAACCCTCTTACTACCGGCCTAAGACCACGTCAATACCATTTTGCCGACGGCGCTACCAATGTCATGATGCCACTTTGCGCGATTGGTATTGACATGGTCGCTGCAGTGGTAGTACGGCTGCGCTTCGTGCCGCCAAGAGGACCGGTCGCCTGACCGGCTGGGCGTGCGTCTGCCCGCGATCTACGCGGCGCGAGGAGGGGCCATGGCGACTGCGATTCGAAGGTCGGCGATGTCGTTGTTGATGGTGATGATCGCGCTCGTCGGAGCGCCACGCCGGGCCGGCGCCGAGGGCTCCGACCCACCGTTCAAGCCGACGACCGACCGCGTCGACTTCTTCTCCTACGGCCGCATGGGCGTCGGCTGGACTCAAACTGGTCAGCTCATCGCCGGCCACTACATGAACCTCGGCGATCGCCGGGCCATCGGCGGCCGTCTCGAGGAGGGCGACTACATCGAGCCCGGCCTGCGCTTCCACATCCTGCGCGGGCAGAACGACAGCGACACGATGGTCGATCTCGTCCTCGACTTCGAGATCTGGTCGAACGACGGCTCGATCCTCTCCGACCTGGCCAACGACTGGAAGCTGCTCACGATCGTGCCCGAGCAGGCCTATATCCAGGCGCACAACCTGTTTCACATCAAAGGGCTCGATATCTGGCTCGGCTCGCGCCTCTATCGCAAGAACGACATTCACATCAACGACTATTTCTATTTCAACAACCTGCCGAGCCAGGGCGTCGGCCTGATGTGGAAGAACCTCGATACGGCGGTGCTGGTGATGACCGGCTCGTCGCCGTTCTATCAGGCCGATCTGAACCAGGGCGCTCCGACGCCGAATACGCCCGAGGTCGTCAAACGCCTCCGCACCATCTTCGTGGCGCAATACAAGGTGCCGTTCGGGCGGCGCAGCAGCTACGTGCAGGGCCTCGGCGAGCTCCACTTCGTGCCGCGATTGCGCGACGCGGTCCATTCCGCCCCGCCCAACGTCGACCCGTTCGATTGGGGCTGGGTCGTCGGCACCAAGCTGCACTTCGATCTCGGCCGCGACCAGTTCAATGACACCTCGGTCCGCTACGGTGCGCGCATCGCCAACGGCGCCGCCAGCGGGCGCTCCACGTTCGACACCTTCGGCGATCCGGCGATGGACGGCACCTACAAGGGCGCGTACGGCATCGAGCTCGTCGACCACTTCATGTGGAACGTCCGCAGCTTCTTCTCGCTCAACGGCTACGCGACGATGCATTACGACCATGGCGCGCGCGACTACACGCCGGTGGTGATGACGCCGCCGCCGACGGCGATGTCGCCGAGCCCCACGGCGGTGACGATCAATCCCGATACGCGGCTCGACTTCGCCGTGGGCGTCCGGCCGGTCTTCTATCTCTGGAACCAGTTCCAGCTGATCGCCGAAGCGAGCTATCAAGGGCGCAAGGATCAGGGACACGAGCTCGGCACCGCGCTCAAGCTGTCGCTGGCGCCGACGATCGTGCCCGGCGGAACGCGCGGTGACTTCTGGGCGCGGCCGCACATCCGCGTCATCTACACGTTCGGCTTCTACAACCAGGCGGCGGTCGACCAGCTGCTCTCGCCGTATCTGCAGACGGTCGGGCCGACGCGCTTCGCGCACTTCATCGGCGCGCGCACCGAGTGGTGGTTCTACTAGCCGCGGGCTCGCGGCGTCGACGGTTCAAACGAGGGAGGTGTGCGATGCGATCTACATGGAAGATGGCGGTGTGCGCGGTGATGTCGGTGGCAGTGGCGGCCTGCGGCGGCGACGACGGCGACAGCGGCGACAGCGGGCTCGATCAAGCACGGGTGGCGCGGATCGATCAGACGCCGCACGGACTCGATCAGGCGCGGCTGGCGCGGATCGGCAGGACGCTGCGGGTGCGCTTCGTCGTCGTGCGCAACGCGCCGAGCGACTGTCCGGCCGACGTCGCCTTCGGCTCGTGCTTCGACGCCAAGCTGGTGTTGACGAACACGGCAGAGGCCTGGAGCGCGCGGGGCTGGAAGATCGACTTCAGCATGATTCGCAAGGTCATCAGCGTC
>DATNAQ010000107.1:0-38953 GCA_035607415.1 Polyangia bacterium
GGACGTACGCAGTTCGCGCAGCGTTCTTTCGGAGCCGGGGGATTTCTTCGCCCATCCGATGTTGCTCGCGCGCATTGAAACCGACGAGGAACTGCAAGCTGGCATCGAGGCGCGCCGTCGCGGGACGGAGCCTGGTAATGAGAAGACTGCGGGCGGTGTCGGTGTGCTTTTCTTGGAGAGCTACGAATGCAACCGTGACGGTCTCTTCGAACGCGCGCAGCGCCTGGTCGACCTCGTTCCAGTGCTCGCGCTCTCCGGCATAGAACGGGAGCGCCAGGTAACGAGCCAGGCTCGCGTGGAGGCCGGTTAGCGCTGATTCGGCGGCTGCGCGCTCGGTTGCACCGTTGTCCGGGGCCGCCTCGACGGCCCTCGTGACGGCCAGCTCGGCTTGTGATGCGTCCCCGCGCGCGACGCTGAGCGCCTCGATGCTCGGCGATGCATTGACCGCGATGCTGGCGGCATCTTCGTCGAGCCGCCTGGCAAGGTGCTGCGAGTAGAGAGTGGATCCGACGAAGAAGACGACGATGGCAAGTAATGTCAGAAGGAATTGCCAGAAGGTTGAATGGCCTGGACCGGCAGCTTTTCTCGATCGAGGCGGATCCATCGTTTCGAACGTAGAGGCGCTCCCATTGGGCGGCAAGGTGGTCCCTCCGACCGCGTCAGGAGCGGCGGTCTCGTGAGAAATGCCCCCGGCAGCTGTTCCGATCTGTCGGCCATCAGGCTGCCGATCTCTCGAATCCCGCATGTCATGCTCCGCTCTCGGTTCGGGCAAGACTCACGCGCTCGCAGCAGGAGACCTGGCCGCGCGGCCCGCAGCTCCGTCCGATCTTCGACTGCGTGTACATTCGGAGCGGCTCGATCGACGCGTCGTAACCATGCAGTCGTCGACGCGGCGGGATGTACCGCCGTCGCTGCTCTCGTTTGCGACCCTGCAAACGAGGGTCCACCACTTTGTCGAACGATTACGTGCGAAGCTCCGACGCCGAATGCTCGAAAATCTTACGGAGCCGGCTCTGGTGTCTAGTTAGCAACGTGGCATCGAAACGATTGGCCGGTCGTGTGCGGCCGTTTGTGAGCGCTTCGGCCAGACTCGATCGCCGACACGGTGCGCCGAGCCGCCGTGGACTACCATCCATGGTGGGAGTTTTCTCTCCCGCTGTCAAAAGCGGTAAACACGCGCAATCGCATCGTCCCTGCTTCGGCATGGCTTCTGCTTTCTGAGGCCACAGTTTCAACTGAGGGCAGGAGCTCATCGTGAAAACCATCTTGCGTACGTTCGGTCTGTGCAGCGTTCTCGCTCTTCTCGCCTGCGGCGGTGAAATCACCGGTATGTCGCCAGAGGACGAAGCGTTGCTGCACGCGCAGTTCGATTCGCCGCAAGTGTGCACAGCCGGTCAGCCCGATCCGCGTGCGTGCGATCCGGCCGACGCAAAGAAGACGACAATCTGCCATCTGCCGCCGGGCAACCCCGCCAACGCGCACACGCTCTGCGTAGGGAATGCGGCAGTGCCGGCACACCTCGCGCACGGCGACAACCTCGGCTCGTGTTGTGGCAGCGGTGCGCCTGGCGACGGTGGCACCGGTGGCGGCGGCGGCGCCGGTGGCGGTGGCGGAACTCCAGTGACGGATCCGATTCAGTAGTCGAGCCGCCGACGTCGCCGAGATCGGGACAATGACCGTCGCGCTGAACGCGACGAGTGCGAGCTTCCTATGGACAGAACGCGCGTGCTGGCGAGAAGAGTCGATCACGCAACCACAGCGAGAGGTACACGAGCGAGATCAGCGCCGGCACCTCGATGAGCGGACCCACCACGCCGGCGAGGGCTTCGCCCGAGCCGATGCCGAACAGGCCAACAGCGACGGCGATCGCCAGCTCGAAGTTGTTGCCAGCCGCCGTGAACGACAGCGCCGCCGTCTCTTCGTACGAGAAGCCGAGCTTCTTGCTGACAAGGAACGCCGACACGAAGGTGATGGCGAAGTAGACGACGAGGGGCAACGCGATGCGGAGCACGTCGACGGGATGCGCGATGATGTTGTCGCCCTGCATCGCGAACATGATCACGATCGTGTACAGGAGGCCGAGCAACGCCGTCGGGCCGATGCGCGGAAGAAACTTGGTCTCGTACCACTCTTCGCCACGACGACGAACCAGGACGATGCGGGTCAACGCGCCGGCGACGAGCGGAACGCCGAGAAAGATCCCGACGCTCTTCGCGATCGCCGCCATCGAGACGTGGAACTGCGTCACGTCGGCGCCGAACCAGCCGGGGACGACGGTGATGAAGAGCCAGCCGAGCACCGAGTAGAAGACGATCTGGAACACGGAGTTGAGCGCCACGAGCACCGCGGCGAGCTCGCCGCTGCCGCACGCCAGCAGGTTCCAGATGAGGACCATTGCGATGCAACGCGCGAGGCCGATGAGAATGAGCCCGGTGCGGTAGTGCGGCATGTCGGGCAGGAACAGCCACGCGAGCGCGAACATCAGGACCGGGCCGATGATCCAGTTGAACACGAGCGACGTGCCGAGCAACTTCGGCCGCGTCAGATGGCCTAGCTTGCCGTACTTCACCTTCGCCAGTACCGGGTACATCATCCAGAGCAGGCCGATCGCAATCGGCAGCGACACCGTGTCGAGCTTCACGCGATCGAGCGCCGGGCCAATCCCTGGCCACGCGCGGCCGAGACCGAGGCCGAGCGCCATCGCGGCGAAGATCCAGAGCGGGAGATAGCGATCAACCCTCGACAGCTTCTTGGATACCGAGTCGCTCATGACCATCCATTCGCCGAGATGAGCTGCTTCACCCGCGCCTCGATGTCGTCGCGGATCTCGCCGACGCGTTCGCGCGGCTTGCCCTTGGGATCCTCGAGCGGCCAGTCGTCTCGCCGCGCGCCGGGCACCGCCGGGCACTGATCGCCGCAGCCCATCGTGATGAGCCACTGCGCTTGCGACGCCAGCTCCGTCGTTAGTTCCTGCGGCTTCGCGGCGGCGAGATCGATGCCTCTGTCGCGCATGACCGCCACGACCTCGGGATGGACGTGCTCACCTGGCTGCGTTCCCGCCGAGATCGCCCGCGCCTTCGACGGATTTACCCATCGATTGAAGAACGCCGCCGCCATCTGCGATCGGCCCGCGTTGTGGACGCAGGCGAAGACAACGGTGGTCACTTGCATGCTCCTGGCCCACGGGCCTTGAGCAGACGCTCGACGTCCTTGCGAAGGACTTCCTGCTTCGCGAACGAGGAGACGAGCGCCCTCATGTGGCGTTTGCACTCTTCATCCTGCTGCGGCGCGAGCCGGTAGTAGACCCATTTGTCGCGCCGCTGATGCGCGACGATGCCGGCGGCACGCAGGATGCCGAGGTGCCGCGAGGCGTTCGGCTGCGTAAGGTCTAGCGCCTCCTCGATGTGGCAGACGCAAAGCTCGCCATGCGAGAGCAACGCGACGATGCGGAGGCGCACGTCGTCGCCGAGCGCGCGGAACATTCGAGAAATGGGCGTGACTTCGACGGAAGCAGCGGCGTAGCGCACCTGATCGCTCCTGGGCTTATATTGTCATATTCGAATTTCGTGATGCAAGGTTGACGAGGCGCACGTGAAGCATCCTCGCCGGCGCCCCGTGCTCGGTAACGTCGAGGCCCATTGCTCGCGCTCGGCTCGACGTGGTCCGGTTGATACCGGATAGTCATGTCTTTGCATCAGATGGTCATCCTCGCTTCCCTCGCGGTCGCGGCCGGCTGCCATCACGACACCGTCAAGCGCGCTTGCATGGGCGGCAGCGATGCGTCGCCGCTCGTGACGTCCGCCGCGCTCACGCGCCTCGACGTCTACGGCGCGACCGCCCACTGCGACAGCGACGGCACCATCGCCGCCGACGCCGGCGCGCCGCTGATGTCCCGGACATACGCCGCCGGTGAGGCCATCACGCTCGACGTCGCGGCCGGCCACCACGCGCTCGTGCTCACGAGCTTCGCGGACGCCGCCGGCACGCAGCCGCTCGGCGTCGCGTGCACCGAAGCCGATGTGTCCGCCGGGTCGGTCGTCTGTTTTGACCTCACCCTGGCGCCCCCGCCCGACGGCGGTGTCAGCATCGGTTGCACCAGCGACAGCGATTGCGGCGACACGCCCGGCGCGGCGTGCTGTGGCGGGAGCTGCACCAACACGCGCACGGATCCGCTCAACTGCAACGGCTGCGGCGTCGCGTGCACCGGCGGCGACACACAGTGCTGTAACGGCGCCTGCTCGAATCCGCAGAGCGACGGCGCCAACTGCGGCGGCTGCGGCAACGCGTGCACCGCGCCGAACGCGACGCCGGCGTGTACGCCGACCGGCTGCGCCGTCGGCACGTGCGACCCGGGCCACTTCGACTGCGACAACAACTCGGCGAACGGTTGCGAATGCGGCACGAGCTGCTGCACCGATCCGATCAACTCGGCCGCGGAGTGCATGGTGACGTCGCACGGCGACGGGTACGGCCACAGCTTCTCTGGTTGCTATCCGCTCGGCGTCGCCGGCACGGCGACGACGCCCGGCACCGGCTACTCGGCGCGCATGGCGGCGGACGCCGCCGCCGCCGACACGACGCAGATGCAGACCGGTTCGCTCCAAACCGGCCTGTTCTGCTCGACGGCAACGGAGAAGGTCACGTCGGCTTGCAAAGAGTACGACAATGCGATGGGGAAGCTCGTCGACTGCACCTGCTGGGCGTACGATGCCACCGCCGGCAACTGCAAGGATCCGCAGGACAGCGTCATGAAGCCGTGCTCGAGCTTCATCGGCCACACCTTCCACTCGACGACGAGCTGCCCGTGCGTTTCGGTCACGGACAGCGCGTACCAGTGACGCTCAGCCTCGCCGTTTCGAGCAGCCTTGGGGAGACTGCTCGCCGAGGCCTCGTCGGCTACTCGCAGGTCACGAGGTGGAAGGGCTCGCCAAGCCCGACGCCTCCGCTCCGACCTCGGCGCCGCCGTCGTCTGCGCGGTCGGCGCGGTACCCACGCCGAGCGGCCTCGCCGAGCGCCTCGCGCACGCCGGCGTGGCCGCGGCCGGCTGACCTCGCGCGCCGCGGCGTCCGCGGAGTGCACGTCCGTCGCGTCGGCGCGCCGCTCGCGACGGAGTCGCTCGAGATCCGCGCCCAGAGCCTGGCCGACCATCAGGCGCTGCGGCGGGCCACCGCCCGACTGCGCGAGCGCGTACAGGGCTGCGACTGCGCCGCGCTGCCGTATCCGACGGGTGAGGCGATCGCGACGCTGCTCGACAGGCTGCGCGCGCACCTCGACGACGAGGACGCGACGCTGGGCCCGATGTTGCAGCACATCGATCCGTGGGGCCCGGTCCGCGCCGCGCAGCACGAAGAGCGCCGCCGCGTCGAGCGCGCGCGGATCGCCGAGCTGCTGACGCGCGAGCCGGCGAGCGCCTCTTGTCCGAGGATCCGATCGTCGGCGACGCTTTTACGGCTGAGCGAGGGAGATTCAACATGGCGACCTACCAGCGGCGGGCAAGCAAGACCGACGAGCAGGGCAAACAGGTTCTTCTCTTGCGCAACATGAGCGATGGGTCGTGGTTCATCGGCCGCGTCGGCGACCACGCGCTCGACCCGGTGCCGCTCGGCGCGTTCGCGTCGCCGGCTGCCGCCATCCGCTGGGCCGATGCTCAATTCCACGGCGGCGAGTGGCACGCAGATCGTGCGCCGCGCCTGCACGTGTAATCGATCAGCTCAGTCGCGCGAGTGCGGCTGTTGCGTGCCGAACTCCTCGGGCGGCCCCGGCTCGCGCGGGCCCGCGTCTTCGGTCGGCGTGTCCTCTTCGGTGTAGCTGCGCTGCTCGTCGGGCTCGACGACGTTGTATTCGTGGCGGGTGTGGTTCAGCTCGTAGTCGCGGCTCATGCCCGTCGATGAAAGCATCGGGCGGGCCAATCCGCGGCGGTCAGGCGAAGCGCGGCAGAAGCACGTGGTTCTCGAGGTGCACGTGGCGCAGCACGTCGGTCTCCAGCCGTTCGAGCTCGCGGAACAGCGTGCGATAGCTGTTGCAGCCCCATTCGGGCACGCGGTAGTCCTCGCTCGTCGCGCGCATGAGCTCGAGCAATTCGCCGACGGCGGCGTGCTCGTCGCGCGTCGCGTCTTCGAGCGCGCGCACCCGGGCCGCGTCGCCTTCGGACATGGCCGGAAAGAGCCGCGTCTCCTCGTCGTCCATGTGCGCGTCGAGCGCATCGGCCAGCTCGGCCACCTGGACGGCGAGCTCCTCGAGGCGCGGGTTGTGCTCGCCGTGGACGCGCGCCACCTTGCTGGCGAGCCCGGCGAGAAACGGCAGGTCCTTGCGCAAGGGAACGTGGTAATGCGCGATGATGTGCGCGACGAGCGCCGGGTTGGGCAGCGCGCGCACGTCGCCGTCGGCGCCGCGGCCGTCGGTGATGGCGCGCTCGAGCTCGGCGACGATGGCGTCGAGGTCGAGCTTTCGCTTGTCGCAGGCGGCCGCCAGCGGCGTGTCGCCGTGGCAGCAGTAGTCGATATGATGGCGCTGCAGCACCGACGCGTACTCCGAGTGATCGAGCACGAGATCGGCGACAGCGCGTTGCAGATCGATCATGAGATCCTCCAGTTGTGCCCGTCGACGATTGCAGCCTTCAGGCCAGCCCGCCGATGTGCGCCGCAAGGTGGATCTCCGATTCGGATCTGTTCCATCTTGGAACACATCGGACAACAGTGCGGCGGCCTCGCCGATCTCGGTCACCACCAGGCGCGCGCGAACAGCGACGGCGAGGCGACGGCGCCTTCGAGCAGGCCGCGCACCGCCGGATCCTCGCACGCGGCAGCCACCGACAGCGGCAGGACACCGACGCAGCGGCCGTGCTCGACGACCGGCAGCTTGCGCGCGCGGCGCTCGAGCATCAGCCGCACCGCGTCGGCCACGGTGCTGTCGGGCGCGCAGCTCGGCGCATCGCGCTCGACGAGCCAGCCGGTCGCCTCGAGGACCATGCGCGCCGCCAGATCGGCCACCGTCGCCGACGGCGGTGCCGGCACGGCCAGATCGAGCGGCAGCTCGCGCACGTGCAGCCGTCCGACCGACCAACCGTAATGCGGCGGTCGGCGCAGCGCCAGCGGCTCCGCGGGAAGCGCGGCGCCCGAGCGCGACACCTCGGTGCGCGGCAGCGCCTCGGCGACGGTGCCCAGGCGCGGCAGAAGATGCAGATCTCCGCTCGGCTGCATCGCCGATGCCTCCTGGATGCGGCGAACGCCCCCTCGCCTATTCGGTCGTGCACGGCTCACCTCCTTCATCGGCGCGCTGGGGCTCGCCTGGATGCGCCGGCGTCCACGCCGGCGGATCGCTCGCCGGGAACGACTCCTCGACGGTTTCGTCGACGGCGCGCTCGCGCGCGTCGATGCAGCACCACCGGTCGAGCGAGGCAACGGCCGGAATTTCGAGCTCGGGAACCATGACAGCCTCCTCTGGCGCCGGGGTCTGCATCGGATGTGCCGCTCGTCGAGGGACGATTCATGGTTTGGCCACGAGTGCTCGAGCGGCGCGCGGCCCGAGCATCATCCCGCGCGACCGGCACGCCAGCTGCAGTGGCAGCGGGCGTCGATCCAGCGAGGTAGGCCATGAGCACGCGAACAGTGGGCGCTTCGGAATGCGCCGACATCATCGTCGATCCCATCGCGTTCGACGGGCAGCCCGCGCCGCGCGACGGCGAGTGCATGTTGTGTCGCGCCCATCGCCGGCGTGCGACCGCCGACGCCGACATCGAACGGCTCGAGTGGACGAGCGATGCGCGCGTCGCGGAGCACATGAGGCGCGCGCCGGCGCTGGTGACGGTGCCGCCCGAGACGACGGTGGATGGCGCGGCGGCGCGCGCGGCGGCGCGCGGCGTCCACCACGTGCTCGTGACCGAGGGCGGACAGCTCGTCGGCGTCGTCTGCGGCTGCAATCTCGCCCGCCATCGCGCAGACGAGCCGGTGGCGGCGTGCATGTCGCCGCAGGTGTTCGCCGTCGATGCGGCGGCGACGCTCGCCGAGGCGGCCGGCGCGATGGAGGAGCTCGGCGTCGGCTGCCTGCCGGTGCTCGAGCATGAGCGCCTGGTGGGCCTCCTCACGGAGGCCGAGCTCGTCGCCGCGGGCGCTCCGCACTGGTTCCACCGCAACCGCGAGCAGCGCCAGGCATGAGCGCGCCTCAGCCCGCGCGCGGCACGATCGAGGTTCCGGTCAGGAGCGGCGCGACGGATTCGCGATCTGCCGCAGCTTGCGCCAAAGCGTGTTGCGGCCGATTCCGAGCAGGCGCGCGGCCTCGGCCTGCGACCCGCCGCAGGCCTCGAGCACCTGCACGATGTGCTGACGCTCCGCTTCGGCGAGCGTGACGAGAGCTGCACCGCGCGCCGGCGCTCGGGCGCGCACCAGCTCCTCCGGCAGGTCTTCGGTACGCACCTCGGCGGCGGTGGCCAGCGCCGCGCCGTGCTTGACCACGTTCTGCAGCTCGCGCACGTTCCCCGGCCACGAGTACGCGGCAAGCCGCCGCTGCGCCTCCGGCGAGAACGCGCGCGCCGCCGTGCGCTCCTCGGCGAGGAAACGCATCGCCAGCGGCAGCACGTCCTCGCGCCGCTCGCGCAGCGGCGGGACCTCGAGCGCCAGCACCTTCAGCCGGTAATAGAGATCCTCGCGGAACTGTCCATCGCGCATGCGCGCGCCGAGATCGCGGTGCGTGGCGCACAAAATGCGCGCGTCGACGGCGAACGCGCGGTTCTCGCCGACGCGCCGAACCTCGCCATCCTGCAAGGCGCGGAGGATCTTGGCCTGGAGCGGCAGCGGCATCTCGCCGATCTCGTCGAGGAACAGCGTGCCGCCGCTGGCCGCCTCGAACAAGCCGGGACGCGCCGTCGCGGCGCCGGTGAACGCCCCCTTGCCGTGGCCGAACAGCTCCGACTCGAGGAGCTCCGCCGGCAGCGCGGCGACGTTGACCGCGACGAAAGCGCCGCGCGCGCGCCCCGAGTTGGCGTGGAGGATGCGCGCGACGACCTCCTTGCCGGTGCCGGTCTCGCCGAAGATCGCGACCGGCGCGTCGCTGGCGGCGAAGCGCGCCGCCCGCTTGAGAAGCGACTGCATGGCCGCGCTCTCCGCGACGACGTCCGTCGCTCCCTTGAGTGACGTGGCCACCGGCAGGAGGCCGCACACGTTACAGCGCGCGCTGGAACCACCTCGTTCCATGTGTTCCATTATGGAGCTGGCCGCGGCGCCGCGCCACCGCGATTCAGTCCGCGCGCGGCGACGTCAGGGTCAGGACGAAAGCGCTCTCGTCGACGGCCTCGACGTCGTGCGCGAGGCCCCGGTCGAGGGACAGGAGATCGCCGAAGCCCAGCTCGACCGTGGCCTCGCCGATGTGCAAACGGATGCGGCCGACCAGCACCTGGATGGTGATGCGCGCGGCCGTCCGATGCTCGTGCAGCCGGCTGCCCGCGCGCATGGCGACGACGACGACCCGCAGGTCTGGGAACTTCACGAGCGTGCGCGCGTTGTGGCCGCGGACCCGCCAGGGCTCTTCGTCGCGCAGCTCGCCGATCGTGGTCATGAGGTCGGCGCGCACCAGCGGCGCGCGCAATCCGAGGCTCACCGCGGGTTCCGTAGAGGCAGTTTCCATCGTGCTCCTCCTTCGCTGCGGTGCCGCAGTTGCATCCGTCGAGCCACCAGGCCTCGCCGCAGTCATGACAACCCGTGCGGCCACGGCGCGTGCGCAGCGTGCTTGCCGCGGCGTCGCGCGCGCGCGAGCAGATCGGTCAGCGCCCGCAGCGCGTCGACCGTGGTGAAGACGCCGATGACGCGCCCACGCTCGACAACGACGGTGCAGCCATACTTGTGCTCGGCCATCTCGAGCGCGACCCACTCGAGCGAGCTTTGCGGCTCGATCGCGTAGGGCATGGGCGTCATCGCCTCCCCGACCTTGATCGCCGCCGCGTCGCTGCCCGGCAGCGCCTCGACGAGCTCGAGATCGCGCTCCGTCACCACGCCGACCAGCTTCCCCGCCGACAGCACCGGCAGATGGCGGATGCGATGCTCGCGCATGACTCGATGCGCGACCGCGAGCGGCTGATCCGCGCCGACGGTGAACGGCGACTTCGTCATGTAACCGCGGACGGTCAGATGAGCCATGATGACCTCCGCGCACATCCACCTGAAAGATCCGTGCCCGCGCCAGGCCGCGCTTCTCGTCTCGTCCGCGCGCAAACCGTTCGCCGACGGCGCGGCTCGACGCAAATCGTGCGCTGGATCCGTCGCTGCGGGGCTTGGCACTTCGTTGCTGTGCTGCCGCCAGTTTCAGTCGGACCGATCGGGTGCCGTGAGATGGGCCAGGAGCCGCTGTCGCAGCGCCTCTAGGTGCGGCTCGATCCGGATCGAGCGCCCGAACTCCTGCAGCGTCGCATCCACGGCGACGGCAGGCTCGACGGGCTCGCCCGCGCGCCGCCATGTCTCCAAGAGGTTCTTCGCGACCGGAACCATGACCCGGTAGAGCGCGTCTTCCGCCGACATCGCTGAAAGGTTGACGATGACGGCGCGGCCCGCAATGTACGAAAGGGAAGGTTCAGGCCTGCGCGCGCACAACCGGCGGCCGCAGCCCGGCGTGATCGGCGAGCAGCGAAAGCTGCGCGCGATTCTCCAGGCCGAACGTCTCGAGCAGCGTCGACACGTGCGCCTTGACGGCGCGCTCGCCGATGCGCAGCTTGCGCGCGATCGTTCCGTTGCTGGCACCGGTCGACATCCAACGCATGACGTCGCGCTGGCGCGGCGTGATCGCCGCCCAGCGTCGCCGCAAGCGCAGCGCCTCGGGCGAGCGCGAGCTGGCGCGCGATCCGAGCGCGGCCGCCGCCAGGAGCGCGCGTGCGTCCGCGGACGGCGTCTCGAGATCGGCGTCGACGGCGATCCCGTCCGCCGCAGCTTGGCGCAGCGCCGACCCGATGACCAGGATCTGCGAATCGATCAGCGCCCGGCGCAGCGCCCGCAAGATCACGACGACATCCTCGCGTTCGTGATCGATGTCGATGATGACGATCTCCGGCGGGCGCGCGCGCGCGGCCTCGAGCAGCGCGCGCGTCGTGGCGAACTCGGCGATGCGGGAGAAGCCGTTGACCTGCAACAGCTCTTTGAGCCCTTCGCGAAAGAGGGTCTGGTCGGAGAGGATCGCGACCGCTTGCCTGCGTGTCTCCATGGCGCCGGGCAGTAGCAAGACGAACGCCAGTGCCCGCCTCGCGGTACGCCCGCCTGGGCACCCCGCACGGCTTGCGCCGGCCCCTTCTGAGGCCGCAAGGCTTGCGCGAAATGGATGCGGCCGTGGCGGGTACGGCCGGTACGTCTCTTGCTCCTATCGCCGGCATGCGACTCAACCCCGACGACCGACTGACGATGGCGGCGACCCGCTTCGTTCGCGATGCGGGCGACCGCGCGCGCGGGGAGGCCGTTTCGGCGCGCCTGTGCTTGCAGTGCGGCTCGGCGCTCGGCGTTCGCCGTCACCTGACGTCGCTGCGTGCGCTCGCCGAGCGACGCGCGCGCATCGAGCGCCACCTCTTGCACACGTCGTCGAGCGCGGCGCGGCTGCGGCGCGCCGCCGACGCGGCGCTGCGCGCCCTCGATGCCGGCTCGCCGGCGCGTTTGACGCGTGCGCTCGCGCGCGTCGAGGAGCTGGCGCAGTGAGCCTCGTCGAGGTGCGCCGCCTCGCCGCCGACTTCGACGCGCCGACGAGACGCACAAGAGCGACGGCTAGGCGTCCCGCGACGCATCCGTCTGCGTGCTGACGGCCGCGAGCGCGCGCTGGTCGTCGTGATGGCGCGCCTGACCTTCACGCTGCGCGAGACGGAGAGCGTGTCGCAGGCGGCGGCGCTGATGGCGCTCGAGCACATCCATCGCATCTCCATCGTCACCGACGACGGACGCGTGGCCGGGATCGTCGCCTCCACCGACGTGCTGGGGTGGCTCGGCCGCCAGGATGGGTACATCATCCCCCGCTGAGCGCGCAGAATCGGCGTGCCGCTCCGCCACGACGCAAGCCGTGCGCGAATTTGCGCGAATTCGCGCGCCTCTCGCCGGCGCTGCTGCGGGCACGGATCTTCCATGCCACTTCCTGACGGAGGACGCCATGAAGCTGCCCGCTGCGGTCGTGAAGCTGCCCGTCCGCGTCCGTCGCACGCTGATCAGCGCCGACGCCGCCGAGCGCGCGCTCCTCGTCCATTGCCCGGTCAACCGTGCGTCGTGCTCGCTCGAGCGCTGTCGCGAGTGCGATCGCTGCGACGGCCTGTCGATGGACGCCGACGGCATCCGCCACGTGCTCTGCCGCGTCGACGAGGCGCCCCACCCGACGCGCAAGATCATGCCGACCGCCGCCGAGGTCACTCCCGTCGGCGCGCTCATGAGCGGCGAGGTCGTGTGTGTTTCGGCGTCACTGAAGCGCGGCGAAGCAATCGCGCTGTTCCTCGACCGCGGCCTCAGCGGCGCGCCCGTCGTCGACGACGCCGGCCGTCCGCTCGGCATGCTCACGCGCTCCGATCTGTTGGGCGCGGCGATCGAGAAGCCGGCGCCGTCGACCGTCGCCGACATCATGATGCCGATCGCCTACACGCTCGCCGAGAACGATCCGCTCTCGCGCGGCGCCGCGCTCATGGCGGCTGAGGGCGTGCACCACCTGCCGGTCCTCGGCGATCAGGGCCGTGTCGTCGGCCTCATCTCGACACTCGACGTCACGCGCTGGCTCGCGCGCCAGGCCGGCTACGAGGTCTGACGCCAACCGGCGGACGTCCCCGCCAAAGTGAGCGGCCCATGGAATCGGTGTTCGAAGAGCTGAAGCGCTACGTCGACTGGAGCGCCGCCGACGAAGCTGCGTTGCGCGCGCTGCATCCACACGCGGCGCCCCATTTTCCGCGCATCGCCGAGGCATTCTACGCGCGCATCCTCACGCACGAAGGCGCGCGCGCCGCGCTCGTCGGCGGCGAGTCGCGCGTCGGCCAGCTCAAGATCACGCTCATCGCCTGGATGGACCGGCTGCTCTCCGGGCCGTGGGACGACGAGTACTTTCAAGCACGCTGCCGCATCGGGCGCGTGCACGTGCGCATCGCGCTGCCGCAACATTACATGTTCGGCGCGATGAACGTGGTGCGTCGCGAGCTCAAGGAGATCGTCCACAACGAGTATCTCGGTGATGAGGCGCGCCTGCACCAGGTGCACACCTCCGTCGGCAAGATCCTCGATCTCGAGCTCGCGATCATGCTGCACACCTATCGCGAAGATCTGATCGCGCAGCAGGCGCGCACCGAGCGGCTCGCGACCTTCGGGCAGCTCATCGGCTCCATCGGCCACGAGCTGCGCAACCCGCTCGGCGTCATCGAGTCGTCGCTCTATATCCTCGAGCCGCGCGTCGGCGGTGATGAGCGCGCCAAGAAGCACATCGGCCGCATCGGCGAGCAGCTGGGCATCGCCAACGGCATCATCTCGGCGCTGCTCGACATGATCCGCGACCGGCCGCTGGTGCGCGAGAAGGTCGTGCTCGACAACACCTTCGCCAGCGTGCTCGGTGCGCTGTCGCCGGCGACGCGCGTGGTGCTGTCGGGCGTCGACACGCTGCCGCCCATCGACGTCGACGCCGCCCAGATGCGCCAGGTGTTCATGAACCTCGTCGACAACGCCGTGCACGCCGCAGGACCAACGGGCGAGGTGCGCATCGAGGCGCGCGTCGACGGCAAGGTGGTCGAGGTCGCCGTCGAGGATTCGGGGCCCGGGGTCGATCCCGACACGCGCCGCCGTTTGTTCGAGCCGCTCATCACCACCAAGACGAAGGGCATCGGCCTCGGGCTGGCGCTCGTGCGTCGCACCGTCGCGCGCCACGGCGGCGACGTCGCCTACGCGCCGCGTGAAGGTCACGGCGCGCGCTTCGTCGTCCGCCTGCCGATTGGAGCCGCGCATGCGTAGGTACCTCATCGTCGACGACAACGTCGCCTTCGCCGAGAACCTCGCCGAGATCATCGCCGACGCCGGCGGCGCCGAGGCGGTCGTCGTCGACTCGGGAGAAAAGGCGCTGGCGCGCGTGCAGAGGGAGCGCTTCGACGCGCTGGTCTCCGACATGCGCATGCCGGAGATGAACGGCGCCGAGCTGGTGCACCTCATCCGCCGCGCCGATCCCGAGCTGCCCGCACTCGTCGTCACCGCGTACACCGCCGACAACGAGCTCGAGGCCGCGCGTCGCGAAGGGCTCATGGCGGTGCTGCCCAAGCCGGTGCCGGTGCCGCGCCTCCTCGAGCACCTCGGCCGCGCGCGCCGCAACGGTATCGTCGCCCTCGTCGAAGACGACGTCGCGCTGGCCGACAACTTGACCGAGGCGCTGCGCGGGCGCGGGTTCGCCGCGGTGACGGCCCACTCGGTCGTCGAGACCGAGCGGCTGGGCGTGCGCCCGTTCGCCGCGGTGGTCGATCTGCGCCTGCCCGGTGGCGTCGACGGAGAAGCGATGCGGCGGCTGGCGGCGAAGTTCCCGGGATTGCCCATGGTGGTGGCGACTGCGCACGGCGGCCAGGCGCTGCCGGTGGCCAGCGCGGCGGTCTTCGAGAAGCCGTTCGATACGAGCGCGCTCCTCGCCGCCATCGAGCGCCTGCATGGCTGACGGCCGCGGCGTCATCCTGCTCGTCGACGACAACGCCGCGCTCGTCGACAACCTCGCCGAGATCCTGGAAGACGCCGGGCACGCCACGCTGCGCGCGGGAAGCTGCGCGGCGGCGCGGACCGAGGCGACGCGCGGCTTCGACGTCGCCCTCGTCGACCTGCGCCTCCCCGACGGCGACGGCACCGAGCTGGCGCGCGCGCTCAAGTCGACCGCCCCCGACGCGCAAATGATCCTCTTGACCGGCCACGCCAGCACCGAGTCGGCGGCGTCGGCGGTGCGCGCGGGCGCGTTCGCCTACCTGGTCAAGCCGACGCCGTCGGCAGATCTGCTGCTCACCGTCGAGCAGGCGCTCCAGACGGTGCGCAACGCGACCGAGCGGCGCGAGCTGGCGCGGCGGGCGCAACGCGCGGAGAAGCTCGCTGCCGTCGGCACGCTCGCCGCCGGCCTGTCGCACGAGATCAAGAATCCGCTCAACGCCGCGGCGCTGCAGCTCACGGTGCTCGAGCGCCGCCTCAAGCGTCTCCCGAACCTGCCCGCCGACATCTTCGATCCGCTCGGTCTCGTCCAAGCCGAGATCAAGCGGCTGGCGTCGTTTCTCGACGAGTTCTTGCAGTTCGCGCGGCCACGCGAGCTGGCGGCCTCGAGCCTCGATGTGGCGCGCCTGATCGGGGAAGTCGTGGATCTGTTGCGCCCGCAAGCCTCGGCGGCGCAGCTCGTGCTCGAGGTCGAGACGCCGCCGCTGCCACCGGTGCCCGCCGACGAGCCGAAGCTGCGCCAGGCGCTCGTCAACCTCGTGCTCAACGCGATCCAGGCCACGCCGCCCGGCGGCACGGTGCGCGTCGTGACCGGGCGCGAGGAAGGCGACGCGTGCATCTGCGTCGACGACAGCGGCCCCGGAGTGCCGGCCGCCGTGCGCGACCGCATCTTCGAGCCGTTCTTCACCACCAAGGACGCCGGCACCGGCCTCGGCCTGCCGCTGGTGCACGCGATCGTGCAGCAGCACGAAGGCACCATCGCCCTCGAAACATCGCCGCAGGGCGGCGCCCGCTTTCACCTGCGCCTGCCGCTCGATCAACCGAGGAAGTGAACGCGCCGCGCCTGGGCGGCGAACATGGCCACGACGTAGCAGCGTGACCTCCGCGCCGAGCCGCGCCGCCAGCGCGCAGCCCTTCGTCCACAGCACGCGACGTGCCGACGGCAACCGGGCGATGCGCCGGCCCAGCCCGCGAAGGATCTGCGCCCGGCCGGCGCTCGGGCGAACGGATTGCGCGAACGACATCGGCGGCGCGGGTCGTCGCGAGCGGCACACCGCTTGCTGTGTGGCGAAGTGGGAGGCAGACATGGACAAGACGAGCATCATGGTAGCGGTCGACTTCGGCTCGACGTCGAATCGCGCGTTGGACAAAGCGATCGATCTGGCGCGCACGCTCGCTGTGCCGCTCGATCTGGTCACCGTCTGCCCGTCGCTGCCGTTCGGCAGGACCGAGGAAGATACCCCTTACGTCGACGGCGCCAAGGCAGAGCTCGCGACGCTGCGGGCGCGCGCCGAGGCGGCCGGCGTCGAGGCGCGCACGCACGTCCGCTGCGACAACGTCATCTTCGGGCTGCTGGAAGCGATCGACGATCTCGCTCCCCAGCTCGTCGTGCTCGGCAGCCACGGGCGGAGCGGGCTGAAGCGCGTGCTCATCGGCAGCGTGTCCGAGTCGGTGGCGCGGCGCAGCCCGGTACCGGTATTGATCGTGCCGGCGCCGGCGCGCGAGAAGATCGCGAAGCTGGTGGCGTGGAGCTGCCGCGAGTGCGGCCACATTCTCGTCGACGGCGAATCGGCCGACAGCTGTGCGCGCTGCGGCGATGCCCCCGGCCACTGGATCTCGGCGGCCATCTCCGACGATCCCATCGATCTCGGAGAGCCCACGGTCGGCGAGGGCGCTGCCACCAGCGTCGCGCAGCCCGAGACGCAGGACGGCCCGTCGATGTTCGTGACCACCCCGGCCGGCGCCTATGATCGCTCCACGCCCAACGCCGAGATCCGCATCCGCCGCTTCTAACCGAGAGCGGCGCCGGCCGCGAAGGACCGGCGCCGCATTTCCCTACCCGAGACTCAGCGAGCGGCGCGAATGCTGAAGCGCTCGTCGGCGTGGGCGCGCTGCCGGCCGCGCGTGCGCGCCTGCGTCGTGGTCAAGCGGCGGCGAATCGCGTCGAAGGCGCGGCGAACGGCGCGATAGGCGTCCTCGTCGGCATCGCGCTCGTCGACGTCGTGCCCGACCACGACTTCGCCGCCGGGCACCCCAACCTCGATACGCACACGATAATGGTTGCCCTGCCGGTGATGATGGTGGGGCGCGTCGACGAGCACACGCAGCGAGTGGATGCGCTCGCTCACCCGCTCGAGCTGCGCGGCGCGAGCATGGATGAGCGCAGTCAGGGCGTCGGAGGGTGCGAGACCATGGTACGTGATCTGGACGGGCTGCATGGGGCGCTCCTTCGAAGTTACCGTCGGGAGAGCAACTTGTGGACCACGCGAGCGGCCGAGCGTCCCGGTCGGCGCGCGCAATGATTGCGGGGCGACAGGAACAGCGCCGCAATCGCCGCGCGCTTTGCCGCCCGTGCACGCCCCGCGGTTGGCCCGCGCTTCGCAGGAGCGATCGGCATGCGCCCGGCAACAAGGATCCTCATCGTCGACGACGAGCCCAACGCGCGGAATGCGCTGAGCGAGCTCTTGCGCGACGAAGGGTACGAGGTGTCGAGCGCCGTCGACGGCGCGGCGGCGCAGGCGCGCCTCGCCGAGTTCCGTCCCGACGTGCTCCTCACCGACGTGCACATGCCCGGCGTCGACGGCTTGGGATTGCTGGCGACCGCGCGCGGCATGTCGAACGGCGGCCCGGCGATCGTGCTCATGTCGGCGCGCCCGCAGCCGCGGGGCGTCGACGAGCCTTTCATCGGCAAGCCGATCGACATCGATCAGTTGCTGGCCACGGTCCAGCGCGCGCTGCGCCGTCGCTGACGGCGCGCCGGTTGCATCGGGAAGGATCGTGGCCGTCCATCTCATAGGCAGCGGACGAGGCGGGGTCGTGGAGATCGGCGCCCCCGTGCGCTTCTGCGCGGTCTTGCGCGTGCACGGCGCCGCTTCGCCGGATGGCACGCTGGCATCGGCGCGCGTGTCGTGTCCGCGCAAGGGCTGCGTCGACGGCGCCGAATGCATCGATTGCGTCCACCTACAGGCGTTCCGCAGCGCGCCGGAAGTCCGGCTCTATTGCAGCGTCGACGACCGCGAGCCGATCGCCAGCTGGATGCGGCCGAAGCCTCCCTCGACGACCGTCGACACGCGCTGCCACGCCGCCGACGAATTCGCAGCCGCGCGCGGCGTCCACCACCTGCTCGTGTTCGACCGCACGTTCACGCTGGTCGGCATCGCCTGCCGCTGCGATCTCGCCCGAGGCGGCACCCGGGCCGTTGCCGACGTCATGTCGAGCGACGTCTTCGCAGCTGCGCCGGCAACGACGCTCGGAGACGCGGCAGCGGCGATGAAGCAGTTGCGCATCGGCTGCCTGCCCATCATCGATGGTTCGCTCGTCCTCGGCGTCGTCACGCGCCGCGATCTCGATCGCGCGGGCGTGCCGGCCTGAGCCGGCGCTGCGCGCTCGCGGCGACGCGGGTCAATCGAGCTTGAGCTGACGCGTCGCCGCCGTGGGCGGCGCATCGGTCTCGCCGACGAGGAAGCGGCGCCAGGGAACCTCACCGTCATCGAGGACGCCGGCGACGTCGTCGCGCACGTACCAGTAGGTCAAATGGCGGCCCTGGCCAGCTCCTTCGAGGATGCCGCTCGTCGGGGCGAGATGCGCAGCCCTCAGAGTCGCCACGCACTGCCGCGCCAGGCGCCAATCCTGCCACGCTCCGACGATATCGTCGCAATCGAAGCCGAGCACGAACCAGCGGCCCGCGCTCATGCCAGCTTCTCCGCGCTCAGCCCGGAGCGCACGAGGTCGCCGCGCGTGATGATTCCGACGAGGCGCCGGTCGCGCGCGACCGGAAGGCACCCCACGCCGAGCTCGCGCATCATGGCGGCCGCTTCGCCGAGCGTCGCCGCGGAGTCGATGATGGCGATCTCGCGCTGCATGACCGTGTCCACCGGTTCCGAAAGCGCGCGCTGCAGATCGCAACGGCAGACGATGCCGACGAGCCTGTCCTGCTCGACGACGAGCAGGCGGTGCACGCCCTCGCGCGCGGCGACCCGATCGGCCTCCGCGCATCGGCGTGACGGTGCGACCGCCACGATCGCAGCCGCCCCGGTCATGCGATCGGCGACGGGATCCGTGTGCAGCCACGCGCAGCGCAGCGTCACTTCACGCTCGGCCGGACCGCGCGTCCACGAGAGCAATCGCGGACAGCGCTCGCAGTCGCGTCCGCTATGTTCAACCCCGAGCTGGCAGTCGACGCGAGCGGCGCACAGCGCGGGCTCGCCCTCCTCGACCTCGCCGTACGTGCGGCGCACCCCGCGGAAGCGGAACTGCTCGAGCATTCGCTCGCGGACGTCACTTCTCAATCGCACGAGACGACAGGACATGGGCCCTCCTGGCTCTTCGGCACGGCTAGCGCCCCGCGCCGACGTGCTCGCCGTGCGAGAACCCCAACGCCATCAGGACGGTCAGCGCTCCGGCGAGAGCCGTCGCAGCGAGCGCGCTCCAGGCGCCGGCCATGGGCACGCCGAGCAACACGACGACGCTCAGGATGAGCGACGCAAACAGCGCGATCAGCACGACCGGGATCAACGGGATGCGGGCGATCATGGCAGCCTCCTGGCTGCTCGACCTCTGCAACCGCGACGCCAGCGCGAAGGGCCGCGCGCGCTCTGCCCTTCGTCGCCCGAGCCCCCTGAACGCGCGCAACCGTTGCAGTTGCCGCGGCCCGGCGGCGCACGCCTTGCGCTACTTCTCGAGCGCGCGGACATCACCAGCGCCGCCGTCGCGTGGCAGCCCTTGCTCGAGCGTGCGACCCGGCGTGCTCCTGATCTCGCGGACGTCCATGGCCCGACGCGGCCTCCGCGACCAACGCGCGCAAAAGCTGCGGCGCTGCGCCTGGCCGCTGCAAACGATGCGGACTCCGGTGCGACCGCCGCGCCCTTCCGACTGGCGCGCCGCTTGCTCCGGGGGCGACGCATGCTCGCGAAGGCTGGCGAATCGTTCGACCCCGTCGTCGAGGTGCTGATGACGCCGCGGCCGATCACCGTAAGGCCGTTCGAGACGGTCGGCGCGGCGGCGGCCATCATGCGGACCTGCCGGGTCCGCCACCTGCCGGTCGTCGCCGGCAACCGACCGGTGGGCGTGCTGTCGGCGCGTGACGCGATCGCCGTCGCAGAGCACGACCTCGTCGGCGACGTGATGACGGCGCCCTCGCAGGTGGTGCGCGCGTCGGCCTCGGTCACGCAGGCGTGCGAAACGATGCTGGCCCACCACTATTCGTGTCTGCCGGTCGTCGACCGCGATGCGCTCGTCGGCATCTTTACCGCGACCGACGCGCTCCGCTTCGCGAACGTCGCGCTCCAAGCGGACGCGCACGAGACCAGCCGCCAGCCGAGCGTCGCGCACCTGATGACCGCCCGACCGCTGGTAACCGTCGAGCCGGAAGCGACGCTGGCGTCGGCGTGGCAGATGATGCGCGCGGCCAACCTGCGCCACCTGCCGGTCGTCGTTCGCGATCAGGTCGTCGGCATGTTGTCCGATCGGGACGTCCTCGCCGTGGGGAACGGCTGGCTGCGTGACTGCGAGGATGCGCCGGCGATGCTCGTCGCCGATGCGATGAGCCCGCGAGTCTCCACGATCCATCCCGACCGTCCTGCGAGCGAAGCCGCCGCGAGGCTGCTGCGCCACCGCTTCGGCACCCTGCCGGTCGTGCGCGGCCAGGAGCTGCGCGGTATTCTCACGGTGTCGGACTTCATGCATTGGATCCTGGCGCGGGCCTGACACGGGGTAGGAGCCGAATGCCGCGCGAACGCATCGTCATCGTCGGCGACGAAGCCAACGCGCGCACGGCGCTCGCCGAGCTCCGCCATCGTCACCGAGCCGAAGGCGCGGCGGCGCTGACTCAGACCGTCGCGGAGAAGACGCGCCGCCCGTCGGGCCGCGCCAGGTGGGCGTCGAACACCATCGCCACGTTGCGTACGAAGGTGCGGCCGAGCTCGGTCAAGAGGATCTCGCGCCCGCGCGACGCGACCAGGCCGTCGCGCTCGGCGGCCTCGAGCGCCTCGAGCTCGCGCGCGAAGTAGCGCTCGCCGTCGCTGCCGAGGTCGACCCAGCCGTTGCACATGAGCTGCACGATGACGTCGCGCCGCCGCCGGTCGTCCTCGCTGAGCCAGATGCCCTTGACGGTCGCGTGCTGCCCCGCTGCGATCGCCGCTTCGTATTGGCCGAGCGCGTGCTCGTTCTGCGCGTAGGCGTTGCCGAAGTCGCTGATGGCGCTGGCGCCGACGGCGACGGTCGCGCGCGCGCGCTGCGTCGTGTAGCCCTGGAAGTCGCGCCACAGCGTCCGCGTCTGTTGCGCGCGCGCCAGCTCGTCGCCGGCCAGCGCAAAGTGGTCCATGCCGATCGCGCGGTACCCCGCCGCCGCCAGGCGATCTTGCGCGACCTCGAGCAGCGCCAACTTGTCCGAGCCGGTGGGGATCGCGGCGAGCGGCAGGCGCCGCTGGTTCGGCCGCACCGACGGCACGTAGGCAAACGAGAAGCAGGCGACGCGGTCGGGCGCGAGCGCCACGATGGTGTCCATCGTGCGCGCGAACGACGCGACGGTCTGGTGCGGCAGTCCGTAGATCAGATCGAGGTTGACGCTGCCAAAGCCGACGGCGCGGGCGTGCGCGATCGCCGCCGCCGTCTCTTCGACCGACTGCACGCGATTGACCGCACGCTGCACCACCGGCTCGAAGTCCTGCACGCCCATCGAAATGCGGTTGAAGCCGAAGCTGCCGAGGAGCGTGAGCTGCTGCGGCCTCGTCACCACCGGATCGATCTCGATCGCCACCTCGGCATCCGCGGCGATGGTGAAGTGCGCGGTGATGCCCGACCATAGCCGCGTGAGCTGCTCCTCGTCGAGGAACGTGGGCGTGCCGCCGCCGAAGTGGATGCGCGTCAACGTGCGCCGGCCGCCGAGCCCCGCGGCGGTCATCGCCAGCTCGCGGTCGAGCGTCGCCAGGTAGCGCTCGACGCGGCCCTGATCGCGCGTGATGACCACGTTGCAGCCGCAATAGGTGCACAGCTCCTTGCAGAACGGGATGTGCACGTAGAGCGACAGCGGCTCGTCGACGGCAACAGCGGCGAGCGCGCGCGTGTGATCGTCGGGACCGAAGGCGTCGGACCACGCCGGCACCGTCGGATAGCTGGTATAGCGCGGCGCCGCGATCTCGAGCCGGCGCAGCACGTCGGGCGGGACGCGCATCAGCGTCTCAGCGCCTCGAGCACCGCGGCCCGCTCGGTCTCGTCGAGCGCCGCGTCGCTGCGTGGGTAGATGATGCGCTCTTCCTTCATGTTGTGCGCGGCCAGGATGGCCGAGAGCTCCGCCGCCTCGGTGGCGAAGCGGCTGGCACCCAATGACGTCAACGCGTCCGCCGCGAGCGCGAGCGACCGCTCGATGGCGCGATGCTCGTGGCACATGACCGCGGTCGGCCCCGGCATGCGAGCGCGCGCGTCGAACGCCGGAAACAGGGAGCGCTCCTCGACGGCGATGTGGTGCAAAAGGCCGCGCGCGAACTCGCTGAACGACATGGTCGCGCCCGGGAAGTCGCCGGCGCCGACGCGCGTGCACGCGTCGTCGAACAGCCGGTCGAGTCGTTCGTGGTCGGCGCTGAGCGCCAGACTGATCGAAGCGGCAGCGGACTCTTGGTTGATCATGCCGCCACGCAATGCATGCGCGGTTCCAACCGAAGGGGCCGGAGCGCGCTCGCCGTTTCGCGCAAAGCTTGCGGCAGCCCGAACGCGACCTGCAAACCGTGCGCGCGACCTCTTGCCCGCGCCGCCTTTGTCCGCGATATCGGGTTGTCACGCGGCGTGCAGAGAGCGCTCGGCGCGATGAAGACCCGGCTCCCAGACGTCGAGCACTGGAAGGCGCAGGTGAAGTGCCAGGCAGGATGCCCGGTGTCGACGGATGCCGGCGCCTACGTGCAGCTCATCGCACAGGGACGAGACGAAGAGGCCTACCTCGTCGCACGTGCGCCCAACCCCTTCGCGTCGGTGTGCGGCCGCGTGTGCGCCGCGCCGTGCGAGGACGCCTGCCGTCGTGGCGCCATCGATGCGCCGATCTCGATCCGCGCGCTCAAGCGCTTCGTCACGGAGAAGCACGGCGTCGAGTCGCGACGGCCGGACACCCAAGATCAGCTGCTCGAGCATCTCGTCGAGCATGGCAATCGCTACGCGGGACATCTGCCGACGAAGCCGTTCGTCGCCGGCCTCGAAGGCAACCAGGCGCGCAAGAAGGTCGCGATCATCGGCGCCGGACCGGCGGGACTGGCCGCCGCGCACGATCTGGCGCTGCTCGGCTACGCGGTCACCGTGCTCGAGGCGTCGGAAGAGCCGGGCGGCATGCTGCGCTTCGGCATCCCCGAGTACCGCTTGCCGCGCAGCTTGTTGCAGGCGGAGATCGCCAAGATCCAGGCGCTCGGCGTCGAGCTCAAGCTGAACACGGCGCTGACGCCGAGCTACGGCCTCGGCGCCTTGAAACAGGAAGGCTTCGAATCGGTCTTCTTGTCGACCGGCGTGCAGAAGGGGCGCGACCTGACGATCGAAGGCGGCGAGCTCGACGGCGTCATCAAGGCGGTCGACTACCTGCTCAACGCCAACCGCGGCTTCCGCATGGAGCTCGGCAAGAAGGTCGTGGTCATCGGCGGCGGCTTCGTCGCCTTCGACGCCGCGCGCACCGCGCTCCGCCTCACCGACGAGACCGACGTCGATCGCCTGGCCGGCGAGACCGACGCGCGTCTCAAAGAAGCGCTCGATGCCGCCCGCGGCGCGCTGCGCGGGGGCGCGCGCGAAGTGAGCATCGTCTCGCTCGAGAGCTTCGAGGAGATGCCGGTCTTGCGCTCGGCGCAGGGACACGAAGAGTTCGAAGAGGCCAAGCGCGAAGGCGTGAAGTTCCTGCCGCGGCGCGGACCCAAGCGCTTCGTCGGCGACAAGCGGCTGCACGCCGTCGAGCTGCGCGCGGTGCGCTCGGTGTTCGACGCGAGCGGCCGCTTCGCGCCCGCCTACGACGACGGCGACGTCATCACGCTGCCGGCCGACAGCTGCATCCTCGCCATCGGCCAGCGCGCCGACCTCGGCTTCTTGCGGCCGGAAGACGGCGTCGCGCTGTCGCCGGCGGGCACCATCGCCGTCGACAAGACGACGCTGGCGACCTCGGCGCCCGGCATCTTCGCCGGCGGTGACGTCGCCTTCGGCCCGCGCAACCTCATCGAAGCCGTCGCCAACGGCAAGCGCGCCGCGCGCTCGATCCATCAGCACCTGTCGCGCGAGGCCGCCGCCATCGAGACGCTCGTCGAGATCGAGAAGATCCCGACGCGCGACTACCGCATGGTCGCCGGCTTCGAGATCATGGATCGCGTCGCCGCGCCGACGCTCGACGTCGGCCGCCGCACCGGCATCGCCGAAGTCGAGACCGGATACGCCGAGCTCGAGGCGCGCCAGCAGGCCGCGCGCTGCCTCGTCTGCCACGTGCAGACCATCTACGACCCCGAGAAGTGCGTCCTGTGCAATCGCTGCGTCGACGTCTGCCCCGAGTATTGCCTCGCGCTCGTGCCCATCGACGAGCTCGAGCTGCCCGAAGACGAGCGCGCCGCGCTGAAGAGCGCCGCCTCGGCGTCGGGCTTGCCGCTGTCGGCGATGATCAAGGACGACGACCGCTGCATCCGCTGCGGCCTGTGCGCGATCCGCTGCCCCACCGACGCGATGACGATGGAGCGCTTCTCCATCACCGAACGTTACGTGCCGCCAAAGGAGAAGGCATGAAGGACCGTCGCGAGTTCCTCATCAAGCTCGGCATCGGCTGCGGCGCCGCTGCGGTGTGCACCCAGGCAGGCGCGTCCCTGCGCTCGCTCGTGCCCAACGTCTCGTACGACCCGCCCACGACGGTGAAGCTGGGCGCGCCCAACGACTTTCCGCAGGGCATGAAGTTCCTGCCCGACGAGCGGCTGTTCATCTTTCGCGAGGGATTCACGTTTCACGCGGTGTCGGCGGTGTGCACGCACCTCGGCTGCACCGTGCGCGCCGAGGCGCTCTCGCAGCCCGAGACCAAGACCGTCGGCGGGCAGCCGCTCAAGCTGACGCACCAGTTCTCGTGCCCGTGTCACGGCTCGCGCTATCACGGCGACGGCACCAACTACGCCGGGCCTGCGCCGCGCCCGCTCGCCTGGTATCGGCTGTCGATCGCCAGCGACGACGGACAGCTCGTCGCCGATCTGGCCGAGCCGGTCGATCACACCTTTCGTCTGACGATCGCGTGAGGAAGAACGTGGCCAACGAAGAGGAAATCGTCCCGACCGAGGCGCCCGGCGTGCACAAGCGCCGCTTCTGGAGCTTTCGCCCGCAGTCGGATCGCCAGGCCGGCGACGCCATCGTCGCCAACTTCATCTTGCACTGGTTCCCGGCGAAGGCGCTCAAAGACTCGCTGTCGTGGAACTACTCGATGTGGCTCGGCACCATCTCGACCGCCCTGCTCGGGCTGCTGATCGTGTCCGGCCTGCCGCTCATGTTCCTGCACATCCCGTCGGTGGAGCGCGCGTACGCGTCGGTCAAGGACATCGAGTACGTCGTCACGTTCGGCTCCTGGCTGCGCTCGGTGCACCGTCTCTCGGCGCACCTCATGGTCGCGGCCGTGTTCCTGCATCTCGTGCGGGTGTTCTTGACCGGCGCGTACAAGAACGGCGTCGGCCGCGGGCAGCGCCGCGAGTGGAACTGGGTCATCGGCGTCGGCATGCTGCTGGTGACGCTGTTCCTCAGCTTCACCGGGTACCTGTTGCCGTGGGATCAGCTCGCCTATTGGGCGATCACCGTCGGCACCAACATCGCCTCCTCGGTGCCGGTCATCGGTGAGCGCGTGCGCGAGCTGCTCCTCGGCGGACGCGTGATCGATCAGCCGACGCTGATCCGCTTCTACGCGCTGCACATCGTCGTCTTGCCGGGCCTCCTCGGCGTGCTCTTCGCCTATCACATGTGGCGCATCCGCAAGGACGGTGGCCTGGCGCGCGCCGATCGCGTGGCGGCGCAGAAGCGCACCGAAGTGCCGACGGTGAAGACGAAGACCTACACGCTGCTCGGCATCGCGCGCGGCACCTCGCCCAATCTGCGCGCCTACTCCGTCGAGCCGAGCGACGTCAGCGTCAACTCGATCCCGGACCTCACGCGCCGCATCTGCATCGTGATGATGGGAACCATCGCGGTCATCGCCGCGCTGGCCGCCGTCGTGCGCTCGCCGCTCGAGGAGCCGGCCAATCCGCTGGTGACGCCGAACCCGGCGAAGGCGCCCTGGTACTTTCTGTGGCTGCAAGAGCTGGTCACCGACACGACGATCAAGATGGGCGGCTTCACCATCAACGGCGCCTTCGTCGGCGGCGTGCTCCTGCCCGGCCTGCTCGTCGGCGTGCTCGTGTTGTGGCCGTGGCTCGACAAGAGCCCGGCGCCGGCGACGGGGACCTGGCTGCCGCGCTCGCGCCGCCGCCAGAACGCGGTCTTCCTCATCATCTGCGCGCTCGTCCTGGTGCTCACGTTCATCGGCACGTTCTGCCGCGGACCGTATTGGCACCTCTTCTGGCCATGGCAGCCGTGGCCGCAGCTGCCGACCCGGATCTGAGGCGTGATCATGGAGAAGCGAACGAATAGCCCGTTCCCCCGGCGCGACCGCCCGCTGCTCGCCGTCATCGGCATCGTCCTCGTCGTGCCGACGGTGCTGATCGCGATGAGCGAGCGCGCGCACGATTGGCGCTACTGGCAATACGAGTTCAAGCAGCAGGTCACCGCAAAGTACGGCCGCGACAAGGCGGCTGCGATTCCGGGCGGGTTGCAGCAGATCTGGCTGCCCGAGCTCAAGCGCGCCGATCGCTGCGTCACCTGTCATCAGGCGACCAGCTGGAAGGGCTTCGAGAACGCCGAAGAGCCGCTGCGCACGCATCCGGTCGAGGTGCTGCGGCAGCATCCCGTCGAGAAATACGGCTGCACCGTCTGTCACGGCGGCCAGCCCCACGCCGTCGACGCCGAGGAGGCGCACGGCGGCGGCGAGCACTGGGAAGAGCCGCTGCTCGGCGCGCAGCTCGGCGCGGACTACACGCTCGCCGTCGAGGACAAGAGCGCCCTCATGCAGATGAACTGCAACACCTGCCATCGCTACGACCGCGAGACCAAGGGCGCGAGCGAGATCAACCTCGCCAAGAAGCTCGTTCGTGAAAAGGGCTGCCGCGCCTGCCACGTGGTCAACGGCCGCGGCGGCAGCATCGGGCCCGACCTGACCTACGAGGGCGACAAGGCGGCCGAGCAGTTCGAGTACGGCCGGCTCAACGGACAGAAGAGCTCGTTCGCGTGGCACGTCGCGCATCTCAAGGATCCGCGCGCGCTCGCGCCCGAGACGGTGATGCCCAACTTCCACTTGTCGACGCGCGAGGCGCAGGCGATCGCGATGATGGTGCTGTCGTGGAAGCGGCAGCCGGTGCCCTCGGCGTATCTGGCCGGCGCGCCCCGCACCGATCCGCAGACAAAAGAGGAAGTCGAGGCCGAAGCGCGCATGAAGACCGGGCCGGGCGCCTGGTTCGTCAAGACCGGCTGCTTCGTGTGCCACTCGATCTCGGCGCTCGGCGTCACCAGCCCGGCGCAGATCGGGCCGGACCTGTCGATCGCCGTCGACGACGTGCAGTCGCGCTTCGGCCGCACGCTCGAGGACTTCCTGCGCGAGCCGACCGGCACGATGTCGGTCGTCCTGTCGCGCCAGATCATCTTGTCGCCCGAAGAGAAGGCGGTCGCGGTGCAGAAGCTGCATGAGGCGTTCGCCGAGCACCAGAAGCAGAAGGCGCAGTCACACGAGGGAGCGAAACCATGACCACCAGCAATCGGAGCGTCTACGCGCTCAGCGGCGCGGCGCTGCTGCTCTTCGCCGCGGCACAGTGCGCGCCGACCGCGCCGCGCCAACGCTCGCATCGCGGCGGCGGCGCCACGTCGGACATCGCCATCGCCGCGCAGAAGACGTACATCGCGCCGGGCGACCTCGACGAATACTACCTGTTCTCGTCGGGCGGCCACTCGGGGCAGGTCTACGTCTTCGGCGTTCCGTCGATGCGCCACCTCGTGACCATCCCGGTGTTCACGCCCTATCCGGCGACCGGCTACGGCTTCGACGACGACACCAAGGCGATGCTCGCCGGCCACTCGTGGGACGACGTGCACCATCCGGCCCTTTCGGAGACGGCCGGCGACTACGACGGCCGCTGGCTCTTCGTCAACGGCATCTCGGGACGCATCGGCCGCGTCGATCTGCGCGACTTCAAGACCAAGGAGATCTACGGCCCGGCGCCGAACGTCTCGGGCAATCACGCGTCGGCCTTCGTCACCCCCAACAGCGAGTACGCCATGATGGCGTCGCGCTTCTCGGCGCCGCTCGACGGCGAAGCGGCTTCGGTGAGCCAGTACGCGGCCAAGTACAAGGGCGTCATCGCGGGCATCAAGATCGATCCGAAGAGCGGGCACATGTCGCTCGGCTGGGAGATCATGACCCCGCCGTTCGACTGGGATCTCGGCGACGCTGGGAAGAAGGCGTCCGACGGCTGGATGTTCTTCACCTGCTACAACTCCGAGCGCGCCACCGGCAAGCTCGAGGTCACCGCCTCGCAGCGCGACCGCGACTACATCGCCGCCGTCGACTGGCGGCTCGCGGAGAAGTCGGTCGCGGAGGGCAAAGGCTCGCTGGTCAACGGCGCACGCGTCCTCGACCCGGCGAAGATTCCCGGGCTCATGTACCTCATGCCCTGCGGCAAGTCGCCGCACGGCGTCGACGTCTCGCCCGACGGCAAGTACATCGTCGGCAACGGCAAGCTCCAAGGCGTCACCACCGTCTTCAACTTCGAGAAGCTGCAGACGGCGATCCGCAATCAGGACTTCATCGGCAACGAGGATGGCATTCCGGTCTTGAAATACGAATCGATCAAGGACGCCGAGGTGCCGGTCGGGCTCGGGCCTTTGCATACGCAGTTCGGCCCCGACGGCTGGGCCTATACGTCGCTGTTCATCGACAGCGCCATCGCCAAATGGCGCCTCGGCGACTGGCAGGTCGTCGATCGCATCCCGGTGTCGTACTCGATCGGCCACCTGTGCACCGCCGAGGGCGACACCGTCTCGCCCGACGGCAATTACATGATCGCGCTCAACAAGCTGTCGCACGGACGGCACCTCTCGGTGGGGCCGTCGCAGCCGGAGTCGTCGCAGCTCATCGACATCACCGGCGACAAGATGAAGCTCCTCTACGACGCGTTCACCGAGCCGGAGCCGCACTACGCGCAGATGGTCAAGGCCGACAAGATCCATCCGATCGAGGTCTATCCGAAGGAGGAGAACCATCACCCGCTGGCGGTGTGGGACGTCAAAGAGGCGGGGCCGACGCGCAGCGGCGACAAGGTGATCGTCAAGACGGTGGTGGTGCGCTCGACCATCACGCCGACGCAGTTCGAGGTCAGGCAAGGCGACACCGTCACCATCGCCATCACCAACATCGAGCAGACCACCGACGAGCTGCACGGCTTCGGCATGCCCGGCTACAACTTCAACCTCGTCATCGATCCCGGCGAGACCAAGACGGTCACGTTCAAGGCCGACAAGGCGGGCGTCTTCTACTACTACTGCACCAACTTCTGCTCGGCGCTCCACCAGGAGATGCAGGGCTACATGGTGGTGAAGCCCAAATGACCTTCGCGGCGTGGCTCGATCGGCGGCTCGGGCGCGCGCCGCGCGCGCTCATCCTCGTCGCTGCGCTCGGCCTGGTGCCGACGTATGTGGCGCCGCTGTGGAACATGACGTTGTTCGCGCAGCAGTATCAGGACGGGCTGCGCCTCGACATCTACAGCTACAAGCTGCAAGGCGGCAATCACGGACAGGACGTTCACGAGATCAACGTTCTCAACCACTACATCGGCATGCGCGATCTCGCCGCCGAGGATTTCACCGAGTTCAAGTGGATGCCGTTCGCCATCGGCGGGCTGGTGCTCTTGTTCCTGCGCGCGGCGGTGTTCGGCAAGGTGGCCAATCTCGTCGACGTGGTCGCGCTGTTCGGCTACTTCGGCCTGTTCTCGCTGTGGTCGTTCGTCTACAAGCTCTACAGCTACGGTCACAACCTCGGCGTCTCCGCGGTCAAGGTGGCACCGTTCACGCCACCCATCTTCGGCCACATGAAGATGGCGAACTTCGATGTCTACTCGTATCCGGCGCTGAGCACCTATACGCTGGGCGTCTCGGCGGCGGCGCTGGCGGCGGCGCTCGTGCTCGCCTATCGCGCGCGCAGCGAGACAGCGGCGTGACGCTCGCGCTCGCGCTCACGCTCGCGATGGCGCTCGGCGCCGCCGTCGGCGTGGACATGCCGGCGACGACGCCGGGGCAGCTCGAGGGACGGCCGTCGCCGGCCGACGCGTCGCCGCTGCAAGCGCTCGTCGACAACGCGGCCAACGGCGCGACCATCGAAGTCGGGCCGGGCGAATACGCGGGCGACCTTCTGATCGATCATCCCCTGCGCCTCGTCGGCCATGGACGGCCGCGGCTCGTCGGCTCCGGCGCCGGCAGCGTCGTGCGCGTGCGCGCGGCCGACGTCGTCCTCGAAGGCTTCGACATCGACGGCCGCGGCGGCGGCGATCTCGGCCGCGACTCGGCCGGCGTGCACGTCTCCACGCCGCGCGTGACGGTCCGCGACTGCCGCATCGCCAACACGCTCTTCGGCATCTACCTGCGCGCAGCCGATGGTGCCCGCGTCGCGCGCAACGTCATCCGCGGCATCAAGGACAAGTCTCCCGGCGAGAAGGGCTCCGGCATCCACGTGTGGAACACCGACGGCTTTCTACTCGTCGACAACGAGCTCGTCGACGTGCGCGACGGCTTCTACATCCAGTCGTCGTCGCACGGCTACATCCGCGGCAACCGCGCGCACGATCTCCGTTACGGCGTCCACTACATGTATTCCGACGACAACGTCTTCGAGGACAACGTGTTCGCGGACTCCGTCGCCGCCACGGTGCTGATGTACTCGCGGCACATCACCTTCCGCCGCAACCGCCTCTTGCACAACCGCGGCTTCGCGTCGGTGGGCATCCTCTTCAAGGCGTGCGACGACTCGCTCGCCGAGGACAACCTCGTCGCCGACAACGCGCGCGGAATCTTTCTCGAAGGATCCTATCGCGACGTCTTCCGGCGCAACGTCGTCGCCGATTCGGACACCGCCATCATGCTCTACGACTCTTGCGGCGACGTGCGCTTCGCCGGCAACTCGTTCGTCGGCAACTTGACGTCGCTGACACTGGTCGGCAAGCGCACCGACACCAGCTTCGACGGCAACTATTGGTCCGACAACGACGAGCCCGACCTCGACGGCGACGGCGTCAGCGATCGCCCCTACGTGCTCGGCAACCTGTTCGACCACTTTCGCGGCAACCTGACGGCGGCGGATCTGTTGGCGCAGAGCCTGGCCGCGGCGGCGCTGGCGCGGGCCGAGCGCAGCTTTCCCGTGCTCGAGCCGATTCGCGCGGTCGACCACGCCCCGCTCGTGCGCGCGCCGTCGCTGCCGTTGGTGCCGCGGCCCGAGCCGGCGCGTCGCGGATCGCATCGCGCGGCGCTGGCGAGCGCGTTGGCCGCGCTTTTCGTCGGTATCACCGTCGTCGCCGGCGGCCGCCGTCGAGGCGACACATGATCCGCTTCGACTCGGTGGTCAAGACCTTCGGCGCGCACCGCGCCGTCGATGGGCTCGATCTGGCCATCGGCGCCGGCGAAATCGTCGCGCTGCTCGGGCCCAACGGCTCGGGCAAGACGACCTCGCTCAAGATGGCCGCCGGTCTGACGCGCCCGACCTGGGGCCGTGTGCTCGTCGGCGATCCCGGGCGCGACGCCGCGACGGCGGTTGCGCGCCGCGCCTTGTCGTTTCTGCCTCAGCGCGTCGGCTTCCCCGAGGCGCTGAGCGGGGTCGAAGTCATGGAGTTCTATCGCACGCTCCGTCACGCGACGGTCGCGCGCTCGCGCGAGCTTCTGGCGATGGCCGCGCTCAACGGCGCCGCGGCGCGCCCGGTCGGCACCTATTCGGGCGGCATGGTGCAGCGGCTCGGCCTCGCCGTCGCCGCGGTCGCCGATGCGCCGGTCCTGATCCTCGACGAGCCGACCGCGTCGCTCGATCCCGCCGGCCTCGAAGCGTTCTACGCGCTCGTCGACGCGCAGCGCCGCGCCGGCCGCTCGACGCTGTTCACCTCGCATCAGCTCGGCGACGTCGAGCGGCTCGCCGATCGCGTGGCCATCCTCGTCTCCGGCAAGCTGGTGGCGCTGTTGACGCAAGCCGAGCTCACCGAGCGCCTGGCGAACCACGGCGTCATGCGCCTGCGCCTGCCTGATTGTCCGGACGGCCTCGTCGCGCGGCTCGACGCGCTGGCCCCCGGCACGCGCTGGAACGCCGGGCAGCTCTCGATCCCGGGACGGGCCGGCATTCGCGCCGCTGCGCTCGACATCGTGCGCGCCGCTGCCGTCGACATCTTGAGCCTCAGCGCCGAAGAGGCGCACCTCGACACGCTCTATCGCGAGCTGACCGGAGCGACACCATGAAGTGGCTATTCATCCTCTTGCTCGCCGGCTGCAGCCTCTCGCGCACGACGCCGGCGGCGCTCGACACCTCGGGCAAGGAAGCGTGCGCGTTTTGCCGCATGGCGATCGTCGACGGCAGCACGGCCGCGCAGCTCGTCGCGCCCGGTGAGGAGCCGCGCTTCTTCGACGACCTCGGCTGCCTGCGCTCGTATCTGGCGACGGCCACGCTACCGTGGAAGGCGGCCGTCTACGTCGCCGACCATCGCACCAAGACCTGGGTTCCGCTCTCGCAAGCAGTCTACGCGCGCCAGCCGGCGCTCGAGACGCCGATGGGCTCGCAGCTGATCGCGCACGCCAACGAAGCGTCACGCGCCAGCGACGGGGCGGCCCGCGGTGCGACGCCGCTCAGCGCCGCCGACGTCTTCAAGGCCAACTGAGATGCGTGACCTCGGTTCATCACCGCTCGTGCTCGTCGCCCGCCAGGAGCTGACGCTGGCGCTGCGCTCGCGCTGGACCCAGACCTTCGCCATCGCCTTCGCGCTGCTCGCGCTCGGCGTCGCCACCTCGGGCTACATCCTGTCCGGCGGCCACGGCGTGCAGGACTTCGCGCGCACGAGCGCGTCGCTGGTGCAGCTGGTCGTCCTCATCGTTCCGCTCGCCGCGCTGGTCACCGGAGTGCTGGCGCTCGCGCCCGAGCGCGGCACCGCCGAGCTGCTCGTCGCGCAGCCGATCTCGCGCCGCACGATCCTCGGCGGCAAGCTCATCGGCCTGTTCGCCGCGCTCTCCGGCGCGCAGCTGATCGGCTTCGGCATCGCCGGCATCGCCGTCTTCTCGACGGCGGGCGACGAAGGCGAGGCCGGCTACGCGCTCCTCGTCGCCGTCGCCATCGCGCTCACGGCGGTGTTCCTCGCGATCGCGGCGTGGCTTTCGGCAGCGGCGGTCGGCAAGAAGCGAACGCGCGCGCTCGCGTTCGCCATCCTCGTTTGGTTCGCCACCGTCATCCTCGTCGACCTCGTGACGCTCGGCATCGCGAGCATGCTGCCATCCGCGCTCGCCTCACGTCTGCTCATCGTGTCGGTCATGGTCAACCCGATCGGCGCGGCGCGCACGGGCGCGCTCCTCGGCATCGAAGGCACGGGCGCGTTCGGCGCCGCCTCGTTGGCGCTGCTCCGTTTCACCAGCGGCGCCGGCGGTGCGGCGTTCTTGCTCGTGGCATCGCTCGCGCTTTGGGTCGCGCTGCCGCTCGGCGCCGCCATGCGCCGCTTCGCTCGCCTCGACCTCTAGTGTCCGTCGCCTTCGCCGCAGTCGAAGTAGGCGTCCCGGAGATCGGCGCAGTCGAGGCACGTGTCGACGCCGTGGTCGTGCGCGCGCACGAGGCCCGCGCGCACGCTCGTCGGCATCGCCGCAACCCGTGTCACCGCCGACGGTGAGCATGTCTTCCACCGGCGTGTTGAACGTCACCCGCCGCGTCTTCCCATACTAGAGGAGGAGGTCGTGCACTTCGAGGCCGGCGTCGATGCGCGTGCCGTCGTTCAGCGCGTGCCGAGTGCTGACAGCGCCTCCCGCACCATTTGGTGCACGTATCCCCACTCGTTGTCGTACCAGCTCATGACCTTGACGAGGTCGCCGTCGATCACGTGGGTCAGGCCGAGATCGACGATCGACGCGCGCGGGTCACCGACGATGTCCGAAGAGACGAGCGGGTCACTCGACACGCCGAGCACGCCCGCGTAGCGCTGGGTCGCGGCTTCTTCGGTGAAAACCTGGTTTACCTCCTCGGCGCTGGTCTTGCGCGAGGTCACGAAGGTGATGTCCGCGATCGAGCCGACCGGGATCGGCGCCCGCACGGCGATGCCGTCGAACAGGCCCGCGTACTGCGGCAGCGCCCGCGTCGTCGCGCGGGCGGCGCCGGTCGTCGTCGGGACCAGATTTGCGCCTGCCGCGCGGCCGCGGCGGAGCTGCTTGCTCGGACCGTCGACCACTGATTGCGACGAGGTATAGGCGTGCACGGTCGTCATCACCGCCTTCTTGAAGCCGATGCGGCGGCCGATCACCTCGACGACGGGCGTGATGCAGTTCGTCGTGCAGCTCGCGCAAGAGATGATGCTGACGCCTCCGTTCGGCGCGTTGACGCCGTGGACGATCGTCTCCACATCGGCGCTCTTGGACGGCGCCGAGAGGAGCACCAGCCGAGCCCCCGCCCGAAGGTGCTTCTCGAGGTCTTCGCGGCGGGTGAGCGCACCGGTGCACTCGAAGACGAGCTCCACGCCGAGCTCCTTCCACGGCAGCTCGAGTGGGTCGCGGCTGCGAAGCGTGCGCAGCTTCCGCCCGGCTACGACGAGCTCGCTACGGTCGACAGCGACCGATTTGGCGTAGCGGCCGTAGGCGGTGTCATAGCGGAGCAGGTACGCGAGGTTCTCTACATCGACCAGATCATTGACGGCGACCAGCTCGAACGCCGGCTCGTCGGTGACGACCTTCAGGAGAGCGCGCCCGATGCGTCCCAATCCATTGATCGCGATCCGCGAGCTCATGTCCATCAGTCGAGCAACATCCACACCATTGGCGCGCCTGCTCGAGCGCCCTACCCTGCTTCCGGAGGGACGCGATGATCAAGTTGAAGCGGGCGTACGAGGCTGCCTCTCGGAACGACGGCTATCGGGTTCTCGTCGAGCGGCTGTGGCCCCGCGGCATCCGAAAGCAAGACCTGCCGCTCGCTCGCTGGGAGAAGGACATTGCGCCCAGCCACGAGCTGCGCAAGTGGTTCGCTCACGATCCGGCGAAGTGGTCAGAGTTCAAGCAGCGCTACCGCCAGGAGCTGAAGGATCGGTCGCTCTCGGAGCGCCTTCACGAGCTCGCCATGCGCGCCGCCGACGGGACAGTCACGCTCGTCTTCTCGTCTCATGATGCCGAGCATAACAACGCCGTCGTCTTGAAGGAGGAGCTGGAGCGACACGCGCATCGGATCATGGCTCGCTCGGAGCATCGTCCGGCGGGTTGAACGGCAGATGTCTCATGGCTTGGGGCGGTCGATGAGGGCCAGGAATTCGGTGCGCGTGACGTGCGAGGAATGAAAGCTGCCGAGCACCGAGGAGGTCGTCAGCATCGAATTCTGCTTCTGCACTCCGCGCATCATCATGCACAAATGGCGCGCTTCGATGACGACGCCGACGCCGCAGGCATCGATGGCCTCCATGATCGTCTTCGCCACCTGCTCGGTGAGCCGCTCCTGGATCTGCAGCCGCCGCGCGAACATGTCGACGAGGCGCGCGATCTTGCTGATGCCGAACACCTTGCCCTTCGGGATGTATCCGACATGGCATCTTCCGAAGAAGGGCAGCATATGGTGCTCACAGAGGCTGTACACCTCGATGTCGCGAACCACGATCATGTTGTTCTCTTCTTGTCGAAACGTCGCGCCGTTGATCAGTTGCCTCAGGTCGGCGCGGTAACCCGACGTCAAGAACGCCAGCGCAGCCGCAATGCGATGCGGTGTCTTGAGCAGCCCTTCGCGCTCCGGGTTCTCGCCGATCTCGACGAGCAGCTCTCTCACCATCCGCTCGATCTTCGGTTCATCCATGCGGGACCTCCTCGCGTAGTGCGGCGGTGAGCTCCGGCAGCGGGCCACTGCGCCGATTGCCACGAGCAGGTCCGCTGGAAATAGCCGCGAATTCCTGCGCGCGCATCTTCAATGTGACGGTGCGCCGAGCACCCAGCCGAGCATGCAAAAGTAGAGCAATCCACGAAACGGCGAGAAGCGCGCCGCGATGCGGCCGGCGCGGGCCGGCGCGATGGTGCGCCCGAGGATGCGGCCGAGCGTGCGCGCTGCGCCGACGTCGCCGGCGGGGAACACATCGAGCCGACCGAGCCCGCGCAAGAGCACGTAGTCGGCGGTCCACGGCCCGACGCCGGGCAGCTCGAGCAGGCGGGCGCGGGCGTCGTCGTCGGAGAGCGCGGTCAGCTCGGCCTCGAAGCGATCGAGCGGCAAGCGCGCCAGCTCGCGCAGCTCGGTGGCGCGACGGTTGGAGAATCCCGCCTGGCGCAGGATCGACACGGGCGCATGCGCGATCCGTTCGGGATCAGGCGGACCGACGCGCCAGCCGTCGGCAGTGCGTGGACCGAAGCGTTCGCAGAGGCGGCCGAGTCGCATGAGGCCGCTGTCGAGCGACAGCTGCTGGCACGCAAGCCCGTTGGCCAGCGTCTCGAACAGCGTGGCGAAGCGCTGCGGCCGCAGCCCCGCGCAGCGACGAGCCACCTCGGCGAGGCCGGGCTCGCGGCGAAGCCGGCGGAAGAACGAGCCCAGCTCGATATCGAGCGAGAAAAGTCGGGTCACGAGCGCGGCGATCGTCCGTCGATTGCCAGCGTGCGCGGGCGCGACCTCGAACGTGACCGTGTCGCCATGCTGATGGCCGCGGACGAGCGCCGGGCCCTGTCGGAGGACGACGACGCGCGACCAGGTCCCGTCTTCGTCGACGTGGTCGATCACGTTGCGTGTCGAGCGGCGCAGCACCCGCGCCGTCAGCGCGAAGTCGAACGGCGCCGCTGGCCGCACCGACAGGTGCAGCGGTTGCCACTCGGCCGTCGGCGTCGCCTCCATCTGAAGGCAAGCTGTAACGCTCGCGGCGGACTCGACAAGGGCTGCTGACGGCGGCAGCTCGAGCCTGGTGGCAGATGCCGAACCCGGGCGGCACGATGCGCAGCCCGTCGAACGCCTGCATGGCCCACTTGAGGAAGCGATAGCGCTCGGCGTTGCGGTGCGCCTCGATCTCCATGTTGCGCCCTAGCGTATCGGGACGCGCGTAGTAGTCGACCTGCACCGAGTGGTCGATGACGAGGTCGACCGGAACGCGCGGTGAAGTCCTGCAGGAGCACGCGGCCGACGACGAACGGCACCTCGGCGGTGCGTGTCGCGGTGGGCTGCCAGCGCGCCAGCGCTTCGACATCATCGTCGCAGATGCGCGTTCCGTCGACGTTGCTGATCACGCGATCCTCCAGTGGTCACTTCCCATGGCTGCGCCCAGCCCCGTCAACCCTGGTGCGAAAGCCTGATGCGAAGGGATCAGTCGGACGCCCGTCGGCAAACACTGCGCACGCCGCCCGCATCGCCGCAGGAGAAGGTCGATGCGCGATCTTCTGCAGACACGCTTTCCGCCGCTGAGCGTCGGCGCTCCGCATGACACCGATTGAAATCGGCTCGCCGATTCCTACTCCAAGCTCCGATGACGCCAGTCTGGCCGCTCGCACTCTATGCCGCCGCAGTGATCGCGCTGGTCGCGGCGATGCTCGCGGCCTCGTGGCTCCTCGGCCAGCGCCACGTCGAACGCGCGACCGATGATCCGTATGAGTCCGGTGTTGCCTCGACGGGCGGCGCGCGGCTCCGGCTGTCGGTCGGCTTCTACACCGTGGCGGTGGCGTTCGTCGTCTTCGACCTGGAAGCCGTCTTCTTGTTCGCCTGGGCGATCGCCGCACCCGAGCTCGGGTGGGCCGGGTATGCCGAAGCGATGGTCTTCGTCGGCGTGCTGGTGTGCGCGCTCGTGTATCTGTGGCGGCGGCACACCCTCGAGTGGGGCATCGCGGGGCGGCCCGCGTTGGCCCACAGGGAGCGCTGATCGATGGTCTGGCACTATCAGCGCACCACGGCCGTACCCGAGCGCGTCGAAGGCGCCGCCGACACCGTCGAGCAGGCGGTACGGCGCAGCTTGATCCTCGGGCGCGTGCAGGATCTCGTGGCCTGGGGCCGCAAGAACTCGCTATGGCCCTTCAACTTTGGCCTCTCCTGCTGCTACGTGGAGATGGCCACCAGCATCACCAGCAAGTACGACATCGCCCGCTTCGGCGCGGAGGTCATCCGCGGCACGCCGCGCGAAGCCGACGTCATGATCATCGCCGGGACCGTGTTCATCAAGATGGCGCCGATCATCAAGCGCCTCTACCAGCAGATGATGGAGCCGCGCTGGGTGATCTCGATGGGCTCGTGCGCCAACTCCGGCGGCATGTACGACATCTACAGCGTCGTGCAGGGCGTGGACACGTTCCTGCCGGTCGACGTCTACGTGCCGGGCTGTCCGCCGCGCCCCGATGCGTTCATGGAAGGCCTGCTCCTCTTGCAACAGGCGGTGGGCAAAGAGCGACGGCCGCTGAGCTGGGCCGTCGGTCCGCAAGGCGTCGAGCGCGCGCCGTTGCCATCGCTGCGCGATCTGAAGCGGCCGGAGCGCCAGCGCCTCGTAACGCTGCGGACACCCGACGAGGTATGAGTGGACACGCTCACGCAACCAACGCTCGTCGCGGATCTGCGCGCCGCGCTCCATATTTCGCCGACACCGCAGCCGACGCGTGACGACGTCCCGACGCTGTGGGTGAGCCGCGACGAAGCGCCCGGCGTCCTGCGTCACCTCAAAGAGAGCGTCGAGCGGCCGTATCGGATGCTCTACGACCTCACCGCGATCGACGAGCGCGTACGCGCGCACAAGCCCGAGCAGCCGCCGAGCGACTTCACGGTCGTCTATCACCTGCTCTCGTTCGAACGAAACGCCGACATCCGCCTCAAGGTTCCGCTCGTCGGTGAA
>DATNAQ010000112.1:0-68204 GCA_035607415.1 Polyangia bacterium
TGCCGTCGCTGCAGATCGGCTGGACGCCGGTGATGGAGTTCCCCGAGCTGGCGTCACGCTGGGGCATCAAGAACCTCTTCATCAAGGACGACGGCCGTCTGCCGACGGGCAGCTTCAAAGATCGCGCGAGCGCCGTCGGCACGGCCAAGGCGGTCGAGCTCGGCTACGACACCATCTGCTGCGCGTCGACGGGAAACGCGGCGTCGTCGCTCGCCGGCTTCTCGGCGAATCTCGGCCTCAAGGCGTACATCTTCGTGCCCGCGCACGCGCCCGAGGGCAAGGTCGCGCAGCTGCGCATCTTCAAGTCGAACGTGCTGCTCGTCGAGGGCAGCTACGACCAGGCGTATTACCTGTGCCAGGAGGCAGCGCAGACGTTCGGCTGGTACAACCGCAACTGCGCCATCAATCCCTATTTGATCGAGGGCAAGAAGACCTCGGGCCTCGAAGCCGCCGAGCAGCTCGCCGGCCGCGTGCCGGACTGGGTCTCGGTCGCCGTCGGCGACGGCTGCACCATCGCCGGCATCTGGAAGGGCTTCGTCGAGATGAAGCGCTTCGGCATCATCGACAAGCTGCCGCGCCTGCTCGGCGTGCAGGCCGCCGGCGCGCAGCCGATCTACGACGCGTTCCAGGCGGGCGACGAGACGCTGCGCCCGGTGAAGGCCAACACGCTCGCCGACTCGATCGCGGTCGGCCAGCCGCGCAACCAGACCAAGGCGCTGCGCGCCATCCGCGAGTCGCACGGCGCCATGGTCGCCGTCGAGGACGGCGAGATCCTCTCGGCGATGTACGAGCTGGCGCAACACACCGGCGTGTTCGGCGAGCCGGCCGGCGTCACCGGCGTGGCCGGCCTGTTGCGCGCCATCGCCGACGAGATCGTCAAGCCCACCGAGACGGTGCTGCACATCGTGTCGGGCAATGGTCTGAAGGACGTGCGCTCGGCGCAGCGCGCCTGCCCCGAAGCGCGGCGGATCAAGGTTTCTCTCGATGACGTGCGCGCCATCGTCGCGCATGATGCGGCTGCACATCAGGCGTGATGCAATCGCACAATAAGCTGACGATCCCCGGGTTCGTCTGCGCGCACACGCACCTGTACTCGGCGCTCGCGCGCGGCATGCCCGCGCCGGCCGAGACGCCGCGCAACTTCGTCGAGATCCTCGAGCGCGTGTGGTGGCGGCTCGATCGCGCGCTCGACGCCGAGGCGGTCGAGATCTCGGCGCTCGTCGGCGCCGTCGAGGCGGCCAAGGCAGGCTGCACCACCCTCGTCGATCATCACGCCTCGCCGGGACGCGGCGGCAACGCCGTCGACGGCTCGCTCGACCTCGTGGCCGCGGCAGTCGCCGAGGTCGGGCTGCGCGCGGTCGTCTGCTACGAGGTGACCGATCGCAACGGCCCCGACGAGGCGCGCGCCGGCGTGCGCGAGAACGATCGCTTCCTCGCGCGCGTGCGCCGCGAGCCGCCGCGCCTGGTGCGTGCGATGGTCGGCGCGCACGCCGCCTTCACGCTGTCGGACGCCACCGCCGAGGCGCTCGCGGACGTGGCGCGCCGCCATCGCGCGGGCGTGCACATCCACGTCGCCGAGGACGCCGTCGACGCGCGCAAGGACGGCCGCTCGACGGTGTCGTGGCTGAAGGCGCGCGGCCTCCTCGACGAGCGCGCGCTCTTCGCTCACTGCATCCACGTCGACGACGCCGACGTGGCGCTCATCCGTGAAGCGGGCGCGTGGGTCGTGCACAACCCGCGCAGCAACGCCAACAACGCCGTCGGCTACGCGCACCCGAGCCGCTTCGGCGAGCGGCTGCTGCTCGGCACCGACGGCATCGGCGCCGACATGCGCGCCGAGGCGCAGTTCGCCTTCTTCGCCGCACGCGATCACGGCGATCCGCTCGACCCCGGCGCAACACTGGCGCGCAACCGCGCATTCGCCGCGGCCTCGTTCGGCATCGAGTCGCTCGACGACACGATCACGCTCGACTACGCGTCGCCCACGCCCGTCGACGACGGCAACTTCGGCGGGCACCTCCTGTTCGGGCTCGGCGCCGCGCGCGTGCGCGACGTGGTCGTCGACGGTCACGTCGTGGTGCGCGACGGCGTCTGCGTCAACGTCGACGAAGAGCGCATCTACGCCCGCGCGCGCGAGATCGCCGCGCGGCTCTGGGCGCGGCTCTAGCCCGACGCCGACGCCGACGCCGGCGCCGACGCCAATCGAACGGACACGGCGTTCACGCGCTGCGGATCGAGCACCGCGCGCAGCAACGTGCGTAGGGTCAGATAGACCGTGCCCGACAGCCGATGCGGCCCGCGCGCGCCGTCGACGAGCGCGGCCTCGACGATCGCGTCACGGCGACGGTCATAGCGCACGCGCACCACGCCGTCGTCGACGATCGCCTCGTCGCCGCTGGTCCGCATCGCACACGGCTTGCCCGCCACGCGCGCATACACGTGGAGCTCACCGGCAGCGCGCTCGATCCACAGACCGTCGTGCCCCGGCGACGCGTCGAAGCTCGCGCGCGATCCGAAGTAGCGCGCCTTCATGACGTAGGGCCCGCCGTCCTCAGGGCAGAACACGTCACAATTGCCGCACTCGTTGCACGCGTCGGCGAAGTTCGCCCACTGCTGCGCCTTCTTCACCGTCCACAACCCACCCGCCTCGCGCGTCACGCCGCCCGCCGCGTCGACGACGACGTCCTCGTACCCCAGCTCCTCGGGCGGCGTGTCGATCGAGAAGTTCGCGTCGTTCGGACAGACCGGCACGCACTTGTCGCACGACAGACAGTCGAGCAGCACCAGCGACGAGCCGACCTTGCGCGGCGGCTTGCCGTTCTTGCCCGCGGCATAGCGCGGATCGCCGGTCACGCGCGCCGCGACCTCGTGGCTGTTGAGCACGCCCGCCATGCGCACGACGCGCGCGCGCCGCTCGGCCGCATCGACGCGCGCGCCCTGCTCCTCGAGCTCGCCGTCGACGAGCCGCGCCGCCTCGTCCTCCTTGCCGAACCGCTTGCACACCAGCTCGTCGCGATCGCGCGCGCCGCACGCCGCCATCGCCTCCTCGAGGTTCTCGAGGTATTTGCCGAGCCGCCCGTAGCCGCCCGGCCGCAGCAGATCGGTGCACGTGGTCACCGGCACCAGATCGCACGCCACCGCGTCGACGACATTGTGCTGATCGATCCCGCCCGAGAACGACAGCGGCACCGCGCCACCGAACGCCGCGCGCCAGCGCTCCACGCAGTGCATCGCCAATACGTGCAGCGGCGGCCCCGACAGGTACATCTCGTCGCCCGGCAGCCACCGCTTGTGGTTCTCGACGACGAGCGTGTTGGTCATCTTCACGCCGAAGCTGCGCCCGCGCCGCGCCGCCGCCTCCTGCATCCGCCAGCCGAGCGCGATCGCCTCCTGCCACTTCAGATCGCCCTCGAAGGCGGAGCGCTTGGGAGAAAGGTCGTGATAGCCCATGCGATCGTGCAGCAGGTAGAGGACCTCGTCGTAGCCGAGCAGCGTCGGGTTGAGCTTCACGATCACGTCGACGCCGACGTCGTCGATGAGGTAGCGCGCGATGGCCTCGATCTCCTCGGGCGGACAGCCGTGGAAGGTCGAGAGCGTGACGCAACGGACCAGATCGCTGCGGAAGTCGAGATCGCGCAGCCGCTTGTGTTGCTCCGGAATCTGCGCGCGCAGCTCGTCGACGAGCGTCCCGACGTTTTGCGCCTGCAACAAATAATTGTGCATCTGCACACTTTGCAGGCCCTTCAGGTCGTAGCCGACCGACAGCTCGAAGACCGGCTCCGACAGCGCCGCCGCGGCGCCGAGGCCGAGCGGGTCGAGCTCGCGCAGGATGCGCACCAGCATCCACCCCGCGACGTATTCGCGCAGCGACTCGGCGAGGCGCAGCTCCTGGGACCACTCGACGTTGTAGCCGATCGTGGCCGCGTCGATGCACGGCCGCGGAATGGTCAGCTCGTCGAGCACCTGCACGGTCTTTAGCTCGATGATCCGCGAGCCCGCAGCCCACGCGAGCACGATGTTCTGCGCCAGCTGCGCGTGCGGCCCCGCCGCCGGGCCGACCGGCGACTGCGCGCGATGCCCGTGCACGTCGACGGAGAGATCGAGGTCGGCGCGCGGCCGCCAGATCTTGCGCAGCGGCAGGTCGAACAGCGACTCCTGACGCGCCGGCTCGACGAGCACGCGCTCGAGCAGCTCGGCGAACGGAATCGGTCGTAGCTCGGCCATGCCGGCAGCTTACCCGAACGGCGCTGGAGCGGTACAGTGTGGCCGATGAGCGAGCCATCGCAGGCGCCGCCCCCGCTCGGCCCGAGCTTCGAGCGTGAGTGGCCGGAGTTCCTCGACGAGATCCGCGTGGCGCTGCCCGGCGTGCAGCTCCTCTTCGGCTTCCTCCTGGCCGCGCCCTTCAGCTCCAAATTCGATCAGGTCACCGGGCTCATCCAGGACGTCTTCCTGATCTGCTTCCTCACCACCACCGCCTCGTGCATCTTCCTCATCGCGCCGTCGGTCTACCACCGTCTGCATTGGCGCCGCGACGTGCAGGACAAAGAGCAGATGCTGCGCACCTGCAATCGGCTGGCGATCGTCGGCGGCATCTTGCTCGCCTTCGCCATGGTGGCAGCCGTCTTCGTCGTCACCGCGATCGTCACGACCACCGGCCGCGCGCTCTTCGTCGCCGCCTTCTCCGGCGTGTTGATCACCCTCCTCTGGTTCGCGCTGCCCCTCGGTCGCCGCCGCGTCGAACGCCGGCGCTGACCGCAGCCACCACTAGGCGTCGCGCCGGCCAATCCACTTGGTGACGTCGGGCGCGCGGTAGGCGGCGAAAGCGTCGAGCAGCGCCTCGGGATCGTTATTGTGCAACAGCATCATGGCGTGATGCGTGCGCACAAATTCCTCGGCCACCTGCCGCTCGACGAGCGCGCGGAGCGGCTCCCAGAAGCCATCGACGTCGAGCAGCCCGCACGGCTTGCGATGCATGCCGAGCTGCGCCCAGGTCAACGCCTCGAACAGCTCGTCGAGCGTGCCGAAGCCTCCGGGCAGCGCGATGAAGCCGTCGGAGAGATCGTGCATACGCTGCTTGCGCTCGTGCATCGTGTCGACCACGACGAGCTCGGTCAGCCGCGCGTGCGCCAGCTCGCGGTCGACGAGCGCGCGCGGGATGACGCCCGTGACACTGCCGCGCTCGGCGAGCACGGCGTCGGCGACGATGCCCATGAGCCCGACGTTGCCGCCGCCGTAGACGAGGCCGATGTCGCGCCGCGCGAGCAGCTGGCCGAGTCGACGCGCCGCGGCGGCGTAGGCGGGAGAACGGCCGGGCGAAGAGCCGCAGAAGACACAGAGTCGCATGCCGGCACTGTACACGACGGCATCGGTGGTGTTGAATGACGGCCCATGTCGAAGAAGAAGCGCCGCGAGGACGGCGCCGCTCGCTTGCGCACGGTCGGGCACAACGTCGCCCGCGCCGAAGGGGTCGAGAAGGTCACCGGCACCGCACGCTACATCGACGATCTCGTCTTCGACGACATGCTCTACGGCGCCACGGTGCGCTCGACGATTCCGGCCGGCCGCATCGTCGCCGTCGAGCGCGATCCGGCGTTCGACTGGAGCGGCTTCACCTGGGTCGATCACCACGACATCGCCGCGCCGGGCAGGAACGTGGTCGCCATGATCGCCGAGGATCAGCCGTTCCTCGCCGTCGATCGCGTGCGTCACCAGGCGGAGCCGATCGCGCTGCTGGCGCACGCCGATCGCGCGCGCCTCGCCGAAGGGCTCGCGCACGTGCGCGTGCGCTACGAAGCCGAGCCGGCGACGCTCGACTTCGAGACCGCGTCGATCGTCCTCAAGGAGATCGGCATTCGCCGCGGCGACGTCGACGCCGTCTTCGCGCGCCCCGGCGTGCGCGTCATCGAGGGCACCTACCGCACCGGTGCGCAAGAGCAGCTCTACATCGAGTGCAACGGCGTCATCGCGCAGCCGGGCGCCGCCGAGCCCGACGACGGCGGCATCACCGTGCACGGCTCGATGCAGTGCCCGTACTACGTCGTGCGCGCGCTGTGCACCGTCACCGGTCTGCCGCGCGAAAAAGTCCGCGTCGTGCAGACGACCACCGGCGGCGGCTTCGGCGGCAAAGAAGAGTATCCGTCGGTGCTCGCCGGCCACGCGGTGCTGCTCGCGCGCAAGTCCGGCCGCGCCGTCAAGATGGTGTACGAGCGCCACGAAGATCTCGTCGCCACCACCAAGCGGCACCCGTCGATCGTCCATCACCGCACGGCGCTCGCCGCCGACGGCTCCATCCTCGCCATCGACGTCGACCTCCGGCTCGACGGCGGCGCCTACGTCACGCTGAGCCCGGTCGTGCTCTCGCGCGCCGCCATCCACGCCACCGGTCCATATCGCGCCGAAGCGGTGCGCATCCGCGGGCGCGTGATGATGACCAACACGCCGCCGAACGGCGCCTTCCGCGGCTTCGGCGCGCCGCAGTCGCAGTTCGCCGCCGAGGCGCACATGGATCGCATCGCCGGCGAGCTCGGGCTCGATCCCATCGCGCTGCGCAAGCAGAACCTGTTCCGCACCGGCGACATCACCGCTACCGGCCAGACGCTCAAGGATTCGGTCGCCGCGCACGAGGTCCTCGAGCGCGCCCTCGAGCGTCACGCGCGCATGGTGAAACCGCACAATAAAAAGAAGCGCGCGCACAATAACGGCGACGGACACGACGCCGACGGACACGACGCCGACGGACACGACGGCGACGGGCGGCTGCGCGGCACCGGCGTCGCCATGTTCTTCCACGGCAGCGGCTTCACCGGCGGCGGCGAGGTCAAGCTCGCCTCGCGCGCCGGTCTCGCGCTCACCGCCGACGGCGTGCGCCTGCTCGTGAGCTCGACGGAGATCGGCCAGGGCACGCGCACCATGCATGCGCAGATCGTCGCCGAGACGCTCGGCATTCCCTACGATCGCGTCGAGACCGCCGATCCCGACACCGCGCGTGTGCCCGACTCGGGCCCGACGGTGGCGTCGCGCACCTGCATGGTCGTGGGGCGCATCCTGCAGCGCGCCGCCGAGAAGCTACGCGCCGAGCTTGGCGATTACGACGACGAGAAGAGCTTTCGCAAGCGCGCGCGCTGGCTGCTCGCCGAGCGCGGCACCGTCGAGGTCATCGAGGAGTACCAGAAGCCGGGCGACATCGTGTGGAGCGACGAGACCTACGAGGGCGACGCCTACGGCGCGTACGCATGGGGCTGCAACGTCGCGGACGTCGAGATCGATCCGGTCACCTATCAAGCGCGCTGCACGCAGTTCACTGCGGCCATCGACATCGGCAAGGCGATCCATCCGATTCTCGCCGAGGGACAGATCGAAGGCGGCACACTGCAAGGGATCGGCTGGGCGCTCTACGAAGACGTCGTCATGCGCGAAGGCAAGATGCAGAACGCATCGCTCACCAACTACATCATCCCGACGACGCTCGACACGCCGCCGATCAACGTCGAGATCGTCGAGAACCCGTTCGCCGGTGGACCATTCGGCGCCAAGGGCGTCGGCGAGTGTCCCATCGATGGGCCGGCGGCGGCGATCGTCAACGCCATCCGCGCCGCGACCGGCAAGCGGCTCGACGCCATTCCGGCGACGCCGGAGCGGATCATGAAGGCGCTCGCCGACGAGACGAGCCGATGAAGAAGGCGAAAACGAAGACGAACGCGAAGGCGCAGGCGAGCGCAAAGGCGCAGGCGAACACGAAGGCGCACGCGAAAAAGAAAACGAAAGCGGCCAGGTCGCCCAAGATCACGCTGCGGCTCAACGGCAAGAAGGCCGCCGTCGCAGCGCCGCCGATGAAGCGGCTGCTCGACACGCTGCGCGAGGATCTCGGCCTCACCGGCACCAAGGAAGGCTGCGGCGAAGGCGAGTGCGGCGCCTGCACCGTGCTCGTCGACGGCGCGGCGGTGAACTCGTGTCTCGTCGCGAGCTGCCAGGTCGCCGGCTGCGACGTCCAGACCGTCGAGGGCATGGCGCGCGGCAACGCCAAAGTCGCGGCACGGCTGCACCGACTGCAGCGCGCCTTTCTCGAGCACGGCGCCGCGCAGTGCGGTATCTGCACGCCGGGCATGCTCATGGCCGCGCTGGCGCTGCCCAAGCGCGCCACCCTCGACGAGATCCGCGCCGGGCTCGCCGGCAACCTGTGCCGCTGCACCGGCTACATGAAGATCTATGATGCGGTCGCACAATTTCTCGACGGAGAGCGCCGATGATCGCCGCCGCCGGGATCGACGTGCTGCAGCCACGGCACCTGAAGGACGCGCTCATCATGCTGCGCGTCGCCGCCGACGAAGGGCGCCCGCTCGTGCCGCTCGCCGGCGGCACCGATCTGTTCGTCACGCTCAACGCCGGGCAGAAGCCGGCGGCGCGCTACCTCGATCTGTGGCGGCTCGACAAGCTGCGCGGCGTCGAGGCGCTCGGCCGCCGACGCCTCGCCTTCGGCGGGCTCGCCACCTTCACCGACTCCATCGAGTCGAAGGCAGTGCACAAGCGGCTGCCGATCCTCGTCGATGCCGCGCGCCAGGTCGGCGGCGTGCAGATCCAGAACCGCGGCACCCTCGCCGGCAACATCGAGAACGGCTCGCCTGCCGCCGACGGCGTGCCGGTGCTCATGGCCGCCGACGCCCGCGTCGTGTTGCGCTCGCTCGACGACGAGCGCGCGGTGCCGCTGGCCGAGTATTACACCGGCTATCGCAAGACGGTGCGGCGCCCCGACGAGCTGATCGTGCGCATCGAGGTCGATGTGCCCGAAGGCGGGCAGCGTTTCGAGAAGGTCGGAACACGCGCAGCGCAGGCAATCTCGAAGGTGGTCATGGCCGCGGTCGGGCATCGCGTCGCCTTCGGCAGCGTCGCGCCGATTATTGTGCGTGCGCACAAATTAGAAGCGTACCTCGCGGCTGGCGGCCGCGACATCGGCGAGGCGCAACGTCTCGTCGCCGAGGACGTGACGCCCATCGACGACGTGCGCTCGACCGCCGAATACCGTCGGCGCGTCGTCGCCAACCTGGTCGCGGCCTGGGTACCGTCGCTGGACAAGCGGACGGCGACACGTTAGACCTCCCGCCATGGCCAAGAAATTCAAGGCGGCGGTCATCGGCGGCTCCGGCTACGGCGGCGCCGAGCTGATCCGACGCCTGCTGTTGCATCCTCAGGTTTCGCTCGAGCGCGTCGCCTCGGTCGACTTCATCGGCGAGCCGCTGTCGTCGGCGCATCCCAACCTCGAAGGGCTCACCGAGCTGAAGTTCGAAGAGCTGGCGCCGGAGAAGGCGGCCGAGGGAATGGACATCGTGCTGCTCGGGCTGCCGCACAAGGTCAGCGCGCACAAGGTCCCCGAGATCATGAAGACGGGCGCGCGCATCGTCGATCTGTCGGGCGACTTCCGCCTGCGCGACGCCGCGACCTACAAGAAGTATTACGGCGCCGAGCATCCGTCGGCGCACCTGCTCGACGGTACCTTCGTCTACGGCCTGCCCGAGCTCAACCGCGACAAGATCCGCGCCGCCAAGTACGTCGCGTCGCCCGGCTGCTTCGCGACGACGATCGAACTCGCGCTGCTCCCCCTGGCGAAGGCCGGCGTGCTCGACGGCAACGTCGAGATCGTCGGCATCACCGGCTCGTCGGGCGCCGGCGTCGTGCCGACGGCGACGACGCACCATCCGACGCGCGCGGTCAACCTGCGCACCTACAAGCCGCTCGAGCATCAGCACATCCCCGAGATCACCGAGACGCTGCACTCGGCGGGCGGCAAATCGCTGCTGCTGCGCTTCGTGCCGGTGTCGGCGCCGCTGCCGCGCGGCATCTTCGCCACCTGCTTCGCGCACGTCGACGGCAAGATGACCAAGGACGCCGTCGCCGCCGCGTTCGCCGAGACCTATCGCGGCGAGCCGTTCGTGCGTGTGCCCAAAAAGCGGCTGCCCGAGGTCGCCGCGGTGAGCGGCTCGAACTACGTCGAGGTCGGATTTGCCGTCGGTGAGGCGCTCGATCCGGGCACCGGCAAGCGGCTCGTCACCTGCTTCTCGGTCAGCGACAACCTCATCAAGGGCGGCGCCGGCCAGGCAATCCAGAGCATGAATATCATGCTCGGCGTCGACGAGAAGACCACGCTCGAGGACCCGGGATCGTGGCCGTAGCCGCCACCGTCGTCGTCAAGCTCGGCGGCGAGGTCGTCGGCGGCCCGAAGATGGCCGAGCTCGCCGCCGATCTGCGCGCGCTCGTCGACGGCGGCAGCCGCGTCATCGTCACGCATGGCGGCGGCCCGCAGGCGACGGCGCTGTCGAAGAAGCTCGGCCTCGAGCCGCGCATGGTCGGCGGGCGCCGCATCACCGACGCCGCCACGCTCGACGTCATGAAGATGACGATCGCCGGGCAGGTCAATGTCGACCTGTGCGCGGCGCTGCGCGCCGCCGGCCTGCGCCCCGTCGGGCTCCACGATATTGTGCACGCGCACAAAAGGCCGCCGCGCGTCACCTCTGGCGCGGGGCCCGATCCGATCGACTTCGGCCACGTCGGCGACGTCGACGGCTTCGACCTGCCGCTGCTCGAGCGCGTCCTCGACGGCGGCTGGACCCCGGTGGTGGCCTGCCTCGGCCACGGCGGCGACGGCGCGGTCTTCAACATCAACGCCGACATCGTCGCCAATCAGCTCGCCGGCGCGCTGCACGCCGATGCGCTCGTGCTCGTCACCGGCGCGCCCGGCGTGCTGCGCGACATCAACCAGCCGTCGTCGCGCATTCCGCGGCTCACCGTCGAAGAAGGCAAGCGCGCCATCGCCGACGGCGTCGTCTCGGGCGGCATGATCCCGAAGCTCGAAGAGTCGTTCGCGGCGCTGGCGCTCGGTGCGCGCGCCATCTACATCGTCGCCGGCGAGCTCGCCCGCGCGGTACGCGAACCCGGCTCCGTCGGCACCGTCCTCGTCCCCTAACGTCGCTGCGTCGCGCAGCTACGTCTTCGTCGCGCAGCTACTCTTTGGTGCCGGAAATCTCGTAGTCCTGCTGGGTCGAGCCGTCGCCGACGAAGTGCAGCATCACGTCGCACGTGCCGTCGCCGTTGAGCGAGCCGTCGCCGGTCACCATGCCCGAGAGCGAGCCGGTCGAGTGGTCGATGTGCGCCGGCTGCGCCGCGATCGCGATCATCGACGAGCTCTTCAGATCGGCGCGCAGGCCGTTGGCGTTGACCGCGCCGACGTCGGTGGTGATGCCGGCGGCGAAGGTGAAGAGCAGCTTGTCGTCGGTGCCCGGAGTGACCGTCATGACGTCGGGATCGCTCTTGCCCATCGACGAGATCATCACGCTATAGCTGCCGAGCAGCTCCATGCCGGCCGCGTTCGAGCCGCAGCCGGATGATGCAACCGCACAATAACTAATGATGCACGCGCACAACAACGACTTCATGCAGCGAGCGTATGCCGACCGCGGCGGGCGGTCAATCGCGTCTACGTGGTAAGCTCCGCCCCGCGATGCGACGCGCCACTCTCTTGGTCGCGGACCGAAATCCGCGCTTTCTCGAGAAGACGGCCGAAATTCTGTCCGAGGCGGGCCACAACATGATCGCCGCCAATGACGGGCAGGCGGCGCGGCTCAAGCTGAGCGGTCAGCTCGACGGGCTGCTCGTGCACGCGGCGCTGCCCGGGCTGTCGGGCTACGCGCTCTGCCGGCTGGCGAAGGAGAAGGACCCGACGCTGCCGGTGGTGCTGATGTTTTCCGCCGAGGACGAGCAGGGCGAGGTCGAAGCCAAGCGCGCCGGCGCCGACAACTGGCTGGTGCGGCCGCTCAAGCGGCTCGAGCTCCTGTACGTGGTGCGCGACCTCGTGGCGCTGCGCATGACGATGATGCGCGCGGCGCGCAACGCCGAGGAGCGCAACCAGGCGCGCGAAGAGGCGCAGGAAGTGGCGACGCCCGAGAGCTCGCGACTCGTGCAGTTCGAGCTGTTCAAACGGGTGCTCGGAATCGAGCTGAAGCGGTCGCAGCGCTACGGGTTTCCGCTCTCGATCCTGCTGGCGTCGCTCGATCGCGCGCTGGTCAACGGCGATCGCGATCTGTTGGCGTCGGCGGCGCGCTCGGCGATCCGCGACATCGACATTCCGGTGGCGTTCGGCGAGTCGGACGTGCTCGTGGTGATGCCGCACACCGACCTCGACGGCGCGCGGCTCGTCGCCGAACGAATTCGCAAGCGCGTGCGCTCGAGCAACGGGGGGCGCACGAGCGAGGGCGTCGGCACGACGGCGTCGATCGGCGTGGTCGCCGCCGACGGCGGACAGCGGCTGACGTTCGCGACGATGTTGGCGCAGGCGACGCGCGCGCAGCGCCAGGCCTCGCGCGCCGGCGGCGACCGCATCGTGTCCGGCGCCTGACCGGCTTCGGCGACTGCCCGCTTCGGCGGCGGCCCGCTTCGGCGACTGCCCGCCTCGGCAGCGGCCCCCTTCGGCAGGGGCCCGCTTCGAAACGCCGTCCAACCGCCCGCTTGCCGAGGATCCAAGCGCCCGTATTCGAAAAGAAAAGGGAGCGTTTGACCCTCTGAGAAACGCCCCGTACACTTGATCCGATGTTGCTGCGACCGACCGCTCGATTGCTCCCCTACCTTCCGGTCGCGATCCTCGGCCTCTTCGCCGCTCCTGCCGCCGCCGCCCCCGCGGGCGCGAGCGCCGCCAGCGCGACCGCCGCCAGCGCGACCGCCACGGCGAGCGCCGCTTCGGCCGCGTCGTCGCCCGTCGGGTCGTCACCGGCCTCGGCGACTGCGCCGGTGACGATCGCGCCCCCGCGCCACGTCTCGATCATGCCGATCTCCGAGATCCGCGCCGGCATGAAGGGCTACGGGCTCACCGTCTTCCAGGGCCTCAAACCCGAGCGCTTCGACATCCGCGTAATTTCCGTTCTGCACAATTTTCTTCCGAAGCAGGACATCATTCTCGTCCAATCCGACGACCCGCGCCTGATCCATTCGGGCATCGTCGCCGGCATGTCGGGCTCGCCGATCTATATCGAGGGCCGGCTCGCGGGCGCGCTCAGCTACGGCTGGCACTTCGCGAAGGATCCGATCGCCGGCGTCACGCCGATCGAGTCGATGATGGCGGAGCTCAAGCGCCCGCTGCGCGGCCGCCTCTCGACGCCCGTCGCCGAAGCGGCCAACGAGCCGCGCTACCAGCCGCGCGCCGGCGACGGCTCGCGCAACGACCCCGACGGCCGTCGCAGCCTCGACGACGTCATCGCCTCGCGCCACGAAGTCGCCTCGCGCTCGCCGCTGCTCGCGCGCCTGCCGCTGCCCGCGCTCCCCGAAGGCGCCGAGCCGCGCCTCGTGCGCGCCTCCGTTCCTCTGTCGCTCGCCGGCTTCGGCGCCGCCGCCTTCGCCGAGCTCTCCCACGCGCTCGAGCCGTTCCACGTCGTGCCGCTGCAAGCGGGCGGCGCCGGCCGCGGCAACGCCGCCGGCCCGTCGCGCTTCGAGGACGGCGGCTCGATCGCCGTCGAGCTCATCCGCGGCGACGTCTCCGCCGCCGGCACCGGCACCGTCACGCGCGTCGAGGGCGACAAGGTGCTCGCCTTCGGCCACCCGATGTTCAACGTCGGCGAGATCTACCTGCCCATCGCCAGCGCCGAGATCCACACCTTCATGTCGGCGCTTTCGTCGTCGTTCAAGATGGCCTCGCCACTCAAGGAGCTCGGCTCGCTCATCCAGGATCGCCAGTCGGGCATCATCGGCGACACCTCGCAGCGCGCCGACATGATCCCGGTGCACGTGCGCGTCGGCGGCCCCAACCGCGCCGACGAGGATTTCCACTTCGAGGTGGTGCGCCACCGCTTCCTCACGCCGATGCTGGCGTCGACCGTCGTCGCCAATGCCGCGCAGAACGCCGCCAGCGACGTCGCCGACGCCACCATCACCGTGCGCTCGAACCTCGCGGTCCGCGGCTACAAGCCGCTCGAGCTCACCGATCAGATCTACTCGCCCGACGGCGTCTCGCCGCGCACGCTCGCCTCCGCTACCGGCCTGAAGGCGATCGGCGACATCCTCTTCAACCCGTTCACGCCCGCGAACCTCGATCGCATCGACATCGACGTCGACGTCGACTACAAGGCCGACGTCGCCGAGATCGTCGGTGTGTCGCTCAACTCCGACGAGCTGTCGCCCGGCTCGCGCCCCAACCTCTACGTGACGCTGCGCCCCTACGCCGGCAGCGAATACGTCAAGGCGGTGCCGTTCGACGTTCCGCGCTCGCTCGCCGGCCAGACCGTCAAGGTCGTCGTCGCCGCCGGCAACGCCGCCAAGCCCGAGGTCGCCCCGCCCGAGAACCTCGGCGGGCTCATCGACAACCTGCGCAAGAGCTACGCCGCCACCAGCCTGGTCGTCGGGCTGGAGACGCCCGATGAAGGCGTCACGCTGCGTGGCAGCGTCATCCCCGACCTTCCCGGCTCCGTGATCGACACGCTGCGCCCTGGCGCCTCGACGAGGCGCGCCGATACCTTCAAGCGCGCCGCGCGCTTTGTCGTGCCCATGCACGGCATCATGCAGGGTAAGCAAGAGATCACGATCCACGTGAAGGACGACCCCAGCGAGTGACCCATCCGTGACCCCGTGACCCGTCCGCGCGCTTCTCTTTTATTGTGCAACCGCATCATCACGACCGTCGCGCTATTGTGCGCGTGCATCATGTCGAGCGTCGCCTTCGCCGGCGGCACCCGCACCTGGCGCGTCACCAGCTACAAGGACTTCGACGAAGGTGAAGCCACCGGCGTACTGCTGTCGTCGCTCGGCGAAGCGACCAGCGGCTTCTCGGCGTCGCGCATCGACGTCAACGAGTCGGTCGTCTACTCCAGCGCCATCGGCTCCGACGGGACCACCTTCGTCGGCACCGGCGACAGCGGCGTCGTCTACGCCTACAAGAACGGCAAGCTACGCAAGCTCGCCAAGCTCGACGCGGTGCTCATCGCTTCGCTCGCCGCGGGACCGAACGGCAGCGTCTTCGCCGGCACCATGCCCGGCGGCCGCGTCTTCGCCATCGATCGCGACGGCAAGGTGCGCGAGGCCGCCAAGCTCGACGCCGAGCACGTGTGGGCCCTCGTGTACGACGAGGGCAAGCAGACGGTCTACGCCGCCACCGGCCCCAACGGCCGCCTCTTCTCGATCGACGTCTCACGCCTCGATCGCCCCGCCGTCGGCCGCCGCGATCGCCTGATCTACGACACCGGCGAGAAGCATCTGCTCTCGCTCGTGCGCGGCGACGACGGCGCGCTCTACGCCGGCTCCGCCGACCAGGCCATCCTCTACAAGATCACGCCGAACGGCACCTCGCCGACGGTGCAAGCGCTCCACGACTTCGAAGGCGACGAGCTGCGCGCCATCGCCCGCCGCGGCAACACGCTCTACGTCGCGGTCAACGAGTTCCAGCGCAGCGGCACCACGACCACGACAACCTCGACCGGGCCGAACGCGCCGCGCGGCACCAAGATGGTGATTCCGACGCCGCCCTCGACCACGCCGACCAACGCGGCCGCCTCGCGCGATCGCAAGGGACGCGGCGCCGTCTATCGCGTCGATCCCGACGGTCGCGTCGAGCAGCTGCACGCGCTCGCCGACGGCTACTTCACCGCGCTGCACGTCGACAACGACGGCAACGTCTGGGCCGCGTCCGGCTCCAACGGCCGCGTCTACCTCATCCGTCCCGACCGCACCGTCATCACCGCGTTCGATCTGCCCGAGCGCCAGGTGCTCACGCTCGCTTTTGATGCAAACGCACAAAAAGGCGGACCCAGCGGCCTGCTCGGCACCGGCGACGCCGGTGCGCTCTATCGCATCGGTCCCGATCCGCAGAAGGACGCGCACTTCATCACCAAGGTGCTCGACGCGCAGTTCCCCTCGCGCTGGGGCAACTTGACGTGGGGCGGCCGCGGCGCGCTCGCGCTCGAAACGCGCTCGGGCAACACCTCGCACCCCGACAAGACGTGGAGCGGCTGGGTGGCGCCGCAGAAGCAAGAGAAGGTGGGCGACGGCGGCCGTGGCCACATCGCCTCGCCGCCGGGCCGCTATCTGCAGATCCGCGCCGGCTTCGGCGGCGCCCGCACCGTGTTGCGCGAGCTCACCGTCTACTATCAGCCGCAGAACCAGCGGCCGCGCGTCACCGAAATCACCCTCGGTGACGAGGCGGCTCCCAAGCGCGTCTCGGCGTTCTCGCGCGGCGCCAAGCCGCGCTCGCCGGTCATCAAGTTGCGCTGGCACATCGACAACCCCGACGACGATGACCTGACCTACCGGCTCTACTATCGTGAGGAGAACGAGTCGAACTGGAAGCCGATCGGCGGCAGCGAGCCACTGACCCGCACCGAATACGACTGGAACACCGAGTCGATCCCCGACGGCAACTACACCGTGCGCGTCGTCGCCTCCGATGAGCGCTCCAACCCGCGCGAAGAGGCGCTCGAGCACTCGCTCACCTCCACGCCGTTCCTCGTCGACAACCGCAAGCCCGAGCTGATCGACGTCAAGGTCGCCTACCCGTCGGCGTCGGGCCGCGCCCACGACAGCTTCTCCGCCATCTCCGAGCTCGCCTACTCGATCGACGGCGGCGACTGGCAACCGTTCGGCCCCAAGGACGGCATCTTCGACGATCCGAACGAGGAGTTCAGCGTCCGGCTCCCCTCCGGGCTCGCCGCCGGCGCGCACTCGCTCGCCGTTCGCGCCGTCGATGCCGCCGACAACGTCGGCGCCATCCAGCTCAATTTCCGCATCACCAAGTAGCTCTGCTCATTCGATAATTGTGCGTTCGCAGGATTTTTAATGTGCGCATGCACATTTTCCCTTGACGCATGCGCACAATAAACTTAGCTTGCCGGCCGTGGAGGAAAACATGGCCAAGGAAACCAAGTCCGATTCGTTTCACCCCGTTCTGGCGCCGATGTTCGCGCTCGGACAGACCGCGCTCGAGGAGCTCGATCACCAGGGCGAGCGCTGGCTCGACTACGGCGCTACGCAGGTGGCCGAGTCGCTCCGCGTAGCCCGCGGCGTCCGCTCGCAGCTGATGGGCGCGGCCAGCACGATGCTGGCGACCGCCGGCGAGCTCGCGGCGCGCAGCCTCGACGCCGCGAAGGCGTGGACCACGCCGATCGGCCAGGCCGTTTCGGGCGTAGCCAACAACGTGGCGCCGAAGGCTTAGTGGATGGCGCCGTTCGACTTCTCGTCGATCGCGGCCCAGCCCTGGTTTCAGGCGTGGCAGCGTGCGGCGGCCGACTCGATGACGGCCGCCGCGCGCGACCCGCGCGTGATGCGTCTGGGCGCCGGCTTTTTGCGCGCGCAGCTCCTGTGGGGGCAAGCGGCGCAAGCGGCCTGGCGGGCGGCCTGGGCCCCGGTGGATGCGCTGAACGACCGAGAATGATGCGGTCGCACAATATCGCTCTCATCTCATGATGCAGTTGCACACTTTCGAGGAGCCGATTTGATGCAGATGCACAACGAGTGGCGCGACTTCGGCCTGCAGCTCGCCGACGCCCTGGACACCCTGGTGGCCCACGGCGCGCGCAGCCGGCTGCACGCCCACGCCGCCGTCGCGCGCCTGCTCCACGGCAAGGCGCCCATCGAGTACGTGCGCGGCCCCGCCACCCCGCATCGCGTGCTCGAGGATGGCCCGCTTGCGCGTCTGCTCTGCTACCCCGCCGCCAAGGCCGGCGCGGGCAAGCCGATCTTGATCGTGGCCTCGCTCATCAACCGCTATTACGTCCTCGATCTCCTGCCCGAGCTCAGCGTCATCGCGCTGCTCAACCGGCGCGGCTTCGACGTCTACGTGCTCGACTGGAAGTCGCCCGGCGCCGACGGCCCCGAGCTCGGCTTCGCCGACTACGTCGACGGCGTGATCCCGTCGGCGGCGCGAACGGTCGCGTCGCTCCATCGCGGCGCGCTGCCGGCGGTGATCGGCTACTGCATGGGCGGCACGCTGTCGGTGATGTTCGCCGCGCGTCACGCCGACAAGCTGCGCGCGCTCTGCCTGCTCGGCACGCCGGTCGAGTTCCGCCTCTCCGGCGAGCTGCACAACCTGACCGATCGCCGCCGCTTCGACGCCGATCTGCTCATGGACGTGCTCGGTAACATGCCGCCGGCGATGATGCAGTCCGGCTTCAAGCTGTTGAACCCGTTCGACGCGGTCAACAAGATGTTCTCGCTCGTGCGCGACGCCAGCGACGCCGACCGCGTCCGCCACTTCGTCGCGCTCGAGTCCTGGCTCGACGACAACGTCGCCTTCCCCGGCGGCGTCTACCGGGAGTACATCCGCGCGCTCTACCAGGACGACCTATTGTGCAGCGGCAGCATGCGCATCGCCGGCACTCTGGTCGAGCTGTCGAAGCTGACCGCGCCGCTGCTCAACGTCATCGCGCTGCGCGACCACATCTGCGCGCCGCCCTCGGCGCGCGCGCTCATGCCGCTGGTCGGCTCAACGAAAAAAGAGGTGATGGAGTTCGACACCGGACACATCGGCCTGACCACCAGCCGCCGCTCGCTCGCCGAGCTATGGCCACGCATCGCCGACTGGCTGGAGCAGCGCGCGTGAACGCTGCGCCGGCGAGCGCGTCAGCGGTTCTTGGCGGCGGCGTCCTTCGCCAGCTCGTCGAGCCGACGGCGCAGCTCCTCGATCTCCGAGCGCGACGCGGTCGCCGACGCCTCCGGCCGCTTCGGCGGCACGCCCCAGCTGCGCGGCATCGCGCCCTGCATGATCTCGCTCAGCTGCTTGTGGTACGCGGTCGACAGCTCCATCCCCTCGCGCACGCTGCGATCCAGCAGCGCCGCCCCCGCCTTCAGGTAACCGTCGAGCCACGTGGCCGCCTTCTCGTCCTGCGTCGAGATCAGCTTGCGCAAGAACTCGACCGGCAACATCTCGAGGTTGTTGTGGGTCTTGGCCTCGAGGATGATCTGCGTCAGCACGCGGCGCGTGATGTCTTCGTTGTTCGAATCGACGTCGAGCACGCGCACGTCCTCGCCGTTGCGCACCATGGTCTCGATCTCGTCGAGGGTCACGGCGCGGCGCGACTGCAGGTCGTAGAACCGCCGGTTTCCGTAGCGATGGACGACGCGCTCGCCTTCGAACTGCGCGTATGCCTCCTCGCGCTGCTTGGTCTCCTGCCGCGTCGGTCGCCCGCGGCGGCGCTTCGGAGTCGCGGTCTTGCTCACCCGGCCCGACTTCGTCGATTTCGTCACCGGTCCCTCCAAGGAGCCGGCAGGCTAACATATTGTGCACTTGCATCGCAATCTATGATGCAACTGCACAATATGCGAAACGAGGCAGCGAGCCGATGAGCACCTTCGATCCGCTCGACGTGGCGTTCCGCGCCGGCCAGGAGCTCTACAAGGCAGGGCTGTTGTCGCTGATCAATGCGCGCCGGCAGACGCGCGGCCGAGCCCCGGTCGGCTGGCCGCAGGTCGCGACGACGCCGGCCGACGTGATGTGGCAGGAGGGCAACGCGCGCCTGCTCCGCTATCGCCACGACGGCGCCCGCCGCGCCGCGACGCCACTGTTGCTCGTCTGCTCGCTCATCAATCGCCCCTACGTGCTCGATCTGCTCGCCGAGCGCAGCGTCGTGCATCGCCTGCTCGATCGCGGCCATGACGTCTGGCTCCTCGATTGGGGCACGCCCACCGCCGCCGACGCGACGCGCCCACTCGCCGACTACGCGCTCGAGCAGCTGCCGCGCGCCGCCGCGGTGGTGACCGAGCGCGCCGGCAGCGATCGGCTGCACCTCCTCGGCTACTGCATGGGCGGCACGCTGTCGCTGATGGCGATCGCCGCCGACCGCGTGCCCGCTGCGTCCCTCGTGGCGATGGCCACGCCGGTGGCGCTGCACGACGAGGGCCTGCTGTCGCTCTGGTGCCGCGCACCAGGCTTCGAGCCCACCGAGCTCGCCGCCGCGTACGGCAACGTCCCGCCGCACGTGCTGCAGCCGGCGTTCAAGATGCTCGACCCGGTCAGCCTCGCCACCAAGTTCGTACACCTCGACGGCAAGGTCGAAGACGACGACTTCGTGCGCTTCTTTCTCGCCATGGAGACGTGGCTCGAGGACTCGGTCGCCTTCCCCGGGCGCGCCTTCGTCGATTGGGTGCAGCTCTACCGCTCCGACGCGCTCGCCCGCGGTGGGCTCGTCCTCGACGGCAGCGCCATCGATCTCGCGCGCGTGCGCTGCCCGCTCTTCCACGTCGTCGCCGACGGTGACTACATCACGCCGCCGCCGTCGTCGCTGGCGCTGGAGACGCTGACCGGCACTCGCGCGCAGAAGACGATGCGCCTGTCGGGCGGCCACATCGGCCTGTCGACCGGACGGGCCGCGCACGAGCGCCTCTGGCCCGCGGTCGCCGACTGGCTGCACGAAAATGATGCGAGCGCACAACAGCCGGCGCCGCGTCGTGATGCAGCCGCACAAAAAGCGAAGCTGCCGGTCGCCGCACGCAAGGTCGCGCGCCCGCGGCCACGCCACAAGAAGGGGAAGCGATGAACCACGTCGGCGATTGGACCGCCTACTGGGCGCGGCGCACGCCGGAGGCCACGGCGCTGTTCGAGCCGCTCAGCAGCCGGCGCTGGAGCTACTGGCACCTCGATCGGCGCGCCAACCGCCTGGCGCGCGCGCTGTCCGGCGCCCTCGGCGTCGGCAAGGGCGATCGCGTCGCCGTGCTCGCCCACAACCGCGGCGAGCATCTCGAGGCGCTCTTCGCCTGCGCCAAGCTCGGCGCCATCTTCGCGCCGTTCAACTGGCGCCTGGCCGCCGCCGAGCTCGACGGCATCATCGCCGACGCGCAGCCGCAGGTGCTGCTCTACGATCGCGCCTGCGCCGAGCTCGCCGGCGGCGTCGTCGCGCCGGTTCCGCATCGCATCGCCTACGACGAGCCGGCCGCCGGCGGCCGCTCCTACGAGCAGCTCCTCGCCGCGGGCGCCGATTCGCCGCCTGCGCCGATCGAGATCGACTTCGAGGATCCGGTGATCCTCATGTACAGCTCGGGGACCACCGGCCGCCCCAAGGGCGCGCTGCTCTCGCATCGCCAGCTCGTCTTCAACTCGCTGTCGACGCACCTCGCGATCGAGGTGACCTCGCGCGACTCGACGCTCGACTTCATGCCCATGTTCCACACCGGCGGGCTCAACTGCCTGGCCACACCGCTGCTGCACAACGGCGGCCGCGTCGTCATCCTGCCGAGCTTCGACGCCGAGCGCGCGCTCCACGTCGCCGCCGACGAGAAGATCACGCTGCACATGGGTGTACCGACGATCTTCCAGATGTGGCGCGACTGCGAATCGTTCGCGCGCGTCGATCTCTCGTCGACGCGCATGGCCCTGTGCGGCGGCGCGCCCTGTCCGCTTCCGCTCATCGACGCCTATCGCGAGCGCGGTGTCCTCTTCCGCCAGGGCTACGGCCTCACCGAGGTCGGCCCCAATTGCTTCTCGCTCACGCCCGAAGACACGTTCCGTAAGGCCGGCTCGGTCGGCTGGCCCAATTTCTACCTCCAGACCAAGATCGTCGACGACGCCGGCCAGCCTGTCCCCGTCGGTGAAGTGGGCGAGCTCGCGCTCGGCGGCCCGATGGTCACGCTCGGCTATTTCCGCAACGCCGAGGCGACCGCCGCCGCCTTCCGCGGCACGCGCTTCTTCCACACCGGCGACCTCGTGCGCCGCGACGACGAGGGGTACCACTACATCGTCGATCGCAAGAAGGACATGTTCATCTCCGGCGGCGAGAACATCTACCCCGCCGAGGTCGAGCTCGCGCTCGCGGCCCTGACCGGCGTCGCCGAGTCGTGCGTCATCGCCGTGCCCGACGCGCGTTGGGGCGAAGTCGGCCGCGCCGTGGTGGTCGCCGCGCCGGGCACGGAGCTCGACTCCGTGGCGGTGCTGGCGCATCTCGGCGGCCGGCTCGCGCGCTACAAGATCCCGAAGACGGTCGTGTTTACCGACGCGCTGCCGCGCAACTCGACCGGCAAGGTCCTGCGCCAGCGCGTCCGCGAGCGATTCGGAGCGTAACGCGATTTCTGACTTGATATGCGGTTGCACAATTGTTATTGTGCGCTCGCATCATAACAAGACGTCGATTTCGGTTCGAGGAGGATTCCATGGCCAGGCTCAGCGGTAAGGTCGCTCTCATCACCGGTGGCGCTCGCGGCATCGGACGCGCCACTGCGCAGGCGTTCGCCGCCGAGGGTGCGCGTGTCATCGTCGCCGACGTCGACGCGGAAGCGTCCGAGGCCACGGCGCGCGCCCTCGGCGGTGGAGCGATCGGCCTCGGCCTCGATGTCGCCGACCCGCAGTCGGTGAAGTCGGTCGTCGCCAGCGCGCTGTCGCGCGCCGAGCGCATCGACGTGCTCGTCAACAACGCGGGCATCACGCGTGACGCGTCGCTGCTCAAGACGAGCGACGAGGCGTGGGACACGGTCATCGCCGTCAACCTCTCGGGCACCTTCTATATGACCCGCGAAGTGGCGCCGCACATGACCGCGCGCGGCTCGGGCGCAATCATCAACGCCTCGTCGGTCGTCGGCATCTACGGCAACTTCGGGCAAAGCAACTACGTCGCCACCAAGGCCGGCGTCATCGGCATGACCCGCGTCTGGGCGCGCGAGCTCGGGCGCAAGGGCGTGCGCGTCAACGCCATCGCGCCCGGCTTCATCGCCACCGACATGACCGCCAAGATGCCCGAGGACGTGCTCGACGGCATGAAGAAGAAGACGCCGCTCGGCCGGCTCGGCGCGCCCGAGGACGTGGCGCGCGCCTACGTGTTCCTCGCCTCGGACGAGGCATCGTTCATCAACGGGCAGGTGTTGGGCGTGGACGGAGGCCTGGTCGCGGGGACGTAAGATGCGACTGCACAATAACCACCTCTCCTTATTGTGCGCTTGCATCATGGCGCTCGCCGGCTGCGCCTTCGCGCTGGTGCTCGCCGGCTGCGGCGGCGACAAATCGGGCTGCCGCGTCGACGACGACTGCGCCGTCGGGGACGTCTGCGTGGTCGGCGAGTGCCGGCCGCTCGCCGGCGCCGATCTGTCGGGCGTGGTCGGCGACATGGGCGCCGCGGTCGATCTGGCGACGCCGATCCCGGACGGCTGGAATCCCGACGCGCTGACCGCCACCTGCACCTTCAACGGCGACGGCACCATCACGCGCGCCGAAGAGACCTTCATCGTCGGGCTCGGCGCGCTCTTCGCCGTCAATGCGCCGAGCACCACCGTGCCCGTCGACAACGTCGCGCACAGCGGCGTGTGGGACTTCTCGGACCCCGTCTCGGGCGAGGCCAAGCAGTTCGACCAACTCGTCGATCCGAGCGGCCAATGGTGGGGCGCCGACTACCCGACCGCGACGTACGGCGAGCGCATCGACGACGGTCAGCAGGCCTACGGCGTGTTCCGTGTGGGCGCGGACAAGCTCGAGATGCTCGGCGTCGTCAGCGATCAGAACGGATTCAACCGCACCGAGCTCACCTACACGACACCGATCGTCGTGCTGCAATTCCCGCTCTCGGTCGGCACGACGTGGACCTCGGAGTCCGACGTCAGCGGCACTGCCAGCGGCGTCGCCTTCTTCGCCCACGAGAAATACGTGTTCTCCGTCGGAGAGCGCGGAATGACCAAGGTGCCGGCCGCGACCTTCGATACGCTGCGGATCAAGATGTCGTATACCCAGACGTACGGAGCGCTGGTGACGACCCGCATCACCTACCTGCACATGGCGGAATGCTACGGCGCCGTCGCACGCGTGCGCAGCCAGGACGACGAGACCTCGGCCAACTTCACGACCGCGGCGGAGTACCGGCGGCTCGCCAATCCATGAAGCTGACGCGCGCGCTGCTCCGCTCCCGCCCGACGCGGGCGTTATGGTGCGACGGCATCATGGCGTGGTGCGCGTGCATCATGCCGCTCGGCCTCCTCGCCGGCGGCTGCGTGCACTTTCAGACCGGCCCCTCCGAGCCACTGCCCGCCGAGGAGCGCATGATCCTCGGCACGCGCGGTCAGCTTCGTGTCATCGACAGGAACCCGACCGGCGCGCGCGAGACGGTGCTCCTCGTCCACGGCTACGGCTCGTCGACGGCGTCATACGCGCCGGTGATGGACGCGCTCGCCGCGCACCTGCGCGTCATCGCCGTCGATCTGCCCGGCTTCGGCAAATCCGATCGCCGCGACGGCGACTACACGCCCGACGCGCTCGCCGACGTGCTCGCCGACGTGCTCACCAAGAAGGGCGTCGCGCGCGCGCACGTCGTCGGCCACTCCTGGGGCTCGTCGGTGGCGCTGGCGTTCGCGCGCCGCCATCCCGATCGGCTCGATCGGCTCGTCATCATCTCCGGCTGGGTCTACGACGATCAGCTCCTGCCGATCATGCGTTGGGCGCGCGCCCCCGGGCTCGGCGAGGCGCTCTACGCCGGCTTCTATCGCAACAACATCGGCGAGCGCCTCTACCTCAACTTCGTCGATCCCAATCTCGTGACACAGAAGGTGGTCGACGAGGTCGAGAAGCAGATGTCGCTCGACGGGGCCGTCGCCGCTGCGCTCGCCGCCGCGCGCGGCATGCACCGCTTCGCCGAGACCGAGAGCGAATACCGCACCATCAAGAACCAGACGCTGCTGGTCTGGGGCCGCGACGATCGCGTGGCGCGGCTCGCGTTCGGCGAGCGCCTCGCACGCGAGCTGCCGCACGCGCGGCTGGTGGTGATCCCGCGCTGCGGGCACATCCCGATGTGGGAGTGCACCGGCGAGACCGCGGCGGCGCTCACCGAGTTCCTCACCGGTCGGGGCGAGGTCTCGAGCGCCAAATGATGCGGTCGCGAAATGAGCGCCCGATCTGCCGGGCGATCTATTGTGCGCTCGCATCATTATGTGCGTTCGCAACCCTGTCGCTGCCGGCAGCGCACGCGCGCGCGACCGAGGAAGCACCCGACGAAGTGCCGCTGCGCTCGTTGTCGGTGACACCGTCACCGTGGCACGACTTCAAGCTCACGCTCGGCGGCTATCTGCGCGTGCGCGGCGACGTGTGGAACGATCTCGACCTGTCGCGCGGTCCCACGCCGTCGACGGGCCAGCCGATCTTCCCCACGCCGGCCGCCGGCGGCAACGACCACACGATCACGAGCGCCGACATGCGCGTGCGGCTCGAGCCGACGCTCGAGGTAGGCCAGGCGGTGCGCGTCCACATGCGCATCGACGTGCTCGACAACGTCGGCTTCGGCTCGACGCCCGACGTGCTGCCTTCGTACTCCAGCTACGCCCTCGCCACGCAGAACGCGGTGTCCCCCGAAGGCGGGTTCAACGCGCTTCACGACGCGATCCGCGTCAAGCAGGCGTGGGGCGAGGTGACGCTGCCCTTCGGGGTGCTCACGGCGGGCCGCATGGGCGCGCTCGTATCGTGGGGCACCGGCTTCTTCGTCAACAACGGCGACTGCCTGCAGTGCGACAACGGCGACGCGGGCGATCGCATCGCGCTCACCGTGCCGCTCCTCGGCCACCTCTTCACGGGGCTGTACGAGCTGTCGGCGAGCGGTCCGCAGGTGCCGCTCGGCTTCGGCCAGTCGGTGCAGGCGGACACGCGCGCCGGCGTGAACACGATCGCGCTCGCCATCGCACGCTACAGCTCGCCCGAGGCGCAGCGCCGCACCGTGGAGGCGGGCCGCATGGGCGCGCTCGTATCGTGGGGCACCGGCTTCTTCGTCAACAACGGCGACTGCCTCGGCTGCGACTTCGGCGACTCGGGGGATCGCATCGCGCTCACGGTGCCGATCCTTGGTCATTACGTCACCGCCCTGTACGAGCTGTCGGCGAGCGGGCCCTACGTCATTCCAGCGGCGCAGCCGATCGATCTCGATCGGCGCGCGCAGGTCAACACGGCGGCGCTCGCCATCACGCGTCTCGATTCGGTCGAAGCGCAGCGACGGAAATTGCGCGCCGGCCGCGCGCTCTTCAACTACGGCATCCTCGCCAGCTACCGCCGCCAGGATCTCGACGCGCCGGCGTGGACCCAACCGGGCGGCCTGGTGCGCGCGTATGGGCCGAGCGACTTCGTCGCGCGCAACCTGCAGAGCTTCGCCGGCGACGCGTGGCTCATGTTTCACGTCGGCGGCTTCCGCGCCGAGCTCGAGTTCGCAACGGTGATCGGCCGCATCGGCGACGCCACCAACGCGCCCGGCGTCTCGTTCCGCGCGCCGGTGACCGCGACGCAGCTCGGCGGCGTCGCGTCGCTGTCGTACGCGTTCCACTGGCCGCTGCGCCTGCGCGTCGAGGCCGGCTTCGCGTCCGGCGACGACGCGCCCGGCTTCGGCATCAACGGCGCCGTGCTTCTACCGCGCAAGGGCGATCTCGACGGCGGACAGATCCATCCGCCGAACGACATGACCATCGACAACTTCCGCTTCCATCCCGACTACCACGTCGATCTGATCTTGTGGCGCCGCATCGTCGGCGCCGTCACCGACGGCGTCTACTTCCGCCCGTCGGTGTACCTCGGCCCGTTCGGCTCGCCCAATCACCACGTGTCCTTCGAGCTCGCGTTCATCGAGTCGAACGCGCTCGAAGCGACGACCCCACCCGGGCAGGCCACGCACCTCGGCGAAGAGATCGATCTGTCGATGCGCTATCGCTACGAAGCCGCGTTCGAAGTCGGCATCCAATACGGCGTCTTCGTCCCCGGAGCCGGCTTTCGCAACCTCGACCTGAACCTCGAGCCGCAGCCGGCGCAAGCGCTCGAGGTCGTGCTGGCGTATCGTCTGTAGGAGCGACAAAATGGGCGCGCGCACAATAAAGTTCCTGTGCACCTTGGCCGCGCTCGGCGCCGGCGGCTGCTTCGGCAGCAACGCGCCGAACGGCAACGACGACGCCGCCTACGGCATGTTGCCCGACCTCGGCCCATTGTGCAGCGGCAACAACGACGGCGTCATCGCGCGCGACGAGCTCGCCTTCCCCGTCGGCATGAGCGTCAACTACCTGTCCAACCCCGACGGTACGACCACCACGGTGGCACCGACCGGCACGCAAGTCGGCGGCGTCACGCAGTGGGATCTGACGTCGACCGCCGGCGACGTTCACCAGCTCACGCTCGAGGCGCTGAGCGGAAAATGGTTCGCCGCTTCATTCCCCGGCGCCACCTACGCGACGACGACCGATCTCGCGACCAACACGCTCGGTATCTTCCGCGTCCAGGACGACGGCCTCTACATTCTCGGATACGCGTCGGAGACGCCGAACCAGACGCTGCTCGTCTACGACGCGCCGATCTTGTCGCTGAAGTTCCCGGTCACGCTCGGCGACTCGTGGGTCGCTTCGGCGCACATCGTCAACGGCACGCTCAACGGCATGCCCTACGCCGGCCTCGACACCTACAAGATCAGCATCGACGCGCGCGGCACCACCCTGCTTCCGTTTCTCAACTTCGAGAACACGATGCGCGTGCACGTCGATCTGACGCAGACCGTACCGGGCGGCGTTTCGGTCACGCGCATCCAATACCTGTTCTTCCACGAGTGCTACGGCGAGCTCGGCCGCATGGTCTCGGTGGTCGACGAGCTCAACGAAAATTTCACCAATGCCGCCGAATTCCGTCGGCTGGCACTCTGATTTTCCCGCACTGATGTAGCCCTGCGCTAATTTTGCAGTCGCACAATACTCGTTTTGCATTTGCACAATTTACAGCCTTGACACTGCCCACAAGAGAGCGCAGCTTGCGCGCATCACGCGTCGGAAGTGTGGACGCGATGGAGGGGTGTCATGAGTGTGGCGAGTGGTGATCTGGGAGAGATCACGGGCGGACACGTCAAGATTGGCGCGGAGTCGCACGTCGGTCGAAACGTCGGGATCCTGGTTGGCGTCGTGGCGATCGCTGCCGTGATCTTCGGTGTGACGTCGTATATGAGCCGGCAGGACACGGCGAAGCTGTCGCAGCTCGAGACCTTCCGCGCGGCGTACGCCGACAAGTGCGAGGCGCCGGCGTTCCGCGGCGAGGCAGCCCCGCTCTTGAAGGATACGTACCTGAAGTCGGAGCGACTGCAGGCGGCCGTCGACAAGCAGCAGACGGCGCTGTCGTCGGGCACGCCGTGTGAGGAAGTTGCGCGCGCGCTCAAGGCGGCGGATTTCCCGATGCCGCAGCCGTCGTCGGCGGCGCAGTAGCTCGTCCGCGCAGACCGCGTAGTCGACCGTCGTCCGCTTCGAACGCTTGGGTCAGCTCGACTGCCGCACCTGCAACGCCGTCACGATCATGCGTGACGCGCGCGAGCGGTTGAGCGTGTAGAAATGCACGCCGGGGGCGCCGTTCGCCAACAGATCGGCCGACTGCAGCGTCGCGTGCGCGACGCCGAGCTGCAGCACCGCCTCGGGATCATCCTTCTTCTTCTCGAGCGCCAGGCGCAGACGCATCGGCACCGTCGCGCCGCACATGCGGGTGATGCGATCGATCTGCGCGATGTTGGTGATCGGCATGAGGCCGGGAACGATCGGGCAGGTGATTCCCGCCTTGCGCGCGCGCTCGACGAAGTGGAAGTAGAACGCGTTGTCGAAGAAGAGCTGCGTGATGAGGAACTCCGCGCCGTCGCCGACCTTGCGGCGCGTGTGCTCGATCTCGTCGTCGAGGCCCTCCGACTCGAGGTGCGCCTCGGGATAGCAGGCGCCGCCGAGGCAAAAGCGGTGGCCCCGCGCGCGGATGAACTGCATGAGCTCGTTACCGTGCGAAAATCCGTCGGGCGCCGCCGTGAAGGTCGGCTGATCCGTCGGCGGATCGCCACGCAGCGCGAGAACGTTCTCGATCCCCGCGGAGTCGAGACGCATGAGGATCTCGGCGAGCTCGGCGCGTCCGTGGCCGACGCAGGTCAGGTGGGCCATGGCTTCGATGCCGGTTTCGCGCTTGATGGCGGAGGTGAGCTCGACGGTGAGTTGGCGCGTCGAGCCGCCGGCGCCATAGGTGACGGAGACGAAACCGGGCTGCAGATCGGCGAGCTCTTTGAGCGTCGTGAAGAGCTGCGCGACGCCGCCTTCACTTTTGGGCGGAAAGAATTCGAACGAGAAGCACGGCGGTCCCGTGCGAAGTCGATCGGCGATGCGCATGGCGAAACGCTATCATGCGCATAAAAAAAGGCTGGCGTCGATCGCGCCGCAGGGGGGTACAGCGACGAACGACGCCAGCCACAATGTCGGAGCGATGGACGCCGCAGGGGGGTACAGCGAGCAGCGCGTCCGACTGTGTTGGTTGTGGCTCGCAACGTGGAGGAGTCAAGATGAGCTGTGAAATTTTCCAGACCGAAGTTGGATTAATGAGCAATTTCAACGAGCTGATCGCCGACAAAAACAGTCAAGCGTGCGCGGTGGTGGATCCTGCGTTCGAGGTCGACCGTCTCTTGCGCGAGGCGAAGCAGCGCGGCTGGAGGATCACAGCGGTGCTCGTCACGCACACGCATCACGATCACGTCGACGGTGTCGAAGAGATGGTGAAGGCGACAGGCGCCACCGCGTACGTCGGCGCCGGCGAGGTCGAGTCGCTGCGGCGCGCGGCACCGTCGGCGAAGATCGTCGGCGTGTCCGGCGGCGAGACCATCGAGGTCGGCGAGCTGCGCATCGCGACGCTGCCGACGCCGGGGCACACGGTGGCCGGAACCTCCTACATCGTCGACGGTAACGTGTTCACCGGCGACACGCTCTTCATCGGCGGCTGCGGGCGCACCGACTTTCCCGGCGGAGACGCGCCGACGCTGTGGCAGAGCCTGCAGCGGTTGGCGTCGCTGCCCGAGGAGACGCGCGTCTATCCCGGCCACGACTACGGACAGACGCCGACGTCGACGATCGCGTGGGAGAAGACGACCAACCCGTATTTGTTGTGCAAGAGCGAGGCGGAGTTCGTCGCGCTGCGCACCGGGAAGAATCCGCCGCGGCCGCTGAATCCGCGCAAGAGCAAATGATGCAGTCGCACAACATCTTGTTGCGAACGCACAATTTCTAGCGCAGCGGGTATTGCGTGCAGGCTTCGATGGGCGTGCCGTCGACGCGCTTGGGGCAGACGCGAAACAGCGACGGCAGGACTTCGACCATCACGTAATTGTGGTCGTTGACGAAGGCAGCGACGCGCGGCGGACAGGCGCGCTTGCCGGGCACGCCGCAGCGCGAGGGGCGTAGCTCGGCGCCGCCGCCGCCGGTGACGAGGTAGTCGAGCGTGCCGATGCGGCCGCGCTCGAAGTCGTGATCGTGCCCGCCGAAGAACATGGAGACCTTGTTGCGCTCCATGATTGGCACGTAGTCACGCGCGCAGACGGCGTTGTCGCCGTGCAGGCCCGACGAGGCGGGACCTTCGTGCGCGTAGACGAAGATCGCGCGGGCACCGCGGTGGCGCGCGTCGCGCAGATCCTTGTCGAGCCATGACAGCTGGCGCGGCGACTTGTACGAGTTCGAGTCGAGCGCGACGAAGTGCGTGGTGCCGATGTCGAACGAGTACCAGGGCGGCTCGTCGTCGGGGAGCGCGAGCGGCCAGCGGAAGTATTGCATGAAGGCGACCAGCCCCTTGCCGCGCGAGGCGTACTCGTGGTTGCCGATGGCCGGGAAGATGGCGAGCGTGCGCAGGAGCGGGCCGGCGATGTCGAAGAAGCGCTCCCAATCGCCCTCGTCGCTGCCGCGGTCCACCAGATCGCCGGTGAGGATGGCGAGATCGGGCTGCTCCTCCGCGAGCGAGCGGTTGAGGGCGGCGTGCACGTCGTGGCCGGAGCGCACGTCGCCGTAGACGGCGAAACGCAGCGGGCGGCCGGCGTCGGGGGGCGTGTGGAAGGCGCTGTCGCCGAGATCGAGCGTGCCGTCGAGGCGGACGCGATAGTGGTAGACGGTGCCGGGCTCGAGACCGCGCAGGCGCACGACGTGGTGTGTGCCGAAGGCGTCGCGCGCGACGCTGCCGTAGGCTTCGTCGCGGCCCCAGCGCACCTCGGCGCCGGTGGGCAGCGCGCTGTCGAGCACGATCGTGACCTCACGCTCGCGCAGCCCGGCGAGATACGGGCCGCGCACGACGCGGGCCTGCTCGTCGCCCACGAGCGAGAGCTCGACGGTGGTGTCGCGACCTGCGGTGTGCGGGTGGACCTCGACGGCGAGCAGGTTGTCGCCGCGATGCAGGTCGCGCGCGGCGACGGTGAACGACTCGTACTCGGGGCCGTGCACGTCGGTGGCGAGGGCGTCGGCGTTGGCATCGGGCTCGAGGCGGCGGCGCGCGAGCTCGACGCCGTTCAACCAGGCGGCAAAGCCGTGGGTGTAACGGATGCGGAGCGTGAGCGTCTTCAGCGACGCCAGCTCGCCGCCGACCGTGAAGTGCCAGCGCGCGAAACGAGGGCCGGCACACGCGGCTACGCCGCCGTCGGGCACCACCGGCGGAGGCGCGCCGGGCGACTCCGCCTCGTAAGGCGCACCGCCGTCGCGCCGCTCGACGAGCGTGCGGCGCACGTTCCAGTCGCGATCGTCGAGCTCGGGCCGCTGCCAGCCGGGCGGCGCGGCGCCACAGTGCATGCGCGCCGGCGCGCCGTCGGCGACGAAGACGTGCTCGGCGGCGCGCCCCTGCCCGGTCGATGCCGTCGCGGCCCATACCGCGCAGCCGACGGCAACGAGACCTCGCACCCGATGATTATGACACTACTTGGCGACCCAGTTGTAATCGGTGGGCCCGCTGCGCCGCACGATGAGCACGCAGTCGGCGCCGCTGTCGCAGCTGAACTCGTGCTTGGCGCGCGACGGCACGACCACGAAGGTGCCGACCATCGCCGGGATCTTCTTGCCGTCGACGACGAAGGTGCCCTTGCCCGAGAGCATGGTGTCGGTCTCGTGGTGGATGTGCCAGTGCAGCGGCAGCTTGTAACCCGGCTTGGTGCGCAGGTACATGGTGACGCCGGTCGACATCGGATCGGCGCCGATGAGCGCGACGTCGGCGCCGGCGGGGATCTTCGCGTCGAGCTTCTGCGCCGACATCCAGTGCGCGTCGGCGAGCTGGGCCACGAGGTACTCGTCCGTCGACGGCGGCACCGGCGGCACCTTGAGCTTCACGGTCACCTGCTTGCCGCCCGACGCGGGCACGGCCGCCTTTTTTTGTGCAAATGCACAATGACCGAGGAGCAGCGCGGCAACGATGATGTGCAGTCGCATCATTTTGTCTCCTAGTTTCGCAGCGAGATGATCGGCGCCGGAATGCGCCCGCCGAGGCGGATGAAGTCTTCGGATTTGAAGCGCGAGACCGGCATGATCGGCGCCTCGCCGAGCAGGCCGCCGTAGACCACCTTGTCGCCGACTTCCTTGCCGGGCACGGGGATGATGCGCACCGCGGTGGTCTTGTTGTTGACCACGCCGATGGCGATCTCGTCGGCGATGATGGCGGCGAGCGTCTCCGCCGACGTCGAGCCCGGGACCGCCACCATGTCGAGGCCGACCGAGCAGACCGCGGTCATCGCTTCGAGCTTCTCGAGCGAGAGCGCGCCGAGCTCGACCGCCTGGATCATGCCGTGGTCCTCGCTGACCGGGATGAACGCGCCCGACAGCCCGCCCACCGACGAGGAGGCCATCACGCCGCCCTTCTTGACCGCGTCGGTGAGCAGCGCCAGCGCCGCGGTGGTGCCAGGCGCGCCGGTGCGCTCGATGCCGATGGCTTCGAGGATCTCGGCGACCGAGTCGCCGATCTCGGGCGTCGGCGCGAGCGACAGATCGACGATGCCGAAGCGGACGCCTTCGCCGAGGCGCGCCGCCACTTCGCGGCCGATGAGCTCGCCGGCGCGCGTGACCTTGAACGACATGCGCTTGACGGTCTCGGCGATGTCGCCGAGGTCGATCTTGCGGCCGCTCTCGCGCAGCCGCTTGATCGCCGAGAGCACCACGCCGGGCCCGCTGACGCCGACGTTGAGCACGCGATCGCCCTCGCCGATGCCGTGGAGCGCGCCGGCGACGAACGGGTTGTCGTCGGGGATGTTGGCGAAGACGACGAGCTTGGCGCAGCCGATGCCGCCGCGGTCGGCGGTGCGCTCGGCCAGCGCCTTGATGATGCGGCCCATGTGCGCGACCGCGTCCATGTTGATCCCGGCGCGCGTGGTGGCCACGTTGACCGACGAGCAGACGCGCTGCGTGACCGCGAGCGCCTCGGGGATCGAGTCGAGCAGCACCAGGTCGCCGGGCGTGGCGCCCTTCTCGACGTGCGCGGAGAAGCCGGCGACGTAGTCGATGCCGAGCTCGGCGCCCGCGCGGTCGAGCGTCTCGGCGAGCGGCACGTACGACGGCGCGCGCGTCGGCTCACCGACGAGCGCGATGGGCGTGACCGAGATGCGCTTGTTGGTGATGGGCACGCCGTAGGCGTCCTGCACCTCCCTGGCGACCGAGACGAGGCGGCGCGCCGAGCGCGTGACCTTGTCGTAGACGCGCTGGCAGGTGCGGTGCAGGTCGTCGGTGGCACAGTCGCGCAGCGAGATGCCCATGGTGACGGCGCGGATGTCGAGGTGCTCGGCCTCGATCATGCGCAGCGTCGCGCGTAGCTCCTCAGATTCCCAGATCGGCATTAATTGTGCGTTCGCAAATGATTATTGTGCGCGTGCATCATACGCGATGCAGCGAGTTGACGACGTCCTCGTGCATCATCATCGCCTGCAGCCCCATCGACTGCACCTCGGCCTCCATCGCCGATTTGAACTCGGCGAAGGCCACGGCGAGCGTGGCCACGTCGACGACGACGATCATCGTGAAGTAGTCGCCGACGAGCGTCTGCGAGATGTCGAGGATGTCACCGCCGAGATCGGCGATGCGCGCGGTGACGCGGGCGACGATGCCCTTCTGGTTGCGCCCGGTCGTGGTGAGCACGGCGCGGTGGCGCGTGCGCGCGCGCTCCTGATCGAGGCACGCCTGGCAGAAGTCGATGCCGGGCGCGATCTCGACGAGCGACGAGGCCGCCTCGCCGGTGCCGATGGCCGACATCACCTCGGCGACGACGGCCTCGAGCACCTCGGGCTGCGCGTCGCCCATGCGCGCGACCACCTGGCGGGCGACCTGGCGCACCAGCGTCGGCGCGACGCCGGCGCCGTTCTGCCTCGCGATGGTGATGCCGCGCGCGCGCGCCGCTTCGGCGGCGAGCGGGGTGACGATGGTGTCGGCTTCGATGGTGAGCGTGCCGCCGTCCGCGACGGCGGCGACTTCGGTGTGGCTGACGACCCGCGGCATGTGCGGGGCGAATCTAACAGATCTGCGACCTGAGAGGCCTCGGATTCGCGGCTAGGCGGCGAGCTTTTGCCCGACGGCGAAGTTGTAGCGATGCACGAAGGCGGCGCGCTGCGGGGACGACAACAAGGCGTAGCGGATGAGGTGCACGGTCTTCGTCTGCGACTGCTTCTTCTTGCGCGTCACGATCTTCTCGTCGACGCTGAGAAAGCCGGTGTCGCTGCAGCCTTCGCAGATGTGGCCGGTCATGAGGAGCGAGCGCGAGCCGTCGCCGTCGCCGCGCACTTGGATGTCGACGAGCGGCATGAGATCGCCGAGCTGCACCGCCTGCTCGACGTCGGGCTGGCCGAGACCACCGAGCGACAGCGGCTTGGCCGTGCACCAGCGGCCGCAGCTCTCGCAGTAGGGCTTGGACGCCTCGGTGTCGACGATGAGCACGGCGATGCCGAGGATGGCGAGCGCCTCGATCGCCCAGATCACGAGCACGCCGGCGCCGCTGATGTCGGGCGAGTTGCGCGAAGACGACGACGAGTGGCTGCTCGACATGGTCCAGCCCGCTTGCTTGCGCCCTTCGACCCAGCGCGAGAAGGGGACCTCGGCGCGCACGTCGGCGACGGTGGCGCCATTGGCATCGGCGATCTTGGACAGCGTCGACTGGTAGGCCCAGTAGAACGACGCGGCGACGCCGCCGAGCGCGAGCGGCACGGCGAGCGCGAGCGCGACGAGGCGGTTGCGGCAGTGGCCGCGACGGACCGCGAAGGCTCCGGCGACGCCGAGTCCGGCGCCGAAGAGCCCGCAGAGCACGAGGTTGACGTAGATGTACGGGATCCACGTCATCAGCATCTGGTAGAGCCACGCGACGCCGGCGGCGGCGACGATGGCGGCGAGGAAGTACGCGATGGTCAGCGAGCCGAGCTTGCCGGAGCTGCGATACGTGGCGAAGCGCGTGGTGATGGCCATGCGCCATGGTGCGCGCCGGCCGCCGTGGGCGTCAAGCGCCCGGCGTCACCGTCGGTGGCGGGGGTGGCGTCGCAGTCGTCGCAGTCGTCCCCGTCGCCGCCGCCGCCGCCGCCAGCTCGGGCGCAGCGTGCGCCTCGAGCCGCCCGAGCACATGCGACGCGCCGATGAGCACGATCGGCCGGAACAACAGGTTGAGCACCGGCGTCGCCACCAGCGCCGCCGTCGACAGCGCGAACCCCGCCATCAGCGACGGATGCTCCTCGACCAGAGCGATCTCCTCGCGCCACGGCTTCGCCATCCGGTCGCACCAGCCGCCGAAGCGCGCCAGCACCCGCCCCACCACCGGCCACGGCCGCGCCTGCAACAAGAAGCGCACGAACCACGGCTTCGGCGCCTGCTCCGCCAGCACGTCGAGGTCCGCCACCTTCTGCCCCGGTAGCAGCACACGCGCCGAATCGAACGCGTCGACGACGATCCAGTGGAGCGCCCACACCGCCACCGCCACGTGAATCACCAGCGGCCCGAGGAACGGCACGAAGTGCAGCGCGATCGTCAAAGGCAGAAGCCCGATGGCCACGAGGACAAACTGCTTGAACGCACGCGAGATGGCGCGCCAGAACCCCTCGATGCACGGCTCGACCGGCCCGAAGCCGAACTTGTTGCGCGCCACCGACGCCAGCTTCGCGTAGTGCCGCGCCAGCAACACCGACGGCAGCGGCGCCAGCACCGCGAAGACCTGATAGAAGCGCCGCACGATCCCCCAGACCGACCACGACACCGGATCGAGCAGCGCCGCGCAGATGCAGAACGCCGCGAGCAAGCCCGCCGGCACCAGCGACGCGCGCATCAGGTCGCCGTCGCGGAAGAGCATGCGCGCGCCGAGGACCGGCTGCATCAGCCCATAGACCGCGCGGTCGGCGTGCGCGTCCGGCGGGGCCGTCGGGGCGGCGACCGACTGCGCGGCGACCTTGTGCGGCGCCCAACGCGCAGAGGGATTCACGGGTGGTTTAACAGGCGGCGGCTCGCTCATATTCCGCAGCCGCGAGTGTAGCAGCGAGAGGCGAGGCCGGTGGTGTCAGTCGGCGGGGATGTATCAGTTGGCGCAGGCGCCGAATCAGTTGGCGCAGGCGCCGACGTGCGCGAGCTGAACCGTGTGGGTGAGGCGCACGCAGTCGTTGCTGTAGGTCTTGCCGTCGCAGCCGCAGACCGGCTGCCAGATCTGCGAGCAGAGCACGTCGGTCTCCTTGCACGTGCCCATCAGATCCGCACCGCCGCAGGCGTCCGACGGCGTCGGGTCGCACCACTCGTTGGTGGCGCAGGTCAGGCCCGCGATCGAGCCGCACTGCTTGGCGCCGCCGCCCGAGACCGCGCCGTGCGCGAGGCGCACGTAGAAGTTGTCGGCGACGAGCTGCAGGTACGACGTCTTGCCGATCGTCGTGTTGCTGCCGTCGACGAACGCGCCGTCGCTGCCGGTCATCGCCTCGTAGGCGGCGTTGATCTGATCGTCGCTGGCGCCGATCTGCGAGAGATCGATGCCCGCGATGTCGTGCTGCGTGGTGCCGTTGAGCTTGGTCTCGCGATCGCTCGGGCAGGGCGCGGTGATGCAGCGGACGCCGTTGTCCTTGACGCGATAGACGACGCCGCTCACCGGCGCGTAGTCGTTGCCCGCGTCACCGACGGCGGCGACCCAGACTTCGCTGGCGCTCAGCCCCTTCGACGACAGGCTGCCGCGCACGATCATCGGACGGCCGGCGACGGCGTTCATGTCGGTCTGGTCGAGCTGCGCGGGCGCGTAATCGACGGCGGCGACGGCGCACTCCGCCGACGAACGGCCATTGGCGCAGGTCGTGGTCGAGAAGTTCACGCGCTTGACGAACTGGTTGCCGCTGGCGTCGCTGCGGATGAGGAAGAACGAGCTGCCGCCGCCGGCGCGATCGGCCTTGGCGCCGTCGTCGAGCGAGGCGTCGTTGGAGGCGCTGCCGGCCTGGCCGCCGCAGGCGGGAAGGGCGATGGCGAAGAGCGAAGCGAAGAACAGGGAACGGGTCGACATGGTCGTAGGCTCCTATGTAGGCACCTGGCCTACTAGCACCTACCATGCCGAACAAGCATCCAATGATTGCAGGTTGTTGCCTCGAGCACCCGAGGCCAGATCTGCAGCCGGTTGCTGGCTACTGCCGTCGCCTGCTGCAGTTTATTGCCGGTTGACGGCCCAGCGATCGACGATGGCCACGACCGCGGCGTCGATGGGGACACCGGGCTTGGCGCCGTCGGGGAGCATCTCGGATACGGCGACGCGCGCGGCGTGGCCGTAGGCGATCACCACGTCTTCACCGACGCCGGCGCCGAGCACGTCGGCGCAGACGACGCCGTCGTGCGTGGGTGCGGGCGCGGCGCCGTCCGCATCGCCGGCGAGATCGGCGAGCGAGTACGGCCGCACGAGCAGGAGCTTGAGCCCGCCGAGCTCCGGCCACTTCACCGACGACCACACCGAGCCGATCACCTTCGCCAGGAACATCAGCTTTCTCCGTCGATGATCATGCTGATGGCCGCGTCGCACAGGAGCGCGCGGTTGTCCGGCCCGGGCGAAAGCACGTTGCGCGCGCCCGAGCCGACCGAGACCATCACGTCCTCGCCTTCGCGCGCATCGAGCGTATCGATGGCGACCATCGCGCGATCGGCGCCGTCGACGGCGACGACGAGCAGCCGTCGCCCGGTGAGCCCCGGCGCTTTGCGCGTGGCCCACACTTCGCCGATGACGCGGCCGCGGATCATCTAGACCGCCTCGTGCGCCGGCGCCGTGCCGCCGACGAAGGTGAGCGGGCGCGCGCCGCGATCGGCGGCGAGCTCGATCTTATCGACGATGGCGCAGACCGCGGCCTCGATCGGCATCGACGTCGTGCCGAGCGAGCGGCGCGCCGGATCGCCCATGCACACGACCACGTCCTCGCCGACGCCGGCACCGACCGCATCGACGGCCACGAGGTGCGCGACCTCGTGCGACGGCGCGTACCAGAGGTAGGGCTCGATCACGAGCAGCTTGCGCCCGTCGAGGGCCGCGTGCTTCTTGGTGGCCCAGACTTCGCCGACGACCCGCCCGAGGATCATGGCGCGTCCACTCCGTCGACGATCGCAATGATCACGTCTTTGAGCGCCACCGTCTCGCCGACCGTCAGATCGCGCACGCGCGTCCCATGCGCCACAAGCACGCGATCGCCCTCGCCGGCGCCGAGCCGGTCGATCGCGGTCACACGTCCGCCGCGCCCGTCTTCCACGACGAGCAGCTTCGCACCGTCGAGCCCGTCGGCGTGCTTGGCACCCCAGACCGACCCGACGACGCGACCGAGCCTCACGCGATTAGGCGGCCTTCTTCTTGCCGCGCTTTTCGGCGGCCTTGACCATGTCGAGGAGCCGCGCCGGCGTCATCGCCTTGAGCTTCTCGACATAGGGCGCGTCTTTGGCGCGCCCGAGCGCCGCGCCCACGGCCTCGGCGAGCTTCTCGATCGAGCCGTACTTCGACTTGATCTCGCTGCCGACCTCGTGGAGGCGGATGAGCTTCTTGTTCGACGCCGCGAGCAGGCGCGCCTTCACCGTGTCCTTGTCCTCTTCGGACTTGGTGATCGAGCCGAGGACCGTGATGACGCGGTCGACCAGCTTCTCCTTGCTCTCGTGCTCGTCCTTCTGCCGGGCGAGTGGGGACTTCTTCGTGGCCATGGTCGTTTCGCTCCTGCTTCCTAATCTACTGGCTCGGCGGCATGGGCATTCCGCCGCCCATCGCGCCGCCGAAGCTCTTGAGCAGGCCCTTGACCCGATTGATGAGGTCGTCGACCTGCTGCTGGTTGTAACCGATCGTCAAATGAAAGGTCGCGCCCTTGCTGTCGATCTTGATCCCATCGAGGTACTGGGCGAGGCCCATCATCATGAACTGCGGGCTCTTCTTCACGTCGGCGAGCTGCGCCGTGGCCTTCGCCGCCAGATCCTTGGCGTCCGCCTCGGAGCCGGTGTCGACGTTGATCTCCGAGCTCACGCCCGACGCGAAGTCGACCGACCCGAAGATGTCCTTCATCGTCGCCGCCGACGACAGGCGCGGATCGTTCTTGAACGAGTCGCGCGTCGACTGCGGCACGATGCCGGCGCCCCACAGCGCGTCGGAGGTCTTGGCGCGCTTGAGCAGCGCCGACAGCTCGGCGTTGGCCTTGGCGCTCTCGCCCTTGTTGGCGGCGAGATCGACGACCTTGCGCACCCACTCCTTGCCGCCGACGACGGCGGTCTTGGAGTCGAGGAAGGTGGCCCACGCTTCGGCCTTCTGGTTGTCGGTGTAGAGCTTCTTGCCGTTGTACTCGGTGACGGTGACGTCGCGGCCGTCCTTCTTGGCCTGCTCCTTGGCGCACTCGACGAGCTTGGACTCGTTGAACTGGCCGCGGATGATGGCCGCGAACTCCTTCTGGTCACCGCCGTTCTGCGGGAACGCCACGAAGACCGAGTCGATCTGCTTGAACGGATCGAGCGCGCACTTCTGCGTGAACTCGTCGATGTCCTTCTTGGCCTGCGGATCGGTGTCGCGCACGTCGAGCAGCTTGCGCCACATCGCCGTGTTGCGCATGCGCGAGACGTTGGCCATCAGGATGATGTCCGTCTCTTTGGGGACCAGCGCGAGGTCCTCCTTGGCCGCGCCCGAGCCCGACGTCGACTTGCACGCCGCCAGCGAAAGCGCGAGAAGGCCGGAAAGAACCAGTTTTGACGCACGCATGGAGATGGCCCCCATCAATAGAATTCCGGGTTTATAGAAGCCGAGGCGCCCATAGTCAAGGAGAATACGGCGACGCGCTGTGATAGGTTCCCCCGCCGTGCCCTGGGTATCCCGACTGCTGCGCGGCGAGCGAGTGTTCGTGAAGGTAGGTCCCGGCGGAGAGCCGGTGGCGGGCGGCGATGGGCGGGTCGACATCATCTACAAACCGGGCGGTAAGGTGTATCGCGCAGGCGCGCGCAACCTCGCGGCCGATCCGGCGCCGAAGGCGCTGAGCGACGCCGAGGCGGCTCCGTCGGTGGAGGCGCCGGCGCCCGGCGGCAAGGCGGGCGGCGCGGGTGGCCGGGCGTCGAGCGCGGGCGGCGCTCGCGGGCCGCTGCCGGCCGATTCGATCATCGTCTACACCGACGGCGCGTGCAGCGGAAATCCCGGGCCGGCCGGCATCGGCGTCGTCATCCTCGACGGCGGCAAGCGGCGCGAGCTGTCAGAATACCTCGGCACCGGTACCAACAACATCGCCGAGCTCATGGCGATCGTGCGCGCGCTCGAGGAGGTGCCGCCCGAGCGCACCATCGTGCTGCACGCCGATTCGTCGTACGCGCTCGGCCTGCTCGGCAAGGGCTGGAAGGCGAAGGCCAACCAGGAGCTGGTCGAGCGCATGCGTGGGCTGGCGCGCGGGTTTCGCGATCTGCGGCTGGTGAAGGTCGACGGGCACGCGGGCGTCCCCGAGAACGAGCGCGCCGACGCGTTGGCGCGCGCCGCGATCGTCAAGCGCGGCTGAGCGGCGAGCATGCGCCCGGAGCTGGTCCTCGTCGGCGTCACCGTCCTATGGGGATCGACGTTCATCGTCACCAAGGACATCGTGCGCGAGGCGCCGCCGATGCTCTATCTGGTGTGGCGCTTCGGCATCGCCGCCGTGGTGATGGTCGCGCTCTACGGCAAGAAGATCCGCGGGCGGCAGCTCATCGTCGACGGCGTGATCCTGGGCGTGCTCAATTCGCTCGGGCTGGTGCTGCAGGTTCTCGGGCAGGTGTTCACCACCGCCTCGAAGTCGGCGTTCATCACGTCGCTCAACACGCCGCTCGTGCCGATCGTCTCGTTCGCGCTCTATCGCACGCAGCCGTCGAAGCCGCAGCTCGTCGCCGTCGGGCTGGCGACGCTCGGGCTCATGCTGCTCACCTACCCGACCGGCGGCGCGCGCTGGAACGCCGGCGATCTGTACACCGTCGGCTGCGCGCTGTTCTACGCGTTCACCATCGTGCAGATCGCGCGGCGCTCGCCGAAGCACGACGCGCGGCCGCTGACGGCCGTGCAGATCCTGGCGGCGACGCTGACGTTTTGTTGTGCGCTCGCATTAGCGAAATTGTGCATCCGCATCATGCCGGCGGAGTCGCTGCCCGACTTCGCGCGTCTCGAGGCGCGGCCGCTCGTGTGGAACACGCGGCTCGTCGTCGAGATGGGGTACATGGCGCTGTTCTGCACGGTGGCGACGTTCGGGCTGCAGACCTGGGCGATGGCGCGCATGTCGGCGACGCACGCGGCGATCGTGTTCGCGCTCGAGCCGGTGTTCGCGACGATCATGGCGATCGGCTGGGAAGGCTCGGCGGAATGGCCGGGCGCGCGCGGGGCGACCGGCGCCATGATCGTGATGATCGCGGTGGCAGTGTCCGAGGTGCCAAGGAGGCGTGGTAAGCTGGAGGCGTGAAGAGGTCTGCTCTCGTAGTGTGCGCGGCGGTGACGTTACTGGCCTCGGGCCGCGCCGGCGCGCACGTCGGCGCCGCCGTCGCCGTCGCCAAGTTCAAGACGCCGGCCGATCCCGGGATCACGCACGTCGATCCGAACGACACCATCGATCCGACGCCGTTCACCTGGACGACGGCCGACGCCAGCTACACGGTCACGTGGGACGACGGCGACACCGATCCGACGGGGCGCTTCACGTTCTACTACATGGATCATCAGCCGACCTTCCAGGTCACCGCCGACGACGTCGAGACGCCGGGCTACGCGACCAAGATTGACGACGTGAACAACAACAACGGCGGCTTCTGGGCGAGCTGCTATTGCTCGGCCGATCAGGGCGTGACCTGCCCGGTGGTGACGCGCGATCCGGCGGGCAACTGCGCCAACCAGGTCACGTGGAACACGAGCGTGATTCCGGCGGGGACGTACTGGATCATCGCGGTCAACAACGATCCGCCGTTTCACGTCTACTACTCGTCGAACGCGCCGATTCGCGTGGCCCATGGCGGCACGCCGCTGCCGGCGGCGGTGATCGTGCGGCCCGACGGGTTCGGCGCGTGGGACACGACCTATCACCTGCAGTGGCTCGCCGACGGCAAGGCGCCGCTGACGTTCGCGCTGGAGTACGGGCTCGAGGATACCGGCACGGCGTTGATGCCGCAGACGCCGCTGGCGTCGGGGCTCATGCCGGCGCCGAACGCCGACGGCACGTTCGGCTACGACTGGGACGTGTCGGGGCTCGACACCAACAAGGCGTACTGGGTGCGGCTCACGGTCACCGACGGCGACGGCAACTCGACGTTCACCGATTCGCACTTCGCGACCACCATCTTCCACTCGGGCGGGATGATGACGACGCCCGACATGTCGATGGTAATGCCGCCGAAGAAGCACGGCTGCGAGATCGGCGCCGGCGATTCGTCGGGCGCCTCGCGCGGCGCGCTCTCGCTGGCGACGGTGATCGGCGCGCTCGTGCTCGCGTTCTGGGTGGCGCGGCGCGCGGCGCGCCGCGGCTGACGCGCGCGCCCACGACGAAGAGCCCGAGATGACGCCGCGCGCCCGCGCTCAGACGACGGCGGAGCGGCGCGCGCGCCGCGGCTGACACTTCTTGCAGTACACCGTCGAGCGGCCGCCCTGCACGATGCGCACGAGCTTCGTGCCGCAGCGCGGGCACGGCTCGCCCTGCTTGCCGTAGACGTCGAACGGGTTCTCGGCGCCGGCCTCCTCGACGTAGGTGATCTCGGGTCCGTCCTCGCGCGCGAGCGTGTCGCGGATCGATCCCTCGATCGCGCGCGCCAGCGTGCGCACCTCGGCCGCCGACAACGACGACGCCGCGCGCTCGGGGTGGATGCGCGCGCGCCACAGCGCTTCGGCCGCCTGGATGTTGCCGACGCCGGCGACGATGGTCTGATCGAGCAGCGTCTCCTTGATGCTGCGCGACAGCCGCGCCAGGCGCGCGTGCAGCCGCTCGGCGTCGACGCCGTCGACGAGCGCGTCGGGCCCGAGCGTGCTCCACGCCGACGGCGCGCGATCGCCGCGCACGCCGGAGAGCGTGCCGAAGAGGCGCGGATCGAGGTAGCGCACCGAGCGTTTCGCGGTGTCGAGGCGCGCGCGCTCGAAGCGCTCGGGCGGCGCGTCGTGATCGCGCACCACCCACTTGCCGGTCATGCCGAGGTGCGAAAACAGCGCCAGCTCGCCGTCGAGCGCGAGGCGCAGCCACTTGCCGCGCCGCTCGACCGCGCGCACCGTGGCGCCGCGCATCGTCTCGGCGAAGGCGCGCGCGCCGCCGGCGCCGGCGATGACGAACAGGCGCGGCGACAGCTCGACGCGCGTGAGCGTCCCGCGCCTGAGCCACTTCTCCAGATTTCGCCGCGCGACCTCGACCTCGGGCAGCTCAGGCAACGGCGCCCTCGCGCTGGACCTCGGCGGCGACGTCACACAGCGGCAGGAAGCGATAGTCGAGCGCGAGCCGATCGAGCGTCGCCTCGAGCGCGCGCTGCTTGTACACCAGGCCGACGCGCAGATCGGGCTGCTTGGCCACGAGCTCGGCGGGGATGCCGTCCTCCTCGGCGCCGATGAGATCGATGCCGTGCAGCTCGAGGTTGAAGAAGTCGCGCTTGCGCATCGACTCGAGCAGGCGCGCCCGCACCGCCGTCGACGACGAGAGCAGCGACACGTGCGGCGCCCAGTTGCCGATCGCCGGCATGCGCAGCCCCGGCGTCGTCGCCACCGGCAGCTCCACCAGCGTCGACTGTCCGCGCGCGAAGGGCGACCGGCCCGGCCGATACGGCTGCGTCGGCGCCAACAGCGCGCGCGGATCGCCGAGCACCGAGCGCGAGCGCCGGCCGACGAGCGACATCATCGCCATCACGCCCGCCTTGGCCATGTAGTACGGCCACGACGGGAAGATCGACGAGTCGTAGCGATAGCCGTGCGCCATGAGCACGTCGAGCACGCGCTCGGACAGGTCGTAGCCGGGCGCGCGAAACCCGACCGGAGGTTTATGTGCGAGCGCACCAATGACGTTGTGCGCCTGCACAATTTCGTCTTCGATGCGCGCGCGATCGAAGCGCGCCAGCTCGTACGGATGCGTGTGGCTGTGGTTGCCGAGCTCGTGGCCGTCGCGCGCCAGCTGCGCCAGCTGCTTGCCGCCGGCGACGTCGGCCGCCGCGTCGCTGCCGACGACGAAGAAGGTGGCGTGGATGCGCCGGCGCGCGAACAGCTCGGCGAAGCGCGGCAGCGCGCGGCGCAGGACGACGTGCGCGAGCTCGCGCGGCGGCGCGCCGAGACCGTGGATGCCGTAGTAGCAGCCGAGGGGATCGAGATCGACGCTGACGCTACAGGTACGCAAGCGTCGCGGAAGATAGCACGAGCGACGGGGCTACTTCTTGATGACGCCGCAACCGATGCGCGGCCCGGCGTTACCCGACGGCTGCGTCTTGAAGTCGTCGACGCCGCCGTGGATCACGATGGCGTGGCCGATGACGTCGTTCACGCCGCCGCCACCCGCCGTCCACTTGGTCGTGTCGAGCGTGATGGTGCCCTTGCCGTTGGCCTCGATGGTCATGTTGCCGATGTCGCCGAGGTGGAAGTGGTCGACGCCCCACTTGCCGTGCTCCATGTGCGTCGGGTTCCAGTGATCGCCGGCCGACTTGCCGTCGGGCGACGAGCAATCGCCTTTCTCGTGGATGTGGATGGCGTGCACGCCGGGCGGCGCGTCCTCCACCTCGACGCGCAGGGTGATCGATCCCTTCTCGCCCTCGGTGAACGTCGCCTTGCCCTTGAGCTTGCTGCCGCTCTTGGCCTCGATGTCCGCCGTGGCCAGCGTCTTGCCCTTGTGGCCGAGCTCTTCCTTGTTTTCCTTCTTGTCCGCCGACGTCGGCTTCTTCGCCGACGCGTGCCCTGCGAATGCGAAAGAGAACGCGAATGCGACGCCGAGCGCCGCCAACCTGGTCTTCATGGGACCCTCCTCGGTCAGCCTTTGACGCGGATGATATAGGTCAGCCGCGTGATGTCGCGCAAGACTTTGGGCACGCGCTTGAACAGATTGATGCTCGGCGGCCGCTTCTCGACGATGTGAATGGGAATCTCCTGCACGCGCTTGCCGTCACGTTCGGCGCGGATCACGAACTCCGAGGCGAACAGATCGCGCGACAAGACGCAGCGCTCGACGGTAGCGAGGAGGCGCTCGCGGCGGAACGCCTTGAGCCCGTGCGTGTCGGTGCCGTGGAAGCCGACGAGCACGCGCAACATCCCGTTGATCACCAGCGTCGCGGTGTGGCGCAGAAGCGGGCGGCGATCTTCGGCGCCCTCCATCACCTTCGATCCGACGACCATGTCGGCGGCGTCGTGCTCGAGGATGGCGAGCGCGCGCTGATAGAAGTCGGTGTCGCAGAGATCGATCTCGTCACAGATGACGAAGCGGCCACGGGCGCGCAGGATGCCTTCCTTGAGCGCCTTGCCGTAGTTTGGCTCGCCGAGCGAGTGGATCGACACGCGCGGGTACTTCTTCGACAGCTCCTCGCCGAGGGCGACGGTGCGATCGGAAGAGCCGTTCTCCGCGAGCAGCAGCTCGTAATCCCAGCCGAGCTCGTCGAGCGACGTGACGAGATCGACCACCGACGAGTGCAGGATGCCCTCCTCGTTGTACACGGGGATGACGATCGAGAGGTTCGGCGACGAGCTGGCCGCAGCTCCGACGTGGGCGGTCACGAGCTCAGCCTGAGCGCGACCTCGCGGCCGGCGAGGATCGAATCTTCCATGGCGTTGTAGATCCACGAGCCGTAGCGGCCGCGCGGATAGACCTCGTTCGCTTCGAAGTATTTAATCAATTTGTCCGTGCACGAATAATAGTTGTCGTCGAATACCACGTACGCGTACTTCAGTTCCTTGATCTCGGCGAAGAGCACGTCATCGGCACCGTTGATCGCGCCGGCGGCGGCGAGCGCCTGGGCCACGTCGGGCATGATGTCGTCGACCTTGGGCATCGGCCCGCGATCGGAGAGCTCGACGTAGAGCGAGCCGCGCCCCGGCGGCGCCATCGCCGGCACCGCGTTGGTGTAGATGCCGACGCGATAGAACGGGAACTTCTCCTCGGGGACGTAGATCCAGTGGAAGTCGGCCCGCGGCGACGACTTGGTGGCCACGTTGAGATAACGGACCGGCGTGCAGCGAAGTTTCGCCGCCGCCTCCTCGATCTCTTTCGGCGCGTCGACGAGCCGCGCCACCAGCTCCGGCAGCGGCAGGGTCGCGACCAGCGCGCGCCACGTTATTGTGTCACCGCCAATATTTATTGTGCGCTCGCGTAAATTCACCTTCTCGACGGGCGTCGAGAGCGCGACCTCGCCGCCCGACAGGCGCGCCACCAGCGCGCGCGTGAGCGTCTCGATGCCGCCGGTCCTGGGGTAGAGGAACGAGACGTTGTAGCCAATCTCCGGCGGCACGTCGCCGACGGCGCCCTTGATCACGTCCTCGAGCTTCGGGATGGGCACGAAGCGCGAGCACCACTCGGCGGTGATCTCGCGCGGGTGCACGCCCCACAGCTTCTGGTTGTACGGGATCATGAAGTGGCGCGAGATCCCCGCGCCGAACTTCTTGAGGCAAAAGTCTTCGAAGTTCTTCGCCGGCTCCGACGAGCGCGGGTCGTTGTGCGCGCGCACGAAATCGATGAGGCACTCGCTCACGACCTCCGGCGGCAGCCCGTGCAGGTTGCCCTGGAACGGGTAGCGCGTCAGGACGCCGTGCGAAAAGATGCGCGCCTTGCGCGCGACGGGCACGAGCTCGCCGGGCAGGAGCTCCTGCACCAGCTGCTTCATGTACGGATCGCGCAGGTGCAGCCAATGGCCGGTCTTGTCGAAGTGGAAGCCGCGCGTCTCGTCGGTGCGCGCGTGCCCGCCGAGGCGCGCCTCTTTCTCGACGAGGAGCCAGGGCCGGCGAAGGTGGAAGGCGGTCGAGATCCCGGTGAGGCCGCCGCCCAGGATGACCACCCGCGCATCTGGGTGCGACGGGTTCTGCATCGTCGAGCGCTCTCGATAACACGACAGGCCGGCTGCGCGCAAAGGCGCACGCCACACGCCGAACCGCGCGTCCCCCAGTCAACGCGCGATGCGGGGATGGGGTTCCACCCCCCATTTTCGCCTACCCCGCCGTCAGCGATCCCGCGCAGTTGGCGCCGCGCACCGTCTGGCGCGGCTGTTGCGTTATCGCCACGCCAAGAGGGAGTGACATGCGCAAACTAATGGCTTTGGCCGCGTCGGTGCTGGTCGCGGGGTGCCTCGGGAACGCCCCAGGCCATGGGGGCGGAGGCTCCGGGGATGGGAGCGGCAACGGCAACAACGGGAGCGGCGGCAGCGGCACTCCGTCGGAACCGACGGGCTGCGGCAAGCAGACCTTCCAGGTCGCCGCGAGCAAGGTGTCGCCGAACATCATGATGACGGTCGACGAGTCGGGCTCGATGAAGGATCCGATCGCCGGCTCGAACATGTCGAAGTGGACGGCGCTCACCGGCGCGGTGAACGACCTGCTCGGCAAATACTCGGGCTCGGCGCAGTGGGGCCTTTCGATCTTCCCGCACGACGCCGCCGACTCGTGCTCGCCGGGCCAGGTCGACATCGCCGTCGGGCCGAACACGGTGCAGCCGATCTTGTCGAAGCTGGCGACGCTCACCGACCAGACCATCGGCGGCAACACGCCGACCAACGACACACTCAAGGCCGAGCTCGGCGCCGCCGCCGGCCTCGCCGATGCGACCAAGGCCAACTACGTCCTGCTCATGACGGACGGCGAGCCCAACTGCGGCGGCGACGCCAACTCCGTGAAGAACACGATCGCGCAGCTCTACGCGCAGGCGACGTCGGTGCGCACCTTCGTCGTCGGCATCGGCGACGGCACGTCGTCGGATCCGCAGGCGCTCAACAGCTGGGCCGAGGCGGGCCACACCGCGCGCACGGGCGCGACCGAGTACTACCAGGTCAACACGGTCAACGATCTGCAGGCCGCCTTCTCCGACATCATCAACGGCGTCGCGTCGTGCACGTTCGCGCTGTCGATGAAGCCGCAGGACGCGTCGCTCGTCGTCGCCTACATCAACGGCGTCGCGGTGCCGCAGGATCCGGCCAACGGCACGACCTACGACGCGGGCACGAACTCGCTCGAGTTCCACGGCATGAGCTGCGACCAGATCAAGGCGGGCGCGTCGTCGTCGCTCGACGTCATCTACGGCTGCCCGTCGGGCCCGATCGCGCGCCCGGCGCAGGGCGACGTCTCCGAATAGCGCCCCGATCGCGCGCGCTCGTCGCGCCTCAGTCGCGCCGCGGCTTCTCGCGCTTCTCGTCCCAACGCAAGGTGATCGCCCCGCCCACCCACGTCGCCGTGCCCACGCCGACGAGCGACCAGCCCACGCCCGCCGCCGCCGTGCCGTCGTCGGTGCGCGTGCTGAGCGCCGCGCCGACGAGCGTGGCGGCGCCGCCGAGCAGCACCAGGCTCCAGCCGCCGAACCACAGGTGCGAGTGATGATGCGGCTTCGGCGGCTCGGCGATGTCCTCGGCGCGCGCCGTCCGCGCGGACGACACCACCGACAACGCCAACAGCGCTGCGAGCGCGAGCCTCATCGTTCGCAACGATATCACGCGCCGGCTAGTTGCTCCCGTTCGTCGCAAATGCGAACGTCTTGTCGTCGATGATCCGTCGCCCCGTCGCCACGCGCGCCCGCGCCCGCGCCCTTTCGTCCACGCTCGCAGCGGCCCTCGCGCTCGCCCTCGCCTCGCCGGCGTTCGCCAAGAGCTCCGAGCAGCCGGAGAACGCGCTGCCGCTCGGCACCGAGGAGACGTTCATCGACCACACGCGCTTCGCGCCCTTCTGGTTCGGCGCCGAGGTCAACACGATCTTCCAGGCCCACCCCGGCTTCCGCGCGCCCTACACCGGCGACCACAGCTTGTCCGATGGCCCCGAAGCCGACGTGTCCGGCCTCTTCACCGTCTATCTCGCCTACCAGCCGCACCGCACCACCGAGATCATCCTCGACGGCGAAATGGCCGTCGGCACCGGCTTCTCGCAAGCGCTCGGCGTCGCCGGCTTCCCCAACCTCGACGTCGTGCGCAACCCGACGCTCGGCTCCGAGCCCTACGTCGCGCGCTTCGAGATCCACCAGATGATCCCGCTGTCGCGCGACTGGGAGGTCAACGACGAGCGCGGCCCGATCACCTCGTTCAAGGTCGTCCCGCGCCACCGCCTCGAGCTGCGCCTCGGCAAGATGTCGACGGTCGACATCTTCGACGTCAACCCCGCCGGCTCCGACAGCCACATGCAGTTCATGAACTGGACCGTCGACAACAACGGCGCCTACGACTTCGCCGCCGACACGCGCGGCTACACCTACGGCCTCATCGTCGAGTATCAGGGCCCGCTCATCGAAGCGCGCTTCGGCGAGATGCTCATGCCCGTCGTCGCCAACGGCATCGACATCGACTTCAACCTGACGCGCAGCCACTCCGAGCAGCTCGAGATCGAATTCAAGTATCTGCGCCGCGCCAACTGGAGCGGCACGCTGCGCTCGCTCTACTACCAGAACTTCGCCAACATGGGCGACTACCAGGCGGCCATCGACGCCTTCCACGCCAACCCCGTCATCAACCCCGACGTCACCGCCACGCGCAAGCCGGGCACCACCAAGTTCGGCTTCGGCTTCAACCTCATCCAGCAGCTCGGCGGCGTCGCCCGTGCCTTCGCGCGCGGCGGCTGGAACGATGGGCGGCACGAAACGTTTGCTTATACGGAGGTGGACGATACCTTCGAGCTCGGCGCCGACCTCATCGGCATGTGGTGGCATCGCCCCTTCGACAAGGTGGGGCTCGCCTACGTCACCAACGGCATCTCCGCCGTGCACCAGGAGTACCTGCGCCTCGGCGGCCACGGCTTCATCCTCGGCGACGCCTGCGCCTTCACGTCGCCGACCTGCCTGCCGCGCGCCGCGGGCTACCTCCACTACGCGCGCGAGGAGATCGTCGAAGCCTATTACAACGCGCACATCTGGCGCGGCGCCTTCGCCGCTGCCGACGTGCAATTCATCGCGAACCCCGGCTACAACGCGGACCGCGGGCCGGTGTGGGTCTTCTCGCTGCGCGGCCACCTCGAGTTCTGAAGCCATGCCGCTCCGGCCGCCACCGTCGGTCTCGGCTGCGTCGGCCGCCTACTTTCGCGCGCGCGCGCACGAGCTCGACGAGCTACACCGCAAGCGCGGCTCGCTCGCGCTCCACGGCGGCGTACCGAGCTTCGTCTTGCGCTGGTTCCTGGCGCGGCTGCCCGCGCTCCTCGGCGGACCGCATCAGCTGGCGCGCCGCCCGCCGCCGCCGATCCCCATGCCCGCCGCCGGCGAGTGCAGCGTCACCTTCATCGGCCACGCGACCGCGCTCGTCCGCTACGCCCGCGCGCGCGTGCTCACCGATCCCCTGTTCGCGCGCTCGCTCTATTCGCTGCGCCGCCTGCGCCCGGCCGGCCTGCCCGACGGCGCGCTCGAGAGCATCGACGTGGTGCTGCTCTCGCACGGGCACGTCGATCATCTGCATCGCGCCTCGCTCGAGCGCCTCGAGCGCCGGGCGACCATCGTCGCCCCCGCCGGCGTGCGCCTGCCGCGCAAGCTCGGCTTCGCCGACGTCCACCACGTGCGCGCCGGTGACGCCGTCTCCGTCGCCGGGCTCGACATCACCGCCGTCGCCGCGCAGCACCGCGTGGGCCTCCTCGGCCACGGCCGCGCGCTCGGCTACGTCGTGCGCGGCGACGGGCCGACCGTCTATTTCGCCGGCGAGAGCGGCTACTTCCCGGGCTTCATGGAGGTCGGCTCGCGCTTCCGCCCCGACGTGGCGCTGCTGCCGATCAGCGGCTATCGGCCGCTCGCGCTGCGCCACGATCACCTGTCGCCGCTCGACGCCATCTACGCGTTCGAGGATCTCGGCGCCCAGCTGCTCGTGCCCATCCATCACGGCGCCTTCGCCCTCGGCTACGAGCCGCCGGCGGAGCCGCTCATCTGGCTGCGCTCGCTCGCGTCACAACGCAAGCTCGAAGAGCGCATCGCGTGGCTCGAGCCGGGCGAATCGTGCGTGGCGCGCCGCGGGCCGTTGCAAACGTTGACGCCGTCGGATATGTGAATCGGGTGACGACCGAAAAAACCACCGCGCGCGCCCTGTCGACACCGGTCGCCTACGCGCTGCTCTCCGCGCTCGCGCTGGTGCTCTTCTTCCCCCGGCTCGGCGCGTTCGGTTTCTGGGATCCGTACGAGATCAAGATCGCCGACGCCGCGCGCAACATCGTCACCGGCCACGCCACGCTGGCACAGGCGACACATCTCATCGGCCGCCCGCCGGCGACGGTCGGCCTGGTCGCCGCCGGGTTCAAGCTGTTCGGCGTCGGCGAGCTCGGTGGGCGCCTGCCGATCGCCATCACCTCGCTCCTCGCCGTGCTCGCCTGCTTCTACGCCGGCTCGAGCATGATCCGCCGCCGCGGCGCGCTCCTCGGCAGCTTCGTGCTCGCCACGGCGCCCGCGTTCCTGCTCGGCGCGCGCCAGCTGACGACGAACGCGCCGGCGCTGCTCGGAACCTCGCTCGCCGTCGGCGGCCTGGTGCGTCTGTGCTTCCCGCCCGACGATTCGCCGCCGTCGATGCGCGTCGTCGACGCGCTCCTCGGTGCCATCGGTCTCTTCATCGGCTTCGGCTCGTGCGCGATGCTGATGGGCATCGTCGCGCCGCTCGCCGCCGTCGCCATCGCCATCGCCGCCGCGTCGCCCAACCGCAACCGCGGCGAGCTCGCCATCGGCCTCGGCGCCGCCGCCGTCGTCGCGCTCGCCGTCGCCGGCTGGGCGTGGGCGCATCCCATCGGCTATTCGGCGCTGCTCGGCGGCATGGCGCATCCGTTCCTCAACAGCGCCGTCTTCACGGGCGCGCTCAAGCAGCTCGGCTTCGGCCTGTTCCCGTGGATCGCGCTTCTGCCCATGGCCGGCATCCACGCGCTCTCGTCGACGACGTCGTCGGACGAGCCGCCCGCGCGCGAGTGGTTCGGCCGCGTCGCGCTCGTCTGCTGGTTCGTCGCGCTCTACCTCACCGGCACGCTCGAGGCTGCCGCGGTGCAGGACGTGCTCGTGCCCGCCGCGCCGCCGGTGCTGCTCTTGGTCGGCGCCTACATCGACGATCTCCTCGACTCCGACGAGCTGCAGCCGTTCGCCGCGTTCACCGCCGCGCTCGGCGCCATCGTCATCGGCCGCGACTTCTTCGTCTTCCCCGAATACTTCGTCGGCGCGCACATGGTCGAGACGCTGCGCTGGCCCGGCCCGCTGACGTCGATGCCGTACGTGATGGTGTCGTACGCGGCCTTCTTCGCCGGCGTCATCGGCCTGGCCATCGGCGTGCCGCTCGCGCCCGCCGGCGCCAAGCCCGAGCAGCGCCGCTCGGGACGTCTGATCCTCGTCGTTGGCGCGGTCGCGGCGTCGCTGGCGATGGCGCTGTTCACCGCGCAGTACCTCGTGCCGCAGTGCTCGAAGCACCTGTCGTCGCGCGAGCTCTACGGCAAGACCAAGCAGCTCGATCCCAACGCGCCCATCGGCCAGTACCACTTCAACGCGCAGGGCTCGTCGTACTACTCGGGCGGCAAGCCGCCGGTCACGCTCGGCACCGCCGACGATCTCTTCAAGTTCCTGCAGCGGCCCGAGCACGTCTTCGTGATGGCCGGCGCCGAGGAGCTGCCGTCGATCGACCAGTACGCCAAGCAGCACGACGCGAGCTACTACGTCGTCGACGACACCAGCGCGCGCTACATCATGCTCTCGAACCGCCTCGGCCCCGGCGAGCACGACTTGAATCCGTTGCGCCTCTACGTGTCCGAGAAGGCGCCGACGCCGATGCACCCCATGGCGATCGACTTCAACGGCAAGGTCGAGCTCGTCGGCTGGGATGCGCCGGCGGCGATCAGCCCGCGGCAGGAGTTCAAGCTGCGCCTCTATTGGAAGGTCAAGGCGCCGCTGCCGGGCAGCTACAAGATCTTCGTCCACATCGACGGCGGCGGCACGCGCATCAACGGCGACCACGTCCCGCTCGACGGCAAGTTCCCCACGAACTACTGGGTCGCGGGGACCTACATCACGGACGAGCACACCATCAAGCCGGGCGACAACAACACCGGCTCGGCGCCGAACGGGGGCGTGTACCAAATTTACATGGGCATGTACCTCGGGGCCGAGCGGCTCAAGATCGTCAGCGGCCCGTCGGACGGCGACAACCGCGCCCGACTCGGGTCGATCACCGTCAAGTAACCCCCATAAAGCCGACGGCCATTCCTCGCTCGTCGGGCCGTCGGCGGGAGCCGACGCACTGCGTCGCTAAATCGTTTCCGCGACTGCGCTTTTTGCTTGTGGTGATACCGCCGCCTTGGTATGTCGGCCAAAGGAGGACGGGTTTTGGCGGGCGACGAGGACGTGGACTCGGAGTGGGGCTCCGGTGGGGAGGCGATGCCGAAACGGATCAAAGATCGCAGACGCTCGCTGACGCCGGTTTCGCTGGAAGCCCGGAGCGGCGCTGATCGCCGCATCCACGAGCGCGTGCTGGTCGACATCGAGGTCGACTACAAGGCTGACGAGACCTTCCTGTTCGCCTACATCACGGACATCTCCGCGATGGGCATCTTCGTGCGGACCAACAACCCCGAGCCCGAAGGCACGCGCCTGAACCTCTGCTTCCGCGTGCCCAAGGAGCTGGGCGGCCACCTCGTCGAAGTCGAAGGCGAGGTCATCTGGATCAACCCGTTCCGCCCCAACGAGCCGACGCGACAGCCCGGCATGGGCATCCAGTTCGTCGACCTGACGGCGCAGCAGCGCGAAGTGGTGATGCGCATGGTGCGGACGTTCGCCTATCTCGACGACGACGACGGCCAGACCGTCGGCAACTCGTAGCGATCGCGGCTTACTGCTTCTCCGGATCGTCTTCAGGATCCGGCTTGCGCTCGTCGTTCTGCGAGGCGACGCGGTACCTGCCGTCGAGCCAGTTGCCGAGATCGACGAGCCGGCAGCGCTCGCTGCAGAACGGGAAGCTCTTGGCGTCGGGCGCGACGTCCTTCTTGCACGAAGGGCAGCGAACCGGCGCCTTCGCCATCACACGGTCTTCTTGTCGAGGCCGTAGCGCTCGACCTTGGTGATCAGGTTCGACCGCGAGATGCCGAGCTCCTTGGCCAGCTGCGACTTGTTCCAGTGCGTGCGGATCAAGCCCTGGTGGATGAGGTCGCGCTCGAGGCGCTCGACGGCATCCTTGAGCGATCCGGCGTTGTCGTAGCGCGAGATCGATCGCGTCATCGGCACGCCGGCCGCGTCGCGTACGCGCTGTGACAACAGATCCTCGGGCAGCTCGTCGACGTCGCCGCCGAGCACCATGCAGCGCTCGATCTCGTTCTCCAGCTCGCGGATGTTGCCCGGCCACGGATAGCGCTGCATCGCCTGCAAGGCCTCGTCGCCGAGCCGCGGCGGACGCATGCGCCCCGAGCCGGGCCGCGCGCGGAAGTGTTTCCGCAGGAAGTGCTCGCACAAGATCGGGAGGTCATCCATGCGATCGCGCAAGGGCGGGATCTGGATCTTGATGACGTTGATTCGGTAGTAGAGGTCCTCGCGGAACTCGCCGCGCTCGACCATCTTCTGCAGATCCTTGTGCGTCGCGGCGATGACGCGCACGTCGACGGTCCGCGTCTCGGTGCCGCCGACCGGCGTGAACGTCCCTTCCTGCAGGACGCGCAGGAGCTTGACCTGCAGCGACGGCGACATGTCGCCGATCTCGTCGAGGAAGAAGGTGCCGCCGTCGGCGATCTCGAAGAGGCCCTTCTTGTCCTTGATGGCGCCGGTGAACGAGCCCTTGGTGTGGCCGAAGAGCGCGCTCTCGAGCAGGTTGTCGTTGAACGCCGAGCAGTTCTGCACGACGAACGCTTTTTTCGCGCGCGGTCCGTTGTAGTGGATGGCGCGCGCGACCAGCTCCTTGCCGGTGCCCGACTCGCCGTGGATGAGCACGGTCGACTCGGACTCGATGATCTTCTCGAGCAGGCGGAACACCTGCTGCATCGAGCGCGAGGTGCCGACGATGTTCTCGAAGCGATAGCGCTCGCCGAGCTCCTGCGTGATCGAGGTGAGCTCCTTCTCGCGGCGCTTGAGCTCGCCGTGATAGTTCTGGATCTCGTCGGCGCCGAACTCGAGGAGATCGCAGAGCTGATCGATCTCCTCCTGGGTCATGTGCGGGATCTTGCCGACCGCTTTGTGCAGGTCGGTGCCGTTGCCGCCGCCGTGAGCGACCTCGCGAATTTTTCGCATCAAGAGCTCGGTCGACGCCGGCGAGAGCGGATCGTGGACGCTGCCGCCGACGAAGAGGAAGCCGGCGAAGTCGCCGTCGAGGACGATGGGGCAGGCGATGACGTCGAAGCCGAGATGGCACTCGTGGACGACACAGCGGCGGCCGGCGCGCGGCGCCGACGAGCGCAGCTTGTCGCGCGTGACCTTCACCGATTCATTACAGCGACGAAAGCCTTCCTTCGAGAACAGCGCGAGGCGGCAGAAATCGTTGTTGGGCGGGATGACCTTGCCCTCGGCGTGATCGAGGACGTAGCCCTTGCCATCGGCGAACGCCAGCTCCACCCGCCACCATTTGCGGATGACCTCTTTCAACATCTGAATGGTGTGGAGCTTTTCGTATGGCCGAAGATTGATCATCGAATTTCCGCGGCCCCTTCCCCGCCGGTGTCGATATTTAGCACAGGCTGTCCTCGAACCAAACGATGTCGAATCCGAGGACAGTTGTGGCATCATGGCGCGATGCGGCGGGCACTACTCATCGCCGTCCTGCTCGGCGGTTGTCATTTCGGTCTGAAGGGTGTCGGCGGGGACAACGGGACAGCGGGAGGTGACGATGCCGGCGCCGGCGCCAGCGGCGACGACGGGGGCACGGCCGCGGGCGACATGGCCGGAGGGTTCTTGCCGAGCCACGTGCCGCCCGGGACCCTGAGCCCGGAAGCGGCGGACATGCCGGCCGGGATCACGGCGATCGATACGTCGGCGCTCACGATCAACGGCGCGGCGGCGCCGGCAGGCGTGACCTTCCAGGTGGTGCCCGATCACGACGAGTGGGCGGAGCTCATCATCGGTGGCTGGACGGTCGATCAGAACGTGAAGGTCACGGGCACGCGCGCGCTCCTCGTGATCGCGGCGCGCAAGGTCGACATCGCGGCGATCATCGACGGGTCGGCCGATCATCTGACGGCCGGGCCGGGGGCATCGGCCGGCGGCAAGGGCGGCGACGGCACCGAGTCGGGCGACAACGACTCCGGCGGCGGCGGCGCGGGCTTCGGATCGGCGGGCGGCCAGGGCGGCGATTCGTCGACGGGGAACCTGCCGGGCGGCGCGGCGGGATCGAGCTACGGCGACACGCGCACCTTCTTCGGCGGCGGCTCGCCGGGCGGCGCCGGCGGCGGCGCGCCGGGTTGCGGCGCGAACGAGATGCAGAAGGGGCGCGGCGGCGCCGGCGGCGGGGCCATTCAGATCTCGTCGGCGATCGAAGTCGTGGTCGAGGCGTCGGGCGGCGTGAACGTGGGCGGCGGTGGCGGCACCGGCGGCTGCGGATCGCTCGCGTCGGCCGGCGGCGGCGGCGGTTCGGGCGGCACCGTGTTCCTCGAATCACCGTCGGTGACGGTGCTCGGCAAGCTGGGCGCCAACGGCGGCGGCGGTGGCGGCGCCGGCTCGGGCAACGGCAACAACGACGGCAGCAACGGGGACAACGGCGCGCTGACGGCCACGGCGGCGAACGGTGGAAATGCCGGCGCCGGCGGCTTCTTGTCGTCGTCGAACGGCGGCGCCGGCGGAAAGGGCGCGGCCGGCGCGACCGGCGCGGCGCGCGGGGCCAATCAGGAGAACGGCGGCGGCGCGGGCGGCGGCACCGGGCGCGTCTGGCTGCGCACGCCGACGGGCTCGACGCCGGTCATCGGCGGCGCGGCGATGATGAGCCCGTCGCCGACGATCGACGCGACGCTGTAAACGCCGCGAGCAACACGAACAGCAGAAGCGACCACGGCGCCGCCGACGGCGCGCCCGACATCGCGCAGCCGCCCGAGGACATCGGCATGTTCTGATGATTGCCGGGCGCGAGGTCGGGCGGCGGCGGCGCACCGCCGTCGTCGCTCGGCGCGGGCACGGCGCCGACGAGCGCGCGCGTGAGCGTGGCGCGGTTGCCGGCGGCGTCGATGGCCTCGACGGTCACGTAGAAGTGCTCGCCGGGGGCGGCGTCGACGGAGAAGGTGTAGGGCGGCGTCTCGATCGAGGCGATGAGCTCGAGGTCCTTGTAGGCTTCGACGCGCACCACGCCGGTGTCGTCATCGGCAGTGGCGGTGAGCGTCATCGGCGAGGCGACCGGGCCGGAGGGCTCGGGCCAGTCGACGGTCGGCGAAATGACGTCGCCGCCGGCGGGCGCGGCACCGACGGCGCAGTCGAGGATCGCGGGCTCGTCGATCGGATCGGCCGAGGTGCACTGGCGCACGCCGCTCGGCGACCCGTAGGGCGTAAAATCGCCGTTGCCGCCGAAGGCGAGGCCGAACAGCTCGGGCAGCGTCAGCGCCGGCGTGGCGGCGGAGTACATGACGTCGTCGGGATCGTCGACGTGCTCGAGCCCGAAGGCGTGGCCGGCTTCGTGGGCGGCGGTGTTGGCGATGCCGACGACGCCGCCGTAGTCGGGCGTCTGCTCGGCGGCGAAGTCGTAGGCGACGTCGCCGTCGGTGAGGTTGCCGCAGTCGAGGCGCGCCAGCCCGGCCTCGGTGGCCGAGACGCCGAGCGCCGCCGTGGTGCCACCGACGAGGATGCGCGTGTAGGGCGTGGCATTCGGGCGCGCGGTGACGACGTCGACGTCGAACGGCTTGACGATGGTGCGCACGCGATCGACGATCGATGCGATCGCTTGATCGCGCGTCACCTTGGGCGCGATCGCGCTCGCGTCGAACGGCGGCACCACCGCGTTGGTCGGCGCCAGCGACGAGGCGACCGGCATGGCCGCGCTGTCGTCGCCGGCCGCGTGCACGACGCCCGCGCCTTCGAAGTCGAGCCACAGCGTGACCGGCCCGCCGTGGCAGGCGTCGGGATGCACCGCAATCGGCGCCGGCGCACGCGGCGCGCACGCCCCGAGGGCGACGCACAGAGCGAGCGCGCGGTACTTCATAACGGGATGGTACCGCGCTCGCGGGCATGGTAGCAACGCGCGGTGCGCATCGCGCTCCTCTCGCGTAACGCGAAGCTGCACTCGACGGCGCGCCTCGTCGAGGCTGCGCGCGCGCGCGGACACGAGATCGACGTCATCGATCCGCTCGCCTGCACCATCGTGATCTCGCGCTTTCAGCACCGGCTGTTCGCGCGCGGGCGCGAGCTGGTCGGGCACGATGTGGTCATTCCGCGCATCGGTGCGTCGATCACCGACTACGGCGTCGCGGTGCTGACGCACTTCGAGCGCATCGGCGTGCCGAGCGTGAACTCGACGATCGCCATCGTGCGCTCGCGCGACAAGCTGCGCGCGCTGCAATATCTATCGGCGCACGACGTCGGCATCCCGCGCACGGCGATCGCGCGCACGCCCGAGGCGATCCGCGGCGCCGTCGACAGCGTGGGCGGCACGCCGGTGATCATCAAGCTCTTGAAGGGCACGCAGGGCGTCGGCGTCATGAAGGCCGAGTCGGCCGAAGGCGTCGAGTCGATCATGGATACGTTGTGGGGGCTCGGCCAGAACATCATCCTGCAGGAGTTCATCGCCGAGTCGAGGGGGCGCGATCTGCGCGCGCTCGTCGTCGGTGGCGAGCTGGTGGCGGCGATGCGGCGCACGGCCAAAAAGGGCGAGTTCCGCTCCAACCTGCATCGCGGCGGCAACGGGCAGCGCGTCGAGCTGACGCAGCCGTACGTGCGCGCCGCGCTCGACGCCGCGCGCATCATGGGGCTCGGCGTCGCCGGCGTGGACCTGTTGGAGTCGAAGGACGGGCCGCGCGTCATCGAGGTCAACAGCTCGCCGGGGTTGCGCGGCGTCGAGCGGGCCACGGGCATCGACGTGGCGCAGCGGATCATCGCCCACGCCGAGCGGCTCGTGCAGCGGCGGCGCACGCGATGACGGCGGCCTTCGCGTGAACGCGGCGCACCTCCTGCCGCCCGGCGAAAGCGGCGAGCTGCAGCTCGGGCACGACGTCGCCGCTCACGTGGTGCGCGGCGAGCGGCCCGGGCCGGTGGTGTGGGCCTGGGCGCCGCGCGGCGAGGGCGACCCGTCGATGGCGCAAGCGCTCGGCGAGCTGCGCGATCGGCTGAGCCCGCGCAACATGGCCGGCGCCGTCGGCATCCTCTTGCAGGGGCCGCCGCCGCCCATCGCCGGCGAGGCCTACCGCTGGGCCGAGGCCATTCGCACCGTCACCGACGGCGCCGACGCCCTCGTGCTGCTCGCGGGGCCGCCGACGCCGCTCGTGGCCGCGCCCCACGTCGAGCTCGACGTGCACGATCCGGCGGCGCGCAAAATAGCGCGCGCGCTCGGCGCCCGCTTCGCCCTGCCGGCGGCGCTGCAGCTCTCGCCCGCGATCGTGACCGCGCCGACGGTGTGGTGGATCGACGGCGAGAGCGAGCGCCTGTCGCGCGCGGTGATCGATCGCGCCGCGGCCGCGCTCGGCGGGCTGTGCGGCACGCTCGGCATCACCGACGATCCGCCGCAGCGCGCCGAGGTGCGCGTGGTCATCAAGAACATCGTCACCGTCGAGACCTCGGGCGGCGTGCTCGAGGCGGTGGCGCAGCCCGGCGACATCGTCGAGCGCGGGCAGGCGATCGCCTACGAAGGGCCTCCGGGCGCGCGCGAGCGGCGCACCCTGCGCGCGCCGGCGTCGGGCGTGATCCTCTCCTTGCCCGCGGCGCAGTCACCGGGCGCGGGCGGCATCACCATCGGCAAGCTGTCGCGCGCGCTGCCCAAGCTGCGCGCGCCGCGGTCGGGCGGCGACACCTTCGACGTCGGCTGGTGCGAGCACGTGGCGCTGCCCGAGCTCGGCGTGACCTTGCGCGCGAAGATCGACACCGGCGCGCGCAGCTGCGCGCTGCACGTGACGTCGATGCGCGAGATCGGCTTCGACGACGACGGCAACGTGCTCTGCGACGTGACGCTGCCCGACGAGCAGGGCCACGAGCGCGCGCTGCGCGTGGTCGTCGTCGAGTACGCGCACGTGAGGGACTCGGGCGGCCACATCGAGCGGCGGCCGGTGATCGAGACCCTCCTGCGCATGGGCGAACGCCGTTGGCGCGCGCGGGTGACGCTGACCGATCGCGGCGACATGCGCTTTCCCATGCTCATCGGGCGCACCGCGCTCGGGCCCGACATGCGCGTGCATCCGTCGCGACGCTATCTGGCTGGACGTTGATCGGCGGGCCGGTGCGCATTACCCTTAGTGGGTAGTGGGCGCGCACCTTCACGAACCTCACGACGACACGCAGGCGCACGATCATGGTCACGCGCACGGGCACGACCATGGCCGTGGCCATGCGCACGGGCGACAGACCGATCGCCGGCGGCTCGTCGGTGCGCTCGCCATCACTGCCCTGATCCTCATCGCCGAGGCGATCGGCGGCTGGCTCGCCCATTCGCTGGCCCTGCTCTCGGACGCCGGCCACATGTTCTCCGACGTGGTGGCGCAGGCCTTGTCGCTGGCGGCGCTCATCATCGCCACGCGCCCCGCCGACCAGCGGCGCACCTATGGCTGGCACCGCGTCGAGATCCTCGCCGCGCTCGGCAACGGCCTGGCGCTGGTGGCGCTCGCCGCGATCATCGTGTGGGAGGGCTGGCGCCGGCTGCACGCGCCCGTCGTCGTCGACACGACGGTGATGATGCCGATCGCGGCCATCGGCCTGGTGGCCAACGCCGCCGGCGTGTGGCTCCTGCACGGCTCGCACAGCCTCAACGTCAAGGGCGCCTATCTGCACATCCTCGGCGACACGCTGTCGTCGGTGGCGGTACTCATCGGCGGCGCGATCATGTACTTCGCGCACGGCCTGTACTGGCTCGATCCGGCGCTGTCGATCGTGATCGGCCTGTTCATCGCGTACTCGTCGTATGCGCTCATGCGCGAATCGGTCGACGTGCTGCTCGAGGCCGTGCCGCGCGACGTCGATCTCGCCGGCGTCACGCACGCGATCGATGCGATGCCGGCGGTGGTGGCGGTCCACGATCTGCACGTCTGGACCATCACCAGTGGGCTCCTCGCCCTGTCGGCGCACATCGTCGTGCGGCAGAAGGATCACGCCGAGCGCGACGTGCTCATCAACGAGATCAAGCGCGTGCTCGCCGAGCGCTACAAGATCTCGCACACCACGTTGCAGATCGAATCCGAGAGCTACGAGCACGAATGTCACGTCTGCTGACGGCGAAGCGAGCGGAGCGAGCCGAGGTGTCTCACCCGAGGCTGTGCCGAGGGGGATGCCCGTGAAAGAAGAGGAGTTGGAGCGTCTGCTCGGCGAGATGATCGCGCAGCAGCAAGCGCGAGTGCTCGCGCACGCGCGTCGGCTCAACGGCAAGCTGACCGACGACGACATTCAGCAGCCGCACGATTTTCCCGAGCTTGCGGGCTCGCCGGAGTGGAACTACGAGGACGGCGTGCTCGCCGGATACCAGGCGGTCCAGGCGGCGATGCGGGCCGCGTTCCGACGGGAGGAATGACGTAACTCAGATTAGAGTTACGTTGCTATTGCATCGCCGCGTGCCTAGTAATAGGATGCCGCGCGACACCAACGAGCTGAGGCGACCATGAGCAAGACGACCGATCGCGTCCGTCAGATCCTGTCCTGGTATTCGTCCGACAACCCCGGCGTGCAGTCGAACCTCGCGCGCATGATGATGACAGGCACGCTCGCCGGCACCGGCAAGTTCGTCATCCTCCCCGTCGACCAGGGCTTCGAGCATGGACCGGCGCGCTCGTTCCAGCCGAACCCGGCCGGCTACGATCCCGACTATCACTTCCAGCTCGCCATCGACGCCGGCTGCAACGCGTACGCGGCGCCGCTCGGCTCTCTCGAAGCGGGCGTGGTGAAGTTCGCCGGGCAGGTCCCGCTCATCCTCAAGCTCAACAACTCGGACACGATGGCCAAGATGGAGCCGATCTCGGCGGTGACCGGCTCGGTGAAGGACGCGCTGCGCCTCGGCTGCTCGGCGATCGGCTTCACGATCTATCCCGGCTCGTCGGCGCGCAACACCATGTACCAGGAGATCCGCGAGCTCATCCTCGAGGCCAAGGAGCACGGCCTGCCGACGGTGATGTGGGCCTATCCGCGCGGCGCGGGCCTCGCCAAGGAAGGCGAGCAGGCGGCCGACATCACGGCGTACGCGGCGCAGGTCGCGTGCCAGCTCGGCGCCCACATCGTCAAGGTCAAGCCGCCGAAGGACGTCGTCTACCAGGACGAGGCCAAGAAGGTGTTCGAGAAGTTCTCGATTCCGACGAAGACGCTCGCCGATCGCGTGCGCCACGTCGTGCAGTCGTGCTTCGCGGGCAAGCGCATCGTCATCTTCTCGGGCGGCGAGGCGAAGGACGACGCGTCGGTGCTGGAAGAGGTCAAGCAGATCGCCGCCGGCGGCGGGTTCGGCTCGATCATGGGGCGCAACGCGTTCCAGCGCCCGCGCGACGCCGCGCTCAAGCTGCTCGGCGACGTCATGAACGTCTACAAGAATTCCTGATTTTTCGCCGCGCGCGGCTGCGTCCTTCGTCGCAAACACTTCTGATCCTTCGATAACCGCTCGCTCGTCCGGCGGGCTAGCGAAATTCCGCGAGCACCGCGGGCTTCCACCGTTATAATAGTGGTGATGCACAGCGTCGCTGCGCCGCACGTTCGGCGCTCCCGGTTGATTACCCGCAAGCCGCTCGGTCCGCGCCTGGTCGAGCGCGACGTGATCGTGCCGGGCCTCGATCCCGCGCACGACGGCGTCACGATCGCGCATCTGACCGATCTTCACGTCGGCATGTTGACGCCGGCCAAGAAGATCCTGCGCGCGCTCGAGATGGCGCAGGCGGCGAAGCCGGACCTGCTCCTCATGACCGGCGACTTCGTCTGCTACTCGCCGAAGTTCGTCGGGCGGCTGGCGGAGCTGACGCGCGGGATTGGCGTCGCGACCTACTGCGTGCTCGGCAATCACGACTATTGGACCGACGGCGCCGGGGTGCGGCGGGCGCTCGAGCGCAACGGGCTGGCGGTATTACGGAATGGACATTCCGAAATTCAGCTGCGGCACGAGCCGCTGACCATCGTCGGCATCGACGACGCGATCACCGGTCACGCCGATCCGAAGCGCGCGTTCGCCGGCGTGCGCAAGACGGGGAGCCGCATCGTGCTCACGCACGTGCCCAACCTGGCGGATCGCGCGGCCGAGTATGGCGCGGGGTTGATCCTGGCCGGGCACACGCACGGCGGGCACGTGAAGATCGGCAGCTTGACCGAGAAGATCGCGGCGCGGTTCGGCAACCGCTACCTCGCCGGGTTCTACGGCGTGAACGACGCGCTGCTCTACGTCAACTGCGGCATCGGCTCGTCGTCGGTGCCGATTCGCGCGGGCGCGCCGTCGGAGTGCGCGGTGTTCACGCTGCGCGCGCCCAAGCACGGACATCAGCACCCGTAAGGCTCGCGCGGCGGCGACAGCGGCAGACGCATCACGAGCTGGCCGTTGGGTGCGTCGGCGACGTGGACGAAGCCGGTGCGCTCGTAGAGACGACGCGCGCGGTTGCTCGGGCCGACCGAGAGGCTGAGCGCGGGGGCGCCGGCGTCGCCCGCGGCGGCGGCGAGGGCGGCGAGGAGCGCGGCGCCGATGCCGCGGCCGCGGTGCGGCTCGTCGACGGCAATGGCGAGGATGGGCGTGGCGTGGTCGACGAAGCCGTAGTTGGGGAAGCCGTCGCTGCCGAAGCGGCGGCACCAGGCGGCGCCGAGTAGCGCGCCGCCGTCGTCGACAGCGAGGATCGCGAGGTCGCCGTCGCGGCCCCAGCCGTCGAGCCACTGGGCGACGTGGGGCGCGCGCAGCGCCTCGTCGAGCGGCGGGCGGCGCGCGGGCGGGAAGCCCGCCTCGCGCATCATGAGGCCGAGGAAGCCGACGTCGGCGCTGGTGCCGCGGCGGAGGATCACGAAGAGTGGCGCTACAACTGCGCGAGCGCCTCGGCGATGCGGCGCACGCCTTCGGTCACGTTGGCCATCGAGGTGGCGTACGAGAGGCGCACGAAGCCGGGCGCGAAGAAGCCCGTGCCCGGCACCACCGCCACGCGGCCCTTCTCGAGGATGTATTCGGCGAGCGCGACGTCGTCCTTGATCTTGCCGCCGACGTAGGCGCCGAGATCGGGGAAGCAGTAGAACGCGCCACGCGGCTCGTGCAGCTTGACCTTCGGGATGGCGCGCAGCCCCTCGACCATCGCGCGACGCCGCTTATCGAACTCGGCGTGCATCGCGGTCACCGACTCCTGCGGGCCGGTGATGGCGGCGAGCGCGGCGGCCTGGGCGACGGCGGCCGGGTTCGTCGTCGACTGGCCCTGCAAGGTATCCATCGCCTTGACGAGCGCGGTCGGCCCGGCGGTGAAGCCGATGCGCCAGCCGGTCATCGCGTACGACTTCGACACGCCGTCGACGAGGATGACGCGATCGGCGACGTCGGGCGCGAGCCTCGGCAGCGACAACCACTCGACGCCGTAGGTGAGGCGGCGGTAGATGTCGTCGGTGACGGCGAAGACGTCCTTGTTCTCGCGCAAGACCCGCGCCACCGCTTCCATCGAATTCTTGTCGTAGACCGCGCCCGTCGGGTTGCACGGCGAGTTGAGCACGATGAGCCGCGTCTTCGGCGTGACCGCGCGCGCCAGCGACTCGTAGTGCAGCTGGTAGCCGTCGTCGGGCACGGTGTCGACGAGGACCGGCTTGCCGCCGGCCATGGCCACGATCTCGGGGTACGAGACCCAGCACGGCGAGGGCACGATCACCTCGTCGCCGTCGTCGAGCAGCGCCATGAACAGGTTGAACAAGGAGTGCTTGGCACCGACGGAGACGATGATGTTCTCCGCGGCGTACTTGGTGCCGTGCGCGGCGTTGAGCTCGGCGGCGGCGGCGGCGCGCAGCTCGGGCGTGCCCGAGACGGCGGTGTACTTGCCGCAGCCCTTCTTCATGGCGGCGACGGCGGCTTCCTTGATGTGATCGGGGGTGTCGAAGTCCGGCTCACCGACGCCGAACGCGACGACGTCGACCCCCTGCGCTTTCAGCTTGTTCGCCTTGGCGCTGACGGCGAGAGTGAGCGACGGCTGCATCTTCGTGACCCGCGACGCGATCTTCATGTTTTCTCCCCAGACGTTCATAGAGCGCCTTCTCGACGAGCGGCGGCACCAGGCCGGTGACCTTGCCGCCGAACTGCGCGACCTCCTTGACCAGCGACGAGCTCACGTAGAAGTCCTTCTCGCTCGTCATGAGGAAGATGGTGTCGATCCCCTTACCGAGACGACGGTTCATGTGAGCGAGCTGAAATTCGTATTCGAAATCGGCGAGCGCGCGTAGGCCGCGCACCACGATGCTGGCGCCGCGCGACTGCACGTAGTCGACGAGCAGGCCCTCGAACGCATCGACCTCGACGCGGCGGGCTTCGGCGGCGTGGAGCGCGGTGAGGATGTGCTGCTTGCGCTCCGCGACGGAAAAGAGGGGCGCCTTGCGCACGTTGTTGGCGATGGCCACCACCACCTTGTCGAACATGTGCAGCGCGCGCTGCACGATGTCGATGTGCCCGTTGGTGATCGGGTCGAACGATCCCGGGTAGATGGCGATGCTTCGATCAGCCGGCATTCGATTCATCCTCGTGACGGTAGAACGACACGGCCGTTTGACCGTAACGTCGTCGGTCGAAAAGCGCCAGGGGTGCGTAACGTTCGGCGGGTGCGTGGCGCCAGTCGTGCTCGGCGACGACGATGCCCCCGGCGTCGAGGAGCTGCTTTCGGGCGACGAGCTCGAGCGCTTTTTCCAGCTCGCCGGTTTCGTGAGAATCGTAGGGCGGGTCGAGGAAGATCCAGCCGAAGGCGCCGGCGGTCTGCTTGGCCAGCCAGCGCACCACGGGGCTGTGCGTGACGTCGGCGGAGAGCCCGAGGGCGGCGGCGTTGTCGCGCACGAGGTCGCAAGCGTCACCGTCGGCGTCGACGAAGACCGCGCGACCGGCGCCGCGCGACAGCGCTTCGAGGCCGAGCGCGCCCGAGCCGGCGTAGAGATCGAGCACTTGCGCGGGTGGATCGCCGCGAGTCACGAGCATGTTGAAGATCGCCTGGCGCACCTTGTCCGACGTCGGACGCGTGGAGACGCCGCGCGGCGCTTTGAGCGTCCGCCCACCGACGCGGCCGCCGATGATGCGCATGAGCGGCTTATAGCACACCGTGTCATTACGCGTTCGTGTAGAATGCGGAAGAGATGGCGCAGCGGAACCTCTCTCGCGCCCTCGTCGACAACTGCGTTGAAGCGGGGCGGGGGGATCAGGCGGCGATCCGCGAACCGAAGCGGGTGTGGACCTACGCTCGGCTGGCGGACGAGATGGTGCGGGCGGCGGGGGCGCTGCGCGAGCTCGGCGTGCAGCCGGGCGATCGCATCGCGCTGCTCATGCACGATTCGGCGGAGCTGGCGGCGGTGTTCCTGGGCGCGGTGCGCATCGGCGCGGTGCCGGTGCCGCTCAACGTGCTGTTGCGCCCGCTCGAGCTGCGCACGCTGCTCAACCATTGTCAGGCGGTCGAGGTGATCGCGTCGGGCGATCTGGCCGACGGCGTCGAGCAGGTGCGCGGCGAGCTGCCGATGCTGCGCCATCTGTGCTCGATCGGCGGCGCGCATCCCGGGCAGATCGATTTCGCGGCCCGCTGCAGCGACGTGGAGCCGTGGACGCCGGCGCACGATCCCGAGGACGGCCAGCCGGCGTTCATCTTGTATTCGGGTGCGCCGGGCGACGCGCCGCGCGCGACGGCGCACGATCACGCGGCGCCGCGGCACGCGTACACGTCGTACGCGGCGCACGTGCTCGAGCTCGAGCCGACCGATCGCGTGCTGTCGACGACCAAGCTGTCGACGGCGTACGGCCTCAGCGTGGGCCTCCTGTTCCCGCTCATGGCGGGGGCGGCGACGTTCCTTCTGCCGTCGCGGGCGCGGCCGCGCACGCTGTTCGAGATGATGGCGGCGTTCGTGCCGACGATCTTCGCGGCCACGCCGTCCTTGTACGCGCAGCTGGCGCACGACTTCGCCGAGCTGCGGGTGCCGCGGCCGAAGCTGATGGCGTCGGTGCGGCACGCGCTGTCGGGCGGCGAGACGCTGCCGATCGCCGTCGAGAAGCGGGTGCACGAGCTGTTCGGCGTGGAGCTGCTCCACGGGTTCGGCATCACCGACGCGCTGTCGTTCGTGCTCTCCAATACGCCGACGTCGCGGCGCCAGCTCTCGGTGGGGCGCCCGTTACCGGGCATCGAGGCGCGCGTGGTCAACGACGAAGGAAACGAAGTGGCGCCGATGGAGATTGGCGCGCTCGAGGTGCGCGGCCCGACGTTCGCCGGCGCGCTCAAGTCGGGCGATCGCTTCCTCGTCGACGACGACGGCTACTTCTTCTATTGCGGGCGCGCCGACGATCTCTTCAAGGTCTCGGGGCGCTGGCTGGCGCCCGCCGAGGTCGAGCGCGCGCTCCTCTTGCACCCGGCAGTGTGGGAATGCGCGGTCGTCGAGGATCGCGACGACGACGGGCTGCCGCAGCCGCACGCGTTCGTGGTGGCCAACATCGGGCATGCGCCGTCGGACGAGCTGGCGTTCGAGCTGATGCGCTTCGTGAAGGACGAGATCGCGCCGTACAAGTATCCGCGGCAGGTGTCGTTCGTCGACGCGCTGCCGCGGGCGCCCGACGGCAAGGTGCAGCGCTGGAAGCTGCGCGGCGCGGTGTGATCGTCGAGGCGCGCCGGCCATGACGCTGTCGACGCGTCAGCGTGCGTTCGCGCTGGCGGCGGCGCGCGCGCTCGGCCGCGACGCCGCGACGTTTTGCGCGCGGCAGTCGATGGCGCCGGCCGACGAGCTCGGGCGCAACGCCCA
>DATNAQ010000124.1:0-98326 GCA_035607415.1 Polyangia bacterium
GGAGGGGATCTATGGTTGAGGTTCACCCACGTAGGGCTGCCCCATGACGGCCAAGCACCCAGAAGGCCTCAAGAAGAAGGAACTCAAGCGGTTCCGCGACCTCCTCTTGGAAAAGAAGGAGGAGATCCTCAAGAACGCCAAACGGACGCTCAATGAGGATATGACGCTGGACCAGGATGACTTGCCGGACGAGATGGACCTGGCGTCATCCGAATATCTGCAGTCCTTCACGTTCCGATTGCGTGGGCGCGAAAAGACGTTCTTGAAAAAGATCGAGCGCGCGCTCGCCAAGATGGACGAAGGCACCTTCGGAATCTGCGAGGAGTGCGAAGAGCCGATCTCGATCAAGCGGCTCGAAGCGCGTCCCGAGACGACGTTGTGCATCCGCTGCAAGGAAGATCAGGAGCGGATGGAAAAGGCCTACGGCTAGCGAAGCCTCTCCCTACGGCAGCGAAGCGGGCGTCTCAAGGATAGGTCGCCAGCCGCTGCGCGAGGCGCGCGGCGAGGCGATCGAAGGCGGCGTCGAGTCGCTGCACGCGCGAAGCCGAACGCTGCAGCGGCGCGCTCGCCGATTCACGCAACACCTCCGTCGAGAATGCGTTGCCGTCGCGATCGAGCAGATCGGCGCGCAGCGTGACGTCGCCGGCTTCGGCGGCGAGGCCTTCGAAGTAGGCGGTGTCCTGCACCGTCAGGGTCACGCGCACGCGGCGCGCGGCGCGCTGATCGATCGGCAGCGCCGCGCGCAGGTCGCGCACGAAGGTGTTGCGCAGGACGGCGTCGTCCGACTGCGTGACGACGCGGTCGTGACCGCCGCGCTCCCATTCGCGCGAGGCCGAGAGCTGGCCGGCGCGCGGACGGCTCAGAAAGACGCCGTCGAGGGCCCAGGGCGGCTGTTCGCGCGCGGCGGCCTGAGCGCGGGCGGCGGCCGCGTGACGATCGACGCCTGCCGACGAGGCGCATCCGGCGAGGAGCAGAACCAAGATCCACCGCATGCGGTGAAAAGGTAGGCCGTCGCCGGCGCGGTGCCGCCGTCAGTGCTTGGTGGCGTCGAAGCCGCGCGCGATCGAGCTCCGCAGCTTCTGCACGCTCTCGGTCTCGCCGAGGACGATGAGCGCCATGTTCTCGGCGATGCGCATCTCGGCGCGCGGGTTGTAGACGAACTTGCCCGGCTGCGCGTCGGTCGTCGGCGGCTCGCGCACGGCCACGACGAGGAGATCGGTGTGCTTGCGGATCTGCGCCTCGAAGATCGGCTTTCCGACGAGCGGCGAGCCCTTCGGCACCAGCACCTCCTCGATGCGCAGGTTCTTGTCCTTGTCGCGCAGCATGAGATCGAGGAACTCGACCACCTGCGGCCGGATCATCTCCGACACCATGCGCACGCCGCCGATGAACGCGGGATTGACGACGCTGTCGGCGCCGGCGCGCTTGAGCTTCTCGCCGGCCTGCATGTCGACGCCCTTGGCGATGATGCGCAACGAAGGGTTGAGCTGCCGCGCCGACACGACGATGAACAGGTTGTCCTTGTCGTCGGTGAGCGCGGCGACGATGCCGCGCGCGCGCCGGATGCCCGCGCGCTCGAGCGTCTCGTCCTCGGTGGCGTCGCCGATCACCGTCGGCAGCATGGTGATCGACAGATCCTGCAGCTTCTCGAGGCGCGCCGGGTCGCGGTCGATGGCCACCAGCGGCCATTTGGTCCACACCAGCTCCTCGACGACGTGCACGCCGGTGGTGCCCACGCCGCAGACGATGATGTGGTCGTGGAGCTGCTCGATCGCTCGCGTCATCTTTCGCCTCGTCCTCGCCTTGGTGAATTCGCCTTCGATGAAGAATGTCGTCAGCGCCGACACGAAGTAGGCCGCGATGCCGAGCCCGGCGAGCAGCACCGCGACGGTGAAGGCGCGCCCGTAGGGTACGCGGCCGAGGTGGGGCAGCTCGCCGAACCCGACGGTGGTGATGGTAATGACCGTCATGTACGCGCATTCGCCGAGGTCCCAGGCGAACTTGCCGAGATACAAGCGTCCCATGAACCAATAGCCGAAGGTGCCGACGGCGAAGATCGCCAGGAGCGCGACGGACGCGACGAGGATTCGCTCGCGTAAGAGCCGGCTCGAATCGGGTCCGACCATTATTGTTCCGCTTCCTCACTGCGGCGCGGCTCGCCAAGTCGCCTCGCTGCACTCGGCTCCCGGGCGCGAAAATCCCGCGCCTCCGCTCGGTCGCTCATGGTCCGTCTTCCAGCATAGCTTGACCGTCGGGCGCCGTGGGCAATACTTACGCCTGAATGCGCCCCGTCCTCTTCCACATCCCCCTCGGCTTCGCCAATGTGCCGCTCTACAGCTACGGGCTCATGTTGGCGCTGTCGCTCATTGTCGGTTGGTACCTCACGCTCGAGCTCTGCGTCCGCGACGGCATGGACCGGCAGGAGATGGGGCGTTGCTACATGTGGACGGCGGGGGCGGCGCTCGCCGGCGCGCGCCTGCTCTACGTGCTCACCAACCTCGATCGCTTCGACAACTTCCTCGACGTGTTCAAGGTGTGGCAGGGCGGGCTCGTCGCCTACGGCGGGTTCCTCGGCGGCTTCGTCGGCGCCGCGGTGTTCTGCAAGCTCAAGGGCGTGCGCCTCCTGGCGTGGGCCGACTGCGCGGTGCCGTCCTTGTGCACGGGCCTCATGATCACGCGCATCGGCTGCCTCCTCTATGGTTGCGACTTCGGCAAGCCGTTCGACGGCAAGTGGTCGATCGTCTTCCCCGCGGGATCGCCCGCCTACAACCAGCAGCGCGTCGAGGGCCTCCTGCCGCCGCACGCGACGCATTCGTTGCCGGTGCATCCGGCGCAGCTCTACGAGTCGCTCAATGGGCTCATGCTTCTCGGGCTCGTGTTCCTGGTGCGGCGCTACCGAAAATTCTCGGGCGAGATGTTCGTCGCCTTCACGATGGGGTACGCGATCCTGCGCTACTACGTCGAGGTGCTGCGCGCCGACGAGCAGCGCGGCAACGTCGGGCCGCTGACGACGTCGCAGTTCATCGGCGTGGCCACGTTCCTCGCCGGCGCGGCGCTGCTCGGGTACCTCTATTCACGCTACCGCAAGAATCCGCACGCCATGCAGCTGTGGACCGACGGGCAGGCGCTCGTCGCCGCGACGCCGGGGGCGGTGGCGGCCGCGATGCCGAAGCCGAGCGCGAACGCCGAGAAGCGCCGCCGCAAGAAGCGCTCGTAACCGAGAGATCGTCCGCGCCATCAGTTATGATGGTGCGCGGATGAATCGTCGGAGAGTGCTCGAGTGGGTGGTCGGTGCGGTCGCGACGGTCATCGGTGTCGCCATCGCCGTGCCGGCGGCTGCGTTCCTCACGTTCCCGGCGCGACGGCGCACGGTCACCGGCGGGGAAGCGCCCGAAGACGTGGCGCGGCTCGACGCGCTGCCCGAGGGCAAGCCGGTGCGCGTCAGCGTCAAGGCGCACCAGCGGCGCGACGCGTGGACCGCGTTCAGCGACGTCACGCTCGGCGGCTGCTGGCTGGTGCGCGCTGGTGATCGAGTCCGCGCCATGTCGACGGTCTGTCCGCACGCGGGTTGCGCCGTCGACTGGGATGACAAGGGCAAGGCGTTCGTCTGCCCGTGCCACGACAGCCGCTTCTCGCTCGACGGCGAGCGCCAGTCGGGACCGTCGCCGCGGCCGCTCGACACGCTCGACGTCGAGGTGAAGGACGGGCGCGTCGCCGTCGCCTGGCGGCGCTTCAAGACCGCGACCACGAAGAAAGAGCCGGTCTAGTGGACAGGAAATGGGGGCGGGTGCTCGGCGCGGCGCTGGCGTTCGCGCTCCTCCTGCAGGCCGTCACCGGCATGCTGATGGCGTCGTTCTATGCGCCCTCGGCGACCACGGCGTGGGCGGCGGTGGCCTACATCCAGGAGGAGGTCACGCTCGGCTGGTTCGTGCGCGGGCTGCACTCGATGGGCGCCAGCATCACCGTCGTGCTGCTCGGGCTGCACCTCGTGCAGACGATCGCGTCGGGCACCTACGCGACGGCGCCGCGGCGCAACTGGTTCCTCGGCCTCGTCGCCATGTCGCTGGTGCTGGCGTTCGCGCTCACCGGCTACCTCCTGCCGTGGGATCAGAAGGGCTACTGGGCGACGCAGGTGGCGACCAGCCTCCTCGGCGAGACGCCGCTCGTCGGTGACTATCTGCGCCGCGTGGTGCAGGGCGGCGGCGACTACGGCAACCTGACGCTCACGCACTTCTACGCGCTGCACACGATGCTGTTGCCGGCGCTGACCGCGACGCTGGTGGTCATCCACATCCGCTGGGCGCGGCGCACGCAGGCGTGGTGGCCCGAGGACGCGTGGCGCGACGCGATCGCGTGCGCGGCGGTGGTGGCGGTAGGCTACGCGCTCGTGGTGCGCGCGCACGGGGCGCCGCTCGAGGCGCCGGCCGATCCGTCGTCGCAGTACGACGCGCGGCCGGAGTGGTACTTCCTGCCGCTGTTTCAGATGCTGAAGTATCTGCCCGGCAAGCTCGAGACCATCGGCGCGCTCGGGCTGCCGCTCGTGGTCGGCGCGGTGCTCGTGTTCTTGCCGATGGCGTCGCGGCGCACGGCGCTCGTGGCCGTCGCGGCCATCGGGATCGGCGCCGGTGGGCTGGCGCTGATCGCCAAGATCTCCGACGCGCACAACGAGCCCTACCAGAAGGGGCGCGCGCGCGCCGAGGCCGATGCGCGGCGCGCGCTGGCGCTGGCGAAAAAGGGCGTGCCGCCGGCGGGCGGCATGGCCGTGTACGACAACGATCCCGCCGAGCGCGCGCGCAAGCTCTTCGCCGACAAGTGCGTCGGCTGCCACGTGCTCGACGATGAGCCCGCCGCAGGCAAGGGGAATGGTGCCGCCGACCCGCGGCGGGCGAATGGCGATGAGAAGGGGCCGCTGCTGACCGGCTGGATGTCGCGCGCGTGGCTCACCGACTTCCTGAAGCAGCCCGACGCGCCCAAGTACTTCGGCAACACCAAGAAGCTGCACGGCATGAAGCCGGTCAAAGCCGAGGGCGAGGAGCTGCGCGCGCTCGTCGAGTGGATCTACGCGCAGGGCGGCGGCAAGTTCGATCAGGCGCTCGCCGATCGCGGGCACGAGATCTACAAGCGCGACGACTGCGACGACTGCCATTCGGACGACGGCAAGACCGAAGGCGTCGACGGCGCGCCCAACTTCGCGGGCCACGCGTCGGCGGAGTGGATCGAGAAGCTGATCCGCGACGGCGGCTTGCCGACGCTGTTCTCCGATCACAACGAGATGCCGAAGCTCGGCAAAGAGAAGCTGAGCGACGACGACGTGGCAGCGCTGGCGACGCTGATCGAGGGTCAGCGCTCGTAGCGCATCATCTTGCGCAGGAGCGCGCCGGCGGCGTCGAGGCGGATCTCGGCGTCGGCGTCGCCGAGCGCGGTCTCGAGCGTGGAGCGCCCTTCGAGGATGGGCGCGAGCAGCATGATCGCCGCGCGGCGCTCCTGCGGATCGGTGGCGCGCGCCGAGGTCTGCAGGACCGTCAGGCCGCGCGCGTCGCCGAGGCGGGCCAGCTCGTCGGCGGCGTCGAGCCGGCGCGCGGTGCCGAGCGCGCCGACGAGCGCCGGCAGCGCCTCGTCGTGATGTCCGCTGGCGATGGTGGCGCGCGCCGCGGCCAGGCGCACGTCGACGTCGGGATCGCCGAGGTGCGCCGTCGCGAGCGGATAGCCGGCGGCGCCGAGCTCGCCGGCCGCGTTCATCGCCGCGGCGCGCACGGCGGGATCGCGATCGTCGGCGGCGGCCCTCACCGCGGGCAGCGCCGCGCCGCCGCGGCCGTCGTGCGAGAGCTGCACCGCCGCGCGCAGAGCGACATATTGATCCTTGCCCGCGCCCAGCGCCAAGAGCCGATCGCCGACGGCGTCACGGCCCACGCGCACGAGCGCGCCGAGCGCCGCGAGCCGCACGCCGAGCGAGCGATCCTCGAGCGCGGCGGCGATCTCGCCGAGCGCGCTGCGATCGCCGTAGCGCGCCAGCGCCGCGAGCGCCTGGCCGCGCACGCCGGCATCTTCGTCGCGGAGGAGCTTGTCGAGCAGCGCGCGGGCGCCCTCGGGCTTCCACTGCGCGATCGCGGTGGCCGCGCGCGCGCGCACCCGCAGATCGGCGTCGGCGGCGAGCGCCGGCAGGCGCGCCTTGCCGTCCTCGATGGCGCCGATGGCGTCGATGGCGATGACCTTGGCGGCGGCATCGTTGCCGTCGAGGATCTGGCGCAGGACGTCGGCCGCGGCCGGCAGCTGCTGCGCCAGCGCCACCGCCGCCGTGGCGCGCACCGACGCCGACGGATCGGCGAGGCGCGCGCCGAGCCCGCGATCGAGCAGCGGATCGGCCACGTCGGCGGTGATGCGCGTGGCCCGCTCGCGCATCGTCGGCGAGGGCGACGCCATCGCGCCCCAGACCACCGACTCGGCCTGGCGCCGCACGCGCGCTTCGTTTCCCGTCGACGCACAGCCCGCTGCCAACCCGAGCAGAACGCACGCAATCTGCCGCATGGGCTGAAGTATACCGGGACTACAGCTCGCCGCACTCGGTCGTGGTGCCGAGCTCGCCGCCGGGTGGTCTGACGCGGCCGTCCATGTCGAGCGCCAGCGGATCGTCGGGATCGGGCATCCCCGAGCTCGGATCGAACTCCGGCACGATCGGCCGCGGGTTGTACTCCTCGGCGTCGCGCAATAGGCGCGGCGCGCCCGCCGCCGAGGTCACGCCGCCGACGACCAGCACGTTGCCGTCGTCCATCAGCGTCGACGTGTGGCCGTAGCGCGCGATCTGCAGCGTCTCGCGCGCCTTCGACAGCGTCGAGGGCGCCGTGAACAGCGAGGCCTGTGCCGTGGCGCAGCGGGCGTCGCTGCCGCCGTCGTCGCAGTCGTTGCAGGTGCCGAGCACCGTCGGCGCGCCGCCGGTCACGAGGACGCGCCCGCGGCCGAGATCGACCGCGCTCTCCCAGCCCGCGGGACGATAGCGGTCGTCGAGCATGCAGGTCGAGTCGAGCGAGTAGCCCGAGAACACCGGCGTGGTCTGCGAGACCGTGCCGGTCAGCGTCACCGTCAAGAGGCGCGCCGCCGCGTTCGGCGCCGGCGGCTGCAGCGCCTGCCCCATGTTCATCGTGGTCTCGACGAAGCCGCCGGTCACGAGGATGGTGCGATTGGTCGTCGTGTCCGGCGGCAGCAGCGTCGCCGTGTGAAACTGCGTCGGCGGCGCCGTCGCCAGCGTGATCGCGGTGCTCTTGACGGTGCCGCCCGCGGACAGGCCGGTGATGAGCTCGCCGGCCGGATCGGTCGGCGTCACCTGCCCGCCCCACACGAGGCCGCGATCGTCGCCGTCGAGCGACGTGAGCGTGGCGCCCATGCGCACGTTGGTCAGCGCCGCGCCGCGCGGGGCCTCGAGCGCGCGCGAGACCTCGAGGCGCTGCACCACCGGGATCGTCGCCGCCAGCGGGTTGCCCATCCAGTCGATACCGCCGGCGACGGCGATGCCGTCGTTGGCGTTGAACGTCGCCGCGCCCTGGTACACGCCGGGCGTGAAGCCGGCCATCACCGTGCGCGTCGCCGAGCGCGCGACCGGGTCGTAGACCATGAGCTCGGCCTGCGCCGCCGAGACCATGAGCGGGCTGGGGAACGCGCCCGAGGTGTCGAACGGCACCAGCCGCGGCCCCGGCGCGGCGCCGGTGTTGAGCCCGAACGCCGCCGACGCCGGATCCGCCGTCGCGCCGCCGACGAGCAGGATCTGGTACTTGCCGTCGTCGGTGGTGCCGACGAGCGCGGCCTGGTGGAACGCGCGCGGGAGCGCCGCGTCGTCCTCGGCGACCTGCACGAACGTGCCATTCGACGGATCGTAGATCTCCGCCTGCGACGTGATGTAGAGCGGCGCCGTGCTGAACGCTTCGTCGCCGGCGTCGGGCGTCGGCGTCAGGCCGCCGACGATGAGCACCTGGCCGTTCGGCAGCTTGGTCGCCGAGTGGAAGGCGCGCGGCCGAATCATCGCCGTGTCGACGCAGCGGAAGCGCTCGTCGGGATAGAGGCGCAGATCGGGGATGGGCTTGCCGTCGAGCGGGACGTTCAAGAGCGCCCCGACGGCGACGCGGCGCGGGAACGAGTCGCCGGTGGCCAGCGGCGCCCACGCCTCGGCGTAGATGTCGATCGACTGGATGCCGGCGCGCTTGAGCCTCAGGCTCGGCACGTCGTGCGGCACCTTGAGCACGCGGTCGCAGACGAACTTGCCCGGCACGTCGCCCGGCGCGTGCTCGCGCACGGTGATGCGCACCGTGTCAATGCGCAGATCGTCGAGCATGACGCCGGCGAGCTGCTGATCTTCGGGCTGCGGCCCCCCGCCCGGCACGAAACAGCGCGCATCTGCCGTGGCCGGGTGGGCCAGCCGGATGCGGACCGGCCGCCCCGAGTTGCCGCTGCAGGCGGCCGCCGCGCATGCGAGCAGCGGGCCGAGCCAGCGAGCAGGGAAAGGCATTCCCCGCACGGTATCGTCTGGGGTGCACAGCGTCAAATCCGATCCCATAGTGATCGATCGCGGAATGAGGTTGCCCCGTTGACCTTTGGCAATCCGTGCGTTATTCCCCGCGGAAGGAGTTCATCATGCGCGAAGTCGTGATCGTCGGTGCGGCGCGGACGCCCATCGGCAGCTTCCAGGGTGAGCTGGCACCGGTCAAGGCGCCCGAGCTCGGTAAGGCAGCGATCGTCGAAGCGTTGCGCCGCGCCGGCGTCTCGCCGAACGACGTCAACGAAGTGTTCATGGGCTGCGTGCTTCCCGCTGGCGTCGGCCAGGCGCCCGCCCGCCAGGCGAGCATCTTCGCCGGGCTGCCCAAGGAAGTGCCGTGCACCACGATCAACAAGGTGTGCGGCTCGGGCCTCAAGGCCGTGATGCTCGGCGCGCAGGCGATCATGGCCGGCGAAGCCGACGTCGTGGTCGCGGGCGGCATGGAGTCGATGTCGAACGTGCCGTACTACCTGCCGACGGCGCGCGCCGGGATGCGCATGGGCAACCAGGTCGCCGTCGACGGCATGATCCAGGACGGTCTGTGGGACGTGTACAACAACTTCCACATGGGCACCGCGGCCGAGCTGTGCGCCAGGGAGAAGAAGATCGATCGCGCGGCGCAGGACGCCTACGCGATCGAGTCGTTCAAGCGCGCGCTCGCGGCGCAGAAGGCGGGCGCGTTCAAGGACGAGATCGTCGCCGTCGAAGTGCCGCAGCGAAAAGGGGCGCCCAAGAAGATCGACACCGACGAAGGGCCGGCGCGCGGCGACATCGAGAAGATCCCGACGCTGAAGCCGGCGTTCCAGAAGGACGGCACGGTCACGGCGGGCAACGCGTCGACGATCAACGACGGCGCGGCCGCGGTGATCGTGTGCGGCGCCGACGTCGCGCAGGCGCGTGGCTGGAAGCCGCTCGCGAAGATTCGCGCGATGGCGCAGGCGGCGCAGGCGCCCGAGTGGTTCACGACGGCACCGGCGGTGTCGATCGAGCGCGCCCTGCAGAAGGCGAAGCTCGGGCGCAACGAGATCGATCTCTACGAGATCAACGAGGCCTTCGCCGTCGTGGCGATTGCCAACAACCAGCTCCTCGAGCTCGATCCCAAGAAGGTGAACGTGCACGGCGGCGCGGTGGCCCTGGGCCATCCGATCGGCGCCTCGGGCGCGCGCATCCTGACGACGCTGCTCTATGCGCTGCAGGCGCAGGGCAAGAAGCGCGGCGTGGCGTCCTTGTGCATCGGCGGCGGCGAGGCGGTCGCCATGGTGGTCGAGCGCGCATGAGCATCGCCCAGGAAATAAAAAAGATCGGGGTCATCGGCGCCGGACAGATGGGCGGCGGCATCGCCCAGGTCGCGGCGCAGTCGGGCATCGACGTCGTCCTCGTCGACGCGCAGCGCGACTGGGCGGACAAGGGGCGCGCCAAGATCGGCGCCGCGCTCGACAAGCTGGTGTCGAAGGGCAAGCTCGACGCCGGCGCGTGCGCGGCCGCGATGGAGAAGATCCGCATCGCCGACGGCTACGCCGGTTTTGCCGACTGCGATCTCGTCGTCGAAGCGGCGACCGAGAACCAGGAGCTGAAGAAGAAGATCTTCACCGAGCTCGACAAGACGGTGAAGCCGGGCGCGATCCTGGCGTCGAACACGTCGTCGATCTCGATCACGCTCCTCGGCGCGCAGACCAAGCGGCCGGAGAAGGTGATCGGCATGCACTTCATGAACCCGGTGCCGGTCATGAAGCTCGTCGAGGTGGTGCGCGGCCTCGCCACCGACGAGGGGACCTATCAAGCGGTGCTCGAGCTCGGCAAGAAGTTCGGAAAGTCGCTGGTCACGGCGAAGGACATCCCCGGCTTCATCGTCAATCGCCTGCTGATTCCGTTCCTGAACGAAGCGTGCTTCGCGCTGCAGGAGTCGCTCGGCTCGATCGAGGACATCGACCAGGGCGTCAAGCTCGGGCTGAACCATCCGATGGGGCCGTTCGAGCTCGCCGACCTCATCGGGCTCGACACCTGCCTGGCGATCTCCGAAGTGCTGCACGCCGAATTGGGTGACGACAAGTATCGGCCGGCGCCGCTGCTTCGGCAGTACGTCGCGGCGGGGTGGCTGGGCCGGAAGTCGGGACGCGGTTTCTACAAGTACTGAGCAAAGGAAAACCCGAGATGCCGTCGTACGAAAACGTTCGATACGAAGTGGACGGGTTTATCGCGACCATCACGGTCGCGCGCGAGAAGGCGCTCAACGCGCTCAACCGCACGACGCTGAGCGAGATCGCCTGGGCGCTCGGCGAAGCCGACGGTGACGCGCGCGTGCGCTGCGTGATCGTGACCGGCGCGGGCGACAAGGCGTTCATCGCCGGCGCCGACATCAGCGAGATGGCGGAGCAGGGCGCCACCGAGGCCCGCGGGTTCGCCGCCGCCGGACGGCGCGTCGGTGACGTGCTCGAGAACATGGGCAAGCCGGTCATCGCCGCGGTCAACGGCTTCGCGCTCGGCGGCGGCTGCGAATTGGCGCTGGCGTGCGACTTCATCTACGCCAGCGACAAGGCCAAGTTCGGCCAGCCCGAGGTCAACCTCGGCGTCATCCCCGGTTTCGGCGGCACGCAGCGGCTGCCGCGGCGCATCGGCGCCGGACGCGCGATGGAGCTGATCTTGACCGGCGATCTCATCGGCGCCGACGAGGCGCTGCGCGTCGGCCTGGTCAACAAGGTGTTCCCCGCGGCCGAGCTCATGGCCGAGACCAAGAAGTGCGCGGAGAAGATCTCGTCCAAGGGCCCGCTCGCCATCGCCTACGCGCGGCGCGCGGTGCGCAAGGGCGCCGAGCTCAACCTGCCCGCGGGCAACGACTACGAGGCGGAGCTGTTCGCGCTCCTCTTCGCCACGCAGGATCAGAAGGAGGGCATGCGCGCCTTCCTCGGCAAGCGTCCGGCCAAATTCGAGGGTAAGTAAGGAAAATGAATTTCGAGCTCACCGACGAGCAGCGCCTGGTGCAGAAGACGGCGGCGGACTTCGCCAAGAACGAAGTGCTGCCCAAGGCCGCCGAGATCGATCGCAATCACCGCCACCCGAAGGAGCTGGTCGCGCGCATGGCCGAGCTGGGCCTCCTCGGCGTGGCGGTCGCCGAGAAGTGGGGCGGCGCCGGCTTCGACACCGTCAGCTACGTGCTGGCGATGGAGGAGATCTCGCGCGCCTGCGCGTCGACGGGCGTGATCATGAGCGTGAACAACTCGCTCGTGTGCGATCCGCTCGCCAAGTTCGCCACCGACGAGCAGAAGCAGGAGTTCCTGGTGCCGCTGGCGTCGGGCAAGCTGCTCGGCTGCTTCGCGCTCTCGGAGCCGGAGGCGGGCAGCGACGCGGCGGCGCAGAAGACCGTCGCCAAACCGGACGGCGACGACTTCGTCATCAACGGCATCAAGAACTGGATCACCAACGGGCCCGTCGCCGACGTCTGCATCCTGCACACGATGACCGCGCCGGAGAAGGGCCACAAAGGCATCACCGCCTTCATCCTGCCCATGAACGAGAAGGGCGTGCGCACCGGCCCGCCCGACAAGAAGCTCGGCATCCGCGGCTCGCAGTCGTGCCAGATCTTCCTCGACGACGTGCGCCTGCCCAAGCGGCTCGTGCTCGGCGAGGTCGGCGGCGGCTTCAAGGTGGCGATGTCGACGCTCGACGGTGGGCGCATCGGCATCGCGGCGCAGGCGCTCGGCATCGCGCGCGCGTCGCTCGAGGATGCGCTGGCGTACGCCGGCGAGCGCAAGACGTTCGGCAAGCCGATCGCGCAGCACCAGGCGATCCAGTGGAAGCTGGCCGACATGGCGACCGAGCTCGACGCGGCGCGCCTCTTGACCTGGCAGGCGGCGACGATGAAGGACCGCGGCGTCAAGCATTCGATGCAGTCCGCGATGGCCAAGGTGTTCGCCTCCGAGGTCGCCAATCGCGCGGCCAAGGAGGCCGTGCAGATCTTCGGCGGCAACGGCTACGTGGAAGATTTCCCCGTCGAGCGGCACTTCCGCGACGCCAAGATCACCGAGATCTACGAGGGGACGAGCGAGATCCAGCGGCTCGTGATCGCAGGCAACTTGCTGAAGGAGTGATGCCGATGCGCAAAGCTTGGGGGCTCGTGGTGGTGATGGCGATGTTCGGCGCGTGCGCCGAGCAGTCTGGTTCGACGCAGCAGCAATCGACGATGGCGGGCTCGCAAGAGCAGGGGGGATCGGCGGTCGATCCCAACGCGCTCACGCCCGAGCGGCAGGACGCCATCGAGCGCACCTTTCAGCGCAAGGCGGGCTCGCTGCAGGATTGCTGGTCCAAGGAGTACGAGAAGACCAAGGACCGCAAGTTCGAGGACGACATCACCGTCGGCTTCGAGATCGAGCCCTCGGGCAATCCGACGAACGTGCGCATCTTGAAGGCGACCGGCAACAACCACGACGTCGAGAGCTGCGTGATGCAGGAGATCGCGCAGTGGTCGTTCCCCGAGGGCAACGCCAAGGTGCCGTACATGCGCACCGTGCACCTGGGAGCGGAGTTCTGATGACGCGGCGTCTCGTCCTCGTCGCGGCGGTGGCGCTGGCCGGTTGCGCGCACGAGGCGCCCAAGGCGGCGCCGGCGCCCGAGCCGGTGGCGCAGACGGCGCCGCCGCCGCCGCAGGAGAAGCCCGACGAGATGAAGGTCGCGGGCACGCTCGGCGAGCTCAGCGAGGACGAGATCGCCGGGCCGTTCCAGCGCCGCTGGGACGACATCACGCGCTGCTACGAGCAGGCGTCGGGTCAAAAGCAGTTCCTCGGCGGCAAGATCGAGGTCAAGCTGCGCATCGCGTCGTCGGGCGATCCCAAGTCGGCGTTCGTGGCGGCGTCGACGTTCGGCAACTACGAGGCCGAGCGCTGCGTGCTCGCGATCGCGCGCGAGCTGCACTTCGCCAAGCCGCACGGCGGAGCCGAGGCGGAGTTCAGCTATCCGATCGAGTTCCGCGCGCGGCGCCCGGTGCAGGAGTGGGAGCAGGCGCGCGTGTCGCCGGCGGTGGCGCGCCATCGCGGCGACGTCCGGCAGTGCAAGGGCTCGGCCTCGTTGCCGTCGCAGCTGTCGATGACGGTGTACGTGATGCCGGGCGGCAAGATCGCGTCGGCGGGGTTGGCGGCGGATGCGCCGCTCGACGACGCGTTCGCCAACTGCCTGGTGCAGAAGACCAAGGCGTGGCGGCTCGACGATCCGCTGGGCAAGATCGCCAAGGCCACGGTCGAGGTCGCGGAGTGACCCTCTCGTGATCGATTTCGAATTGAGCGACGAGCAGCGGCTCGTACGCGACACCGCGCGCGATTTCGCGACGCGCGAATTGGCACCCAAGGCAGCGGCGCGCGATCGCTCCGAGGCGTTTCCCGTCGAGGAGATGCGCGCGCTCGCCAAGGTGGGCCTGCTCGGCGTCAACGTCCCCGAGTCGCTCGGCGGCGCCGCCGCGGGAGTGGTCGCCTATTCGCTGGCGATGACCGAGATCGCGCGCGCCGACGCCTCCGTCGCCGTCGCCATGAGCGTGACCAACATGGTCGGCGAGATTATCGTCAAGTTCGGCACCGAGGAGCAAAAGAGCGCGTTCGTGCCGCGGCTGACCTCGGGCGCGGCGCTGTCGGGCGCGTTCGGCCTGTCCGAGCCGCAGGCGGGCTCCGACCCGGCCGGCATGACGACGACGGCGAAGCGCACCGCCGGCGGCTGGCGCCTCGACGGCGCCAAGCAGTGGATCACCACCGGCGATCGCGCCGGGGTGCTCGTGGTCTGGGCCAAGACCGATCCCGCCGCGGGCGCCAAGGGCATCAGCGCCTTCATCGTCCCCGGCGGCACGCCCGGGCTGTCGGCGGGCAAGCACGAGGACAAGATGGGCCTGCGCGGCTCGTCGACGGTGCCGCTGTTGTTCGACGAGTGCCAGCTGCCGGAGGACGCGCTGCTCGGCCGGCTCGGCGGCGGGCTGTCGATCGCGCTCACCGCGCTCGACGGCGGACGCATCGGCATCGCCTCGCAGGCGCTCGGCGTCGGCCTCGCCGCGCTCGACGCCGCGCGCGCCTACGTCAAGACGCGCGTGCAGTTCGGCCGGCCGCTCGCCGACTTTCAGGCGATCCAGTTCCGCCTCGCCGACGCCGCCACCGAGCTCGAGGCGGCGCGCCTGTTGACGATGCGCGCGGCGTGGCTCAAGGAGAACGGCCAGCCGTTCTCGCGCGAGGCGGCGATGGCGAAGCTGTACTCGTCGGAGGCGGCGTGGCGCGCCTGCGACGCCGCCATCCAGGTGCACGGCGGCTACGGCTACACGCGCGAGTATCCGGTCGAGCGCTACGCGCGCGACGTCCGCGTCACGCGCATCTACGAGGGCACGAGCGAGATCCAGCGCCTCGTCATCGCGCGCAGCCTGTTGCAGGGCGGCAAGGGCGCATGAGCGGGCGGCGCCCGAACGACCGGAAGATCCGCATCCTCGTGGCCAAGCCGGGGCTCGACGGCCACGATCGCGGCGCCAAGGTCGTCGCGCGCGCGCTGTCCGACGCCGGCTACGAAGTGGTGTACACGGGGCTGCACCAGACGCCGGAGATGATCGCGGCGGCCGCGGTGCAGGAATCGGTCGACGCGGTGGGCCTGTCGATCATGTCGGGCGCGCACATGACCTTGTTCCCCGCGGTCATCGACGCGCTCGCCAAGCGCGGCGCGGGCGATGTGCTGGTGTTCGGCGGCGGCATCATCCCCGACGAGGACGTGGAGCCGCTGCACGACAGTGGCGTGTCGGCCATCTTCAAGCCCGGCGCGTCGACGCAGGAGATCATCGACTGGGTCGAGACGCACATCCGACCCAAGCACGAGGGCGCATGAGAGCGATAGCGATCGGAGTGATGTTGTTCGCGGCGACGGCGTTCGCCGCCGACGAAGATGCGGCGATGGGCAAGCGGGTGCAGGATCTCTTGCACGCGCATCAGGCCGACGTGTTCGGCTGCGTGGCCGCGGCCAACGGCACGGTCAAGGGCGAGATGCTGGTGCGCGTGATGGTCGGCGCCGATCAGCATCCGTCGAAGGCCGAGGTGCTCAAGGATCAGACCGGGCTGCCATCGGTGGCGCCATGTCTGCAGTCGAAGATGCAGAAGTGGGATCTGGCCTCGCTCAAGGCGTCGACGGGCGATCAGGTCGTGTTTCCGCTCGTCTTCAAGCCCGAGGCGCTCGCCAAGGGCGAGAAGCGCGTGCTCGTGCCGATGTCGGCGCAGGACGCGCAGGGGCCGCAGCGCTTCCTCATCGACGACGAGTCGATCGGCGAGGCGCCGCTGGCGTCGGTGGCGATGCTGACGCTGCCGGCCAACGCCACGGCGCCGGCCAAGACGCGCAAGGATGAATCCGAGGAGATGGTCATCTACGTCCTCGACGGCGGCGTCAAGATCGGCGCCGACACGCTCAAGGCCGGCGACGCGCTGTGGCTCGGCGCGCACACCGATCGCGCGGCGATGACGCCGGCCGACAAGAAGCCGGTCAAGCTGCTCGAGATCCGCGCGCACGGCGACGGCACGGGGCAGAAGGTCGTGAAGGGCGCCGACGCCAAGAGCTACAAGATCGCGGGCGGCAAGGCCTCGGTCAAGCTGCTCCTCGACGGCAGCGGCGCCAAGCTCGCGGTCGACGAGATCGACGCCGAGCCCGGCGCCACCATCGCGTCGCACAAGCACGCGCACGAGGACGAGGAGCTCTTCTTCGTCAGCGGCCGCTCGACGACGACGGTGGGCAAGACCACCTACGAGACCGCGCCCGGCGACGCCATGCGCATCCCGGCCAACGTCGCGCACACCATGAAGGTCACCGAACCGCTCAAGACCATCCAGATCTACGCGCCTGCGGGGCCCGAGCAGCGGTTCAAGAAGGAAAAATGAGCGAGCGCATGCAAGGTCTCGACTTCGAAGAGACGGAATCGGAAAAGATTCTGCGCGCGACGGTGCGCGACTTCGCCAAGAAGGAGATCGCGCCGTACGCCCGCAAGTGGGACGAGGAGGAGTCGTTCCCGTCGGCGCTGATCCCGAAGCTCGCCGAGCTCGGCCTCATGGGCATGCGGGTGCCCGAGGAGCTCGGCGGCGCCGGCATGTCGACGCAGGACAACGCCATCGTCATCGAAGAGCTGGCGCGCGTCGACGGCTCGGTGGCGCTCACCGTCGCGTCGCACAACGGCTTGTGCACCGGGCACATCCTGCTCGCCGGCAACGACGAGCAGAAGCGCCGCTGGGTGCCCAACCTGGCGACGGGCAAGTGGCTCGGCGCCTGGGGCCTGACCGAGCCGTCGTCGGGATCGGACGCCGCCGGCGCCAAGACGCGCGCGGTGAAGTCGGGCGACAAGTGGATCTTGAACGGCGCCAAGACCTTCATCACGCAGGGCTCGGTCGGCCAGGTCTACGTGGTGATCGCGTCGACGACGCCGGAGAAGAAGCAGCACGGGCTGACCGCCTTCGTCGTCGAGAAGGGCATGAAGGGCTTCTCCGTCGGCAAGCACATCGAGAAGATGGGCTGCCACGCCTCCGACACGGCCGAGCTCGCCTTCGCCGACGTCGAGGTGCCGGACGCGCATCGCCTGGGCCCCATCGACCACGGCTTCATCGACACGCTGCAGATCCTCGACAAGGGGCGCATCGCGATCGCCTCGATGGCGCTCGGCCTCGGCTTCGGCGCGCTCGACGCCGCGCGCGCCTACGCCAAGGAGCGCAAGCAGTTCGGCCGCCCGCTCGCCGACAACCAGGCGATCCAGTTCATGCTCGCCGATTCGGCGACGGAGCTCGAAGGCGCGCGGCTGCTCATCAAGCGCGCCGCCTGGCTCTCCGACGCCGGGCAGCGCCACACCTACGAGTCGTCGACGGCCAAGCTGTGGGCGGCCCAGGTGGCGATGCGCGCCTGCGATCGCGCCATCCAGATCCACGGCGGCTACGGCTACACGCGCGAATTCCCGGTCGAGCGCGCGCTCCGCGACTGCAAGCTGTGCGAGATCGGCGAGGGCACGAACGAGGTGCAGCGGATGGTGATCGCGAGGCACCTCATTGCCGGGAGCTGACGAGGTCGCAGCGGCCGTCCGCGCCGGCGACGTCCGCGCCGCGGCCCGCCTGATGCGCGATCTCGACGACGCACGCCCAGGCGCCGTCGAGGTCATGAAGCTCCTCTATCCGCACACCGGGCGCGCCTGGGTCCTCGGCATCACCGGCAACCCCGGCTCCGGCAAGTCCACCGTCGTCGACGCGCTCATCGCTCACTACCGCAAGCAGCACAAGCGCGTCGGCGTCGTCGCCGTCGATCCCACGTCGCCGTTCTCCGGCGGCGCCATCCTCGGCGATCGCATCCGCATGCAGCGCCACGCCACCGACGACGGCGTGTTCATCCGCTCGCTGGCTACGCGCGGGCATCTCGGCGGCCTGTCGCGCTCGACGAGCGACGTGGTCGCCGTCCTCGACGCCATGGGCTTCGACCTCGTGCTCGTCGAGACCGTGGGCGTCGGACAGGACGAGATCGACGTGGTCGCGCAGGCGGAGACGGCGGTGGTGGTGACGGTGCCCGGCCTCGGCGACGAGATCCAGGCCATCAAGGCCGGCATCCTCGAGATCGCCGACGTCCTCGTGGTCAACAAGGCCGATCGCGAGGGCGCCGATCGCACGGTGCGCGATCTGACGACCATGCTCGAGCTGCGCCCGGCCGATGCGCGCACTGGCGCGGAGCCGGTCGAGATCATCCGTACGGTGGCCACCGCAGGGCAGGGCATCGGCGAGCTCGCCGCCGCGTGCGAGCGCCACCGCGCGCGCGGCCGCGACGGCGCCGCCGGATCGGACGATCGCCGTCGCCGCCGCGCCGAGGCCGCGGTACGCGAGCACGTCCTCGACGCCGTGCGCCGCACCGTCGACGAGGCGCTGGCCGCGCGCGCCGAGCTCGTCGACCGTGTGGCTGCGCGTGCGCTCGATCCCTACAGTGCTGCCGACGAGCTTCTGACCGCGATCACGGGCGCGCGCGCCCCGCGGTGATATACTCGGGGGATAGCGTAGGCTTCGCTTAGAGGTACCGCAGGATGAAGGTGCACCCGTGGTTGCTGGCACCGGCCGTCATCGCCGGCTGCGGGCTCGTCAACTCGAACACGTTCAGCTATTCGTACGACTTCGCGCCGCAGGGGTTCATGGAGAGCTTCGGCATGCCGTCGAGCTCGACGGTGCCGATGGTGACGTGCGATCCGACGGCGGCGCCGGGCTCGTCGTCGGATCCGTGCGCGGCGCTGCAGATGCAGATCATGGGCTCGGCCGCCAAGCTCTCGTGCGACACCACCTCGCGCATGTGCGCTGCGGTCGTCGACGTCCGCTTGCCCTATCCGGTCGACCTGTCAATGCAGAGCCTGCCGCCGGAGGTGGTGCAGTACGGCGTCGACAAGGTGAGCATTCAAAAGATCGCGTACTGGGTGATGAACGATCACGTCAACGTCGAGATCCCGCCCATCGATCTCTACGTCGCCTCGGCGGCGGCGAAGGACGAGAACGATCCGAGCGCCAAGCTCGTCGGCACCGTGTCGAAGTTGCCGGCGATGGCGTCGCAGTGCACCGACCCGGCCGACACCGGCGACAAGATCTCCGAGGCCAACGGCCGTCCGGTGTGCGACCTCGACCTGTCGAGCGCGGGGCAGTCGGCGCTCGCCGGCTTCGTCAAGGACTACAAGACGCCGTTCCAGTTCATCGCGCACACCAAGCTGGTCGCGCACGGCGGTGATCCGCTGCCGTCGGGCGACCTCAACTTCTTCGTGCGCCCGACGGTGCAGTTCTCGGTCCTCAAGTAACGCCCGCATGCTATAGCTCGCGCGTGTACGACGTCGTCGTCGCCGGCGCCGGGCCGGCCGGAGTCGCCACCGCGGTGGCGCTGGTGCGGCGCGATCCGTCGCTGCGCGGGCGCATCGTGGTGCTCGACCGCGCGAAGTTCCCGCGCGAAAAGCCGTGCGGCGGCGGGCTCACCGGGCACGCCGAGGAGGCGATGGCCGCGCTCGGGCTCGAGCTGGCCGTGCCGTCGCTGCCGTCGCCGCGCGCCGAGGTGCGCTTCTGGGGCTTCCGTCGCGAGGTGGCGCTCGGCAAGCCCGTGCGCGTGATCCGGCGCGACGACTTCGACGCCAGCCTCGTGGCGCAGGCGCGCGATCGCGGCATCGAGGTGCGCGAAGGCGCGGCGCTCGCCGGCTTCACCGTCGACAGCGACGGCGTCGACATCGGCGTCGGCGTCGGCCCGCACGACGGGGGACGCGGCGGCGAGCGGCTGCGCGCCCGCGTGCTCGTCGGCGCCGACGGCGTCGGCTCACGCGTGCGCAAGCACCTCAACGGCGAGTCCGACGGCACGCCGATCCGCCTGTTCCGTCTCGAGGTGCCGGCGCACGGCGCCTGGCGCTCGGACGCGATGCTCTACGATTTTTCGCCGATGAGCGACGGGCTGCGCGGCTACCTGTGGGTCTTTCCCGTCGCCGGCGATCGGCTCAACGTCGGGCTCATGCACGATCCCGGCGTGGCCCGCTCGGGCGCCGAGCTCGACACGCTGTTGCGCCGCCATCTCGAGCGGCTCGGCATCACGCTGCCGCGCGCCGCTCGCGGCTGGCCCGCGTTCGGTTACCAGCCGTCGGCACCGATCGCCGGGCCGCGCCTCATCACCGTCGGAGACGCGGCCGGCATCGACGCGCTCACCGGCGAGGGCATCGCCGTCGGCATGGAGCAGGCGCAGGTCGCGGCGGACGCCATCGTCGCCGCGCTCGCGTCGGGTGACTTCCGCTTCGCCGGCTATCGCCGCGCGGTTCGCCGCGCCACCGTCGGACGCGAGCTGGCGATCGATCGCTGGCTGGCGCGTCTGCTCTATCGCGGCGACTGGCAGCGCTGGCTGTCACTCGTGCTCCTCGACGACCGCATGCTCGAGCTCTACGCCGCGCGCGTGTCCGGCTCGCTCGTCCTCGCCGATCACAAACGCGAATTGGTGTTCGCTCTGTGGCGCCACCTGTTCCGTGCTCGCAGCCGCCGGCAAACTCTGGGCGCTGCCATGAAAGATTCACAGGGAGATCCGAGAGCTCAGGGAGCACAAGAACAACAAGCGGATCCGACGGACCGAGTGTTGAGTTCTTGACCTCCCTGAGCTCTCCGATCTCCCTGTGAATCTTTTCAGACGCGCCCGAAGACTGCTCGCGTCACCCGCGTCAGCGCATCGTCGTCGTTGACGCGCGCGTGGAAGCAGACGTAGGCGGCGCCGTGGAAACGGCGTTGCGCTTCGGGCACCGCGCCGCCGGGTAGGATCACCGGCACCACGTGGACGCCGCGGGTCTCGAGCACGTCGACGAGGTAGTCGTGACGGAGCGGGGCGCCGCTCGGACCGTAGAGGATGACGGCCGTCGAGATGCGACGTGCGACGTCGACGAAGCGGCGCGAGTCGTCGCTGAGCGCGATCACCGACACGCCCGCCTGCTCGAGGTGCTCGACGAGCGGCCGCGCCAGCCCCACGTCGCTCGGATGCTGCAACACGAGCAGCTCGCGGCGCGCCGCCGCCACCACGGGCGCATCCTTCGCCGTCGCCGCGCGCGGCGGCTCCGGCTCGACGTCGAGGATCGACAGCGCCGCCGGCACCGCCACCGCGATCGCCGACTGCCCGACGTGCACCGCCATCGAACCGCCCGACACCGCCATCCCGTGCGGCCACTTCCAGCCGAGCTCTCCGGTCGTCGCGTCGACGAACCCGATCGCCTCCGAGCCTTCGACGACGACGCCGCCGCCGAGCCGCAGCACGCGCGCGATCGCGCCCACGCCGAGCGCCACCGTCGCCCGCGCCGGCTCGAGCCGCGTGGCGTCGTAGGTCGCGAGCTGCCCGTCGCGCGTCCCGACGAGCAAGAAGTCCGGCGTCCAGGCCACCGCCGTCGCGCGGTCGGGCGGCCGCACGCCGCCGCGCCGCTCGCCGTTGCTCCCGTCGAGCAGCACCACGCCCGAGCGGCCGGCCGCCACCGCGAGCCGATCGCGCTCGCCGTCGTACGCCAGGTCGTGCGCGCGCCCGCCGACGGCGTAGAAGGCTGCGTCCAGCGTCGCCGCGCGCCAGATGCCGACGCGCCCGTCGTCGCCCGCGGTGAACACGCGCCGGTTGTCGTCGGAGTAGGCGATCGCGCCAATGCGGCCGTTGTGCCGCGCGGTCGGCTCGCCCGGCCGCGGCTGCCCGAAGCGCCACAGGTCGACGTAGCCGCGCGCGTTGGCCGCCGCCACCCAGGTGTCGTCCCAGCCGCAGGCGAACGCGGTATACGCGTGCGGCCAGCGCTCGACCTCGCCGCCGGCCGCCGACTCGAGGATCGAGGTCGCCTCGGTGCCGCCGACGATGAGCCGATCGCCGTTGCGCGTCCACGTCATACGGCCGATCGGCGCGATCGGCACACGCGCCCGCAGCCGCAATCGCGGCGGCAGGGCTACCAGCATGGTCATGACGGGGGCTCGGAAAGCGCGGTGTTAGCCGCTGGCGGAAATCGGGGTCGGCGGGGCCTGCTTCTCGGCGTCCTTCTTTTGCGCGGCCTCGTTCACGCGCTCCTTCAGCTCCTTGCCGACCTTGAAGAATGGCAGGCGCTTGGGATGCACGCCGACGGGATCGCCGGTGCGCGGATTGCGCCCCTCGTACGCCTTGTAGTGACGAATTTCGAAGCTGCCAAACCCGCGAATCTCGATGCGCTCGCCCTTCTTGAGCGACTCTTCCATCGAATCGAAGACGCAGTTGACGATGAGCTCCGCCTTGCCCTTCGGCAGATGCAGCTTTTGAGCGACCGTCTCGATCAGGTCACTCTTGGTCACGCTGCCTTCCTCTTTGCGCGTCCCCTGCATAATTCACCCTCCGAAGGCCCCACAATACGCCCTTAACCCTGCCCGGATCAAGAGGAAATTCGGGTACCTCCGGCTACAAAAGCGCGTGACCGGCCTCACGATCGAGGGCCGAAACCGTGCGCGGCGCGTCCGAAATTTCACTGACCGCGACTGCGGATTTTGCGCAGCCGTCGCGCGGCGGCGGCGAGCTCAGCTCACGTCCATCGTCTTCAGGTCGGCGGCGATGCGCAGCGTCGGCTCGGTCGCGGCCTGCACCTGTTCTTTCGTGACGTTCGGGGCCAGCTCGCGCAGGACGAGGCCGTCGCGCTCGACGTCGAGCACGCACAGATCGGTGATCACGCGGTGCACCGCGCCGACCGCCGTCAGGGGCAGCGTGCACTCGTTCAGGACCTTCTTCTCGCCCTTGGCGGTGTGCTCCATCATCACGATCACGCGACGCGCCCCGGCCACCAGATCCATGGCGCCGCCCATGCCCTTGACCATCTTGCCCGGGATCATCCAGTTGGCGAGATCGCCGCGCGCCGAGACCTGCATCGCGCCGAGCACGCACATGTCGATGTGCCCGCCGCGGATCATCGCGAACGACTCCGCCGACGAGAAATACGACGAGCCCTTGATCTCGGTGACCGTCTGCTTGCCGGCGTTGATGAGGTCGGGATCCTCGTCGCCCTCGAAGGGGAAGGGGCCGATGCCGAGCAGGCCATTCTCCGACTGCAGGACCACGTCCATCCCGTCGGGGATGTAGTTCGCCACCAAGGTGGGCATGCCGATGCCGAGGTTCACGTAGTAGCCGTCGCGCAGCTCCTTGGCCACGCGGCGCGCCATCTGTTCACGTTCGAGCGCCATGATGCTCCCTGAGCTTGCGATTGAAGCGCGCCGCTGCAAACGGCGCGACGAGGATGTCGGCTGCCTTGAGCGCGATCAGGATCCCGAAGCAGTCGGGATTGACCGTCATCGCGCCGAAGAACAGCGCCAGCGACAGACCGATCATGGTCCAGCCGAGCGCGAAGGCGCGCGCGTAGAGGACGCCGCAGCCGGGGATCGGTCCGACGAGCCCGAGCGCCACCGCCCACGACACCTTGCGCTCGCGCAGCTCCGGCGGCGGCAACTCGGCGCCGGGGGCGTCGTCTTCGCCCGCGGGCACGCCCGCCTCGGCGATGGCCGCGCGTTCGAGCTCGCCCTCCATCGCCTCGAAGAATCGCTGCGCCTCTTCGAGCGCGTCCTCGGGCACGCGCACCTCGAACTCTTCTGCCGTCGGCGCGCCGAAGTATGGGTTGTAGCCGAGCCGGCGGATCTCGACGTCGATGCCGCGCTCGGTGAGCATCTCCTTGGCTACCTGCGCGCCGGCGGGGTCGCGCAGCGTGGTGACAGCGACCATCTTCACGAACGCTTCCTTGCGCCTTGCGAAGCGAGCGGCTCGCCCGAGATGCCGAGGGCGTTGCGCGGTCTTGTCGTGCGCTGCTCGATCGGCTTCTCGTAGCTCGCGCCCTTGAAAATGCGCTGCACGTAGATGCCGGGCGTGTGGATCTGATCGGGATCGAGCTGCCCGACGTCGACGAGCTCCTCGACCTCGGCGACGGTGACGCGCCCCGCGGTGGCGCACATCGGGTTGAAGTTGCGCGACGCCTTGCGATAGACGAGGTTGCCCCAGCGGTCGCCCTTCCACGCCTTGACGATGGCGAAGTCGCCGGTGATCGCCTCCTCGAGCACGCACGAGCGTCCGTTCCACACGCGCGTCTCCTTGCCGTCGGCGCGCTTGGTGCCGAAGCCGGTGGGCGTGTAGAAGGCGGGGATGCCGGCGCCGCCGGCGCGCAGCCGCTCGGCGAGCGTGCCTTGCGGGCAGAGCTCGACCTCGAGCTTGCCGTCGAGGAAGAGGCGCTCGAACACCTTGTTTTCGCCGACGTACGACGAGATCATCTTCTTGACCTGGCCGTTGGCGAGGAGGATCCCGAGCCCCTTGTCGGTGGTGCCGCAGTTGTTGGAGACGATGGTGAGATCCTTGACGCCGAGGTCGCGGATGGCGCGAATGCAGTTCTCGGGGTTGCCGCTGAGCCCGAAACCGCCGGCGAGGATGGTGGCGCCGCTCTTCAGATCGTGAAGCGCGGCGCGTGCGTCGCTGAAGGTTTTGTCCATTCCGACGGTATCCTTGAACGATGGGCCTTCAATGTCAACGCGACGCGTCTTATAATGGGGGAGATGCGCGCGTGTGACGTCGTGGTACGGGCGTTGGCCGCCGTCGTCATTCTCGCCGGCGTCGGCGCGACGACCGTCGGGTGTGGCCTCGGCGACGGCACCGGCGCGCTCGCGGGCACGCTCTTTTTGCGCGGCTGCACGCATGACTACGACTTCGGATCGCTGGCGGCGCCCGCCGGGTACGACATGCATCCCAGCTACTTCGTGGCCAATCCGGTCAACGCGCTGGCGTCGTCGCAGCCGCTGCATCCGATCAACAAGGTGACCATCCGCGTGCAGCCGTCGGGCAACCGGCAGGACGAGTCGGATCTGCTGTACGTCACCATCGCCAACGACGCCGACGTGGCGGCCGCGCTCAACACGCCGGTCCAGGTCGACGGCTTCTCCAACGTGCGCGCGACGCTGACGCTCAACGAGACCTGCCCCGACGCCGAGGTCGAGCCGACGCTGGTGGGCACCATGACCTGGTCGAGCTTCGGCGGCGCCACCGCCGTCGACGGCATTCAGTTCGGCGATCGGCTGGCCGCGACCTTCTCGTTCGACGTCGTCGACCAGCGGCAGCAGGCGATCGGTGGGCTCGGCGGCGTGCCGACCGATCCGGTCGCCGCCGGCGCCATCAGCGGCTCGTTCGACTTCATCGTGCGCCAGGGCAAGGCGGCGCAGCCGTTCTAGTGTCCCGAATCGGAAATTCGCTAGCAGTCGGGCGTCGCGACATCCGCGGGCGCTTCGTTGCTCTTCCCTTCAATACCTTCAGGTATTCGCGGTCGTCGCGCCTCGCGCGCGCGGCGCCGCACCGCCCTCGGTGCACGCGAATTTCCGACACGGGACACTAGTGGCCGCCATGTCTGTCGGCGCGGAGCTCGAGCTCGGGCTCGACTCGTTGGCGTTCGGCGGCGAGGCCGTCGGGCGCGGCGACGATGGGCGCGTGGTGTTCGTGGCCGGTGGCGCGCCCGGCGATCGCGTGGTGGCGCGCGTCGTCGAGGACAAGCGCACGTTCGTGCGCGCGGAGCTCATGCGCGTGGTGGCGGCGGGGGAAGCGCGCGTGACGCCGCCGTGCCCCATCGTCGAGCGCTGCGGTGGCTGTCCGTGGCAGCACGTCGCCGACGAGGCGCAGCGCGCGGCCAAGCAGGCGATCGTGGCGCGGGCGCTCGGCAAGCTCGGCGCGCGCGTCGAGCCGTTGGCGGCGGCGCCGGCGGCGCTCGGCTATCGGACGCGGGCGCGCATGACCGCGCGCGGCGGGGCCGTCGGCTTCGCGGGACGGCGCTCGCACGAGATCGTAGACGTCGAGCGCTGCCTGGCGCTCGACCCCGCGCTCGACGCCGCGATGCAGGCGGCGCGGCGCGCGTGCGGCGCGCTCGTCGGCGAGGAGGGGACGATCGCCGGCCTGGTCGGCGACGGTGGCGTCGAGATCGCGCTCGCATCGGGCGCCGGCGCCGATCGCGCGCGCCTTTCCGCCGCGGCCGCGGCGCTCGTCGGGCAGGCGGGTATCGCGCGCGTCACCGTCGACGATCCGAGCGCGCCCGCCGCCGGCTTCGCGCAGGCCAACGCGGCGCAGAACGAGACGCTGCGGCGCCTGGTGCGCGAGGCCGCGCGCGCCGACGGCCTCGGCGTCCTCGAGCTCTACGCGGGCGACGGCAACTTCACGCGCGACCTGGCGGCCGCGGCCAAGAGCGGCGTCGCCGTCGAGGGCGATCGGCCGGCCGCGGCGCGCCTGCGCGAGCGACTGCGCGGGCATTCGTCGTGGCAGGCGCTCGGCGAGCCGGCGGTGCGCGCCGTCGAGCGCCTGGCGCGCGCGCGTGGCGACGAGGCGCGCTTCGACGTCGTCGTGCTCGATCCCCCGCGCGCCGGCGCCGCGGAGCTCGTCGCGCTGCTGCCGTCGTTGTCACCGGCGCGCATCGTCTACGTGTCGTGCGACCCGATGACGCTGGCGCGCGATCTCGCCGCGCTGGCCAAGCTCGGCTACGCCACGCGCGTCGCCTGGCCCGTCGACATGATGCCGCAGACCTGGCACGTGGAGGTCGTCGCCCTCGTCGAGCGCGCGTAGCCGCGGCGCGCTAATCGCGGTGCCAGTCGTGGGTCAGCGCGCGCACGCGCTCGTGCACGTCGGCGAGCGCCACCTTCACGAGCGACCGATTGCGCACCACCGCCTCGCCCTCGACGAAGACGTCGGTGATCGCGCGCGCCGACATCGAGTACACGACGTTCTTGGCCAGCGACTGCTCCGGCCACAGCGACGGGTCGTCGAGATCCGCGAAGACCACGTCGGCGCGCTGCCCGACCGCCAGCCGGCCGATCGGCAGCCCGAGCACCTCGCCGCCCCACGCCGTGCCCATCGCGAACACGGTCTCGGCGTCGATCGCCTGCCCGGCGTCAGACGCTCCCGCGAGGGCGCGCGCGACCTTCTGCAACAATGCGCACGAGCGCATCTCGTCGAACACGCTGACCCGGGAGTTCGAGCAGCCGCCGTCGGTGCCGAGCGCCACGCGCGCCCCGCGCGCGACCAGCTCGACCACGTCGGTGACGCCGTCGCCGAGGAACATGTTGGAGTTCGGGTTGTAGGCGAGCTTGGCGCCGCGCTCGGCGAGGAGCGCCCGCTCGTCGGCGTCGAACCAGCAGCCGTGCACCGCCACCATGTCGTCGCCAAGCAGGCCCATCTTCTCGATCGCGCGCAGCGGCGTGGTGCCGTACTTCTGTTGCGCGTCGCCGATCTGGTACTTCTCCTCGGCGAGGTGGATGTGCCAGCGCGTGCCCGTCTGGCGGGCGGCGTCGGCGCCGGCGCGGATCATCTCCTCGGACGCGCCATGCAAGGAGTGCGGCGCCGGGCAGACGAGCACGTCGCGCGCCCCGGCAAATTCGTTGTGCAGCTGCAAATAATTGGTGTGCGCCTGCACCACGGGCTCGCGGTACTGCTTGGGCGCGCCGTCCCAGTCGTAGAAGCAGCGCGCCAGCACGATGCGCATGCCGAGCGCGCGCGCCGCGGCGATGACCGCGCGCGCGTTGTCGTTGCCGCCGTCGTTGATGTAGAAGAAGTCGCACACGGTGGTGACGCCGTGGAGCGCCATCTCGGCGAACGCGAACAGCGCGCCGGTGTAGACGCCTTCGCGGCCGAGCCGCGGCGAGAAGCGATAGAGCGCCTTGTCGCGCCACTCGAGAAACGGCAGATCGTCGCCGAACCCGCGCAGGAGCGACTGAAAGGAGTGGTTGTGCGCGTTGATGGTGCCCGGCAGCATCGCGCGCCGTCCGAGATCCACGATCTTCTCGCCGGTCCGCGCGAGCTCGGCGCGCGCGCCGGCGGCCACGATCGCGCCGTCCTCGATCCGGAGCGCGAAGCCTTCGCGCACCGCGCCGTCGACGAGCGCGACGTTGGATGTGAGCAGCATGCCGGCGAGCCTAGTGGAAATGGCGCGGATCGTGAAGGGGATCGTCGACGTGCGCGTCACGGTCCTCACGTGGTTGGAGAGCGAGCAGGCCACGGCCTACGACGTCGTCGTCGATCAAGTCGCGGCCGCGCTCGAGCGTGGCGGCCATGTCGTCTCGATCGTGGGCGTGCACGGAGATCTGCAGCGCCTGGTCGACGGCATCGCCGTGACCGCGCCCGCGCTCGTCTTCAACCTGATGGAGATGTGGAGCGACGCGCTCGTCGGCGACGTCGCCGTGGCGGGCCTGCTCGAGCTCGTCGGCGTGCCCTTCACCGGCAGCGGCCCCGGCGGGCTCGCGCTCTGCCAGAACAAGGGGCTGGCCAAGAAGCTGTTCTGCTTCGACGGCATCGCCTCGCCGCGCTTCGCCGTGTTCGAGCCCGGCGCGCACGTGGCGGCGAACGGCCTCACCATGCCGCTCATCGTCAAGCCGCTGCGCGGCGACGCGTCGATCGGCGTCGACGAGACGCGCGCGCTCGTCGGCGACGCGGCGGCGCTGGCGCAGCGCGTGCGCGAGATCCACGCCGAGGTGCACGACGCCGCGCTCGCCGAGGAGTTCGTCGACGGGCGCGAGCTCTACGTCGGCATCGTGGGCAACGACGCCCCGCGCGCGCTGCCGATCGTGGAGATCGACTTTTCCGGCCTCCCCGACGGCAGCCCGCGCGTCGTCGGCACGCGCGCCAAGTTCGACGTCGGCTCGCCCGAATACCGCGGCACGCGCGCCGTCGTGGCGCGGCTGTCCGAGGCGTTGCGCGCGCGCGTGACCGAGATGGCGCTCGCCGCCTATCGCGCGCTCGGCGTGTGCGACTACGGCCGCGTCGATCTGCGCCTCACGCCCGGCGGCGACGTCTACGTCCTCGAGGTCAACGCCAGCTGCTACCTCGAGGAGAAGTGCGAGCTGGCGCTCGCCGCGCGCGCCGCCGGCATCGACTACACCACGCTCGTCAACCACATCGCCACGCTCGCCGTCGACCGCTTCGGCCGGCGGGTGCAGCCGTGCGTGGCGACGCCGATTTGCTCTTCCTGAAGCGATCGCGTTTTGGTATGCGGGGGCATGTCGAAAATCCCCGCGCTCGTGCTCGTCGTCGCCGGTGGGCTCTTGGTGGCTGGCGGCGCCCGCGCCGCCGAGACCAAGACCGCCGAACAGGTGTTCAAGAACATCCAGGTGCTCAAGGGCATGCCGGCCGCGCAGCTCGACCCTGCGATGGACGTCATGGCCGGCGCGCTCGGCGTGCAGTGCAACTACTGCCACGTCGTCGGCGGCAAGGGCAAACCGCCGGCGATGGAGAAGGACGACAAGCAGGCCAAGCGGACGGCGCGGAAGATGGTCACCATGATGCAGAAGATCAACCACGACTTCTTCGGCGACGAGCAGGTCGTCACCTGCGCCACCTGCCACAACGGCCGCCCCGAGCCGCGCACGGTGCCGCCCGTCGAGCGCGTGGCCAAGGAGCCCGAGCCGGGCAAGGTGCCTGCCGGCGTGACGGTGAAGTCGCTCGTCGACAAGTGGACGCAGGCGAGCGGCGGCGCCGCGGCGTGGAAGAAGCTCAAGACGCGCGTGACCACGGGGACCATCGAGGGCTTCGGCCCCGCGCCCTTCGGGATGGAGATCGTGCAGGCGTCGCCCGAGAAGGTGCGCGAGCAGCTGACCATGCCGAGCGGCACCTTCACGCAGGGCTGGGACGGCAAGAGCGGCTATCGCGCGTTCAACGGCAACCCGCGCCCGCTCGACGACGTCGACGAGATCCGCCGCGAGGCGCAGTTCGCGCCGCCGCTGACGCTGTCCGCGCTCCTCTCTGGCGCCAAGGTCGTGGCCGACATGCCGCTCGACAAGGGCATGGCCCACGTGATCGAAGGGCGGCAGGGCGAGGCGCACGTCAAGCTGTGGTTCGATCCGGCGACGGGCCTGCTCGCGCGCATGACGGTGAACGTGCCGACGCCGGTCGGCGATCTGCCGTCGCAGACCGACTTCGAGGACTACAAGACCGTCGACGGCGTGAAGCTGCCGTTCACCATCAAGACCAACCAGGGCGGGCAGACGTCGATCGCGCGCTACACCGACATCAAGCACAACGCCAAGCTCGAGGACGCCGAGTTCGAAGCGCCGAAGGCGCCGCCGCCGCCCGCGCCTCAGGGCAAGTAGCTGCCGCGGTGCACGTGGTTCATGGCGAGCGCGGTCACCAGCGCCGTCAGCGCCACGGTCACCGCCGGCTCGTCGGCGACGGCGTAGTCGAGCTGCATCGCCGCCGCGCGCTCGGCGAGCTGGCGCACCAGCGGCCGCGAGCGCTCCGGGAAGTGTCCGGTCCAGCGATACACCTCGGTGCACAGGAGCGGCTCGAGGCGGCGGAGGAGGGCCGTCGCCGCACGCCGCTCGCCCGCCGTGGGCGCGGCGCCGCCGCTGCGCGCCGTGGCGAACACCGCGCGTAGCGAGCCGTCGAGGCCCGGCGGCGGCGCCTCGGGCCCGCGCGCGTCCCAGCCGCGATAAAAGTCGTCGAGCGAGATGCCGATCGACCCCACGGGCTCGTCGAGCGCGTCGTCGGTGACGACCGGCGCGGCGCCGCCGATCTCGCGCATCATCTCGTCGCACAAGATGAGCTTGCCGAGCGCCGTCGGCCGATCGGCATATTCGACGCGCCAGTCGTTCTTCGTATCGGGCTTCGCCGCCGTCGCCGGCGTCATCCAGACCGCGAAGGTCTCGGCCCAATCTTCGTCGGGATGCTTCTGCGCGTACCAGCCGGGCAGATGGCGCACGAAGCGCCGCGAGAAGGGGATGGGCCGATACTCGTCGACGTACGGCTGGGTGATGGCGCCGAACGCCTGCACCCATTCGCGCCGCTCGTACAGCTTGTAGGCGTAGTTCACGACGTGACCCATCTCGTGGCGCAGGTAGCGCAGGAGCTCGGCCGCGTCGAAGCCCTCGACCATACCGGTGCGCTCCGCGTGCAGCGCCGCCAGCTCGGGCCGCGACAGGTAGAACGGGATGGCGATGGCGATGGTGCCGAACGCCACGCCCCATTCCGTCGACAGGTAGAAGCGCGGCTGCAGGCGCGTGACGCGGGCCGCGCGCAGCTCGCCGCGAAACTCCTCGACGAGCGGCTGGAGGCGCGTGCCCTCGATGTCGAGCCCGAGATTGCGGATTGGCTGGGCGTCGAGATGGGCCTCGCGAAAGGCGGCCTCCATCTCGAAAAGGATAGGCCGCCCGTGGTAGCGTGCGCTCGATGGCACGAGCCGCCGGCAGCGATCCGCTCGCTCCCTTGCGCGAGGGCGACCCGGGCCCTCTGTACTTCCTCTACGGCAAGGAGCGCTACCTCCTCGACCGGGCCGTCGATCTCCTGCGCGCGCGCGTCCTCGATCCGCGCACCAAGGATTTCAACTACGAGCTCTTCTACGGCAAAGAGGCCGGCGCCGCGCGCATCGCCCAGGCCGCGCGCACCTTGCCGATGATGGCGCGCCGCCGGCTCATCCTCGTGCGTGACGCCGACGAGATGAAGGCCGACGAGCTCGCCGGCCTCATGTCCTACGTCAGCGATCCGGCGCCCGAGAGCTGCGTCGTCTTCGTCGCCGAGAAGGCCGATCAGCGCCTGAAGTTCTTCTCCGCGTTCAAGAAGCACGGCGTGCTCGTGAAGCTCGATCCGCTCTACGAGCGGCAGCTCCCCGACTTCGTGCGCGGCGAGGCCCGGGCGCGCGGCGTGAGCATCGCGCCCGACGCGGTCACCATGATCGTCGACGAGATCGGCGCGGAGTTGGGCCAGCTCGCCGACGCCGTGGAGCGCCTGGCCATCTTCACCGGCGATCGCAAAGAGGTGACCGCCGAGGACGTCGACAAGGTGGTCGCCACCACGAGGCAGCGCAGCGTGTTCGAGCTGGCCAACGCCGTCGGCGCCGGCGATCGCGCCCACGCGCTGGCCGTCCTGTCGTCGATGCTCGGCGCGCGCGAGTCGGGCGTGCGCATCGTGGCGATGCTGGCGCGCCATCTGCGCCAGCTGTGGGTCACGAGCGAGCTGTTGCAAAAGACGCGCGACAAGTTCGAGATCGCCAGCGCGCTCGGCATCCCGCCGTTCTTCGCCGACGACATCATCAAGCAGGCACGCACGCTCGACGGCGCGCGCGCCAAGCGCATGCACGCGGCGCTCTATCTCGCCGACAAGAACCTGAAGTCGTCGCGCCTCGACGACGCGCGCATCCTGGAGACGCTGATCCTCGAGCTCACGCGCAGCGCCCGCCGCGCGTAGCGATCAGTCGTATCGATGACGGAGGGTAGGGGCGCGCGACGCGTTACGCGTTGGCGCGGTTCAGCGACTTGGTCAGGCGCGAGATCTTGCGCGAAGCCGACTTCTTGTCGATCACGCCCTTCTGCGCTGCCTTGTCGATGACGGCCACCGCGGCCTTCAGGATCGCGGCGACGTTGGCGTCCTTGGACGCGAGCGCGGTGCGCACGCGCTTGACGTGCGTACGCATGGTCGAGAGATGAAACTGATTGCGCGCGCGGCGCTTGATGCGCTGACGGTTGCGCTTTTCTGCCGAAGCAACGTTCGCCACGTGAGATCTCCTGGAAAATAGAGCCGGCGATACATAGCCGTCGCCTGGACCCGAGTCAAGTAGTTATGGGCGGCTGCACACGGCAATATGCAGTGCGTCAACTACACTAGCGTACAAACACACACCGAAAAAAGTGTGCGTTTCCTGTCCACCGGAACCTGGGGATAACTTGTGAATAACCAAGTGTCGGATACGCAACGTCCTTGAAACATGAGGGAGAGTGCATGGAAGCCTATTTTTTAGGCAGGGGTGGTTGGACCTTTTTGACCTCGTTCCAGATCCGATCGAGCTCTTCCAGCGGCGTGTCTCCCACCTTGTCACCGCGTGAGATGACGCGGTCTTCCATGGCTTCGAAGCGACTCTGGAAACGGCGTAATGCGGAGCGCAGCGCGTCTTCGGGCGCGACCCCGAGCTTGGCGGAGAAGCGTGAAACCGCGAGGAGCAGATCGCCGATTTCGTGCTCAATCTGCGCAGGGTCGCCACCCGAAATCGCCTCGTCGATTTCGCGGATCTCTTCGTCGATTTTTTCGCGCACGCCGGCGACGTCGGGCCAATCGAATCCCACCGCGGCCGCTTTCTCGCCGATGCGCTGCGCGCGCAAGAGGGCGGGCAGATTGACCGGGACTCCCTCGAGCGCCCGACGCTGAATGCCCTTCTCTTTGTGCTCGGCCTCTTTGAGCTTGCCCCAGTTGGCCAGCACCTCTTCGGCGTCTTTGACCTTCGCTTCGCCGAAGACGTGTGGGTGGCGGCGGGTCATCTTGGTGGCGATCGCGCGCACCACGTCGTCGATGCCGAACTTGCCTTCGCGCGCGCGCAGCGCCGACTGAAAGACGATCTGGAAGAGGAGATCGCCGAGCTCCTCGCAGTGCTCGCGCGGGTCGTCGAGGTCGATGGCCTCGAGGACCTCGTAGGCCTCCTCGATCAAGTAGGGCTCGAGCGTCTGCAAGGTCTGCTCGCGATCCCAGGGGCAGCCGTCGGGGGCGAGGAGGCGATCCATGATCTCGACGAGCTCGGGAAATGAAGATCCACGTTGCGTGCTGGGCATCGACGCTCCAAGTTTGCTAGAATCGGAATGAGACCCAGGAGCATTAGCATAAGCGCGACAGAGACAACCACGGCCACGCCAGGAAAAGCCGACGCCCGAGAACGCATCGTTCTCGACGACAATTCGGCGGCGCTCCTGTTGTTTGGTCAGTCGAACACCAACCTCAAAGCGATCGAGCGCGAGGTCGGGCTCACCATTGGCGTGCGCGGCAACGAGCTGACCCTCGTCGGCGCGCCCGATCGCGTGGCGCTCGGGCGTTCGCTCGTCGAGCAGCTCTACCAGATGGCCAAGAAGGGGCGGCCGCTGGCATTGAGCGACATCGCGCGCGCCGTCGGTGTGCTGGCCGGCGACCAGAACGCGCAGATCAAGGACGTCTTCCGCGACACCGTGCTGATGGCGTCGCGGGCGCGGCCGATCCAGCCGAAGGGCCTGGCGCAGAAGCGCTACGTCGACGCGATCCGCGAGAAGGACATCGTCTTCGGCATCGGGCCGGCAGGCACGGGCAAGACCTACCTGGCGATGGCGGCGGCGGTGCGCGCGCTCGTCGACAAGGAGGTCAAGCGCATCGTGCTGGCACGTCCGGCCGTCGAGGCGGGCGAGAAGCTCGGCTTTCTGCCGGGGACGATGGCGGAGAAGGTCAATCCGTACCTGCGTCCGCTCTACGACGCGCTCCACGACATGATGGACTTCGAGCGCGCCGAGCACCTCGTCGAGAAGGGCGTGATCGAGGTGGCGCCGCTCGCCTTCATGCGCGGGCGCACGCTCAACGACGCGTTCGTGATCCTCGACGAGGCGCAGAACTCGACGACCGAGCAGATGAAGATGTTCCTCACGCGCCTCGGGTTCAACTCGAAGGCGGTGGTCACCGGCGACGTCACGCAGATCGACTTGCCGACGGGGCAGCGCTCGGGGTTGCAGGAGGCGCGCGAGCTCCTCGCCGACATCGACGGGATCGCGATGTGCTACTTCACGGAGGTCGACGTCGTTCGACATCCGCTCGTCCAGAAGATCATCAAGGCCTACGACGCGCGCGACGCCGCCAAAAAGGCGGCCGACGCGCTCAAGAAGGGCCATCAAGCGGAGCCCCCGAAAACCTGATATCCTGTAGGCGCCGTATCTCTTTGACCTGAGGGGGCGCCGGTGCCGCAGGACGACATTCGCAACCTGGACGAGCTCAAGGCCGTCCTCTCGAGCGATGCACGGTTTGCCGCCTACCACGTCACCGGAACCGGCGACGGCTGGGTCGAGGTGCGCGTGGGGGAGGGCGGGTTGACGCTAGCGGCTGCGTCGCTCATCCGCGATCGGGCCGCGATCGAGCCGCATCTGGTGCGCTCGGCGGCGGGCAAGACCATGCTGCTGCTCGTCGGCACCGACGACGAGCTGGGCGGCGTCGACATCTTGCGCGATCGCTACGAGCTGGCGTTGGTGACGCTGCCGCTGGCGCGGGCGCGGCTCTACGTGACCATGAAGAACTACCTCGACCTCGTGGCGCTGCGCGCGCGCGAGCAAGAGCGCGGGCGGACGGCGGAGAAGTATCGCTCGGAGCTCGGCGAGCTGGTGTCGATCGCGCGGGCGATCTCGTCGGAGCGCGACATCGACAAGCTGCTCGGCCTCATCCTCGAGCGCTCGCGCTACGTGACCGGCGCCGACGCGGGCAGCGTCTACATCGTCGAGGGGCAGTCGCTCAATCCGCGCGAGCGCACGGTGCGCTTCATGGTGTCGCAGAACGATTCGATCGACATCAACTTCTCGGAGCACACCTTTCCCGTCGACGACAAGACCATCGTCGGCAAGGCGATCATCTCGCGGAAGCTCATCAACATTTCCGATCTGGCGCGCGAGAAGCACGATCGGCGGTTCGATCAGTCGTCGGGCTATCAGACGCGGTCGATGCTGACGGTGCCGATGATCAACCAGCGCGACGAGGTCATCGGCGTCATTCAGCTCATCAATCGGCGCAAAGAGGCGGCGCCGCCGCGCCTGAAGGCGCCCATCGACTTCGACGATTGGGTGGTGCCGTTCGACGAGCGATCGGAGGAGCTGACCACGACGCTGGCGGCGCAGGCCGGCATCTCGCTCGAGAACACGCTGCTGTACGAGGACATCCGGCGGCTGTTCGAGGGCTTCGTGAACGCGTCGGTGACGGCGATCGAATCGCGCGATCCGACGACGTCGGGCCATTCGCAGCGCGTCGCCACGCTCACCGTCGGGCTGGCGGAGATGGTCGATCGCACCGGCGGGCTGTATCAGTCGGTGCACTTTACGCCCGACCGGCTCAAGGAGATCGAGTACGCGGCGCTCTTGCACGACTTCGGCAAGGTCGGCGTGCGCGAGAAGGTGCTGGTCAAGGCCAAGAAGCTCTACGAGGACGAGCGCGAGACGCTGCTGCAGCGCTTCGACTACATCCGCAAGTGGGTCGAGTCCGACGCGCTCAAGAAGAAGCTGGAGGCGGCGCTGCGCGAGGGTGCCGCCGGCGTGACCCGGATGATGGGCGAGCTCGATGCCGACGAGAAGCGGCGCCTGGCCGAGGTCGACGACTTCGTCGCGTTCATCCTCAAGGCGAACGAGCCGACGGTGCTGGCCGAGGGCAGCTTCGAGCGGCTGGCGGAGATCGCGCAGCATCGCTTCGTCGATCCGCGCGGCGAGTCGCGGCCGTTCTTGACGCCGTCGGAGATGGACGCGCTCAAGCTGCCGCGCGGCTCCCTGACCGCGCAGGAGCGGCTCGAGATCGAGAGCCACGTGGTCCACACCTACAACTTCCTCGAGAACATCCCGTGGGGGCGCAAGCTCGGCGCGATCCCGACGATCGCGGGGTCACACCACGAGAAGCTCGACGGGACGGGCTATCCGCGCGGGCTCAAGGGCGACGAGATCCGCATCGAGTCGCGCATGATGACCATCAGCGACATCTTCGACGCGCTGACGGCGAGCGACCGGCCCTACAAGAAGGCGGTGCCGGTCGAGAAGGCGCTCGACATCATCGGCTTCGAAGTGAAGGACGGAAAGTGCGACAAGGAGCTGTACCGCATCTTCGTCGAGAGTAAAGTCTGGCAGCGTGTCCTTCCGGGCTGAGCTGACGATCGATGTGAGAAACCGAGCGCGGGTGTCGCCGTCGACGGTGCGGACGCTGCGCGCGCGCCTCGGGCGGGTGATGCAGGCGGCCGGCGTGGCCGAGCGGGCGCTCAGCGTCTCGCTCACCAACGATCGCGAGCTGCAGCGGCTCAACAAGGAGTTCGCCAACGAGGATCACGCGACCGACGTGCTCTCGTTCGAGCAGCACGCGCCGCTCCTCGGCGACGTGGTCATCTCCGTCGAGACGGCGGCGCGGCAGGCCAAGGCGGCGCGCCATTCGCTCCTGGCCGAGCTGTTCCACCTGGCGACGCACGGCGTGGTGCACCTTCTCGGCTACGATCATGCGACCAAGGCGGACGAGCGCGTGATGTTCGCCTACGAGGCGCGGCTGCGCGCGCGGGCTACTCGGCCGCCGCGGCGTAGAGCGTGACCGCGCGCGTCTCGCCGGTGCCCGGCGGATGCGCCTCGAGGTCGAGCTCGCCGTGGTACAGGTCGATGCCGAGGACGTCGACGCCGTCGAGGTAGAGCGTGCCGTCGCCGGGGACGTCGTCGGCCGTGAAGGTGGCGGGCGTCAGCCCGTCGGGGCAGGAGGCGATGGCGATGGGGTCGGCGTCGAGCGAGAGGGTGGTGCGCAGCTCGACGTTGTTGACACCGGCGGTGGCGCAGTCGCGGCCGTCGGCGAGCTGCCACGACAGGAGCTCGGGGCCGCTCGGCGTGGAGCTGCAGCCCGGCGCGAGGCAGAGCGCGAGCGCGAGGCCGAGCGTGACGGTCGAGGCCGAGCGGAGCACGTCCGCATGCTAGCATCGACGTCGTGACGACGGCTGCGATCATCGTGCACGGCGGCGCCGGCGCCGTCGAAGACGAGCGGCGCGAACGGGTCGTCGCCGGCTGCGAGGCGGCGGCGTCGGCGGGCTGGGAGCGGCTCCATGCGGGCGGCAGCGCGCTCGACGCGGTCGAAGCGGCGGTGCGCGCGCTCGAGGACGACGCGGAGTTCAATGCCGGCTACGGCGCGGTGCTCTCGCGCGCGGGGACCGTCGAGGTCGACGCCTGCGTCATGTCGGCCGAGCGCGCGGGCGAGCGCGGGCTCGAGGTCGGCGCCGTCGGCGCGGTGCCGTGGCTGCGCCATCCGGTGACGCTGGCGCGCCGCGTGCTCGAAGACGGCGAGCACGTGCTCCTCGTCGGCGAGGGCGCGCTCGGGTTCGCGCGCGAGCACGGCATCAGCCCCGAGTCGGCGGCGACGATGGTCTCGCCGCGCGCGCGGGCGCGCTTCGACAAGCACGAGGGCGAGACGGCGCGACGGATGCGCACCGGCGACACCGTGGGCGCTTGCGCGATCGATGCGACCGGGCGGCTGGCGGCGGCGACGTCGACGGGCGGGATCCCGTGGAAGCGCGCCGGGCGCGTCGGCGACACGCCGCTGCCCGGCGCCGGCACGTGGGCCGAAGCCGGCGTGGGCGCCGCGTCGGCGACGGGGCACGGCGAGTCGATCATTCGCGCGCTCATGACCCGCGTGGCGATCGATCGGCTGCGCGCCGGCGGCGCGCCCGACGATGCGGCCTGGGCGGCCGTGCAGGAGCTCGTGCACGTGGGCGGCGACGGCGGCGTCATCGTCGTCGGCGGTGACGGGCGCATCGGCTGGCACACGTCGACGGCGCGCATGCCGTGGGCCGCCATCGTCGGCGGCACGAGGACGAGCGGCGCCGAGCCGCGCACCGGCCTCGCCGTCACGGAGCCGCCGCCATGATGGAGCTGCCGTGATGACCGTGCGGCCGGCGCGCCTCGACGAGCTGCCCGCGCTGGCGCAAGCAGTGGCGCCGCAAGAGCTCCTCGTGCGCTACGAGATCACCGCGCCGCGCCTGGCGCAGCTCCTCGCCGAAGCGATCGGCCGCGGCGAGCCGGTCCTCGTCGCCGAGGAGGGTGGCGCCGCCCGCGGCTTCGCCTGGTTCCTCTATTCGGGCACGCTCGGCGTCGGCGGCTACCTGCGCCTCATCGCGCTGGCGCCGGGCCAAGAAGGGCAGGGCGCGGGCGGCGCGCTCCTCGACGCCGTCGAGGCCGACGTGGCCACGCGCGCGCGGCACATGTTTCTACTGGTCTCGCATTGGAACGAAGGCGCACGCCGTTTCTACGCGCGGCGCGGCTATCAGGAGATCGGCCGGCTGCCCGCGTTTGTGCGCGCCGACACCGACGAGATCATCTGCTGGAAGCGGCTCCCGTAGCGTTTTCGAGATCGCGCGCGAGCTCCGCCTTCTGGTTCGACGCCACGCCCCAGCGCGACTTCTTCCACTGCGTCTGGTACGCCATCCACACGCCCATCGCGTCGGTGACGAAGCGCTTCTCGAGCGGCCGCTCCGATGACAGCTCCTTGGTCTCGGCGGCGTCGCCGGCGGCGTCGTAGAGCGTGACGTTGCCCGAGCCCATCACGGTCAGCTTCCAGCGTCCGAGGCGCATCGTGTGCGCCAGCTCGTACTGCGACGCGATCGCGGGCCGCGGATAGCCGGCGCCTTCGCCCTGCGCCAGGCCGATGAGCGACTCGCCCTGCGCCTCGGCCGGGATCTTGCCGCCGAGCGCCTCGACGATCGTGGGCAGAAGGTCGATGATCTCGACGCCCTCCGACACGCTCTTGCCCGCCGGGAACAGCGGCGGATACGAGATGAGCAGCGGCACGTGCACCAGCTCCTCGCGCAAGGAGCCGCCGTGGCCGATCCGGCCGTGGTCCCAGAGCTCCTCGCCGTGATCGGCGGTGAAGATGATCATCGTGTCGTCGGCGTCGAGCAGCTCCATCAGCTTGCCGAACTGCTGATCGTTGTAGCTGACGTCGGAGTCGTAGAGCGCGACGATGCGCGTCTTGTCGCGATCGGTGATCGACATCTTGCCGCCGACGATCTTGTCGAGCTGCGGATCGAGGCACGCTTTGACGAACGGCCCGGTGTAGGGCTCGGGATCGTACTTGGCGATCCACGGCAGGTGCGCGCGCCACGAGACATGCACGTCGATGGTGCCGAGGTACATGAAGAACGGCTTTTGGCCGAGCTTGCCGAGCATCTGCTTGCCCTCGGCGACGAAGTCCTCGGCTTTGAGCCCGCCGCCTTCGTGGATGTGGTTCTTGAGGACGTCCCAGCCTTCGCCGAAGCCCCAGAAGGCGTCGATGAAGCCGTTGCCCATGAGCCCGACGGTGGTGCGGCCCGTCGGCTTGACCGCCTCGGGCAGCGTCACGAACTTGGGATCGAGCTTGGCCTTCTCGCTGATGAAGTGGTGCACGGCGGGGTAGAGCGAGGTCCACAGCGACGCGTGCGAGACGCGCGACTCGTTGCCCTGGACGTAGGCGATCTTGAAGTTGGTGGCGCGCTTGGCGAACGCGTCGACGACCGGCGTCTCGACGCGCGTCTTCGGGTTGTAGAGCTTGAACTTGTCGGAGCGCGTGTCGTCGGTCATCCAGAAGACGACGTTCTTGGGCGGCGGCGCGTGCTTGACCGCCGGCGCCTCGGCGGCGACGGTGAGCGCCGCCGATCTCACGACGCAGTTGCCGCCGTCGGCGGCGAGGCGCAGGCGCACCACCTTGTCGGCGAGCTTGCCGAGATCGAGCGGCGCGTCGTTCTGCAGCGTCGCGCCGACGTGCGCGCCGCCGTGGCCGACGGCGTCGGCCTTGAGCGTGCAGCCTTCGGCGTGCGCGACGAGCGCGCCCGACTCGGGGACCATGACGTAGTAGACGAGCGCGTCGCCCTTGGCGATCGACAGCGCGCCGCCCGTGAACACCGTCGGTGGCGCCGAGGCGTGCGAGGCGGCGCCGATGTCGATCCACTCGACCGCGGCCGACGCCTTCTTGTCGCCGAAGTGGCCGGAGTTGGCGAAGCCGAGCGTGATCTTGTTTTCACCGTCGACGAGCGCGCCGGCCGGCATGGTGATCGTGACCGTCTGCCAGCCCTCGGCGAGCGGCATCGCCGGCGACGACTTGCCGCGCGCCGAGCCGCGCACCGTCTGCCGCACGGGCGATTTGAGCCGCAGCGTGATCACGCCCGCCTCGGCTTGCGCCTTGTCGAGCGGGACCTCGAGCACCGCCTGCGTCTGCGCCAGCGCGACGGGCTTGCCGTCTTCGGACTGGCGCAGCCTCCACGTCGGCAGCGGGCGCGAGAAGTGGACGTAGCGCGCAAACCCCGGCGAGCCGGCGGCGATCGAGAGCGCGCCGTCCCGCTCGGCGTGGGCCAGCGTGCGGTTGGCGACGAAGTCGAACACCGGGTGGGCAGCGAGCGCGGTCGTCGACGAGAAGAGGGCGAAAACGAGCGTCAATGTTCGCACGCGCGCCAGTGTAGCCTCACGCGCGCGTGACCGCTACTTCACGCGACGCGCGAAAAGTTGCCGAGGCGACGATCGCGGCACACAGTGGGCGGGTCTCGTGGACACCGTCGAATCGCCTCCGAGCTTTCCGCGTCCCCGCCGCTATCCCCGCCTCGAGCTGAGCGCGTTCGTCGAGATGCGGACCGAGGGCGCCATGCTGCAGCTGCCGGTGCGCAACATCTCGCGCGGCGGTGTGCTCGTCGGCGCCGCGGGCGAAGATCTATCGAGCTTCGCGGTCGGCGAGTCGCACACGGTGATGATCGTCGACGCCGCCGGCGACCTCGACGCCGCCGCCCACGTGGCCGGCCGCGTGATCCGCCACGACGCCGGTGGGATGGCCCTGAGCTGGGACGAAGACGCCGACGGGGTCCGCACGGTTGGCGCCTTCCTCGACCGCTTCTACTCGAAAAGATAGGCGCTTTTAGCAAGCGCGTTCAAAACTAGCGTTCGTCAGGTAGTGTAAGCTTCTTACACGGTGGAGGTCGCGATGAGCAAGACCGCGCGCGTCCTCGTGGTCGAGGACGACACGGGCACGCAGACGCTGTTGCGCAAACAGCTCAGCGCCAAGGGGTTCGAGGTGCAGGTCGCCGCCAACGGTCTCGACGGGCTGATGCAGCTGGAAGCGGGGCTGCCCGACGTCATCGTCTGCGACATGAACATGCCGGAGCTCGACGGCGTCGGCTTCGTGCGCGCCATCAAGGCCAAGAGCGAGACGCGCTCGATTCCGGTGATCTTTTTGACCGCGAGCAACGACCCGCGCCACATGGTCGACGGGATCAACGTCGGCGCGCGCTTCTATCTCACCAAGCCGTTCGAGCTCAACGAGCTCATCTGGAAGATCAGCCGCGTGCTCGGCGGCGACAAAGGGCGCTGAGCGCGCGACGCGCTAGTGGCTCACGCCGTCGAAGATCTGGTGGAACTGGAAGGCCGCGCTGTTGACGCCGGTGCAGACGTCGAGGTCGACGCCGGCGGGGCACTTCTCGTCGCGCTGGATGGCCCAGAAGGAGACGAGGCCGAGCTTCTTCTGCTTGGCGTAGGCGACGAGCGTCGCCGCGTTGTCGAGCGAGAAGACCTCGGTGTCGTCGTTGTGGCCGAGCATCGCGGTGGCGCCGACCATGCGGTAGGCGGCGTCGAGCGATAGGCCGGCGACGAGCGACTGCAGCTGTTTGGCGGTCGCGTCGACCGAGGCGATGGGCGTGGTGCCGAGGTTGGTGCCGTTGCCGTAGTCCATGGTCATGACGTTGACGAACGAGACCTGCACGCCGGCGTCGAGCGCGGCTTTGACGACGGCGAGGCCGAGGCTGTCGAGCCCGTCGGGGTTGACGGGCAGGGTGAAGGCGACGCGGATGTGCTTTTGCGCCTGCACCTTGGCGAGCGCGGTGCCGCGCATGGCGTTGATGGCGGCGTTCGACGAGGTCGAGCCCTGCTCGATGTCGAAGTCGAGATCGGTGATGCCGGTGGCGTCGACGAAGCTGGAGATGGCGTTGCCGAGCGACGTGGCGTCGCTGCACGCGTTCTCGAGATAGGTGCCGTCGGCGCCGCCGAAGCTGGCTTTGACGTGGCCGCCGGCGGCGACGAAGGCTTTGACGTCGGCGAGGTTGTTCTGGATGTCGGTGGAGACGGTGCAGCCGCCGCCGGAGAGCACGAACGCGATGGTGACGGCGCTCGGGCCGCCTTGCTGCTTCATCTGGACGAGGGACGAGAAGGCGTAGGAGCTCGAGCCCCAGCCCCACGTGTAGAAGTAGGGCGCGTACTCGGTGACGACCGCGGGCGTGCCGCCGTCGCTGGTGCCGCCGTTGCTGCCGCCGGGGCCGAGGTCGCCGGGGCCAGCGCCGCCGTCGGAGCCGTTGCCGCCGGAGCCGCCGCTGCCGGGGCCGCTGCCGTCGGAGCCGCCGGAGCCGCCGTTGCCGCCGAAGCCGCCGTTGCCGCCGGCGTTGTCGGGCGTCGAGTGAGCGGCGCAGCCGGCGAGCGCCACCAGCGACGACAAGGCGAGGGCCCGCGCGATTCGCATGCGCCGCATCATCGCAAGAAGGACGCCACGCGGCGAGCGGCGTCGGGTCGCGGCGGGAGCGGGGCGCGGCCGGGGCGGACGGCTCCACGTGTAAACCGGAAGGTGACACGTCGACGGCGCGCGCGGCGATGCATATACTGCCGCGCCATGCGCTGGTACACGGGCGATCCGACGTACGACACGCTGCTCGGATGCGCGCTCGCTTTTGCCGTCTTCGTGTTCGCGATCTCGTGGGTCTTGCCGTCGCCGTACGGACGGTTCGCGTCGACGCGCTTCGGGATCAGCCTCGGGCCGCGGCTCGGCTGGTTCCTGATGGAGCTGCCGGCGACGCTGAGCTTCCTCTTCTTCTACGTGCGCGGACCGCATCGCGGCGACGTGGTGCCGCTCGTGTTCCTCGCCATGTGGCTCCTGCACTACGCCAATCGCGGCTTTCTGTTTCCGCTGCGCATGCGCGTCGCGCGCGGCGAGACCGGCAGCTTCAGCATCATGGTCATCACCGTCGGCTGGATGGTGACGAGCTTGCACGGCTATTTCCACGCCACGTTCTTCACGCGGCTCGGGACGCACTACACGATCGATTGGCTGCGCGATCCGCGCTTCGTGTGCGGGTTCCTCATCTACTACACGTGCTACGCGCTCAACCTGCACTCGGACGCGATCATCCGGCGGCTGCGCACGCGCAAGGAGATCGAGGCGGGCATCAAGAGCTATCGCATCCCCGAGGGCGGGCTGTTCCGCTGGGTCACGAGCCCGAGCTACACGACGGAGCTGGGCGCGTGGGCGGGCTTCGCGCTGTGCACGTGGTCGCTGGCGGGCGCCTTCATCTTGCTCATCAGCCTCGGCAACCTGGTGCCGCGGGCGTTCGCGACGCAGCGCTGGTATCGCGCGCGCTTCCCGGAGTATCCGCGCGAGCGGAAGGTGCTGATCCCGTATCTGTTGTAACTAGGCGGTGAAGAAGCGGGCGCGGCGGATCTGGCGCGCGTCGGGCGCGAACTCGAGCAGCGCGAGCCCTTCGGAGGGCGCGGGGCCGTCGACGCGGAAGCGGAACGAGGTGGTCCAGCCGGCGGTGACGGGTGCGTCGATCGCCAGCCGACTGCCCGACGGCAGCGCGTCGAGGAGGGCGGGCGGCGGAAGCGGCGTGGCGCCGAGCTCGACGGTGGCCTCGCCGGCGACGAAGAGCGCGGCCAGCGCGGCGGCGTCGCGGGTCTCGATCGCGCGCGCGAGCGCGGTGGCGGCGGTGAGGCCGCGCGCGCCGATGCCGTTCCACAGCGACGCGAGATAGCCACCCACCCACGACAGGCCCATGAGCCGGAGCATGCGCGCGAACAGGCGCGTCATGGGCAGCCAGGCGCGCGGGCCGAGCTTGAGCGCGCCGAGCGAGAGACGGCCGAGCTGCCAGTGCGCGGCCATGCGGCGGACGTGCAGGCCGCCGGCGCCGTCGTCGAGCTGGTAGAGCAGGTAGGCCGGCACCTCGATGGTGACGTGCGGGTTGATGCGCGTGTGGATGACGGCGTCGCGGAAGACGTCGCGGCCGATGAAATGATCGCGGCGCACCTCGAAGCGGATGTCGTGCGGCGCAATGAAGGTGTCCCAGAAGCGGCCGAGCGCGCCGGTCGACTTGCGCGCCGGCGGCGAGCCCACGGGATCCTCGACGAGCGCGTCGTCGCCGAAGAGGGCGAGCCAGCTTTCGCGATCGTGGGCCGCGACGCGCTCGGGGGAGCGCGCGACCACCGCCAACAGCTCTTGCCGCGTGGCTGACATGGTTTGCGAGGAGAAGGTACTGGAGCCGATGCCCGGATTTGAACCGGGGACCTACGGTTTACGAAACCGTTGCTCTACCCCTGAGCTACATCGGCAAATGATCAATGAATGCGAGGCGAAGGTATGCCGCGTGGCCGGGTACCAAGTCAAGTACGATTCGCCCCTTCGACCTCCCCGCTGATCGGCCAGCGACGACAACTCGACTGGTCAATTCGTTCAGCCAGTTCGTCCGCCCCAATCAGCGGCGCGCCGGCGGCCGACGGGAATCGGCAGCGAATTCGTTTGTGCGCGCCGTGGCACTACGCCTGCACAGGCGGCGACGGAGGACCTGTCGCATGAAGAAGAGCCCGCTCTTTGCGTTCGCCATCGTGGCCGTCTCGGCGGCCGCGCTCGGCGGTTGCGGCGGACGGTCGCCGGACGTCTCCGGCGTCGCGGCGGCGCTCCGCTATTGCCCCGACCCCGACGACTGCGCGCCACCAGACCCACCGCCGGATCCGGGCCCGCGGCCGCCGCGCCCGCCGGCCACCTGTCAGGATCAAGTCACCGGCTCGGTGCTGTCGTCGGCGTCCGGCGCGGTGCCACAGTCCAGCGCGGTCACGCTGTATTGGTCGATCCAGCTACCAAGCGGCTGCACCGACGCGGGGAACCTGACGCTCGACGGCATTCCCGTCACCGGAATCAGCAGCAGCATGGTCGTGCACCCGATCGCCAACCACACGTACGTGCTCGCGACAGGCTCGCGGGCCATCGCCAGCGTCGCCGTCTCGGTCGTGTTGTCGCAGCTGCAGATCCACATCACCGCGGACACCGTCGAACAGCGGGAGCTCTTCAAGCAGGCCGCGGAGACGCCGGGCAAGACGGTGCTCCTGAAGTGGGATCTCGAGCTCGACCTTTCCGCGTACGCCAACAACCCGATCGACGTCGCGGCGGGCGTCACCATCGCCAGCGAAGCGCCGTCGCAGACCGGCACCGCTTCTTTCGTCGGCGTCGGTTTGCCGCAGCCGTACACCATCGCGCGCGATTCGCGCCACCTCGGGCCGAAGGTCTTCACCACCGTTCGGCCGCCGGAGTTCTTGTTCCTGCTCGACGGCGACAACATCACGTTGCGCGGCTTTCGCATCTACGGCGCGGATGTCGAGCTCACCGACGCGCAGACCCTGGGCATCGTCATCAACTCGAAGGTCGGTATCGAGCTCGACCGCATGGAGATCGCGGGCTGGGGAACGGCCGCCGTCTACATCAAGGACCCCGACGCGCGGATCCAGAGCTTCGACGACGTTTGGATTCATGACTGCTTCATCCACCACAACCAACAGGCCCATGGCGGCGACGGCTACGGAGTGGAGACCACCGACGGCGCGCGCGCGTTCATCGAGCACAACGTCTTCGATTTCAACCGCCACGCCATCATGTCGGGAGGCGTGCCGTTCACCGGCTATTTCGCGTACGAGAATCTCGTGCTGCGCGGCGGCGGCTTCCACGAGTGGGACACCCTTCCCATCACCTGGCAGACCCAGATCTTCGACGTCCACGGCACCGACAACTGCTTGGGCCAATCCTTGAATTGTGGGCAAGGGGGCGAGCTCTTCCTCATCACCGGCAACAGCTTCCAGTACGTCGCCGGTAACGCGTTCAAGCTGCGCGGCACTCCCTCGGACTCCGCCCAGGTGTTCGACAACGTGTTCACCCACGACGACTACTGCGATGCGATCGCCTCGACGGTGCCCACGGGCGACCCTCTGGTGGACGTTTGCAATGGCATTACCGCGCCAGTGCCGGGGCGCGACATCTTGCCGGTCGGCAACAACAGGCTCGGGCACGACTCGTTCGCCCGCTACGGCGTCTGCGACTTCGACGGCGATGGCTACGACGATCTGTTCCTACCCACCGGGCGCACGTGGTGGTTCTCGAGCGGCGGCAAGTTCCAATGGACGTACCTCAACAGCCAGACGGACGACCTCGGCACGCTCGGACTCGGCGACTTCAACCACGACGGCAAGTGCGACGTGTTGCGCGTGAACGCCGCCCAACATACGTGGGAGATTTCGAGCGGCGGCACGTCGGGCTGGACGACGCTGCCCGGCACGCACACGTCGGACTTCAGTCAGCTTCGCTTCTACGACTTCAACGGCGACGGATATCCCGACGTCTTCGAGCGCGGACCGAACGGCGAGTGGACCGCGTACTATTCGCCGGACATGACGCCGCATCCGATGGGCGGCTCCGGGTTCGATATCAGCAAGCTCTATTTCGGCGACTTCGACGGCGACCACGTCACCGATATCCTCTCGGTGTCCGGCGGACACTGGGCCTGGTCACGCAGCGGCACCCAGCCGTGGGCGACTCGCAACGCCGCCTTCGACGAGGACGATCTGGACGGTGACGTCGTCATCGGCAACTTCGACGGCATTCCCGGCGACGACGTCATGTACGTGGCGCAGACGCCGCCGCAGGTCGGCGCGTTCCCCGTCTACACCGGCGCGCGCTTCAGCATCAGCTCCGGCGCCGCCGGCCCCTGGACGACGCTCGCAGAGATCGCGTACCCGCAAGAGGTGGTCCTCAACAGCGTCGCGTATCACTCGCAGGTCTTCTTTACCGGCCAGTTCGTGCTCGGGGGCCGCGACAGCATCCTCGCGCTCGACGTCGGCAAGGACCTGCTGCAGCCCAACACCAGTCCCGTCGCCGCGCGCACCATGTCCCAGTTCACCGTGGGTCAAGCCGGCTTCTTCCCTTACGGGCTCTATCCATTCTAGAGGCCGCGCGCCGTCGTCAGCGGCCGATGCGTGCGCTCGCCTGCGCGAGCGCCGGCGCGGGGACCGAGCGGCGCGCGAGCCGTTGTAGTGGGGTTTCGAAGAAGCGGCTCGATAGGGTCGAGACCGCTATCGTCGACGCGAGCGCTCCGAGGTAGAGCCACAGTTGCAGCGCTACGCCGCCCAGTCGCAGCGCCGCCGCGGCGGCGATCAGCGCCTGAATGAGGAGCGGGTGATACATGTACAGGCCGTAGGAGATGCGTCCGAGGTAGCGCGCCGGCCGCGATTCGAGGAAGCTGCGCTCGACGGAAGAGCGCGCGACGTTGAGCAGCACGTAGGCGTAGAAGAGCGCGCGCACCCAGTTGAAGAGGGGCGTTTCGGCCGGGGCGAGCAGCACCGCCATCGTCGCCGGCAACACGAGCCACTGCGCGCGCGCCGGCAAGATGAGACGATCGACGAAGGCGGCGCGTTGGTGCAGGAGCGTGCCGGCAGTAGCGCCGGCGAGCAGGAACATGTACGGGCACGCGCGCAGGTAGGCGCGCAAGAACTCGTTCCGCACCAGCGCGGGCGCCAGGAGCAGCGCCACGCACGAGAGCGCGATGAGCCAGAGCAGCTTGGTCTTGTCGCGCACGGCGATCACCACCCACGGCCACAGGAAGTAGAACTGCTCTTCCCAACCGATGGACCACAGATGCGACGCGCCGACGACGCGTGGGTAGGCCATGAGCGCAACGTTCGGCAGGAGCGCGAGGTAGAGCGGCAGCGTGTGGCGCGCGTAGACGACCGTCCCCGCCGCCGTCGGCGCGATGAACGGCAAGAGCCCGAAGCCGATCGCCGTCACGAGGTAGTAGAGCGGCAAGATGCGCAGCGCGCGGCGAACGAGGAAACCGCGCATCGAGATGCGGCCGGCGCGCGCGTGCTCGTCGAGCAGCAGGTAGGTGATGAGGAAGCCGCTGAGCGTGAAGAAGAGGCGCACCGCCTCGCCGCCAACGACGCCTACCGATGGGTTGCTCCAGCGCGAGGGAAGGCCGGCGAGATCCTTGAGTTGCTCGACATGGTGACCGATGACGGCGAACGCGGCGACGAAACGGAGGCCGTCCAAGCCGCGAAGTCGCACCGGCTTCAACGTAGCACTCGCGGCGCCCGGTAGACGGCGACGCGAACGGGCGCATCGGCGCCGGCGCGGACGAGGTACTCGCGGACCGGGGCGAAGCCGAGGGCCTGCGCCGTGCGCGTCGAGAAGTCGCCACCGCTGCCGTCGGCGAAGCCGGCGGTGAAGTCGACGCGCCCCTCGCTGGTGAGGCGCGCGAGGGCGGCGCGGTATGCGGCGTCGCGATGGTCGAACCCGTACGGGCTCATGAACGCGTGCGTGTGATTGTAGAGCTGGAGCGCGATCGACAGGCCGCCGGCGAAGCGCTGGCCGTCGCCGTAATGGGCGAGATCGCGCATCGCGTCGCGATAGGTGAACGTCGGCGCGGCCCAGGTGACGCCGGCACCGGCGATCGCCGGTGGGACCAGCGCCGCGGCGACGGCGACGCCGGCGAGGAGCCCGGCGCGCCGCCAGCGACGGAACGCGGCGACGGCAGCGGCGGTGGTGAGCAGCGCGGCGGCGAGCGCGAGCGGGAGGAGCGCGCGCGGGCCACGCCAGTCGAGCACGATCGACTGCGACACGCGGCCGCGCAGCCAGGAGGCGACGACGGCGAGCGTGGCGACGATGACGAATCCGAGGTAGGCGCGCCGCGCAACCGCGGCGTGCGCGAGGCGCTCGGCGAAGGCGGCGAAGTGGTCGGCGCCGTCGACGATGACGAGGAGCGCGAGTGGCACGACGATCACCAGCTTGCGCTCGGGATAATCATTGAGGAAGGCTGTCTGGGCGACGAACGCGAGCGCGACGCAGGCCACGAGCAGCGAGAAGCGCGAACGTCGCTGCCAGGCGGCGAGCAGATGCGCGGGCAGGGTGAAGAGGAGCGCGAGCAGGAGCGCTGGCGACGTCTTGAAGCTGTTGGCGAGCGCGATGCGCGCGACGTTGAACGCCATCATGACGGCGGCATGCGGCGCATGGCCCGGGACCGAGCGCTCGCTGAGCGTCGGCGCTGCCGCGGCGAGCTCCGCACGCAGCGAGGTTCCCACGATGAGCGCGTCGAGTAGCACGTAGAGGCCGACGGCCAGCGCCGCGCCGGCGGCGAACAGCCCGGCGCGCGCGGCGGCGCCGCGGACATCGCGATCGAGCAGCCGATCGCCGACCACCGCGAGCGCGACCCCGAGCGCGACGAAGGCGTTGGTCGGATAGGACAAGAGGACGAAGAGGACCGTCGCCGTCGCCAGCAGCAGCGTGGCCGCCAGGCTGCGAGCGGCGCGCTCGGCCAAAAGAGCGCCGAGCGCCAGCGTCGCCGTCAGCGCGAAGATGCGCTCGATCGTCGGCTCGACGATGCGGCTCGCCAGCAAGAAGCCGGCGTCGACGGTCAGGTAGGCGAGCGCGAGCACGACCCAGCCGCGCCGCCGCGGATGGTGGCGCACGAGGAGCCAGGCGAAGAGCGCCATCGTCCCCAGCGCGAAGAGCACCGAGCTGCCGCGAAACGCGGCGTAGCTACCGCCGAAGATCGCGAGCAGCAGCCAGACGAGGCCGTTCTGCAGCCAATTGCAGAACTGGTGGCCGTTGGAGAGCGCATCTTCGCCGAGCAGGCGCGCGACCTCGGCGTGGCCGTCGCGATGAGCGAAGGCGACGTTGCTGTAGAAGAGCTCGTCGAAGGCGTCGTAGTGGCCGATACGCCAGTCGGGCACGTCGGCGTCGATGGCGTAGAAGCGACTCGCGGCGAACAGGACGAACAGCGCGACGAGGGCGAGGCGAAACCGACCGTTCATGCGTCGCTATCCACGCGGCAAGAATTCGCGGACGGACGCGATGACACGCTCCTGATCGGCCTCGCCGAGCTCGCCGTAGAAGGGCAGCCGCAGCAGTCGATCGCTCACGTCCTCGGTGACCGGGCACTGTCCGGCACGTCCGCCGAAGCGGAGGCCCATTTCCGACAGGTGGAGCGGTAGATAGTGGAACACGGCCATGATGCCGCGCGCCTTCAAGTGCGCGATCAGCGCCGTGCGCGAGGCCAGCGACGGCAGTACGAGGTAGAACATGTGGAACGCCTGCTCGCAGTGCGCGGGAATCGTGGGCAGGGCCACGCCGTGCTCGGCGGCCCACGAGCCGAGGCCGCGGGCGTAGCGTTCCCAGATGCGGGCGCGGCGAGCCTGGATGTCGCGCCAGCGCTCGAGCTGCGCGCACAGGAACGCCGCCTGCAAATCGGACATCAAGAAGCTCGAGCCGATGTCGACCCAGGTGTACTTGTCGACCTGGCCGCGGAAGAAGCGGCTGCGGTTGGTCCCTTTTTCGCGGAGGATCTCGGCGCGCTCGACGAACGCCGGATCGTTGACGAGCAGCGCGCCGCCCTCGCCGCAGGTGACGTTCTTGGTCTCGTGGAACGACTGCGTGGCGAGGGCGCCGAAGGTGCCGAGCCAGCGGCCGCGCCAACGGCCGTAGAGCCCGTGCGCGTTGTCCTCGATGACGGGCAGGCCGTGGCGGCGCGCGATGTCGAGGATGGCGTCCATCTCGCAGCCGACGCCGGCGTAGTGCACGACGACGATCGCGCGCGTGCGCGGCGTGATCAAGGGCGGCAGCAGCGCCGGGTCGAGGTTGAGCGTGTCGCGCTGGACGTCGGCGAAGACGGGGCGGGCGCCGCGCAGCGCGAACGCGTTCGCCGTCGAGACGAAGGTGAACGACGGGAGGATGACCTCGTCGCCGGGGCGCAGATCGAGGAGCAGCGCGGTCATCTCGAGCGCGTCGGTGCACGAGGTGGTGAGCAGCGCCTTGCCGGCGCCGGGCGTCTCTTCGAGCAGCGCGTGGCAGCGGCGCGAGAAGGGGCCGTCACCCGAGAGGTGGCCGGAGCGCATCGCCTCGGCGACGTATCGCTCTTCGTCACCGACGAGACCGGGGCGGTTGAAGGGGATCACCTTACCACCATCGGTGATACCACAATCCGAGCGCGGCGCTGGTGAAACCGCGGCGCTGATAGAGCCGCTGCGCGTCGAGGTTGCGGCCCTGGGTCACGACGGTCATGGCGTCGAGGCCGGCATCGCGGTAGGCGGCGCAGAGCGAGGTCACCAGGGCACTGGCGGCGCCCGCGCCGCGCGCCTCGGCGGCGACGGCGAGGAGGCCGATCTGTCCGGCGTCGCCGCGCCGGTGGCCGGTGATGTAGCCGAGCGGCGTCTCGGCGTCGGCCCGCGTGAGGACGAGCGTGTCGTCGGCCCAGCCTTCGATGCTGTTGCGAATCCAGACACGATAGAGGCGCGAGGCTGCGTCGCTGCCAAAGCGCGGGTCGGCGTAGAAGCGGCTGTCACCGTGGCTGACGGCGGCGAGCGCCTCCAGCGCGGCGAGGTCGTCGCCGCGCGCCGGACGGACGCGCCACGGCGACGCCGTCGGCGGCGCGAGGTCGCGGATCGAGCGGCGCAGGGTCAGCCGTACGTCGACGAGCCGAAAGCCGTGGCGCTCGGCGGTGTCGATGGTGGCCGGCTCGGGATCGGCGAGAAAGTAGAGACAGTCGACGCGCTCGCGTTCGCACCAGGCGAGGATGTCCGCCGCGGCGGCATCGTCGAGCGTGCCGCCTTCGACCTCGGCGATACGCCGGCCGAAGAAGGCGCTGTCCCACTCACGCAGGCGGGAGCGCATCGGGACCCCTGGCTTGGCGGCGGATGGCGTAGGACGGCTTGTCCATCAAGCGAAAGTGCGCGCGCGCGAGGTACTCGCCGATGATGCCGAGCGCGAAGAGCTGGGCGCCGGAGAAGATGGCGACGATCGATGCGAGGAACGGGAAGCCGGGGACGCTGCCGCCGTGGATGAAGTAGCGGCCGACGACGTAGGCGAGCACGCCGAGGCCGAGCAGCGTGAAGGCGAAGCCGATCAGGCTCGCGAGCTGTAGCGGCAGCGTGCTGAAGCCGGTTACCATGTTGAGCGTGTGCGTGATGAGCTTGCGCAGCGTGTAGGCCGATTGTCCCACGCGGCGCGGGTGGTGCTCGACGGTGACGGCGGCGAAGCGCGTCGTTGCCCAGGTGAGGAGCACGTCGATCGACACGAATGCGCCGCCGAAGTCGGCGAAGGCGGCGCGGAGCTCGGTGCGGAAGATGCGAAAGGCGCTGATGCGACGCGCGATGTCCGCGCCCATCGCGTGCTGGAGCACGAGCTTCGTCGCTTGCGACGCCAGATCGCGGAACAGGCCGTGCTGCTCTTCGGCGGGCACGCCGTAGACGACGTCGGCGCCTTCGGCGAGGCGCGCCAGGAGCGGCGGCAGCTGCGACGGCGGATGCTGCAGATCGTCGTCCATGGTGACGACGAGCTCGTGCTGCGCCAGGCGGATACCGGCGAGGAGCGCGTTGTGCTGGCCGTAGTTGCGCATGAGGTCGACGCCGCGCACCGTCGGATACTCGCGGGCGAGCGTGCCGATCACCGACCAGCTGCCGTCGCGGCTGCCGTCGTTGACGAGGATGATCTCCCACGCGCTGGCGAGGCGCGGCAGCTCGCGGGCGAGCCCGGCGACCAGATCGGCGAGTGTGCCTTCGCTGTTGTACACGGGGACGACGACCGACACCGACGGCAGCGCGCTCACGCGCCATCGTCGTATCACACTTTGCCGCCTGGTTGATGCGCTTCGGAATCGCGAGGTTGGACGGCGGAGGGCGGGGCCGGCGGCGGCTGCTATACTGACCCATTCGTATGCCGAGGAAGCCCGTCAAAAAGGCCGGGGATCCGCTCATCGGCGCGCTGGTGGAGCGCCGTTGGCAGATCCTCGATCATCTCGGCGCCGGCGGGATGGGCGTGGTCTATCGCGCGGAGCGCGCGGGGCTGGGCAAGCAGGTCGCGGTGAAGTTCCTGCACCAGTCGGTCGCGGAGTCGAAGGCGGCGGTGGCGCGGTTCGAGCGCGAGGCCAAGGCGATCAGCCGGCTGCATCACATGCACTGCGTGTCGATCCTCGACTTCGGCGTGTGGCGCAAGCAGCCCTACATCGTCATGGAGTTCGTGCAGGGACGGCAGCTCACCGAGGTCGACATGGCGGCGGTGACGCCCAAGCGCGCCGTCGCGTTCATGCGCCAGATCCTGCTCGGGCTCGCGCACGCGCACTCGCGCGGCGTCATCCATCGCGATCTCAAGCTCAGCAACGTGATGCTCGTCGAGATGACCGGCACCGAGGACCTCGTGAAGATCCTCGACTTCGGGCTGGCGCGCATCAGCGGCGTCGACGAGGAGCTCTCGCTCACCGACGGGATGGTGGCGGGAACGCCGAGCTACATGTCGCCGGAGCAGGCGCTCGGCAAGAAGACCGACCTGCGCACCGACATCTACTCGGCGGGCGTGATGCTCTACGTGCTGGCGACGGGCAAACGGCCCTTCGTCGCCGAGGGGCCGACGCAGCTGTTGCAGATGCAGATTCACGACGCGCCGACACCGCCGCGCAAGATGGCGCCGCAGAAGCGCATCAGCGACGGGCTCGAGCGCGTGATCCTGCGCGCGATGGAGAAGCGGCCCCAGGATCGCTTCCAGAGCGTGGCCGAGTTCGTGGCGGCGATCGATGACACGCCCGAGGGGCAGGAGACGCTCACGCCGACGGTGATGCGTGAGCGGCGGCCGCGGCGGTGGCGGTGGCGGCTCATGGGGATCGCCGCGGCGCTGTGCGTGGCGTTGGGAGCGGCCGGTGCGTTGTGGGCGCGCGCCTATTTCATCGAGATGCGGGCGAAGGCGGTGGGGGCGTATCAGCGCTGGTCGGGGTCGGAGCCGGCGGTGCCGTCGGGCGGGGAGCTGCCGGATCCGCCGAAGACGGCGGCGACGGCTGCCAAGCCCGTGGTGCAGGCGGCGGCGCCGAAGCTGCAACCGACGCCGCAACCGACTCCGCCTCCGACGGCGGAGAGCGCGGCGCCGCAGCCGGAAGCGACGCCGCCGAAGGTCGAACAAGCGGCCGCGCCGGCCGCGGAGAACCCGGCGGCGCCGAAGCCCGAGGAGCCGGCGGCGGCGAAACCCGAGGAGCCGGCGGCGCCGAAGGTCGAAGACAAGTCGCCGCCGAAGGTCGAAGCGAAGGCGCCGAAACGGGAGCCGCCGCCGTCGAAGGACGCGCGCGAGTGGCGCCAGCGGATCGACGGCCTCCTCGCCGACGGCAAGGTCAACCCGGCGAAGAACGAGCTGCGCGATCGTGTCGCCGTCGACAAGAACGACGCCTGGTCGCACCTCCGGCTCGGCGACGTCTACGCCGACGGGTTTCACTACCGCCGCGACGCCTTTCGCGAGTGGACGAGCGCGCTCGCTCTCAGCCCGGCGCTGGCCAGCGACGGCGCCTTCCGCAAGAGCGTCTGCGAGACCGTCGACGGCAGCGATCCCGCGCCCGCCGCCGAGTTCCTGCGCGCGCACTTCGACGCCGACGAGACTGCCTCGCTGCTCGTCGCGTGCGTGCGCGCCGCGACCGATCCGGCGCGCGTGGAGAACGCCGCGCGGCTCATCGAAACCGTCGCCGGCGCCGATCGGCCCGAGCTCGGCATGGCGGCCCTGCGCATGCTCGACGTCGGCAAGAGCTGCGCCCAGAAGAAGACGGCGGTGGCGACGATCCGCCGCCTTCATTATCTACGCGCGCGCGGCGCGCTCGTGAAGCTCGACCGGCAGCGCCTGGCGCACCAGAGCCATCCGCCGCCCGCGCTCGCCTGCTTCGGCACCAGCATCGCCGACGCCATCGAGCAGCTGAAGTAGCTTCGCCGTACGGAGCGCGCTAGGGGCGGCCGCGTAGCGGCAGGCGGCCGCGGGCCCACGTCAGCGCTTCGGCCAGCGTGGCAACGACGGTGTACTCCATCGGCGGGCGCTGGATCAAAAAGACCGACGAAAGCACGAAGCGGAACACCGGCGATGGAATCACGAAGGCGGAGCCGAGGCCGCGCACGGCCAGCGCGTCGCGGTGCTGGCGCATCCACTCGCCGACGCGTCTGCGCTGCTCGCTCGTGGCCGGCGCGGCGCGCGTGAGGTCGACGATGAGCACGCCGCGCGTGCGCGGCTCCTCGTCGAGCAGCTGGCGGAGGCCGCGCAGGTACTCGGCTACGTCGTCGTCGCTCGGTTTGCCCTCGAGCTCGGCGACCACGATGGGCCAGCGGCTCCGATCGAAGCGGACTGCGCCCATCGCCTCCATTTTACCGCAACGGCGGCGGCGCCGCGAATCAGGCGCTGTCGCGCAGCCGCGGCAAGCGATAGCTGAGCTCCTCCTCGTCGAAGCGGATCTCGGAAATCAGGATTTCCTGATCGGCGACGTCGAGCTGCAGCGGCGCGAGCGCGGACACGAACGTGTGGTCGCCGATGGACTGCGAGCGCAGCACGTCGAGGATGGCGGCAGCGCGCCGGTGCGCGCGCAGCGCCTCGTCGAAGTCGTCGTCGCGTTGGCGTGGCGTGCGTCGCGACTCGGCCTGGCGGGTCAACGCGTCGTCGGCCTGGCGAATGAGGGCGCGGATCTGTTCGAGCGCTTCATCCATCTTTCCACCTCCAGCATGCGAGCGAGCGAAACGCCGTCGACCCGCCCCGTCGAGGCTCCCCATCGTACGAAGCTGACTCCGTGGATCAAGGAAAAGAGGCCTGGCGCGCGCACGCAATGTTTGCGCGCACGATCGCCGCGCCTGGTTGGTAAGGCGGCTGCTCAAAATGGCGAGGCGCGCCGGTCAGGGGACCGGCGCCGGCGGCAGCGTGAACCAGAAGACGCTGCCGTGGCCGGGCTCGCTCGAGACGCCGATCTGGCCGCCGTGCGCCTCGACGATCTCTTTACAGATGTAGAGCCCGAGCCCGACACCACTGCCCGGCTTCGACCCGGGCACGCGCATGAAGCGGTCGAAGAGGGTCGGGAACCACTTGGGATCGATGCCTTCGCCGGTGTCGACGACCTCGAAGCGCACCATCAGCGCCGGGCCGCTCTCCTGCGGCGCCGAGCGCAGCTGCACGCGGCCGCCCGCCGGCGTGTGGCGGATCGCGTTGGTCACGAGGTTGGTCAAGACCAGGCCGAGTCGCTCCGGATCGGCGAGCACCGCGCGGTCGAGCATCGGCGCGCCGACCGCGAGCTCCACGGCCTTGTCGCGGGCCGCGGCGCGATGCTGATCGACCGCGGCCTCGATGAGCGCGCGCGATTGCACCGGCCGCGCGTGCACCTCGATGCGCCCGGCCTGGATGCGCGACAGATCGAGCAGGTCGTCGACGATGCCCTGCAGCCGCTCGCAGTCCTCTCGCGCCGCGTACAAGAGGTCCGCCTGCTTCGGCGTCAGCGGCCCCACCGCCTCCTCGAGGCACAGGTGGATCGCCATGCGCAGCGACGTCAGCGGCGTGCGGAACTCGTGCGCCACCGTGGCCACGAGATCGTTCTTCAGCTCGTCGAAGCGGCGCAGGCGCGTCACGTCCTGCATCACGATCGTCAGCCCCGCGACCTCCTCCGATTCGCCGAGCACGGGGTTGGCGCGCAACAAGAGAAACCGCTGGCCCTGGCGCGTGGCGATGCCGAGCGCCTCCTCCAGGCCCTTCGGCGTATAGCCGCCGCGGCCCGCGCGCACGTGCTCGACCAGGCGCCGCACCGTGTCGCGAAGCGGCGGCTCGAGCGCGTCGACGGCGTCGGCCGGCCCTTCGTCGCTGATGCCGATGAGCGCGCCGGCGGCGAGGTTGGCGTTGAGCAGCGTGCCGTCGAGCCGCAGCACCAGCACCGGATCGGTCAGGCTGTCGATCGACGCCTGCGCGGCGTGTTGCGCCTGCAGGAGCTCGCCGAGCGAGCTCGAGCGGTATTCGGCGAGGTGATCGGCCATGGCGTTGAAGTCGCGCGCCAGCTCGCCGAGCTCGTCGCTGCCCTCGACGCGCGCGCGTACCGCGAGGTCACCGGCGCCGATGCGCCGCGTCGCCTGGCGCAGCACGAACAGCGGACGCACCAGGCGCGTGGTCAGGATCGTCGACGCCAGGATGCCGAGGAGGCACGCCGCCAGCGTCGCCGTCGACATGGCGCCGTTCATGCGCTCGGCGTCGCGCCGCGCGCGCTGGCTCTTGCGCACCATGGCGTCCTGGTTGACGTCGAGGATCTCGCCGAGCGTGCGCTCGAGCTCGGCGAGCGCCGGCAGGGCCCCCTCGGCGTAGCGCGCCATCGCCTGGTCCGCCGGCGCGCCCATGAGCTCGTCGATGCGCGCGGCGTACGCGCGCCAGCGCCGGCGCAGCCGCTCGGTGCTCTCGCGCTCGCCCGACTCGGTGATGTTGCCCTCTTGAAACGCGAGCTCGCGCTCGAACGCGGCGCGCTCGGCGGCGACCTCGTCCGCGCGGACCGCGCGCCCTCCCGCCGCGTGCGTCGCCGCCAGGCGATCGAGCCCGTCGGCGGCGTTGCGCATGTGCTGCGCCGCGACGACGCTGAGGTAGTTGTCCTTGAGGATGTCCTGCGACGATCGATCCATCGCGCCGATGGTGCGCCGCGATCCGTAGCCGACGAGCACCAGCGCCAGCGCCAGCGGCAACTGCGCCAGCAGCAGCTTCGAGCGCAGCCTCATGGCGCCGTCTCCTCGTCGAACGACACGATGTGCAGATCGAAACCGGCGGCTTGTCGCACCAGGCGCACCGGCACCGAGCGGCCGAGCAGCTGCCGCCACCACGGCTGATGCGAGCTGCCGATGATGATGTGCCCGACGCCGTGCGAGCGCGCGAAGTCCAGCAGCACCGGCACCGGATCGGGCGCCTGCAGCCGCACCACCTCGGCGCCGAGCTCGCGCGCCGCTTCGATGTTGGCGTGCAGGTTGCGCTGCACCTCGGCGTCGATGCGGTTGGGCGCCTCCTTCGGGGTTTCGACGTAGACGACGAACCAGTCGCTCGACAGGCGCCCGGCCATGCGGCTGCCGCGCCGGAGCAGCGTCGCCGCGTGCGGCGGATACGACGACATGCACACCATCACGCGTTGGCCCGCCGGCAGCCGATGGTGATCGCCCGGGCCGCGCGGCGCCCGCGTCTGCGCCGTGCGATCGAGCGACTCGGCCACCTCGCGCAGCGACAGCTCGCGCAGCGTCGACAGGTTCTGATCCTGGAAGAAGTGCTCGAGCGCCCAGGCCACCTTGTCGGGCGGATAGATCTTGCCCGCGCGCAGGCGCTCCACCAGATCCTCGACGGTGAGATCGAGGTTCACGATCTGATCGGCCTGCTTCAAGAAGCTGTCGGGCACGGTCTCGCGCACCTGTACGTTGGCGTTGCGCGACACGATGTCGTTGAGCGACTCGAGGTGCTGCACGTTGAAGGCGCCGATGACGTTGATCCCCGCGTCGAGCAGCTCGACGACGTCCTGGTAGCGCTTCTTGTTGCGGCTGCCGGGCGCGTTGGTGTGCGCCAGCTCGTCGACGACGGCGATGGTCGGCTTGCGCGCCAGCACGGCGTCGACGTCGAGCTCCTCGATGGTGACGCCGCGATAGTCGAGCGCGCGCCGCGGCACCACCTCCAGCCCGTCGACGAGCTCGGCGGTCTCGGCGCGCCCGTGCGGCTCGATGAAGCCGAGCACGATGTCGACACCGCGCTTCGCCAGGGCGTGCGCCTCCTCCAGCATCTTGTAGGTCTTGCCGACGCCGGCGGCGAACCCGAGGTAGAGCTTGAGCCGCCCGCGCTGGGCGCGTTCGACGAGCGCCAAGAAATCTTCGGCGCGCCCCCGGCTCGTGCTCATCGGACGCATCCTAGTCGTTTGGCCGAAGCCGCGCATCCAACGTCCGCCGCTTACGGGCCGGCGACGCCGAACTGCTGATCGAGCGCGAGATTGAGCGCGAGGACGTCGACGCGCGGCTCGCCGAGAAACCCGAGCTCGCGCCCTTCGACACTGGCGTCGACGAGGGCCTGCACGCGCGCGAGTGAGACCCCGCGCGCCTGCGCCACGCGCGGCGCCTGCCAGCGCGCCGCCGCCGGCGAGATGTGCGGATCGAGCCCGCTCGCCGACGCGGTCAAGAGATCATCGGGCACCGCTGCTTCGGCGCCGGGGTTCTGCTGTTGCAGCCGCACGCGCTCGGCGCCGACGCGTTCGTGCAGCTTCTTCGAGGTCACGCTCAGGTTCGAGCCGGCCGAGCTGGTCGCGTCCCAGCCCTGGTCGCCGGCCGCCGACGGCCGCGGCCAGAAGTACGACGGCCGCGTGAACCGCTGGCCGATCAGCTCCGAGCCGACGACGCGCCCGTGCACGTCGGTGACGAGGCTGCCGTTGGCGCGGCTCGCAAACAGGAGCTGCGCCAGCCCGGTGACGGCGAGCGGATAGGCGATGCCGCAGAGGAGCAGCGTGAGGAGCGTGAAGCGGGCCGCGACGGCGAGGACTCTCATGGCTACACCGCTCCGATCAGCTGGAGGAGCATGTCGATGACCTTGATGCCGACAAAGGGCGCGAGCACGCCGCCGACGCCGTAGACGAGGAGCGAGCGCCGAAGCAGCGCCGCCGCCCCGAGCGGCCGGTACTTTACGCCGCGCAGCGCCAGCGGGATCAAGAGGATGATGATGATGGCGTTGAAGATGACGGCGGCGAGGATCGCGGAGTAGGGCGACGCCAGGCGCATCACGTTGAGCGGCGCGATCTGCGGAAACACGCCCATGAACAGCGCCGGCAGGATCGCGAAGTACTTGGCGACGTCGTTGGCGATCGAGAACGTCGTCAAGGAGCCGCGCGTCATGAGGAGCTGCTTGCCGACCTCGACGACCTCGAGCAGCTTGGTCGGGTTCGAGTCGAGGTCGACCATGTTGCCCGCCTCTTTGGCCGCCTGCGTGCCGCTGTTCATGGCCACGCCGACGTCGGCCTGCGCCAGCGCCGGCGCGTCGTTGGTGCCGTCGCCGGTCATGGCCACGAGCTTGCCCTGTTGCTGCTCGTCCTTGATGAGCCGCATCTTGGCTTCGGGCGTGGCCTCGGCGAGGAAGTCGTCGACGCCGGCCTCGCGCGCGATGGCGCCGGCGGTGCGCGGGTTGTCGCCGGTGATCATGACGGTGCGGATGCCCATGGCGCGGAAGCGCGCGAAGCGCTCCTGGATGCCCGGCTTGACGACGTCCTCGAGCTCGATGAGGCCGAGGACGCGGTTGCCGTCGGCGACGGCGAGCGGCGTGCCTCCAGCGTCGGCGATGCGCGCAGCCTCCCGGCGCATGCGATCGGGCGCGTGGCCGCGCTGCTGCTCGACGTGCGCCAGCACCGCTTCGACGGCGCCCTTGCGGATTTGGCGCGGCGTGCCGCCGCCGTTGGGCAGATCGCAGCCCGACATGCGCGTCTGCGCCGAGAAGGGAATGAAGTGCGCGCCCAGCTCGTGGATGTGGCGTCCGCGCAGGCCGTGCTTCTCCTTGACGAGCACGACGATGGAGCGGCCCTCGGGCGTCTCGTCGGCGAGGCTGGCCAGCTGCGCGGCGTCGGCGAGCTCCTCCAGGCGCACGCCGTCGGCGGGGATGAGCGCGGTGGCCATGCGGTTGCCGAGCGTGATGGTGCCGGTCTTGTCGAGCAAGAGGACGTCGACGTCGCCGGCGGCCTCGACGGCGCGACCGCTCAGGGCGATCACGTTTTTGCGCAGCAGGCGATCCATGCCGGCGATGCCGATCGCCGAGAGCAGCCCGCCGATCGTCGTCGGAATGAGGCAGACGAGCAGCGCCACGATCGTGGTCGCCGACAGCGGAATGGAGGAGTAGAGCGCCAGCGGCACCAGCGTCACGCAGGCGAACAGGAAGACCAGCGTGAGGCCGACGAGGAGGATGTGCAGCGCGATCTCGTTCGGCGTCTTCTGCCGCGCGGCGCCCTCGACGAGCGCGATCATGCGATCGAGGAACGACTCGCCCGGATCGGCGGTGATGCGCACGACGATGCGGTCGGACAAGACCTTGGTCCCGCCCGTCACCGACGAGCGATCGCCGCCCGACTCGCGGATGACCGGCGCCGACTCGCCGGTGATGGCCGACTCGTCGACCGAGGCGATGCCCTCGACGACCTCGCCGTCGCCGGGGACGAGCTGCCCGGCCTCGACGACCACGCGGTCGCCCTTGCGCAGCTGCGACGCCGGCACCGCCTCTTCCGCTGTTTCATCGGGGCCGCCGGCGAGGCGGCGCGCGATCGACTCCTGGCGCATCTTGCGCAGCGTCGCCGCTTGCGCCTTGCCGCGCCCTTCGGCGACGGCCTCGGCGAAGTTGGCGAACAGCACCGTGAACCACAGCCACACCGTCACCGTCGCCGAGAACCAGACCGGCGCGTGGTCGGCGGCGTGGTGCACGATGTCCCGTGCGAGCAGGCCCGTCGTCAGGAGGCTCCCGACGGCGACGACGAACAGGACCGGATTACGCGCCAGCAAGCGCGGATCGAGCTTGGCGAAGCTGTCGGCGATCGCCGGCCGCAAGATCGACGCGTCGAACAGCGAGATCTGCCTGGGCGCCGACATCAGTACACCGTCCCTGCGTGCGCGACGAAGTGCTCGATCACCGGGCCGAGCGACAGCGCCGGAAAGAAGGTGAGCGCGCCCACGATCACCACCACTCCGACGAGTAGCGCCGTGAACAACAGGCCGTCCGTGGGGAACGTGCCGGGGCCCGGCTGCACCGTCTTCTTGTTGAGCATCGAGCCGGCGATCGCCATCACCGGCACGATCATGAAGAAGCGTCCGGCGAGCATGGCGATGGCGAGCGTGACGTTCCACCAGCGCGTGTTGAAGTTGGAGCCGGCGAAGGCGGAGCCGTTGTTGCCGCTGCCGCTCACGTAGGCGTAGAGGATCTCCGACAGGCCGTGCGGTCCCGTGTTGGCGAGCGTCGCCACCACCGACGGGCGCACCGCCGACCAGGCGGAGAAGCCGAGGATCAGAAGCGGGAAGATGAGCACGTAGAGCATCGCCAGCTTCATCTCGCGCGGCTCGATCTTCTTGCCGAGATATTCCGGCGTGCGCCCGACCATGAGGCCGGCGATGAACACCGTGAGGATGACGAACACGAGCATGCCGTAGAGCCCGGCGCCGACGCCGCCGAAGACGACCTCGCCGAGCGCGATGTTCACCAGCGGCACCATCCCGCCGAGCGGCGTGAAGCTGTCGTGCATGGCGTTGACGGCGCCGCACGAAGCGTCGGTGGTGACCGTCGCGAACAGCGTCGAGCCGGCGACGCCGAAGCGCTGCTCCTTGCCTTCGAGGCCGCTCCACAGCCCATGCGCCTCGGCCGCATAGCAGGCGGAGACGCCGGCGAAGAAGAGCAGCGACATGGCCGCGAACAGCGCCCAGCCCTGACGCTGATCGCGCGTCATGCGCCCGTAGGTGAAGGTCATCGCCGCCGGGATGGCGAAGATGAGGAGCAGCTCGATGAGGTTCGTCAGCGGCGTCGGGTTCTCGAACGGATGGGCGCTGTTGGCGTTGAAGAAGCCGCCGCCGTTGGTGCCGAGCTCCTTGATGGCTTCTTGCGAGGCGACCGGGCCCATCGCCAGCACCTGCTTGGCGCCCTCGAGCGTGGTCACCTCGCGATAGCCCGCGAGGCTCTGCAGCACGCCCTGCGAGACGAGCACGAGCGCGAACAGGAGCGACAGCGGCAGGAGCACATAGACGAGCGCGCGCGTGAGATCGACCCAGAAATTGCCGAGCGTGCGCGCGCCGTCGGGTCCAGGCCGGCGCACGAGGCCGCGCGCCACCGCGAGCGCCACGCCGATGCCCACGGCCGCCGACGTGAAGTTGTGCCACGCCAGCGCCGCCATTTGGCTCCCGTAGCTCATCGTCGACTCGCCCGCGTACGCCTGCCAGTTGGTGTTGGTGGTGAAGCTGGCGGCGGTGTTGAACGCCAGCGTCGGCTCGACGGCGCCGAAGCCCTGCGGGTTGAGCGGGAGATGGCCTTGCAGCCGCAACATGAGGTACGACACCACGCAGCCGAGCGCGCTGAACGCGAGCAGCGCGACGGTGTACTCGAGCCACGTTTGCTCCCGGCGCGCGTCGATGCCGCCGAGGCGATAGAGCGCGCGCTCGACGGGGCCGAGGAGGCGCGGCAGCGGCTGTCGCTCGCCTTCGAAGACGCGGAACAGGTAGCCGCCGAAGGGCGGCGTCACTGCCACGACGAGCGCGAAGAACACGAGGATCTGGATCCAACCGGCGGCAGTCATGGCCTTCAGAAGCTCTCGGGACGGAGCAGCGCGTAGACCAGGTAGGCGGCCAGCAGCAGCGACACGACCGCACCGATGAGGTATTCGGCGTTCATCGTCACGCTCCCTTCACAACCGGTCGCAGGCCGACGCGTACGCCGCCGACGCGCCGAAGAACACGATGGTCACGACGATCAACAGGACGTCCAACATGACGCACCTCGTGTCGCACGAACCGTGCCCGCGCGTGGACGGCGCCGTTCAGGTAGTTCCGGCGGCTGCGCTTTGCAACTTGCAGGGCCGCGCACCTGGCCGGCGTGCGCATCGCAATGACGTCAGTCGCTGGCGCCGGCGTCGCTCGCCAGGCAGGCCCGACAGTTGGGGTTCGTGCTCGCGCCCGACGACGACGGGCAGCAATAGGCGACGACGCAGTTGGGCGGCACGGTGCACGCCGTCCCCGACTCGCACTCGTCGGTGAACAGCGACGGATTGCAGCGCACGCCCTCGTCGGGATGACAGCCGGCAGCGAGCAGCATCGCGGCGAGCAGCGCGGACGGCAGCAAGGTCAAAGATCGATCCATGAGCTCTCCTACATGCGGAAGATGACGGCGAGGATCAGCTTCTCCTCGCTGTCGACGAGATCGGGCGTCCACCCTTGCGGGATGCACGTCGTGATCGCGCCGTCGGGGTTGTAGAGGCCGCCGCACTTGTAGCCGTCCGGCCCGGTGACGCCGCCGCGGCCCGAGTAGTAGGGCGCGCTCACGTGGTGGTACGAGCTTTCGAGACGGACGGTGATGTTCTCCGTCGGGTAGTAGCTGATGTTGGTCGAAAGGTCCCAGCCGTCGAACGTGGTGCCGGGGTTGGTGTCGAAGGTGGTCGCGGCGACGCCGGCGGGCACGAGCACGAGGTAGCGGCCGGGGTTGTGGATGAAGCCTCCGCCCGCGTACCAGCTGAACGTGTTCCGGTAGAACCAGAGGTTGTTGTAGGCCATGCCGCTGACGAAGTCCTGCTCGCACGGATTGGCGTTGGTGCAGGTCAGATCGGGCGCGTCGTTCGACGCCTTCGACTGTCCGTGAAAGGCGCCGACGCCGTCGCCCTGCTCGAAGCCGACGTCGAACGTGACCGAGAAGGCGCCGCGCGAGAGGCCGCGCGCGAGCGGATGGTTGTAGTAGCGGACGAGCAGCGAGCTGTCGCTGTGGAAGCGGACCCGGCCGGGATGATCCTGCGTGTCGGTGCCGACGTAGCCGTTGGAGACGAAGTTGAGCCACTCGTGCGGCGCGTAGCGGACCTGGTAGCCGACGCCGGGGAGCTCGTTGAACTTGCCGTAGGTCTGCCAGCCGTTGATGAGCCAGAGCTCGACCTTGAAGCGATCGGTCAAGAAGAGCTGCAGCCGGGCGCCGTTGAAGAACCACGGCGTGTTGTCGGAGGTGAACGACGCCTGATAGCCCCAGTTCTCGTATTGCGTGTAGGAGAAGAGGCCGACGTACGAGAAGAAGAGGCCGACGTCGAGGTTGATGCCGCGCAGCTTGTTCCAGTGGTAGCCGGCGTACGCTTCGGACAGGTAGCGCATCGCCGTCAGGAGATCGTACTGGCCGTGGTTCGGCGTGAGGTCGTTGCGCGGAACGCCGACGGCGCGCTCGCCGAACTGAAGGAAGATGCGGCCGCGCACCGGGCCGATGTGCGCGTCGCCGCCGATGCCGAGGAAGGCGAGCTCGAGCTCGTTGTGGCGGAAGGTCGCGGACGAGCCGACGAGGGTGTGATCGTAGGGCTGGTTGAACGAGTAGGTGTAGTTCAGGTCCACGTCGAATTGCGGCGTGAAATATTTGGTATCGAGGATTCGCTGCGTCTGGCGGCTGGCGCCGTTCATCCACGTGAAGTCGCCCCAGGCGAACGGCTCGCTCGACGAGGGCTCGATCGGCGTCGCGGGCGCGGGCGCGGGCTCCACCTTCTGTTGCAGCGCGCGCAGCTGATCGCGCAGCGCTGCGTTCGCGGCTTCCACGTCGCGCAGCCGCTCCTCGATGCTGCGCGCAGCGCCGTCGGGCGGCGCCGGTTGCGCGCGCGCGGGCGCGGCGGCCACGAGCGCGCCGACGGCGAGCAGCGTCGGCACGGCTCTCTTCATCATCGACATGAGCGGAGCCTCCTCGGAAATTCCGTGCACCGTAAGCACGTCGCGTGCCCGCGCGCGGCAGGTCGAAACTTCCGCCGATTGGCGATCTACGCGTGCGCACCTGTTTGCAGGCTGCAATGCCTGCGGCGCCGGCGCGCTCGTGGCGCGGCCGCGCGCCGCCGAGAAGGTGCAGCCGCGCAAGCCCGATGCACGCGGCCAGAAGACGTTGGGTCCGGCTCTCAGGCTCGCGCGCGCGAGCTCGCGACGCACCTCCGGGCGCGCGTCGATCGAAATGGAAGCGGGCACGTCGGCCTCGCCGCCCTGGCCGCTCGCACGCCTGTCCGAGCGGCATTGCAACCTGCAATCCGGCAAGCGCGCGCGACCTTGCAAGCTGCAATGAAACCGTTGCTCACCGACGGGAAAATCGCGCGCGAAGCTTGACAGCGACGGGAGCGCTCAGCATCTTCGGCTCAGCCTAATTCTCGCGGTGCGAGAAGCGGGGAACCCAGGTAGTCGGGGCGTAGCGCACGTTGCGCAGGAGACCTTCCCCTCCCAGCCCGTCAGCTAACCTCGCCGGCTTTCGGAAGGACGCGCGGGAACGGCGCGCCTCGAGAGCGCCATGACCGAAGAACCGCCCAGTGACTTCATTCCCCGTTTGCGTCGCGCCATCTTCGGCGCGCCCCGCCGCGTGGAGGATCCCGGCATCTTCCACAAGATGGCGCTCGTCCCGATCCTGGCGTGGGTCGGGCTCGGCGCCGACGGCCTGTCGTCGTCGTCGTACGGCCCCGACGAGTCGTTCCGCGCGCTCGGCGCGCACACCTACCTCGCGCTGTTCCTCGCGCTCGCCACCTGCATCACGGTGTTCGTGATCTCGTGGGCGTACAGCCGCGTGATCGAGCAGTTCCCGACGGGCGGCGGCGGCTACGTCGTCGCCACCAAGCTCCTCGGCAGCCACGCCGGCGTGGTGTCCGGCTGCGCGCTCCTCGTCGACTACGTGCTCACCGTGACGGTGTCGATCGCCGCGGGCGGCGACGCGGTCTTCTCGATGCAGGGGCTCGAGCGCTTCGCCGCGATCAAGCTGCCGGTCGAGATCGCGGTCCTCGGCGTGCTCATCATCTTGAACCTGCGCGGCGTCAAGGAATCGGTGATGTCGCTCCTGCCGATCTTCCTCGTCTTCTGCGCCACGCACCTCGCGCTCATCATCGGTGGCATCGCCATGCACGGGGGCCGCGCGCCCGCCGTCGCGCACGAGGTCGGCGCGGGCCTGCGCCACGGCGTGGCCACGCTCGGGCTCGGCGGCCTGGCGCTCGTCTTTCTGCGCGCGTACTCGATGGGCGGCGGCACGTACACCGGCATCGAGGCGGTGTCGAACGGCCTCCAGATCATGCGCGAGCCGCACGTCGAGACCGGCAAACGGACGATGGTCTACATGGCCGCCTCGCTCGCGTTCACCGCCACCGGCATCATGCTCCTGTACCTCTTGTTCAACGTGCACCCCGTCGAGGGGCAGACGCTCAACGCGGTGCTCGGCAACGCCTTCGCCGGCGGCTGGCACGTGGGTGGGCTCGCCGTCGGCCGGTGGTTCGTCTATGCGCTGCTCGCCTCCGAAGGCGCGCTCCTCTTCGTCGCCGCGCAGACCGGCTTCATCGACGGCCCGCGCGTGATGGCCAACATGGCCGTCGATTCCTGGCTGCCCCATCGCTTCGCGTCGCTCTCCGATCGCCTGACCACGAAGGACGGCGTGCTCCTCATGGGCGGCGGCGCCATCCTCGTGCTCGTCGGCCTGCGCGGGCGGGTCGACGCGCTCGTCGTCATGTACGCCATCAACGTCTTCGTCGGCTTCACGCTGTCGAACGTGGGAATGACGCGCTTCTGGCTGCAGCACCGCGCCAAGCATCCGGGCTGGTGGCGCAAGATCGTCATCCACGTGATCGGCGCGCTCCTGTGCGCCGGCATCCTCACCGTCACGGTGATCGAGAAGTTCAAGCAGGGCGCGTGGCTCACGCTCGTCATCACCGGCGCGGCGATCGCCTTGTGCATGGCCGTGCGCCGTCACTATCGGCGGGTGTCGCGGCAGCTGGCCGAGCTCAACCGCGAGTTCGACGATCTGCCGAGCGTCGATCACGAAGGCGGCGAGCCCGATCCGCGCGAGCCGACCGCGGTGCTGCTGGTCGGCTCCTACGGCGGCATCGGCATCCACTCGATGCTCGCCATCCACAAGATGGTGCCGGGCTACTTCAAGAACATCGTGCTCGTGTCGGTCGCCGTCGTCGACTCGGGCTCGTTCAAGGGCGTCGAGGAGATCCGCGCGCTGCAGGACAGCGTCAACGAGACGCTCAAGAAGTACGTGGCGCTGGCGCGCCGGCTCGGCTGGAACGCGGGCGCGGCCTCGGGCGTCGGCATCGATCCCGCCGAGGAGATCACGCGCGTCTGTCTCGAGCTGTCGCAGAAGTATGCGCGCGTCATGTTCTTCGCGGGCAAGCTCCTGTGGCAGCGCGAGACCTGGACGCAGCGCATCCTGCACAACGAGACCGCCTTCCAGGTCGAGCGCCGCCTGCAGTGGAAGGGGCTGCCGATGACGGTGATTCCGCTGCGCGTGCGCGAGCGCTTGAATCCCCGACGGATGGGCGCATGATTCGGGGCAAGGAGGCGGCGATGTCGCGGCCGACGGCCGGCCCGGCGGCGAGCGGGCGGCAGCTCCATGTGCTCGTCGTCGATGACGAGAAGAACATCCGCTCGGTGTTGGTGGCCTGCCTCGAGTCGGCGGGCTGCCGCGTCGTCGAGGCGGCGACGCTGACGAGCGCGCGCGGCGCCATCGAGCGCTCGGCGTTCGACCTCGTGTTCCTCGATCTGCGCGTCGGCGACGAGAACGGGCTCGACTTCCTGCCGACGGTGGTGACGCGTAGCCCGTCGACCGACGTGGTGGTCATCACCGCGTTCGCCACCATCTCGACGGCGGTCGACGCCATCCACCGGGGCGCGCGCGACTATCTGCCCAAGCCGTTCACGCCGGCCCAGATCCGCCACATCGTCGACCGCGTCGCCAAACAGCGCGATCTCGAGCGCGAGGTGGTGGCGCTGCGCTCGCAGCTCGATCACGCGGCGCCCGAGCTCGACCTCACGTCGGAGGCGGCGTCGATGCGCCAGCTCTTCGACCTTCTCGACAAGGCGGCGGCGCACGACGTGCCGGTGCTCTTGCGCGGCGAGAACGGCACCGGCAAGAGCGTGCTGGCGCGGCGGCTCCACTACATGGGCACGCGACACGATCGGCCCTTCGTCGTGGTCAACTGCCCGACGCTGTCGGAGGAGCTGCTGGCGAGCGAGCTCTTCGGCCACGCCAAAGGCGCCTTCACCGGCGCGGTGCGCGATCAGGCGGGCCGCGTCGAGGTGGCCGAGGGCGGCACGCTGTTTCTCGACGAGATCGCCGAGATGCCGCCGGCCCTGCAGGCCAAGCTCCTGCGCTTCGTGCAGGACCACGAGTTCGAGCGCATCGGCGAGAACCAGACGCGGCGCGCCGACGTGCGCATCGTGGCCGCGACCAACCGCGATCTCGATGCCGAGGTGAAGGCGGGGCGCTTCCGCGAGGATCTGTTGTATCGCCTCAACACCTTCGAGCTGATGGTGCCGCCGTTGCGCGAGCGGCGCGAGGACATCGTGCCGATGGCGCGGCGCTTCGTCGCCTTCTTCGGCAAGAAGATGCGCCACGCGCCGCAGCTTCTGCCCGAGGCCGAGGCGGCGCTCGCCCGCTACGACTGGCCGGGCAACGTGCGCGAGCTGCGCAACGCCATCGAGCGCGCGGCGATCATCTCGGGCGGCTCGAGCATCGGTGTCGAGGCGCTGCCCGACCGCATCGCCGGCGCCAAGCGCGACCGTCCCTACGTCGGCGGGGACTTCTCGTTCGACGACGTCGAGCGCGAGCACATGACGCGCGTGCTCGAGCGCGCCGCCACGCTCGAGGAGGGAGCGCGCATCCTCGGCATCGACACGTCGACCTTGTGGCGCAAGCGCAAGAAGCTCGAGGAATCGTAGGCGTGGCACGATCGCTGCTCCCTGCCTCGTAGAGGAGGACACGATGAGGCTGTGGGTCACCCTGGCCGTGCTGACGGCGAGCGCAGCGGCGTTCGGCGAGCCGGCGGGCGAACGCGTCGAGAGCGTGACCGAGGAGGCGCGCATCTGCACGAGCGGGGAGGTGCCGCCCGTCGGCACCCTGGTGCGCGTCGTGCGCAGGGTGTGCTCGCCGCTCGATGCCAAACGGATCATCGCGCGCTGTCACGAAGCGGTCGTCGGCCGCGCGCCGGTGTTGCGCGCCGACGGGCCGCACTGCGTGATCGTGCAGCTGTCGACCATGACGACGGTGCAGGTGGGCGATCGCTGCGAGCCGGAGATCGAGACCGCGGCGCGCTGAGCGCTACGCGGACGGCAAGCCGACGAGGGCGTCGAGGTGGACGAGATCGAGCGCGGCGGCGAAGTGATCGGCGAGCACGTCGTAGGGATCGCGCGCATCGGCGGCGTGGCCGGCGCCGAGCGCGGCGCGGACGACGGCGTTCTCGAACAGGCCGTGCACGAGCGTGCCGGCGACGGCGCCGGCGACGGCCCCCTCGGGCTCGTGCGCGCGCTCGTCGTCGCCGCGGCGGACGATGGTGCCGAAGGGGCGCGCGCCGTGCCGCTCGACGCGGCCGCAGTGGATCTCGTAGCCGTCGGCGGCGCGGCCGCCCGCGCCATCGAGCAGCGGCAGCCCGTCGCCGAGTTGGAGGCGCACCGGGCGGGTGATCTTGTCGCGCGCAAAGCGGGTGACGACCGGCAAGAGGCCGAGGCCGGCCAGCTCGCGCTCGGGTGACTCGACGCCGTCGGGATCGAGGATGCGCTCGCCGAGCATCTGATAGCCGCCGCAGATGCCGAGGATCGGCCCGCTCGCGGCCGCGCGCTCGACGAGGGCGCCAGCCAGGCCGCTGTGGCGCAGCCAGGCGAGATCGGCGGCGGTGGTCTTGGTGCCGGGCACGATCACCAGCGCCGCGCCGTCGAGCTCGGCGCGCCGTTCCACCCAGCGCACGCGCAAGGAAGGCTCGCGCAGGAGCGGCTCGAACTCGTCGAAGTTGGAGAGGCGCGGCAGCTTGACGATGGCGATGGTGCGCGCGCCGTCGCCACTCGTGCCGCGGTGGAGCTCGAGCGAGTCTTCGGAGGCGATGCGGGTGTCGCCGAGGTGCGGTACCACGCCGGCGACGCGAATGCGCGTGCGCTCTTCGAGGAACGTGACGCCGTCGGTGAAGAGCGTCGGATCGCCGCGGAACTTGTTGACCACCAGCGCGCGCACGCGGGCACGCTCGGCCGGATCGAGCAGCTCGAGCGTGCCGACGAGCGCCGCCAGCGCGCCGCCGCGCTCGATGTCGGTGACCAGCACGACGGGCGCGTCGGCGCGCTCGGCCACCCACATGTTGACGAGATCGCCCGCCTTCAAGTTCACCTCGGCCGGCGAGCCGGCGCCTTCGATGACCACGACGTCGTGGTCGGCGCGCAGGCGATCGAGCGCGGCGCCGACGACCTCGCGCAGCTCCGGCTTCTTGCGGTGGTACTCGCGAAAGTGCATCGAGCCGAGCACGCGCCCGAGCACCACCACCTGCGACGACGAGTGCGTCTCGGGCTTGAGCAGGATCGGGTTCATGTCGACGTGCGGTCGCGCGCGCGCGGCTTCGGCCTGCGCGAGCTGGGCGCGGCCGATCTCGCCGCCGTCGGGCGTGACCGCGGAGTTGAGCGCCATGTTCTGCGCCTTGAAGGGCGCGACGCGCAGGCCGCGGCGGGCCCAGATGCGGCAGAGCGCGGTGGTGAGGAGGCTCTTGCCCACCGACGAGGCGGTGCCCTGGATCATGATGGTGCGCGCGCGCGTCATCGTCGCCCCGCGGCCTGCCGACAGGCGGCGACGAAGCCTTCGGCGACGAGTGGGTTCGATGCGAAGTGCGCGTGCACGTAGGAGCCGAGCACGTTGGGCGCCTCGGCGCTGCCGCCGGGGCCGGCGCAGTATCCCTCGGGGAACGGCTCGCCGCCGCGGCGCGTGCGCACGCGATAGGCGTCGCCGTGCGCACCTTCGAGCGTCGAGTAGCGGAACTGGTGGCCGCGCAGGCGCAGGCCGGCCGGACCGAGGAGGGTGCGGCGCTGCGTCTCGACCTCGACGTAGCCGAGCGCTTGCAGCTTGGCGGCCATGACGGCGGTGCCGCTGACGACGCCCGCCATCGGGTGCGTGACGCCGTCGAGCGTGCGGATGGCGTCGGCGAGGTACATGAGGCCGCCGCACTCGGCGTAGATCGGAAGCCCGCGCGCGGCGGCGGCGCGCAGCGACTCGCGCATCGACTCGTTGGCGGCGAGCGCGGCGGCGTGGACCTCGGGATAGCCGCCGCCGAGGTAGACGCCGTCGACGTCGGGCAGTGCGGCGTCGGCGATCGGCGAGAACGGCACCAGCTCGGCGCCGAGCGCGCGCAGGGCCGCGAGGTTGTGCTCGTAGTAGAAGTGGAAGGCGTCGTCGCGGGCGAGCGCGATGCGGCAGCGCGGCGCGGCGATCGCCGGCGCGGCGGCGACGGGGACGTCGAGCGGCGGCGCGCGGCGGGCGAGGGCGACGAACGCGTCGACTTCGTTCCACTCGGCGAAGGTCGTGCCCCACGCGGCGACGAGCGCGTCGGGGAGGACTTCGGCGTCGGCGGTGCGCAGGCCGAGGTGGCGCTCGGGGAACGCACGCGCCGGATCCCGCGGCAGGCCGCCGACGACGGGCACGTGCGCGCGGCAGGCCGTCTTCAAGAGGTCGAGGTGGCCGCGCGAGCCGACCTGGTTGGCGAACAGGCCGGCGAGCGTGAGCGCGGGATCGAAGTCGCGCAGGCCGACGCCGATGGCGGCGATGGTGCGGGCCATGCCGCCGGCGTCGACGACGGCGACGACCGGCGCGCCCAGCCACTTGGCGATCTCGGCCGCCGATCCGGCCTCGCCGTCGGGCGACGCGCCGTCGTAGAGGCCCATGACCCCTTCGATGAGCGCGAGGTCGGCGCCGGCGGCGGCGCGCGCGAAGGTCTCGAGGACCGCGGCACGCCCCATCATCCAGCCGTCGAGGTTGTGGCTGGTCGCGCCGGTGGCGCGGGCGTGATAGGTCGGATCGAGGTAGTCGGGCCCGCACTTGAAGGCGGCGACGCGCAGGCCGTGCGCGCGCAACGCGGCCGCGAGGGCGACCATCGTGGTCGTCTTGCCCACGCCGCTGGCGGCGCCGGCCAGGACCAGGCGCGGCAGCTCCCTCACGACGCGCGCTCCATCATCGTCGAGCGGCACGAAGCCATCGTTGATCACATCGGTCGGCTCGTCGAGGATCACGACCGCGGGGGCGCCGCCGCGATCGCGCGAGGGGTGGTCCGATTCCCAAGGCGAACCGGATTCGCTGGCCCATCTCCTCTCCTCCGGAGAAGTGAAGCGTTCTGGTCGCGAGGCAGGTCTCCTGGCTCACGGCTCGACGCTCGCGCGTCACCTCGCTCCAACCTTCCCCGTCGACAACGGACGAGTGGTGCTGCTCGGAGGAGGCGTACCGTTTACAGTGGCGGGACCGCGCCGGACTCACACCGGCTTCCCTTGGCCTCGAGACACGATTCAGTTGTCGGCCGTGACGAATACGCGCGGGGCGTCGCCGGCGTCAAGCGTTACCCTGTAACTACCGGTGCGCATTCATTTCTTGGGTCGCCGAAACTTTCGCCTTGAATTTGGTGATTTTGATAATTATTATCAAAATCAGGTCGAGGTGAAGTCGTGATCGTCTGTTTGTGCCGCGCCGTTTCGGAACGAACCATCGCCGCCAAGATTGCAGAAGGTGCACGTACGCCGGCTGACCTAGCCGCGCGCTGCGGCGCCGGAACCGGTTGTGGTGCGTGCGTTGCGAGCCTCGAACGGATATGCTCGCGCGCGTGCGGCCCCGACGAGCGTGCAGCATGCGACGCTGCGTCGTCCACTGACGCCGCAGCGTGAGATCATGAAGGGTGATCCCCAGATCATCGACCTGCTCAACAAAGTCCTGACCGCCGAGCTCACCGCCATCAACCAGTACTTCATCCATGCTCGCATGTGCGAGAACTGGGGCTACGAGCGCCTGTGGAAGAAGGTGCGCGCGGAGTCGATCGGCGAGATGAAGCACGCCGACGAGCTCATCGCGCGCATCTTGTACCTCGACGGTGTGCCCAACCTGCAGCGGCTCGGCAAGGTCAACGTCGGCGAGACGGTGGCCGAGCAGATGCGCCTCGATCTCGACGTCGAAAAAGAGGCGATCAAGATGCTCAACGAGGGCATCGAGCAGGCGCGCGCGGCCGGCGACAACGGCTCGCGCGAGCTCCTGGAGAGCATCCTCCACGGCGAAGAAGAGCACGCCAACTGGCTCGAAGCGCAGCTGACCCTGATCGCGCAGGTCGGCGAGCAGAACTACCTCTCGCAACAAATCAAACACGAAGAAGACTAACGGGCTGCGGCCCGCCTGCGCCTGTGTGGCGTCGCTGGCTGCGTCACAAGACGCAGTGGCCTGAATCGCAGCCTGCATAGCCGAGCTCGGTGCAGTCGAGCTTTTCGTTGCCCTTGTCGTCGCAGTACTCGAGCGACGATCCATGGCACTGCGAGAAGCTCGGATCGGCCACACAGACCACGAGACCGGGCTTCGATCCGCACGCGAAGGCGATGCCGGCGGGGTTCGGCCCGACGCTCACGCAGCGCTCGCCCGTCGCCGCGCAGTCGGTGCGCCGCTCGTGCCCGCTGGCGTCGCACGTCAAGAGCGTGTCGCCGTCGCACTTTCCGCCATCGAACGGCACGCAGGCCGGCCCGTTCCCCACGCATTGCGCCATGCCGTCGATCACCGCGCAGGCGGCGTCGGAGGCCGTGCAGTCGTCGGCGACGATGAGCCCGCCGAGGCTCTTGTCGTCCCAGCTCGTCACCGCGCGGCAGCTCGTGGTCGCGTTGCCCATGCAGGCCGCCTGGAACGTCTTCGGATCGCAGGTGCCGAGCCCGCAGTGCGACTCCTCGCCCAGATCCACGCAATGCAGCCCCTCGGCCGCGCAGTCCTCGCGCACCACGCGCGCGCCGGCGAACGAGTCGCACAGCGTGACGGTGTCGCCGTCACACGCGTAGGTCGGCGTGTCGCACGGCGTCGGCGAAGGCGTCGATACGCAGTCGAGCGCGGCGGCGCAGTCGAGCCCGGCGTCGGCGAGGCACTGCACCTCGGACGGCGTGACCGCGACGCCGTCGGCGCGCCACGGCAGCGCGCGCAACGTCGGATCCGCATAGCTCGCGCAGTAGGGAAAGTCGAGCGGCGGATCGATCGACGGCGGCCTCGCGCACGCCGTCCAGTGCAGACAGGCGTCGACGATCGTCTGCCCGGTCTCGCCATCATGCGGCGCCGTGCCGCACCCCAGGACCAGAAGTGACGACAGTAACCAACGCCAACGCATGCCCCACAGCATAGCGCGCTTCCGTCACCGGCTTATTTTCTACCAAGGATGGCGAGGATCGACGATTACGCCGTGATCGGCGACTGCCGCACGGCCGCGCTCGTGTCGCGCACGGGCGCCATCGATTGGCTCTGCTGGCCACGTTTCGACTCACCCTCGTTCTTCGGCGCGCTCCTCGACCCCGAGGGCGGCACCTGGCGCATCGCGCCGACGGCGCCCTTCGAATCGCGCCGCACCTACGCCGGCGACACCAACGTCCTCGAGACCACCTTCGCCACCGCGGGCGGGCGCGTGGTCGTCACCGACTTCATGCCGGTCGCCTCCGAAGAGGAGAAGCGGCACATGCTCCTGCCCGACCGCGAGATCCTGCGCATCGTCCGTTGCACCGACGGTGCCGTCGAGATCGCGCAGGATTTCCAGCCGCGTCCCGAGTACGGCCGCCGCCCGCGCCTGCGCGATCGCGGCCCCTTCGGGCTCTGCGTCGACGACGGCATCGGCACCGCCCACTTCCGCACCTCGATGCCGACCGAGCGCGTCGACGGCGGCGCGCGCGGCGTCGTGCGCCTGCGCGCGGGCGATACGGTCTATTGCGCGCTCGGCTTCACCGACGACGGTCCGGCGATCCTGCCGCCGCTCGGCCTGGCGACCGAGCGCGCGCTCCATCGCACGCTCGACTGGTGGCGCGCCTGGGCCGCGCGCGTCGACTATCACGGCCCCTTCGCCGACGCCGTGCGCCGCAGCGCGCTCGCCCTCAAGCTCCTGGTCTACGCGCCGTCGGGCGCCGTCGTCGCCGCGCCGACGTCGTCGCTGCCCGAGCGCATCGGTGGCAAGCTCAATTGGGATTACCGCTTTTGCTGGCTGCGCGATGCGTCGCTCACCATGCGCGCGCTCATCAACATCGGCTTCGTCGACGAGGCCGAGGCGTTCGCCAGCTGGCTCTTGCACTCGACGCGCCTGACCCGCCCGCGCCTGCGGATCCTTTACGACCTGCACGGCAACAACCCCGCCAAGGAGCGTGTCCTCCATCGCTGGCGCGGCTTCGACGGATCGCAGCCGGTGCGCATCGGCAACAAGGCCGTCGAGCAGTATCAGCTCGACGTCTACGGCGAGGTCATCGACGCCGTCGCCCAGCTCGCACGCGCCGGCCTGCGCTTCGATCGCGAGACGTCGCACATGCTGCGCGGCTTCGGTGACTACGTGTGCAAGCACTGGCGCGATGCCGACGAGGGCATCTGGGAGCCGCGCTCGGGCCGCTCGCGCCACACGCACTCGCGCCTGCTCTGCTGGGTGGCGATCGACCGCCTGATCGAGCTGCACGAGCGCGGCTGGCTGCGCGTCGACATCGATCGGCTGCGCGAGCGGCGCGCCGCCATCCGCCACGCGATCGAGACGCGCTCGTGGAACGAGCGCCTCGGCAGCTATGTCGCCACCGTCGACGGCGACGACGTCGACGCCACGCTCTTGTTGCTCGCCTGGTACGGCTTCGAGCGCGCCGACTCGGCACGCATGCGCGCCACCTACGAGCGCGTGCGCAAGGTGCTCGGCGCCGACAACGGGCTCCTCTATCGCTACATGAACGGCGATTCGCCAGGCGAGGGCGCCTTCGGCATCTGCAGCTTCTGGGGCGCCGAGTTCCTCGCCATCGGCGGCGGCTCCGTCGACGCGGCGGAGCACGATTTCGCCGCCGTCGTCCGGCACGCCAACGACGTCGGCTTGTTCTCCGAGGAGATCGATCCCGCGACCGGCGACGCGCTCGGCAACTTCCAGCAGGCGTTCACGCACGTCGGCCTGATCAACGCCGCCATCTCGCTCGATCGCCGGCAGCGTGCCGAAACCTCGACGCAGGCGGAGGTGGCCACATGAGCGTGTTTCCTTGGGCACTGTGGGGATTCGTCGGCACCGTCGTGCTCTCGACGCTGGCGGCGACGTCGCAGGGGCTGGGCCTGACGCGCATGAACATGCCGCTCATGCTCGGCACCATGTTCACGCCCAACCGCGATCGCGCCAAGGTCTACGGCCTCGGCGTGCACCTCCTCAACGGTTGGGTCTTCGCGCTGCTCTACATCGGCACCTTCCACCTGCTCGGTCGCGCCACCTTCTGGATCGGCGGCGTCATCGGCTTCGTGCACGCGCTGTTCGTCCTCACCGTCGGCATGCGCGTCTTCCCCGGCATGCATCCGCGCATGGCCTCGGAGCAGCACGGCCCGTCGGTGGCGCGGCAGCTCGAGCCGCCCGGCTTCTTGGCGCTCAACTATGGCGTGCGCACGCCGCTCGCCGTCGTCATTTCGCACATCGTGTTCGGCATGATCCTCGGCGGCTTCTATCCGCTGCACTGAGGGCGTATCCTCGGCGCATGCGGCGCGCTGCCGTCCTCGTCTGCGCCGGGCTCTTGGCGGCCTCGACCGCGAGCGCGCGTCACGATGCCCATCCGTTCCAGCGCGGCATCTGCTACGCGCACGCCTGGTCGCGCGACGGCGACGTCGGCTACGGCAGCGCCGTCTCGCAGAAGACGCTGGCGCGCCTGCATCGACTCGGCGTCGAGTGGATCTCGCTCACCCCCTTCGGCTTCATGGAGTCGACGAGCGCCGTCGAGATCCGCGCCGCCTCCGCGCACGGCGCCGGCGAGACCGACGAGCGCATGCGCCTCGAAGTGATGCATGCGCATGCGCTCGGCATGAAGGTCGCGCTCAAGCCGCACCTCTGGATCCGCCGCGGCGAGTGGCAGGGCAACCTCGTCTTCGCCAGCGACGACGCCTGGCGCAAGTGGTTCGCCAGCTACCGCAGCTTCATCCTGCGCTACGCCGCGCTCGCCGAGCGCGACCACTACGACATGCTCGTCCTCGGCACCGAGCTCAAGAGCGCCACCGCCTGCGATCCCGAGTGCTGGCGCGCGCTCATCGCCGAGCTGCGCGCCGCCTATCACGGCCCGCTCACCTACGCCGCCAACTGGGACGAGGCGGAGAAGGTCCCGTTCTGGGACGCGCTCGACTACGTCGGCGTCGACGCCTACGCGCCGCTGGCGACGAAAGCCGGCGCCGCCGAGCCCGAGCTGTGCCTGGCGTGGAACGTGCTCGCCAAGCGGCTCGCCGCGCTGTCCAAACGCACCGGCAAGCGCATCATCCTCACCGAGCTCGGCTACCGCTCGGTGCGCGACGCCGCGCTCGCGCCCGCGAGCTGGCCCGAGTCCGACGCGCATCCGCAAGTCGACCTCGCGCATCAGGCGTCGTGCTTCCGCGCGGCGCTCTCGACGCTGTGGGGTCAGCCGTGGCTGGCGGGGATCTACGTGTGGAAGTGGTTTACCGACAGCCGCGACGCCGAGGGTCCGACGGACTTTTCACCGGCGGGGAAGCCGGCCGAATCCGTCCTCGGCGACTACTACCATCGCGATGATTAGTGGAGCTTGATCTCGGCGGCCGTGGTCGGATCGATCTTCTTGCCGCTGACGTCGACGCCGTTGGCCTTGAGGTCGAACGCCAGGATCTCGTAGTACTGGTCGGTGGTCAGGCTGCCGCCCTTCTTCGGCGGCATGTTGGCCGCCACGAACGCCGCCACATCCTGCGCGGTGTGGAACTGCGTCTTGCGCAGCTTGGCGTTGGCCGGCGGATCGAGCGGCAGCGCATCCTTGCCGACGACCGCCGGGGCCTTCTTGCCCTGGCCGGCGTCGCCGTGGCATTTGGCGCAGTGCTTGGCATACAGCTTGGCACCCGCGGCCGCCTGCTCCTCGCCGGTGGCCGCCGGTTTTTCGGCGCGCGCGCCCGCGGCGAACAGCGCCAGTGCCGCGACACCCGCGAGCATTCCGTGCACGAAATGAATTCGCATGAAGCCCTCCTTATGACAACAGAGGTGCTCCACCGCGTCTTGGTTACCGTTCGTCACTCTTCGCGGGAACGCGCGACGCCCGCAAGTGACGCCGCGTCCACACCGCCAGCCCGATGCCGACGATGAATACGCCGATACAGCCCCACTGCGCCGGCGTGAGCCCGAAATAGCGCGCGTCCGGCTCGGGCACGTCGGTCGCGCGCAGAAAGTCGAGCCCGAAGCGCACCGGCGCGTAGGCGAGCGTCAGCAGCGTGACATAGAGACCGAGCGGCTGCTTGCCCCGTCGGCGGAGCAGGGCGAAGACGAGCGCGATCAGCGCGGCCCACAGCGCCTCGTCGAGCCCGAGGTCGTGACGAAAGCCGCTGGGATAATGAACCGCGAGGAAAAAATTGGTGAGCCGGCCAGGATGATCGTGCGCGGTGAAACAGCCCAACCGCCCGAACATCCAACCGGTCGCCAGCCCATACGCGAGCGAATCGGCGTACGGCATCACCGGCTGGCGATTGCGCCGGCACCACCAGAATAATCCGATCAAAGCCCCGGCAAATCCTCCGAACGAGGAGATACCGCTCAAGGGATTGATGATATCGATGAACCGCGGATGCGCACCGAAAGTCTGATATGCGAACACGTCGAACAGGTGCGCGCAGATGAAGCCGAGCACCAGCGACCAGGTGACCATCGAATCGACCTGCTCGTCGACGAGCCCGAGCTCGCGGCCACGCTTCTTGGTCAGGCGTAGGCCGACCAGGATTCCGGTTGCTACGAGGATCCCGAAGGCGTGGATCGAAAGTTTCCCAATTATCGGAAACGGGATCGAAGGGGCGGGGATATTGAACCAGGGAATCATACGGAATCCTTATAATCGTTATTTTTGTTCTTGTGATCTAAAGTTTTGGTATATTGCTTCCCACCATGCCGAGACCACGGAAGAACGATCCAACGTCGCTCATCAATCCGATCATCACCGACTTCGCGCACCGGCTCGCCGCCGTGGTCGAGCGCTTCACCGTCGGCAGAATCGAGGCTGCCGTGCGCGCCAGCGGCAACGCGCTGCAGGGTCGGCGTGGTCGCGCCGGTGGCGCGGGTCGTACGCGCGGCAAGACGCTCTGCTATTACCCGGGATGCCGCAATGTCGCGGCGCCGCGTTTTGGCATGTTTTGCGCGGCCCTGCACAAGGACATTCCAAAAACCGAAAAAGAGAAGTATCGCGCGGCTCACGGGAAGAACGGCGCCACTGCCAAGGCGGCGGGCAAGCGCGGCCGCAAGCGCCGCGGCCCGGGCCGTCCCGCCGCCACCGCCTAGCACCTCGCGCCGCGCCGATGTTGCGTAAGGCGCTCCTCCCCACATTGATGGTCGCCTGCGCGCTCGCTGGCGCCTGCTCGCGCGCGCCGTCGGTGCGCATCGAGGGCCATCCCGTCGACGGCACGCGTCCGACGCTGTGGCTCTTGCGCTGCATCGCCGACGGCTTCGTGGCGCCGGTCAAGACGCAGTGGAAGCTCGCGGTGGGCGTCAAGCCCGTCGGCGGCAACGTGCCGCTCGACGAGTCCACCACGATCGTGCAGCCGCCCGAGCGCATGCCGGCCTGGGCCCAGTGCACCGTCACCGGCGCCGACGGCACGAGCACGCACGCCGTGCATTCGCTGACGCCGATCGCCATCGGCGCCGCGCCCACGACGGCGAAGGTGGGCGAGCTCCTGCTCGTGCGCGGCTCCGGCTTCGGCAACGAGCCCAACCGCGGCGACGGCGTCTGGCTGGTGCCGCCGTGGGGCCGCGCCCTCGCCGCCGACGCGACGTGCAAGCGCGCGACCTGGAGCGACGCCGCGGTGAGCGCGTGCGTGCCGGCCGCGGCGCGCGGCCGCACCTGGTCCGTTCGCGTGCAATCGGCCGATACGCTCGCGATCGCGCCGAAGCCGCTGGTGGTGGCGCCGTGACGAAGCCGAGCGGCGCCCCGAGGCACGTGCGGCTGCCTCTGTTCGTGCTCGTCTTCGCGATCCTGACCATGGTCGCGCCCGCCGCGCCGCTCGCCGGCATCGCCCGCACCGCCGCCTCCACTGCGCGCGCGCTCGTCGCCACCGGCACGCTCGACGTCGCCCCCTACGGCGATGCCGTCACGCTGCCGTCGACGGTGGTGCGCGACGGCCGCCGCCGCGCCACCACCGCGCTCGGCGCCGCGCTCGCGCTCGTGCCCGCCGAGGCGCTCGCCGTCGCCACGCGCACGCTCGATCCGCAGGCGCGCATCGCCCACGCCGCCGAAGCGGCGACCGCCGCCGCGCTCGTCGCGCTCGTCTGCGTCGTCTTCTTCGGCACGCTGCGCGCCGACGGCCTCGGCGCGCGCACCGCGCTCTTTTTCGCGCTCGCGCTGGTGTTCGCCACGCCGCTCGTCTGGTATGGCCGCGTCCCCGACGGCACCGCGCTGGCCACGCTCTTGCTCTTCGTCGCCGCGCGCGCCGCCCGCGCCGTCGTCAGCGCCGACGTCGTCGGTCCCGCCGATCGCCGCGCCGCGCTCGCCCTCGGCCTTTCGCTCGGAGCCCTCGTCGTCGTCGATCCGACGCTGCTCCTGGCCGCGCTCGTGCTCGTCGCCTGGTGCGGCCTGCATCGCTTCGATCGTCTCGGCGCCACCGTCGCCGCGCGCGTGCTCGTCCCGCTCGCCGCGGGCCTGACGATCGTCGCCGTGCATCGCTGGCACGTCGGCGCCCACCCCGAGCCGCACGGCGAGCTGCTGCAGGGCCTCGACGGCCTGTTGCTCTCGACCGGCAAGAGCCTCTTCCTCTACGCGCCGATCGTCATGCTCGCGCCGCCGGCGATCGTCACGCTCTGGCGCACGCGCCGCGCCGAGGCCCAGCTCGTCCTCGCGGTCGCCGCCGCGGTCCTGCTCGCCGCCGCCGAGCGCCCCGACTGGCACGGCGATCCGACCTGGGGCCCGCGCCGCGCCGTCCCGCTCCTGCCGCTCGCGCTCGAGGCGGTCGCGCTCGCCTGGTCGACCCGCGCCGCCAACCGCCGGACGCTGCTGGGCGTGCTGACCGCCGTGGGCATCGCGCTGCAAACGCCAGGCATCATGATTTCGCCCTCCACGTACCTCTCGGTCGTGACCGACGTTCGCAGCGCCACCGGCGCGCCGGCCTGGTTCGCCGAGGTGCCGTCGGAGTGTCACTTCGTGCCGCAGTTCTCGCCGCTCCTCGGCCACGCCTGGCTGCTCTCGCATCGCGTGCGCGGCGATCACCACTTCGAGGTCAATCCGCCGTATCTGCTCCTGCTCTCGAATCCGCCGAAGCTCGAGCACATCTGGCCCAAGCTCTTCATCGACTGGTTCGCCATCGGCTGGACGCCGCTGCCCGCGATCGCCTGGCTGGCCGCGCTCGCCGTCGCTGCCGCGGCCGCCGCGTGGACCCTGCGCCGCCGTCTCGTGCTAGCGTAATCCCAATGGCGGACTGGGCGATCCTCGGCTGTGGCTACGTCGGCACGCGCCTGGCGCGCGCGCTCCTCGCCGAGGGCGGCCACCGCGTACGCGTCTGCGCGCGCAATACCACGCGCCTGCAGCCGCTCGGCGAGCTCGGCGCCGAGGTGCACGCGCTCGACGCCGCCAAGTCACGCGCGTTCGGCCCCGCGCTCTACGGCCTGTCGTCGCCGATCGTCGTCTATTCGATCCCGCCGGTTCCCGGTGCGCCGCCCGGCGAGGCCATCCGCCGCGCCGGCGACGCGTGCGGCTCCGCCGGCGCCGCGCGCTTCTTGTACCTCAGCTCCACCGCCGTCTACGGCGAGACGCCCGACGGCGAGACCGTCGACGAGGAGACCTCGATCGCGCTCGGCGACTCCGAGGCGATGACCCGCATCGCCGAGGAGAGCGCGGTCGAGATGGCGCGCCTGTCCGGGCTCCCGACGGTGATCTTCCGCCTCGCCGCCATCTACGGCCCCGGCCGCGGCGTGCGCGAGCGCTTGAAGGCGCGCACCTACAAGCTCGTCGACGACGGCGCGCACTACTTCTCGCGCGTGCACGTCGACGACATCGTCGGCATCCTGCGCGCTGCCGTCGAGAAGGCCCCGGCCGGCGCCGTCTACTGCGTCTCGGATGATCGCCCGACCACGCAGCGCGAGTACTCCGACTGGCTGGTGGCGCGCCTCGGCGTGCCGGCGCCCCCGTCGGTGCCGTCGCTGGCGCCGGGCGCGCCGCGCCGCGCGGTGCGCAACCGCAAGGTGTCCAACGCGCGCCTCAAGCGCGAGCTCGACTACCGCTTCCGCTATCCGTCGTACGTCGAGGGCGAGCAGGCCATCGAAGCGGAGGAGGGCGGCGCACCCCTTCCAGCTGTCATGAAGCCGGCGCCACCACCACCGACGCCCGAGCCGCCGCGCTCGCCCGAGCCGCCGCGCTCGACCGATCCGCTGCGCCAGCTCGCCGATCGCCTCGCCGAGGCCATCGCGCTCCTCGACGACGGCGACGCCAAGACGGCGCGCGCCACGCTCGAGCGCGCGCGCGATCTCCTACCGGGTCTCGACGGGGATCGTCTGAAGAATCTGAAGAGCTAGAGAGGGGCTACAGGCCGAGCAGCTTGTCGAGCGCGTCCTTGTCGGTGCGCTTCGACTTGGTGTCGTGCTTGGCGATGATGGTCTGGCGCTGCGTCGAGCCGGCGTCCGACGAGCGCTTCGCCGACGCCAGCATCCTGCCGTGCTTGGCCGCCTTGGCGTGCCGCTTCGCGTGCTTCTTGGCGACGGGCGCCGCATCGTCGGCGCTGGCCACCGGCGCCGAGACCGCCTTGGCCGGCGCGACTGCCGCCGCCGCCGGAGCCGCCGTCGGAGCCGCCGTCGCGACGGGAGCCATCGCCACCGCTGCGACCGGCGCGGGCGTCGGCGAGCGGGTGAGCTGCACGATCGTGATCATCGAGCCGATCACGATCACGCCGAAGATGCCGCCGAGCGTCGCCCCGAGCCACTTGGGCATGCGCCAGGGGTTCTGCACCGCGTAGTAATCGATCTTCTTCACGACTGGGACCTCCCTCGTACGCGCGTTGGGTGCACGCGCTATTCCAGGTCCCTTTCGCGAAATCATTGGGGATTCAGCTATGACGTGGAGACTCTACCCCCACTGCCCGGGACCCGAGGCCCCACCGTGTTCACATTTGAGGTTGCAGACTTGGAGCGAGCTACGAAAAGTCGTTCCCTCCGCCATCGGGGTCGTGGCCCCCAGCGGATTCGTGCGAGCCGCCATAGCCGGGCTCGGTGGCCGTCGGCGCCGGCTCTTCGTCGATCGGCGAGCTCTTCGGCTGCGGGCGCTCTTCCTGCGCGCGGATCTGCGCGCGGATCCCGGTCGCCGAGTCGACGAGCAGCGCGCGCAGCCGCGGATAGAGCGAGCGCGACGGCAACAGCGGCTCCATCGGGATCTTGGCGACGAAGTCCCAGATCTGTTGATCGGTCACGTTCGCCTGCGCGGCGAGATCGACGAGCTGTGACAGCTGCGGCGGGCGCAGGAACACCACCGACGGTGGACGCGCGTCGGGGAAGAGCGTGAGGTAGAAGCCCTCCTTGCCGCCGCCCGCGGGTTGCAGATGCACCGCGACGGAGGACCATCCTCCTTCGCCGTCGTGCTCGATGGTGCGACGCGCTTGCATGGTTAGATCGTATACACCGATTTACCGCGGCAGCGAATAGATCGCGGTGCCATCCGTGAAGAAGATCGTCGACGCGGACAGCGCCACCGCGCGCGGCGGCTGCGTGGCCAGGAGGGTCGCGCCCGAGCCGTCGAGCGCGAGCCGCTCGAGCGAGCCCGTGCCGTTGATGTAGACGCCCTTGTCGTCGACGGCGAGCGGCTGCGCCAGCGAATTCGAGACCACGGTGCGCATCATGCCGTCGAGGCGGAAGACGGCCACGTCGCCCGACCCGACGCCGGCGATCTCGTTCATCGCCAGGTGGCCGCCGCCGACGGCGAGCGCGTTGCCATGCAGCGTGGAGGTGCCGAACGGGATCGAGGTGGCCGGCGATGCCAGCGGGCGCGCGAACACGCCCGACTGATCGCTGTAGTAGACGTTGGTGTCGTCGACGGCGAGGCCGCCCGGGCTGCCGGTGAGATCGGCGACCACGACCTGCACGCTGCCGCCCGCCGTCGGCACGCGCACGACCGCGTTCTTGCCGTCGTAGGCGTCGACGTCGCCGTAGACGTCGGTGATCCAGTAGACGAAGCCGCCCGCGGCGACGAGCGGGGCGCCCTTGAGCGGATGCTGGCTCGAGGCGAGCGCCATCGTGCCGCCGCCGGTGAGCGGCGCCTTCATGATCTTGTCGGCGTCGATCCAGTAGATGCCGCTGCCGTCGACGGCCACGCAGCTGTTCTTGTCGCCGCCGGCGGCCACCTGCGCCGGCGTGCCGCCGCCGACGGGGACCTTCATGATCGCCGGCGTGCTGTCCGACCAGTAGACGAAGCTCGCGTCGGCGGCGAGGCAGTTGGCGAGCGTCATCGCGGGGCCGAGCGTCGTCGGTGCCGGGATGTGCATGTCGAGCGGCGCCGCGGCATCCGGCACGGTCACATTAGAAGAGCTGCATCCGACGACGACGAGGAATACCGGTACGAGGGAGCTAGGAAGGCGCACCGGCGCATTATATTCTCCGCGCATGCCTACGTCGCCAACGTTTGGAATCATCGGGCTCGGGACCATGGGCGAGAACCTCGCCCTCAACCTCATGGAGCACGGCACGCCCGTCGCCGTGTGGAACCTCGAAGGCGAGTGGACCGATCGCTTCGTCGCCGCGCATCCGGAGGCGACGGGCTGTAAGACGCTCGCCGATCTGGTCAAGGCGCTGCCGCGGCCGCGGCGCATGCTGATGATGATCAAGGCCGGCGCGCCCGTCGACATGACGATGGAGAAGCTGGCGCCCTTGTGCGAACAGGGCGACATCGTCATCGACGGCGGCAACTCGTGGTTCAAGGACACGCAGCGGCGCGAGGCGTCGTGGCGCGACAAGGGGCTGCGCTTCGTCGGCATGGGCGTGTCGGGCGGATCGGAGGGCGCGCGGCGCGGGCCGTCGATGATGCCGGGCGGCGCGCCCGAGGCGTGGGATGCGTTGAAACCGGCGCTGGAGGCCATTTCGGCGCACTCCAAGCACGGGCCGTGCGTCGCCTACGTCGGGCCCGACGGCGCCGGGCACTTCGTGAAGATGGTTCACAACGGCATCGAGTATGCCGACATGCAGCTCATCGCCGAGGTCTACGATGTCTTGCGTCGCGGCTTTGCCTATGACGCCGCACGCATCGCCGAGACCTTCGAGAAGTGGAACACGGGCGTGCTCGACTCGTTCCTGCTCGAGCTGTCGGCCGAGGTGCTGCGCGTGCGCGACGACAAGTCGGGCGCGCCGCTCGTCGACCGGGTGCTCGACGTGGCGGGGCAGAAGGGCACCGGCAAGTGGTCGGCGCAGATCGCGCTCGATCTCGGCGTGCCGATCCCGACGATCAACGCGGCCATCGACGCGCGCCTCTTGTCGACGCTGAAGGCGGAGCGCGTGGTGGCGGCGTCGCTGTTCCGCGGACCCGCGCCGGCGGCGGATCCGAAGCTCCTCGAAGTCATGCCGCAGGCGCTCTATGCGGCCAAGCTGTGCTCGTACGCGCAGGGGATGGCGCTCATCGCCGCCGGATCGCGCGAGTTCCAGTGGAGCGTGAACCTCGCCGAGATGGCGCGCATCTGGACCGGCGGCTGCATCATCCGCGCGCGCCTGCTCGAGGACGTGATGCGGGCGTTCGGCCGGCGCGGCGATCTCCCCAACCTGCTCGTCGACGAGGAGGTGCGGCGCGCGGTGGGCGACGGGCAGGCGGCGCTGCGCGCGCTCGTCGGCGCGGCGCAGGCGGGCGGCGTGCCGGTGCCGGCGTTGGCGTCGGCGCTGGCGTACTTCGACAGCTACCGCACGGCGGAGCTGCCGCAGAACCTGACGCAGGCGCAGCGCGACGCGTTCGGCGCGCACACCTATCAGCGCAACGACGCCGGGCAGAATCCGCCGTTCGTGCACACCAACTGGCTCGGCGACTAGCCCGCGCGCGCCGCTACTGCCAGCGCATCAGCGACAGCTCGGCGGAAAATCCGGGGCCGAACGCGGCGAGCAGGCCATAGGAGCCGAGCGGCGGCGGCGTCCGGCGCAGGACCTCGTCGAGCACGAAGAGCACCGTCGCCGACGAGAGGTTGCCGTATTCGCGCAAGACGTCCCACGACGGCTCGGTGAGGCCGCCGAGGCCGAGATCGGCGTCGAGATCCTCGAGGATGCGCCGCCCGCCGGGGTGCAGCGCGGTGAACTTGAGATCGCGCAGGGTGACGCCGTTCTTCGTGCACAGCTCCTCGACGAGCGGGCGCACGCGTCCGCGCAGCGCGTGCGGCACGTCGCGGTCGAGCACGATGTGGAAGCCGCCGTCCTTGAGCTCGAAGCCCATGAGGTATTGCGACTCCGGATAGAGGTGGCACATCGAGTCGACGAGCACCGGACCGTGGCGCACGGGGCCGTCGGCGGCGCGCTCGCCGCGCACCAGCACCGCGGCGGCGCCGTCGCCGAAGATCGATGCGGCCACGAGGTTGGTCATCGACAGATCCTGTTTCTGGAACGTGAGCGACGGCAGCTCGATCGACATCACCAGCACGTTGTGCTCGGGATAGGCGCGCACGTGCTCGCGCGCGCGTGACAACGCCGCCGCGCCGGCGGCGCAGCCGAGCTCGGTGATGGGCAGGCGCACCACGTCGCGGCGCAGGTGCAGCTGCTCGGCGAGATAGGCGTCCACCGACGGGATCATGACGCCGGTGCACGAGGTGGTGACGATCATGTCGACGGCCTCGGCGGCGACGTGCGCGCGATCGAGGGCGCGTCGGCCGACGTGCTCACCGAGCCGGCGCGCATGCGTCGCGTAGTCGGCGCTCTTTTCCTGGAGCGAGCGCGGCGCCAGGAGCTGATCGGGCGTGGCGACGAGGTAGCGCGCGTCGATGCGCGTGTTGTCGATGATGCGCCGCGCGGCGCGCTGCTGCAGCGGCGACGAGAAGACCATCTCGCAGTAGCGCTTGTAGGTGGCGCGGTCGAGGCGAAATGCAGGAACGGCGGTGGCGGTCGAGGCGATACGTGCCATGGCGGAACGTAGTGCAACAAACGGTCCTGCGTGCGCCGGATCGAGCCGGTGCTATCCTCGGTGACCGTGGTCCTTCGCGCGCTCGTCGTGTCAGTCGGCCTGCACGCGGCGGCGCTCTGCGTGGTCGCCTGGTTGCTGGCGACACCGTTGGCGCGGCGCGCGGAGGTGCCGTTGGTCGCGACGGTGCCGGGCGACGCCGCCGCCATGGAGACGAGCGTGCACGCGCAGGCGCTGCCGCCGACCGAGATCGAGCTGCGCGCGCCGGGCGAGGCCGTCGTCGACGTACCGGCGCCGGGCGCGCCGTCGCACGCGAGGAACCCCGACGTCGCGGCCGGCGCCGCCGCGCGATCGAGCGGGCACGGCGCCGGCGCGCCCACGCTGGTGACGGCGCGCGCCGACGAAGCCACGCTGCGCACGCAGCCCTACGACGCCGCCGCCGGCTATGCCATGCAGCGCATCCGCACCGCGCGCCTGCGCGAGAGCCGCGAGCAGGTGCGCGCCACGCCGCATCCCGATCGCACGCCGTGGCTGTCGTCGCGCGCCGGCGACGGGCACGCGCGCGCGCCGGCGCCGTCGAGCAGCGACGGTACGCGCGTGGTGCGCGCCGAGGCCGGGCGCTCGCGCCCCGACGTGCAGGAGAACCCGGCGGCGACCGACGCGGCGACGCCGAGCGAGGAGGTCGCCGATCGCGTCGACGAGGCGCTCGTCTCCGACGAACGGCAGCCGCAGAAGATCGAGCTGTCGCGGCCGACGTCGCCCGGCGCCGAGACCAGCGGACGCGGAGAGGGCGCGCTCGGCTACGCGCCCACGGCCCACGGGACGGCCCCGGTGCCCACCGGCGCGCCCGGGCTGCCGGACGCGCGCGCCCTGCAGCTCGCGACCTACGAGCGCACCTACGACCGCTATGTCGCGGGCGTGCGGCAAAAGGTGGATCCGCTGTGGGAGTTCCCGCGCGAGCTCGCCCTGAGGATGGAACAGGGCGATGTGCTCGTAGGATTCACCATACGGAAGGATGGGAGCGTCGCCGATGTCCGCGTGCTCAAAGGCTCGGGCTTCGAAAAGTTCGACAAGAACGTGCTCGCGGCCATCAAGAAGGCGGCGCCGTTCGGCCGTTTGCCCGACACGCTCGGCCACGAGCTGCGCGTCACCGCGCCGTTCGAAGGGTCCAATCCGGCAATCCGGTAGCCCCGGCCCACGTGCGCTTCTATAATTAGAGTTGGTGCATTGTGGCCAGTCGCCGCAAAAAATCGGCCGTGACGACCGTTCTGGTGGCGATGGCGCTCGCGCTCGCCGCGCACCTCGTCGTGCTCGTGGTGGCCGGCGCGCTCGGCTGGCTCGATCTCCTCGACGGGATGCGGCGCCACGACTCGGTCCCGATGGTGGTGGCGCAGAACGGCGCCGAGGCGCAGAAGGACGATCAGCCGCTCGAGATCCAGCAGCTCGTCGACGAGCTGCAGACGCCCGAGGAGAAGACCGAGGAAGAGAAGAAGCGCGAGGAAGAAAAGAAGAAGGAAGAAGAGTCGAAGACGCCGCACGGGCAGGTGGTCGACGTGGCCAAGCCGCTCGTCGAGGAGCACCCCGACAAGTCCAACTACGTCTCGGAGTTCGACACCAAGGTCGACAAGGAGACCAAGCTCTACGGGCGCGATCACGGCGGCGCCAAGGACGGCGCCACGCCGGCGCCGCCTTCCTTGCCCGCGGGTGACGCGCCCAACGCACGGCCCGACAGGGCGCAGTCGGGCAAGGGCGGCAAGCCGGGGCCGCTGGCGATGCGCGATCTGCCGAAGCCGCAGCCGCGCGGCGCCAAGAACGAGCTGCCCGTCGACCGCGACGGTCAGAAGCCGCGCGCCGGGCAAAACGGCGCGCCGGCGCGGTTGACTCCGCGGCAGCGCGAGGTCGGCGACAACGGCGACGGCGTCCATCGCACGCCCGGCGCCGAGGGGCCCGTGGGCACGCCGGGGCAGAAGCGGCCCGAGATCATGCCGACTCCGGAGATGCTCCAGCGCGCCATCGGCAAGGGCGGCGGGTCGATGGACTACTTGAAGGACGTCGACGACGGCGACGCCACCGCGCTCAACTCCAAGAAGTGGAAGCACGCGCCGTTCTTCAACCGCGTCAAACGCCAGGTCGCCGACGAGTGGCACCCCGAGCTCGTCTACGTGCGCCACGATCCGAACGGCAACGTCTACGGCGTCAAGGATCGTGTGACGGTGCTGCGCATCCACCTGTCGCCCGACGGCAAGCTGGCGGCGTGGACGGTGCTGCAGTCGAGCGGCGTCGACTTCCTCGACGACGAAGCCATCGACGCCTTCAAGAAGGCGGCGCCGTTCCCCAATCCGCCGAAAGATCTCGTCGAGGGCGACGGGCAGATCCACTTCAACTTCGCGTTCGTCTTCGAGCTGAGCGGCCACGGCTCGCTCAAGGTCTACAAGTATCAGTAGTGGTCCGTTATAGTCGCGCGATGCGAAGCGCGATCCTTCTCGCCGCGGCCGTGACCCTCGGCTGCGGCGCCGCCACCGGGCGCTCGTCGTCGGACGGCGGCGCGGCGGACATGGCGGTGATGAGCGGGCCGGAGGCGAATCCGCCCAAGCTGGCGACGCTCATCTTGCAGAGCTACTTCTTCACCGGCCTGGCCATGGCGTCGGCGACCGCCACTTTCAGCACCTACGACGGCGGCATGAGCGGGCCGTGCAGCGTCATGGCCGCCGGCGCCTGCCGCCTGCGCAGCTGCCCGCGCGACAGCGACATGGGCGGAATCGCGCGCCCGCCGATGCGCACCAACGTCGGCGCCGGCACGGTCACGCTGACCGGGCCGTCGGGCGCGATGCCACTTGCCGTCGGCAGCGACGGCAGCTACTCGTTGTCGCTCGGCTCCGCCAAGCCGTGGGACGGCGGCGAGAGCTTCACCATGTCGGCGACCGGCGACGCGGTGCCGGCGTTCACGACGTCGATCCTGGCGACGTCGCGGCCGCGCATGCTGACGCCGGCGCGCCCGGCGATGAACGGGCCCACCCCGACGGTGACGCGGGCGTCGGGGCTGCCCATCACCTGGAAGGCGGCGTCGCCGGGCACGCTGACCATCACCGTCGCCACCGATACGCCGACGGCGTTCCTCGCGCTCCTGTGCGACGCGCCGACGAGCGCGGGCAGCTACACGGTGGCGCCCGAGGCGCTCGCCGCGCTGCCCGCCGACGGCACCGACACCACGCTCACGGCCAACGTCGCCAACACGTCGACGCTCATGGCGGGGGACTGGCCGGTCACCTTCACCGTCGAGAACGTGCCCAACGACGACGCCCAGGATCTGCCGTGGATCATGGGCATCACCTGGCAGTAGCGCGCGATTCTACGCGCGCGGGTTCCACGCCGGCGCGGCGCCGAAGCGGCGCGTGAACTCGTCGAGCTTGCGTGCGAGCTCGGCCGCGGGATCGGCGCATTCGCCGAAGCGCACCAGCACGTCGGCGCCGGGCGGCACCGCGGCGCCGAGGCGCGCCAGCGCGTGCGACAGATCGTCGTCGCCGTCGTAGTAGACCATCGCGCTCTTGCCCGTCGGATATTCGACCAGCGCGTCGGCGACGCGCGCCTGCAAGAGGCCACGCCGCCGCGGCACCGTCGCCGCCGCCAGCTTCTGCCAGCGGCCGAAGGTCATGGTGCTATTCGCGCGTCCAGCGCAGCTTGGGCGAGCGCGCGGCCCGGGTCTCGTCGAGGCGGCGCAGCGCGGTCTGGTGCGGGGCGTTGCGCGCGATCTCTGGATCGACCTTGGCCTCGTCGGCGATGGCGCGCATCGCGTCGCAGAACGAGTCGAGCGTCTCCGGCGTCTCGGTCTCGGTCGGCTCGATCATGAGCGCGCCCGCGCCGCCGGTCACCGCCGGCAGCGGGAAGTAGATCGTCGGCGGGTGATAGCCGAAGTCCATGAGGCGCTTGGCCACGTCGAGCGTCTGCACGCCGGTCTCGCGCTTGAGCTTCTTGTCGGTGAACACGACCTCGTGCATCGACGGCTTGTCGTACGCGAGCGAGTAGGTGTCCTCGAGCTTGGCGCGGATGTAGTTGGCGTTGAGCACCGCCATCTCGGTGGCGCACGTCAGCCCCGGGCCGCCGAGCTCGCGAATGTACGTGTACGCGCGCACGAACATGCCGAAGTTGCCGAAGAAGCTGCGCAGCCGCCCGATCGACTTCGGACGGTTGTACTCGAAGCGGTACTTGCCACTCTCGCCCGCGGCCTTCTCGACGGTGGGCGTGGGCAGGTACGGCTCGAGCTTCGACACGACGCCGACGACGCCCGAGCCCGGGCCGCCGCCGCCGTGCGGCGTCGTGAACGTCTTGTGCAGGTTGATGTGCATGACGTCGACGCCCGCTTCGCCCGGGCGCACCTTGCCGAGCAGCGCGTTCAAGTTGGCGCCGTCCATGTACACGAGACCGCCCGCCTCGTGCACGACGTCCGCGATCTCGCCGAGCTGCTCCTCGAACAGGCCGAGCGTCGACGGGTTGGTGATCATGATGGCCGCGACGTCGTCCTTGTGCGCGGCGCAGGCGGCCTTGACGGTGTCGACGTGCAAGAGGCCGTCGGCGCCGGTCTTGAGCGGCACCGTCTCGAACGAGTTGAGCGTGCACGACGCCGGGTTGGTGCCGTGCGCCGAGTCGGGGATCAACACCTTCGTCGGCCGGCGTCCCTTGTCCGCGTGATAGGCCCGGATCATCATGATGCCGCAGAGCTCGCCCTGCGCGCCCGCGGCCGGCTGCAAGGTCACGCGCGCGAAGCCGCCGATCTCGCACAGCGCGCGCTCGAGGCCCCACATGAGCTCGAGCGCACCGTCGACGGTCGACTCGGGCTGCGCCGGATGCAGCCCCGCGAAACCGGGCATGCGCGCCGCGCGCTCGTTGACCTTCGGGTTGTACTTCATGGTGCACGAGCCGAGAGGGTAGAGCCCGATGTCGATCGCGTAGTTCCAGCGCGACAGGCGCGTGTAGTGACGCGTGACCTCGACCTCCGACACCTCCGGCAGGTTCGGCCCACCGTCGGTGCGCGCGGCTGCGCCGTAGATCTTGGTGGCATCGATCGCCGGCACGTCGAGCGGCGGCAGCGACGCGCCCGAGCGCCCGGGCGCGCCCTGCTCGAAGATCGGCCGCGACGTGTGCAAGAGCTGCCGCGTCGCGATCGGCGTCCCGGTCTTGGTCGTCTTGTCGCTCACGAGGTCTGCTCCCAGTCGAGCGCCGAGGCGAGCTTGTCGATGTCCGCCTTGGAGTGCCGCTCGGTGACCGCGATGATCATGAGGTCGTCGCCCTTGCCCTTGGGCAGCATGCCCGGCGCCGTCGCCGCGACGCCCGCGTAGATGCCCTGATCGGCCAGCTTGGCGACGGTGGTGTTGGCGTCGCCCCCGCGCACGCGCACCGCGAACTCGTTGAACGTCGGGCCGTTGAACGCGACCGAAAAGCCGTTGATCTTGCCGATCACGCTCTTGGCGTACTCGGTCTTGGCCAGGTTGAGCTGCGCCAGCTCGACGAGCCCGCGCCGCCCGAGCAGCGACATGTGGATGGTGAACGCCAGCGCGATGAGGCCCTGGTTGGTGCAGATGTTCGAGGTCGCCTTCTCGCGGCGGATGTGCTGCTCGCGCGTGGCCAGCGTCAGCACGTAGCCGCGCTTGCCTTCCTTGTCGACGGTCTCGCCGACGAGCCGCCCCGGCAGCTGGCGCGTGTACTCCGCCTTGGCCGCGAACAGGCCGACGCCCGGGCCGCCCATCGTCGGCGGAATCGCCAGGCCGAGCCCCTCGCCGACGACGATGTCGGCGCCGAGCGCGCCCGGCGACTGCACCACGCCGAAGGCCACCGGCTCGGTGTTGGCCACGACCAGGAGCGCCCCGCGCGCGTGCGCCATCTCGGCCAGCGCCTTGACGTCCTCGACGACGCCGAAGAAGTTCGGCGTCTGGATCACGACGCAGGCGACGTCGTCCGACTTGGCCAGCGCCTCGGCGAGCACCTTGAGCGCCACGCGGCCGTCGTCGCCCCAGCGGATCTCGGCGAGATCCTCGTGCGACCCCGACTCCTCGCCGGCGACGTACGAATCGATCGTCTGCTCGTAGTGCGGATGGAGCGCGCCGGCGACGAGCGCGTGGCGCCGCCCGGTCACGCGCCGCGCCATCAGCACCGCCTCGGCCGCCGCCGAGGCGCCGTCGTACATCGAGGCGTTGGCCACGCCGAGGCCGTAGATCTCGCACACCATCGTCTGGAACTCGAAGATCGCCTGCAGCGTGCCCTGCGAGATCTCCGGCTGATACGGCGTGTAGCTCGTGTACCACTCGCTCCGCTGCAGGAGCATGTCGACCGCCGACGGGATCGCGTGCGGCGTCACGCCCGCGCCGAGGAACGACAGTGCCGCGCCGTCGCGGAACGTCGATCCGATCGCGGGCCTGGAGCGTCCGCCCATCTCGCCGAGGTGCTTGATGAGCGAGTTCTCGTCGAGCGGCTCGATGTCGAGCGGGCGCGTCGCGCGCAGCCGCGCCGGGATGTGCGCGAACAGCGAGTCGACCGTCGGCTTGCCGACGACGCCGAGCATGCGCTTCACGTCGTCGTCGGTGTGCGGGATGTAGCGCTGCTTGTTACTCAAAAGCTGCTCCTTCGGTGGGCTAGTGCGATTCCTGCTCTTTCAGGTACGCCTGATACTGCTCGGCGTTCATGAGCGCGTCGAGCTCCTTCGGATCCTTGACCTCGACCTGCACCATCCAGCCTTCGTCGTAGCAATCTTCGTTGATGTACTCGGGCGAGTCACCGAGCGGGTCGTTGACCTTGACCACCTTGCCCGAGCAGGGGGCGAACAGATCGCTGACCGCCTTGACGCTCTCGACGGTGCCGAAGACGGCATCCTTCTTGAGCTCCTCGCCTTCCTTGGGCAGATCGACCTGCGTGATGTCGCCGAGCGACTCGACGGCGAACTTGGTGATCCCTATCGTGATCTTGTTGCCGCCGCTCTCGTCGGGGCGGGCCCACTCGTGCTCTTTGGTGTAGCGGAGATCGTTCGGGTAGTCGGTGCTCATGGTCCGCACTCCTCATCCTTGCTACGAGGGACGCTTGTAGAAGGCTCCGTTGACGACTTCGGCCGCGGCGCCTTTGCCGCGACAATCGATTTGCAACCGCGTGCCCGCCTGCGCAAGGGCCACCGGGACGTAGCCGAGCCCGATGTTCGCACCGACGGTGGGGCCGACCGAGCCCGACGTCACGACGCCGATCGCCGCGCCCTTGTCGTCGACGATCGGATAGCCGTGGCGCGCCGTGCCGCGCTCCTTCATGACGAAGCCGACGAGCTTGCGCGTGAGGCCCTCGGCCTTTTGCCGGGCGAGCGCCTCCTCGCCGATGAAGCCCTTGCCCTTGACCACCCACGACAGGCCCGCTTCGTGCGGCGTGTGCTCCTCGTCGATGTCGTTGCCGTAGAGCGAGAGCTTGGCCTCGAGGCGCAGCGTGTCGCGCGCGCCGAGCCCGATGGGCTTGAGGCCCACTTTGTGGCCGGCGTCGAGCACCGCGTCCCAGACCTTACCGACCGCCTGCGCCGGCGCGAACAGCTCGAACCCGTCCTCGCCGGTGTAGCCGGTGCGCGCCACGTTGGTCATGACGCCGCCGATGACCGCCTTGCGAAAGCGGAACGACTTGAGCTCGGCGACCGGCTGGTCGGCGATCGATTGCACCAGCTCGACGGCGCGTGGTCCCTGCACCGCGAGCAGCCCCGTCTCGTCGCTGAGGTTGATGATCTCGCAGATCGCGCCCGCCTGCTCCTGGAACCAGCCGAAGTCTTTGTCGACGTTCGACGCGTTCACGACGATGAGGATGTTCTCGGCGTCCGAGCGATAGACGATGAGATCGTCGACGATCCCGCCCGAGGGCCGGCAGGCGCAGGTGTACATCGCCATGCCGTCGACGAGCTTGCCGACGTCGTTGGTGACGAGCTTCTGCACCGCCTCGGCGGCGCGCGGCCCGCGGAACCAGACCTCGCCCATGTGCGAGACGTCGAAGATGCCCGCCGCCTCGCGCACGCTCTTGTGCTCGTCGAGGATCCCCGAGTACTGGACGGGCATCGCCCAGCCCCCGAAGTCGATGATCTTCGCGCCGAGAGCCTTGTGCCGCCCGTACAGGGGTGTTTGTTTCATTGGATTTGTTGGAGTGCGAGGAGGGGGATTCGAACCCCCACGGTGTTACCCGCTAGCACCTCAAGCTAGTGCGTCTACCAGTTCCGCCATCCTCGCGACGGCCGGCTTTGTATATGAGAGGCGCTTTCGGCTGTCAACACTTGCCGTTCAGTTGCCGATTTTGTGGATGTGGAGCGTGTTGGCCGAGTGCCCCGCGCCGATGGGCACGGCCACCACCAGCACCACGAGATCGCCCGCTTTGACGAATTTACCGTCGACGAGCCGGCGCTCGATGTCGACGAGGAGGCCGTCGAACGACGGCGTCTGCGGCGCCTTGATCGGCTCGACGCCCCAATAGAGCGCCAGCCGCCGCACCACGATGTCCTGCGACGAGAACGCGACCAGGCGCGCCTCGGGCCGATACTCCGAGACCAGGCGCGCCACGCCGCCCGACTCGGTGACGCAGGCGATCGCCTTGGCGTCCATCTGCCGCGCGGCGACGACGGCGGCCTTGGCGATGGCGTTGGCCGAGGTCGCGAAGTCGAGCGTGGCGGCGTCGAAGCGCGTCTTGAAGCGCGCCGAGTCTTCGATCTCCTCGATGATGCGCGCCATCGTGCGCACGGCGAGGAGCGGATATTTCCCCGACGCCGTCTCGCCCGAGAGCATGAGCGCGTCCGAGCCGTCGAGCACCGCGTTGGCCACGTCGCTGGCCTCGGCGCGCGTCGGCCGCGGGTTGGTGATCATCGACTCCAGCATCTGCGTCGCCGTGATCACGACCTTGCCCTTGGCGTTGGTCAGCTCGATGGCGCGCTTCTGGATGAGCGGCACCTTCTCCGCGCCCATCTCGACGCCGAGATCGCCGCGCGCCACCATGATGCCGTCGGCGCGATCGACGATCTCCTCGAGCCGCTCGATGGCTTCGGGCTTCTCGATCTTGGCGACGATCGGCACACGCTTGCCGTCGGGCCGCACGGCGAGCTTGACCGCTTCGTCGATGTCGTCGGGCGAGCGCACGAACGACAGCGCCACGAAGTCGACGCCGAGCTGCATGCCGAAGGCGAGATCCCGGCGATCCTTCTCGGTGAGCGCGGGCGCCGACACTTTGACGCCGGGCAGGTTGATGCCCTTGTTGTTCTTGAGCACGCCGCCCGAGACGACGACGGTCTTCACGTCGTGGCCGTCGACCGCGGTCACCGCGAGCGCCATGTAGCCATCGTCGAGGAGGATCTGATCGCCGGGCTTCACGTCGCGCGTGATCAGGCTGTACGTCGTCGACACCCGCTTCGCGTCGCCGATCACACCTTCGTTCGTCGTGATCGTGAACTCGGCTCCCGGCTTGAGCTCGACCTGACCCTCGGCGAACCTGCCGACGCGGATCTTCGGGCCCTGGAGATCGAGGAGCGCTGCGATCGCGCGGCCGCGCCGATCCGCCTCGGCGCGGACGATCTGCAACATTCGAGCGTGATCTTCGTGACTCCCGTGAGAAAAATTAAGACGGGCGCAGCTCATACCCGCTTCGATCAGCTCGCCGATGCGTTCGGGGCTCGCTGACGCTGGACCAAGCGTGCAAACGATCTTGGCGCGTGGCATTTCGCGCGAAGTAGACCATCCATTCGGGCTTGAAGAAAACGCTGTATCCCGGTTATTACCTCGCGCCGATGCGGTGGCTCCTCAGCATGACGTTGGTCTGCGCTACGACCGGATGTTTGATCGAGCGCGATCAACCGGACCTCGAAGGTCAGGACGTCCGGCTCACGATCATTCACACCTCAGACATTCACTCGCGTCTGTTCCCGTACAACTTCGTCCCGAACAAGTTCGACCAGGATTACGGCCTGCTCCCCGCGAAGGGCCCGTTCGGCGGCATCGCGCGCATCGGCACGATGGTCAAGCGGATCCGGGTCAGCTCGAACCGCTCGCTGTGGCTCGACTCCGGCGACGCGTGGGAAGGCGCGCCGGTGTTCAACGAGTTCAAGGGCGAGGCCGAGATTCGCGCGCTGTCGCTCGCGGGGATGGAAGGCGAGGTCCTCGGCAACCACGAGTTCGACCTCGGCACCCAGCAGCTCGTCACCGAGCTCAACAACTGGTCGCAGTTCCCGCACCTCGTCGCGAACTACGCGTTCGACGATCCGAAGAACCCGATGGGCGTGTCGCTCGCCGACGTCACCCAGCCGTTCGAGATCTACGACGTCCAGGGCGTG
>DATNAQ010000152.1:0-59558 GCA_035607415.1 Polyangia bacterium
GCCCTCGGCCGCGCGCGCCGACTCGGAGCCGGTGTGGATCTTGGCGTGGCCGAGCCCGGCGCCGAGGTGCTGCTCCATCTGCTTGCGCGTGCCGTCGGGGAGCGGCGCGCCCGAGCCCTCGGAAACCGCCGCCGCGCCGCCGCCTTTGCCGCCGCTCTTGACGCCGCCCTCGCCGCCGCCCTTGCGCCACGCCTTCAGCGATCGCTGGATCTGCGACGCCGCCTCGCGCCGCTCGTGCTGCACGTAGCGCATCGGATCGGTGAGCGGCCAGCCGCGCCCGCCGCCGTGCTCGCGCGGCACCAGCTTGGGATCGTCGACGTCGGCCGTCTTCGGATCGGTAGCCTGCCCGCCGCCCCGCCGCTGATCGCGTCCGCCGTCACTCATCGTCTGCGTCCAGCGTCGCGCAGCCGCGCGCCGAAATCAAGACGCGTCCGTCACCGCGCCGGCCCGACGGTGAACGCGGCCCGGCGCGTCGCCGACAGCTTGCGCAGCACCGACGCCACGTCGCTCCACTCGCCCGGGCCCCAGTGCCCGAGGTGCGTCTGCACCACCCGCCGCACGGTCAACGTCCCGGGCGCGCTCCGCACCTCGAAGAGCGCGTCGGCGGCCTCGCTGTGCCACGTCGAGCCGTGCGGCAGATCCGTCGCCACCCAGCCGCTCGGCAGGTGGAACACCATCGTCTCCTCCTCGCGCTTCGGCGCCCGCACCATCACGTCGTGACGCCGCGGTTGGTCGTCGAGCTCGCGATCGGTCGGCAGCTCGAGGAACGACAGCGGCACCACCAGCCGCGCGCCGTCGCTGGCCGCGTAACCGGGCGCGCTGTACTCCACCTTCAGCGCCGCGCGCGCGGCCCGCTTGTCCCACGACAGCGGCGAGACCGCGTCGAGCTGCGCCGTGTTGGCGCGCGCGTGCAGATCACTCTCGACCTCCTTGCGCCAGGCGTCGTCGAGCCACTTGCGCGTCTGCACGCGCAAGTCGACCGCGTCGCGGCCGTTCCACTCGTCGGCGATCTGCCCGCGGATGCGGCCGTTCGCCTCGAGCGTGGCGTCGATCGTCTGCCGGTGCGCGCTCAGCCCCGGGTCGGCGGACGCGAGGCGCACCAGGCTCACCGGCGTCTCCTCCTGCCCCGTCGCCAGCGGCCGCTGCGGCTTTCCGAAGAGGATCGCCTGCCGCTCCGCCGACCACCCGGGCAGCTCTCCGAGCGCGCACGACTCGCAAGACGGGTCGATGAACAACAGGTCCTCGATCCCCGGCTGCTTGTCGACGGCGACGATCAAGTGATCGCCGACCCGGGCGCTCGGAAAGCCGGGGTCGAAGTCTTGATTGAGATCGCGCGCCAGCGCCGCCAGGCTCGCCTTGACGCCGGCGGCGGCGAGCGCGCCGCGCAGCATGAGCGCCTTCTCCACGTTGTTGGCCAGCCCCGACGCCAGCACCTCCTTGAGCGGCCGCGCGTCGATGATCGACGACACGAACCCCGACAGCTCCGTCTTCGATGTCACCAGCGCCAGCGCGCGCTCGACGGCACAGCGCGCCCGCCCGTCGCAGCCGTCGAGGCTCGGCTTGAGCGCCGCGCCGGCGTAGTCCTCGGCCTTGCGGTCGTTGAGGACGTGCGCGATCGCGGTGAACGTGTGCGACCAGCTGTCGAAGACGCCCACGATGAAATGACGGCCGACCGGCGCCGTCAGCAGCGTCAGCGCCCACCACGGCTCGGTCACCGTCGCCGCCGGCGCGAGCGGCTCCTTCTTCGCCGCCGGGATGTCGTGCTCGTCGAGCACCAACCTCTGCTCCCCGTCGTGCCCTTCGCGCTGCAGCTTCGAGTGCGTGTTGTAGGTGCGCACCGCCACCGCGGCGGGACCGTCGACCGACACCTCGAGGTGGTAGTGCTCGACGGGGATGGGCTCGCTGATCGTGCTCGTGAGGAAGTACGTGGGGTGGTCGTTCTCGAGGCCATAGGCGTACTCGATGACGCTGCCGACGCGCACGCCGGGCAGTCGGAACACCTTCTCTTCCACCTCGACGCCGTCGAGGCGGTTGCCGGTGCGCGCCGTCTCGGTGTGCACCTCGGTCGGCGTCACCTCCTCGACGCGGCCGTCGGGGCCGATGGTGCGCGCCTGCAGGAACTGCACGCGGCCGTCGCCCACCGGCACCGTGACCTCGGCGTATCGGTCGCCGCCGTCGGACAGGATGGCGATGGTGTCGTGGCGCATGATCTGCGTGCGCTGCGGCGATTGATCGAACGTGAGCGCGATCTGGTCATCGCGGCCGAGGAGCACCGCGACGGCGTGCGGATACTTCTGCGCGAGCGCGGCCACGTTGGTGGAGCGTGGCGGCTGCCACTCGAAATGGCCGAGCGACGGCTCGCAGCCGACGGCGGCGAGCACGAGGATCCACGAGGCATGTTTCACAGAGCGCTCCTCCGAATCGTGATGGCGCGCGCGTCGGCGGCGAGGATCTCGTCGAAGAACCCTTTGACGTCGCCGTAGGCGCCGGCCGGAAAGATGTGCTCGCCGAGCACCAGCGTGCGCGTGATGGTGAGCTTGCCGCCGGCGCGCTCCCAGCGCAGCTCGTACCGTCCGTAGGGGCGCTCGATGATCGTCGGCGGCGGCAGGCTCAGCTCGGCCGTGTCGTCGAGCGCGATGCGCACGTGGTCGACGGCGCGCTCGCGGCAGGGCAGGACCAGCGGCTCCCGGCGCGCGCCGCCGGGCAGCGCCGGCACGCGGCTGCCGACGAGGTTGGCCAGGCTCACCACGCGGACGCTCGTCTGCGGCCAGCCGTGCTCGTAGCGCAGCGCGCCCTTGGCCGCGAGCGGCGTCGGCGCCTCGGGCGGCGTCAACCGATCGATCGCCCAGGCCGCGATCTCGCGCGGCCCGAGGCCGAGCAGCTCGCCGAGCGGCTTGGCCTGATCGTCGTGGCGCGCGCGCATGAGGCCGGCGCGCCCGAGGTCGGCCCAGGCGCCGCGCAGCGCCGCGCGGAAGGTGCCGACGAGCTCGCCGTCGCGCGGCGTCAGCTCGACGTCGAGCTCGCGCGTGTTGTCCTCCGCGCTCGACGACGGCGCGCGCCGGAGCGCGGCGCCCGCGGCGGTGACCGGCAGGACGTCCGCCTCCTGATCGCCGAGCGGCAGCGCGCCCAGCGGCGTCACCGGCGAGGTCGGATCGGCGAGCACGTCGCCGCCGGGCAGGTGCAGCTGCAAGATGGCGTGGTTGGTGCGCCGCGTGACCACGTCGAGCGGCTCGGGAAACCCGGCGTGCGAGTAGAGCACCACGAGGTCGCTCTTGCCGCCGACGGCCGCGAACATCTCGCGCAACAGGTTCGCCTTGTCTTTGCAGTCGCCGTAGCGGTGGCGGAAGGTCTCGCCCGCGGCGTGCGGCTGCCAGCCGCCGAGCCCGATCTCGATGGCGCAGTACGAGACGTGATCGCGCACCCAGGCATAGAGCCGGCGCGCCCGCGCCGTCTCGTCGTCGGGCAGCCCGCGCACCAGCTCGTGCGCCAGCTCGGCCGGCGCGCCCGATGACGGCGGCGGCTGCGTCAGCTGATAGAGCCACGCCGACAGCCCGCGCAGATCGGGCGGCGCGTGCACCTCCGTGCCGTGCTCGGTCCAGCTCGCCAGCCGCACCGCGACCTCGAGCCCGTCGTCGGCGCCGCCCGACATCGTCTCCTCGCGCAACGCCGGAAGATCGTGCTGCTCCCAGACCCGCGTGGTCAGCCCGCGGTCCTCGGTGGTCGTGTGCTCCAGCTCGGCCGGCTGACCGCCGCGCCGCGCCTCGGCTTCGATCTTCCAGCCCGTCGGCGCGATCACCACGAGGCGCGCGCGCCGCTCCGGATCGCGCCCGTCGAAGTGCTGACCGAACCCGGCCATGCGCCAGTCGTGGTAGCGCCGCGTGAAGCGGTACTCGACGACGGTGCCGGGCGTGTCGGGCGACATCGCCAGATCGAGCGCGCGCGCGTCGGAGTAGAGCGCGAAGCCGGCGAAGCGCGGCCCGTCGACGCCGTCGCTCCAGCCGTAGACGTGCTCCTTGCCCGCCGCCGACACGGTGCGTGCCGCGAACGAGGTGATCGACGAGAACGCCGGATCGTACGGGACCACGACGTGCGCCCGTCCCGCGCCGCCCTCGCGGAGGATGCGCGCGCGCAGGTGCACCGTCTCGTCGATGACCAGCTTGCCGCTCACCGCATCGGAGTCGAAGCGCACCTCGATGTCGTCGTCGAGGATCACGGCGTTGGCGTCGGGATACTGCCCGGCGCCGGGCAGCGCGCTCGGCGTCAGGTGCTCGAAGCCGGCGCAGCCGGCCAGCGCCACTACGAAAATTGTAGCGATCCCCCCCCGGCGCGACATCAGCTGCAGCTCGCGGCGTTGGGCAGCTTGCACACCGAGCTCACGCACTGCGCGGGCGCGAGGCAGTCGGGCCCCGTCGTCGGGTCGCAGGCGGCGCCGTCGGCCGCCGGCGCCAGGCAGGTTCCCATGAGCGATCCCACGCCGAGCTTGCAGTGCCCGCCGCCCGAGCACGCCACGTACCCGCCGTTGACCACGCCGCACGAGCCGCCCGGCGCGGCGAAGCCGGCGGGCTTGCACAGCCTGGTCTGCGGATCGCAGTAGAGCCCTTGGGTGCCGTCGCAGTTCTTGATCACGGGGTCACACGCCATTCCAGCGCCGACCGGCGCCGCGCACAATGACGCACTGCACACGTTCGGCGTCACGCACGGATGGCCGTCGTCGCAGCTGGCGCCGACCGCCCCCGGCGCCACGCACAACCCCATCGCGCAGACGAGCTTGTAGTCGCAGTCGTCGTTGCCGTCGCAGGCCGCACCCGCCGCCGCCCGCGCGCTGCACACGCCGCACACCTCGTTCGCCGACTTCTTGCAGTAGCTGTTCGCGCACTGCGGATCGTCGCCGCAGCCCCTGCCGTCGGCGAGCGTGCCCGACTTTGGCTTGCAGGCGTCGGGCGTGTCGCGCGAAAACAGCTGCCCGCAGCTCACCGCCGCGGCCGCCTTGGCGCACCCGTCGAGATGCTCGGGCGTCTGCGAGGTGCCCGGCGCCATCAGCGCCGGCGTGCAGCTCAGCTTCGCGCGCGCCTGGCAGGTGGCCAGGTCGCCGTAACCAATGGTGACGACCGGTCCTTCACAATTCTGCAGCTGCGTGCACAATGCCGTGGCGGCGTCGGTGCAGGCCTGGTCGGCGCTCACGCTGCTGCCGCATCCTGACACCAGCAGCATCAATAGAATCGCGCGCTTTTCCATGGCAGCAATCGTACACTGCGACGACACCGAATGAGCACGCCGGCATCAAAACACCGCATGCGTTACCTCGTCCCCCTCGCCGTGCTGGTCGCCATCGTGGCCGGGCTCGGCACGGTCAAGTTCAAGCAGATCCAGACGCTCCTTCACGCCAAGGAGGTGGGCGAGAAGATGGGCCCACCGCCCGAGGTGGTGGGCACCGCCGTCGCCACCGAGGAGGCCTGGGAAGGCACGCTCTCGGCCGTCGGCACCGTCGCCGCCGTGCGCGGCGTCGCGGTGTCCAACGAGTCGCCGGGCGTGGTCACCGCCATCCACTTCGAGTCGGGCCAGGTGGTCAAGGCCGGCCAGGTGCTCGTCGAGCTCGACACCTCCGTCGAGCGCGCGCAGCTGGCGTCGGCCGAGGCGCGCAAGGACCTGGCGGCCATCTCGCAGACGCGCTCGCGCGCGCTGGTCGAGCGTGAGGCGGCCTCCAAGGCGCAGCTCGACACCGACGAGGCGCAGCTCAAGTCCTCGGGCGCCGACTTCAGCGCGCTCAAGGCGCAGATCGATCGCAAGACCGTGCGCGCGCCCTTCGCCGGCCGTCTCGGCATCCGCACCGTCAACCTCGGGCAGTACCTGCAGCCGGGCACGCCGGTGTCGGTGCTCGAGTCGCTCGGCGCCGTCTACGTCGACTTCTCGCTGCCGCAGCAGTACCTCGGCGAGGTCAAGCCGGGCACGCCGGTGCGCGTGCACCTGGGCGGCACCGCCGGCGATCTCGACGGCACCGTCGGCGCCGTCGATCCCACGATCGATTCGATGACGCGCGCGATCAAGCTGCGCGCCAGCGTCCCCAACAAGCGCGGGCAGCTCCACCCCGGCATGTTCGTCAACGTCGAGGTGGTGCGCGGCGAAAAGAAGAACCTGGTGATCGCGCCGGTCACCGCGGTGGTGCACGCCTCCTACGGCGACTCGGTGTTCGTCGTCGAGGACAAGAAGGACGAAGGCGGCGGCACCGTCACCGGCCGCGACGGCAAGCCGGCCAAGATGGCGCGCCAGCAGTTCGTGCGCGTCGGCCAGTCGCGCGGTGACTTCGTCGCCATCGTCGACGGCGTCAAGGCCGGTCAGACGCTGGTCACCGCCGGCGCCTTCAAGCTGCGCAACAACGCCAGCATCATCATCAACAACGCGATCAAACCGACGCCGTCGTTGGCGCCGCACGTCGACAACCTCTAGACCATGCGCTTCACCGATCTGTTCATCCGCCGCCCGGTCCTGGCGATCGTCGTCAACCTGGTGATCATCATCGCCGGCCTGCAAGCGGTGCGCACGCTCAACGTGCGCCAGTACCCCAAGCTCGAGAGCGCGACGGTCACGGTGCGCACCGTCTACGTCGGCGCCTCGGCCGAGCTGGTGCGCGGCTTCATCACCACGCCGCTCGAGCGCTCGATCGCCGCCGCCGACGGCATCGACTACATCGAGTCGCAGTCGACGCAGGGCCTGTCGACGATCAACGTGCGCCTCAAGCTCAACTTCAACGCCTCCGGGGCGCTCGCCGACATCACCGCGCGCGTCAACCAGGTGCGCGCCGATCTGCCGCCCGAGGCCGAGATCCCGTCGATCAACATCGAGCCCTCGGACTCGGCGTTCGCCTCGATGTATTTGAGCTTCGGCTCGACCATCCTCGAGGAGAACCAGGTCACCGACTACCTCATCCGCGTCGTGCAGCCGCGCCTGTCGGCCATCGAAGGCGTGCAGAAGGCCGACATCCTCGGCGGGCGCACCTTCGCCATCCGCGCCTGGCTCAAGCCCGACCGCATGGCCGCGCTCAATGTCTCGCCGGCGCAGGTGCGCGCCGCGCTCGGCGCCAACAACTACCTCGCCGCCGTCGGCCAGACCAAGGGCCAGCTGGTGCAGCTCAACCTGACGGCGTCGACCGATTTGCAATCGGTGGACGAGTTCAAGCGCCTCGTGATCCGGCAAGAGGGCGGCACGCTGGTGCGCCTCGAGGACATCGCCGACGTCGTGCTCGGCGCCGACTCGTACGATCAAGACGTGCGCATGTCGGGCAAGAGCGCCGTGTTCATGGGCGTCTGGGTGCTCCCCAACGCCAACTCGCTCGACGTCATCACCAAGGTGCGCCACGAGATCGACACGATCCAGAAGGAGCTGCCGACCGGCATGTCGGCGCACATCGCCTTCGACGCCACCGCCTACATCCACGACGCCGTGCACGAGGTCGAGCACACGCTCGCCGAGACGGTGCTCATCGTCATCATCGTCATCTTCCTGTTCCTCGGATCGATGCGCACGGTGCTGGTCCCGCTCGTCGCCATCCCGCTGTCGCTCATCGGCGCCGTCTTCCTCATGCAGGCGTTCGGCTTCACGCTGAACCTCTTGACCCTGCTCGCCATCGTCTTGTCGGTCGGCCTCGTCGTCGACGACGCCATCGTCGTGGTCGAGAACGTCGAGCGGCACATCCGCGAGGGCAAGACGCCGCTGCAGGCCGCGCTGGTGGGCGCGCACGAGCTGGTGGGGCCGATCATCGCCATGACCATCACGCTGGCGGCGGTGTACGTGCCGATCGGCCTGCAAGGCGGTCTCACCGGCGCGCTGTTCCGCGAGTTCGCCTTCACGCTCGCGGGCGCGGTGTTCATCTCGGGCATCGTGGCGCTGACGCTGTCGCCGATGATGTCGTCGCGCCTGCTCCAGAGCGATCACAAGCCGGGCCTGCTGGCGCGCGGCGCCGATCGCACGTTCCTCGCGCTCAAGCGTGGCTACGAGCGCGCGCTCGGGGCGGCGCTGTCGGCGCGCGGCGCCATCTACGCGCTGTGGATCGTGCTGACGCTCCTGCTGGTGCCGATGTACATGTTCTCACCGAAGGAGCTGGCGCCGACGGAAGATCAGGGCGTCGTCTTCACCTCCCTCGACGTGCCGCCCAACGCCACGCTCGAGCAGCTCACGCCCTACTCGGAGGCGGTGCAAAAGGTGTGGGCGGCCACGCCCGAGTTCGATCACAGCTTTCAGATCACGCTGCCGACGGCCGGCTTCGGCGGCATGCTGGTCACGCCCTGGGGCGTGCGCAAGCGGACCATCTTCGACATCCAGGCCGAGGTCGGGCCCAAGATGGGGATGATCCCGGGCGTGCGCGCGCCCGCCTTCTTGCCCCCGGCGCTGCCGTCGGCGGGCACCTTCCCGGTCGAGGTCGTGATCGCCTCGACGGCGCCGCACGAGGAGATCATCCGCTTCGCGCAACAGCTGGTGCAGGAGGCGATGAAGTCGGGGCAGTTCGCCTTCCCGCCGATGACCGACGTGAAGATCGATCAGGCCAAGAGCGAGATCGTGATCGATCGCGACAAGGTCGCGTCGATGGGCCTGACCATGCAGCAGGTCGGCGCCGACCTGGCGTCGATGCTCGGCGGCAACTTCGTCAACCGCTTCTCCATCGACGGGCGCAGCTACAAGGTCATCGCGCAGATCGAGCGCGCCGGCCGCCTCACGCCCGACCAGCTGGCCAACGTGCACATCACCGGGCCCAACGGCACCGTCATGCCGCTCAGCGCCGTGGCGACGCTGCGCGCGGGCGTCGAGCCGCGCACGCTCAACCGCTTCCAGCAGCTCAACGCGGTCAAGATCTCGGGCCTCGCGCCGCGCGGCCTCGACGGCGGCCTGCGCGTGCTCGAGGACGCCGCGGCGCGCATCCTGCCGCCCGGGTATCGCATCGACTACACCGGCGAGTCGCGCCAGCTGCGCCAGGAAGGCGGCAAGTTCCTGCCCGCGATGGGCCTGGCGATCGTGCTCATCTTCCTGGTGCTCGCCGCGCAGTTCAACTCGTTCCGCGATCCGTTCGTCATCCTCGCCGGGTCGGTGCCGCTGGCGATGTTCGGCGCGCTCACCTTCACGTTCCTGAAGTTCGGCGGCCCGCCGGGCGTGCGCTTCCCGCTCACCGAAGGCTGGACCACGACGCTCAACATCTACTCGCAGGTCGGCCTGGTCACGCTCGTCGGCCTGGTGGCCAAGAACGGCATCCTCATCGTCGAGTTCGCCAACGTGCAGCAGCGGCTCGGCCTGTCGAAGCTCGAGGCGGTGCGGCTGGCGGCGTCGACGCGCTTGCGTCCGATCCTCATGACCACGGTCGCCACCGTGGTCGGCCACTTCCCGCTCACGCTGGTCACCGGCGCCGGCGCCGTGGCGCGTAACTCGATCGGCATCGTGCTCGTCGGCGGCATGACCATCGGCACCATCTTCACGCTGTTCGTGGTGCCGGCGGTGTACGTCCTCATCGCCAAGGACCACCGCAAGGAGGCCGAAGCGGCCGCCGCGCTCGAGGGGGAAGCCCCCGTTCTGACTCACGTTATGTAACCTCCGCCCTCGGGCCTCAAGCCGAGGCCGCCCGCGCCGATGGGATGCGCACGATGCCAACGTCGCGCGGAGTGTCGATTCGGCGGGTGTGGGCGTTGTCGGCTATCACCCTGCTGGTCGCGACCTTCGCGGTCGCGGTCATCCTGCGCACGCAGATGGCTCGGCTGTTGGCGCGCATAGAAGCCGACGACCATCGCGTCGACGCGCTCAACGTGTCGGTCGACAACCGAATGAGCGCGATGCTCAACCAGGAGGTCGGACTGCGTGGCTTTCTCGCCACCGGCGCGCCGGCGTTCCTCGAGCCGTACGAGCTCGGGCGTCGCGACGAGCAGCGCATCCGCGCCGGGCTCAAGCTCGCCGATCTGCCCGCCGAGGACCGCGACGAGGTCCAGCATGCGCTCGGGCTCGAAGAGCGCGCTGCCCGTCGCTGGCACGACGAGATCGCCGAGCCGCAGATCGCCGCGGGCCACCAGTCGATCCTCGTCGACGTGCCGAGCATGCTGATCGACGGCAAGCCGGTGTTCGATGCCTACCGCGCAGCCCACGGCACGCTCAAACAGGCGGTGATTCGCGCCAGCCTCAATGTGGCTCGCCGCCACCGGGCGTCGCTCACCGAGGCCAGTCTCGTCGCCGGCGGCCTGTTGGCGCTGTTCGTGCTCGTCGGTGTCGTGGTCTCGCGCGCCATCGTGCGCCGGACCGTCGAGCCGATCATCGCGCTCTCCAAGGCCGCCGAGCGCGGCGAGGTCTCCGTCGACGTGGCACGCGTCTCCGGCCTGCGCGAGCTGATCCTGCTCGCCGAGACGATGGAACAGCTGTTCCGCTCGGTCAACGATCGTGCGATGCGCGACGGCCTGACGCGCGCCTACAACCGCGGTTACCTCGCCGACTGGCTGCCGCGGCAGCTGCGCCTGGTGCGCCGCTCCGGCGCGCCGTTGTCGGCGCTCATGGTCGATCTCGACCACTTCAAGAAGATCAACGACACGCACGGCCACGCGGCGGGCGACCAGGTGCTGGTGGCGCTCGCGCGCTGCATCGAGTCGCAGCTGCGCTCGAGCGACGTGGTGGTGCGCTACGGCGGCGAAGAGTTCACGGTGCTCCTGCCCGACACGCCGATCGCCGGCGGCTTCGTCACGGCCGAGCGGCTGCGCGCGGCGATCGCGGCGATGACCGAGCGCGAAGGGCTGCCGCCGGGCCTGCGCGTGACCGCCAGCATCGGCGTGGCCGCGATCAGCAACGGCGACGACGGCGCGCAGCTCATCCCGCGCGCGGACGCGGCGCTCTACCACGCCAAGCGCGGCGGGCGTAACCGCGTGGTGACCGCGCCGCCGGCGCGCGGCTCGGCGACCCTGGCCGTCGTCCCCGAAGAGCGCCTGGCGAGCTGAAGCGTTACAATGAGAGCGTGATCGAGCTCGGAGTGGTCGCGCTCGTCGTGGCGGCGCTGGTGGCGGTGCCGGGGCTGTTGGCGGCGGTGCCGTGGGACGTGACCTTCGGGTTCGGCGTGGCGCTGGTGGCGATCGGGATGGCGATCGGCGTGCCGGCGGGCGCGCTGTACCACGTGCAGCTGTATCGCGCGCTGCGCCCGACGGGGGCGCGCTGGTGGCTGCATCCGACGGGGCTGCATCCGCAGCTCAAGGACGGGCAGCGCGGCGCGGTGATGCGCTGGTTCCGGATCGGCGCGATCGGGTTCCTGCTGGCGATCACCGGCTGCGTGATGGTCGCTGTCGGGGCCTGGCGCAGCTAGGTAGTGGCGCCGAAAACGCGGGTCAGTCGTGTAACTAGTTACACGACGAGACGCACTTCTGGAGGGACACATCTCATGCCGGGCCGCGGCGCATCGGCGTGACCGTCACGTCCGTGCCGAAGCGGAGCGCGGGGCCCGACTCGACGAAGCCGTGGCGGCGGTAGAAGGTGAGGTTGGCCGGGTTCGACGACTCGAGGTACGCGGGCATGCGCTCGGCGTCGCAGCGCGCCAGCATCGGCGCCAACAGCGCCGCGCCGACGCCGCGCCCTTGATGCGCCGGATCGGCGCCGATGGCGAACAGGTAGTAGTGCGGCTCGCGCAGGTGCACGCGCTCGACGCCGGCGAGCAGCTGCAGGAGCCTCACGGTCCCGGCTGCACCGAACGCGCCCAGCACCGCCGGCGCCACACGCGCCTCGTCGGCGAGCGAGAACTTCCACGCGCCCGGCGGCGTCCACACCGCCGAGCCGGCGAAGTCGCCGGCGGTGAACACGAGCTCCTTGCCGGCGTAGACCTTGCGCACGAGCGCGCCGAAGAAACGGTCGAGCCGCGCGCGCCGCTCGTCGGTGGCGTCGCGTCCGAGCGCCCAGCGCCACATCGGATCGTCCTGGAACGCCGCCGCCAGCACCGAGCCCACGCGCCCGAGCTCGCCGTCGGTGGTGCGCCGCGCCTCCCACTTTGGCTGCTGCATGCGCCGAGTGTACGTCAATGTGGCCAGGGGCGTTCGGTTCTGTAGCGGCGCATGACGTAATTACAACGCGATTCGAGCGACGATCACGGCGTGAGCGCTGTCGAATCCCCGCGGCCGACGCCGTTGTCGGCGGGCATCTCCAAGCTGGAGTCGTTGCCCGAGGGCTTCGCTGAGCAGATGCGCCGTCAGGTCGAGCCCGGGGACATCGTTGGTGAGCGTTATCGCGTGCTGCGTCCGATCGGACACGGCGCCATGGGCAAGGTCTATCTCGCGGAGAATCAGGCGATCGGCCTGAAGGTCGCGATCAAGCTGCTCAAGCCGGAGCTGCTCGCCAATCCCGACTTCCGGCTGCGCTTCAAGCACGAGGCGGAAGCGGTCGCGGTCATCGCGCATCAGAACGTGGCGCGCTTTCTCGATCTCGTCGTCGGCGATCCGACGTTTCTCGTCATGGAGTACGTCGACGGGCCGACGCTGCACCAGGTGATCCACAAAGAGGGCAAGCTGTCGCCGAGGCGCGCCGCCGACATCGGCGCGCGCCTCGCGTGGGGCCTGCACGCGGCGCACAAGGCCGGCGTCATCCATCGCGATCTGAAGCCGTCGAACATCCTGCTTCAGCCCGACGAGGAGACGGGCGAGGTGCCGAAGATCATCGACTTCGGGCTGGCCAAGCTCGCGGCGGCGCCGGGCGCGCCGCTCACGCGCGCGGGACAGATCGTCGGCACGCCGCAGTACATGGCGCCCGAGCAGATCGCGCGCAAGGAGGTCGACGCGCGCACCGACGTCTACGCGCTCGGCTCCGTGATCTACGCGATGCTGTGCGGGCGGCCGCCGTTCACCGACAACAACGACGACGTGCAGCTGCTCTACAAGCAGGTGCACGAGCCGGTCGAGCCGGTACGCGCGCACGCGCCGCACGTCGCGCCCGAGCTCGAGGCGGTGGTGATGCGCGCGCTCGCCAAGGCGCCGGCCGATCGCTACGAGTCGGCCGCCGAGCTGGCGCGCGCGCTCGTGCCCAGCGTCGAGAAGCGCGCGCCGCGGCCGCCGTCGGAGGTGACCGAGGTGATCGCGCGTCCGCGCGCGCCGCGCTCGCCGGCGTGGTGGGCGATGCTGGCGACGTCGCTGGTGCTCATCGGCGTGGCCGCGGGCGTGTACATCGCGCGCCACGCGCCCGCCGGCGGCATGCTCATCGTGCTCTCCGATCCGGCCGGCGTCGACGTCATCGTCGACGGCAAGGCGACCGGCGAGCAGACGCCGGCGTCGCTGCGCGGGCTCGGCCCCGGCGAGCACACGGTCCGGCTGCGCCATCCCAGCTTCGACGAGCTCGAGCGCGTGGTGCGTCTCGAGGACGGGGGCCGCGCGGTGGTCGACGTGCACCTCGAGCCGCGCAGCCGCACCGTCGAGGTGTCGACGGTTCCACCGGGCGCCATCGTGTTCCGCGACGGCGAGCTCGTCGCCGGCAAGACCCCGCTGACGCTGACGCTGTCGGACGGCGAGTACCACGCCTTGCGCATCGAGAAGGCCGGCTACGAGACGGCGACCAAGCGGATCAGCCCCGACGACGCCAATCAGCTGGCGCCGTTCGTGCTCGAGGTCGAGCGTGAGCCGCGCGGCACCATCTTCGTCGACGCCGGCGGGCCGGCCGCGGTGTGGATCGACGGGCAGTACTCGGGCTTCATGACGCCGACGCCGGGCCTGCGCGTGAGCGCGGGCGAGCACGAGGTGCAGCTGCGCGACGGCGGCGGCAAGGTGCTCGATCACGCGCGCGTGAAGGTCGACAAGGGCGAGACGGCGCGCATCAGCCTGCTGCTCGAGCCGGTCGCGCGCACGGTGGCGAAATGAGGCGCGCGCTGGTGGTGCTCGCGGCGGTGACGGCGCTCGGCGGCGTCGTGCGCGCCGCGCCGATCACCATGCGCATGGCGTCGGTGGCGCCGGAGGGCAGCGCCTGGGCGATCCTGTTGCGCGACTGGGCGCGCGAGCTCGAGACCGTCTCGGGCGGCCAGGTGCGCGTGCGCTGGTACTTCTCCGGCATCACCGGCGACGAGCTCGAGACGCTCGACGGCATCAACAAGGGCCACCTCGACGGCGTCGCCTCGGGCGGCATGCTCTGCGAGCGGCTGGCGCCGTCGCTGAAGGTGCAGGGGCTCGCCGGCGTCTTCCAGAGCCGCGAGGAGGCCGCCTACGTGGTCGAGCGGCTGCGTCCGACGCTGGAGGCGGAGACGGCGCGCGCCGGCTTCGCGCTGCTCATCGCCACCGGCCTCGGCCCCGACGTGCTGTTCACGCGCACGCCGGTGCACTCCATGGCGGAGCTGCGCAAGCTCAAGCTGTGGCGCTGGTCGGCCGACGAGCCGGGCATCGCCATGTCGAACGAGATGGGCCTGACCATCGTGCCGACGGAGCTCGACGCCGCCGCCAAGGCCTACGACGCGCGGCGGGTCGACGGCTTCATCGCCATCCCGACGGCGGCGCTGGCGTTCCAGTGGTCGACGCAGGCGCGCTACATCACCGACCTGCGGCCGGGCTATCTCACCGGCTGCGTGCTCGTCGCGCAGCGCGCGCTCGATCGCCTCGGCGCCGATCAGCAGAAGACGTTCCGCAGCCTGTTCGCCAAGTACGACTCGCTGTTTCAGGAGATGGGCAAGCGCCAGGACGAGGCGCTCCTCGGCGGCCTCTTCGAGAAGCAGGGGCTCAAGCCGATTCCGCCGTCGGAAGGATTTCGCTCCGAGTTCTTCGAGGCGGCGCGCGCGGCGCGCGAACGGGCGGCGACCCGCTTCGTGCCGCGGGCGTCACTCGACCGCGTCCTCAAGCTGCTCGCCGATTATCGCGCCGAGCATGCCGAGGTCGTGAACCACTGAGGGACTCATGAAATATTCGACGTTGGCTTTGATCTTCGCGCTGGCGGGCTGCAACTTCCACCTCTCCGGCGACAACGGCGGCGCAGGAGGCGGCGACGACCTGGCCGCCGGCGGCGACGACCTCGGCGACGTCGATCTCGGCGGCGGCGGCAACGACCTCACGACGCCGAACGACATCGCCGGGCTGCCCATCGTCTGCACCGCCGGCTCGGCGTCGTGCAACGGCGGCACGCTCGTCAGCTGTCCCGACGGCACCGCCGAGATGATGACCACCTGCTCGCTCGGCTGCAGCACGACGAACGGCGCGCACTGCGAGCAGATGTATCCGCGCGCGCCGGTCGCGCGCAGCGACTTCGACACCACCGGCCTCACCGACATCACGATCAACATGGGCGGCGGCATCTCGACCGACAACGGGCAGATCAACGCCGGAAACAACATCTTTCGCCACCCCAACACCGACGCCAACGCCTACGAGGTGCACGACGGCATCGGCTTTCACGTCGTCAGCATTCCCGGGCAGACGACGCGGCTCGGCATCTTCACGTTCAAGTCGCTCACCATCCCGCAGGGGCAGTCGTTCAACACGTACGGATCGAATGGCCTCGCGCTCGTCTCGGCGGGCAACATCACCCTCGCCGGCACCGTCGACGTCACTTGCGCGGCCAACGTGTTCGTCGCGGCGCTCGGCGGGGCGGCGAACGCCAAGCCGTATCTCGGCGGGCCGGGCGGCGGCAACGGCGGCATTCCCGGCGGCACCAGCAAGGACGGCGTCTCGATCGTCAGCGGCGGCGGCGGCGCGGGCGCCGACATCACGCACCAGGCGGGCGGCGGCGGCGGCGCGTTCGGTGACATCGGCGGCCCCGGCGGCGACGAAGGCGCCAACACCGGCGGCGCCGGCGGGCTCGCCTACGGCGACGGCGCGATGACCATGCTGCTCGGCGGCTCCGGCGGCGGCGCCGGCGGGCTCGGCGGCGTGATCGGCGATCCCAACGGCGGTGGCGGCGGCGGCATCGCGCTCGTTGTCGCACAGGGGACGCTGACGCTCGGCGGCGGCAACATGGTCGGCGGCGTCAACGCCGGCGGCTGCGGCGGCGGCGCGGCGACGGGCGTCGGCGGCGGCGGCGGCGGCGCGGGCGGCGCGGTCTACTTGCAGGCGCTCGCCGTGCACATCACCAACAACGGCGGCGTGGCGGCCAACGGCGGCGGCGGCGGCGCGGCCAACACCAACGGCGGGATGTCGAGCGGCAAGTCGGGCACCATCTCGACGACGGCGGCGGGCGGCGGCTCGGGCGGCAGCGCCAGCGGCGGCGCGGGCGGCGTCGTCGGCAGCACCGACGGGAAGACGGGCGGCTCCTCGGCCATGGCCGGCGCCGGCGGTGGCGGCGGCGTCGGGCGCGTCCGCATCGAGACGCAGTCGGGCGCCGCGACCATCGACGGCAACGGCATCCAGAGCCCGAACGCCATTCAGGGCACCATCGACATCCACTAGAGTCGACTGAGCCATCGACGCGACGCGATCGGGCCGCTACACTGAGCTACGGATGACCTTCGCCCCCTCGATCTTCCGCCAGGTCGCCGTCACGAAAGTGCGCGGTTCGGGAAAGTCGCGCGAAGTGCGCGGCTGGTTGGTGGCGCCGCTCTCGATCGGGGGGCGGCTGGTCGTGCGCCAGGACGACGATCGTCAGCTCACGTCGACGGCGATCCGGCGCATGCTCGTCGAGGATCCGGAAGCGCAGGTCGTCTTCCTCGAGACGCAGAACAGCGCCTATCGCATTCGCTTCATGGGCGGCGAGAACGAGATCGCGCCTCCGGCGCGCGCCGTGCGCGTTCAGTTCGACGACACGAGCCGCGAGATTACGCTGGTGGAAGAGATCGCCGGCGAGACGAGCACGAAGCGGCGTTAGCCGCGCGCGCTCAGAACGAGTAGCACTGGCCGCCCGTGACGTAGCCGAACTTCGGCGCCGTCGCCGGGAAGAAGTAGGCGGTGGCCATGCACATCTCGTTGGTCTGCGCGCTCGACCCCGACTTCACCGTCGAGCCGGCGTTCGAGCCGGTGTTGTCGTAGGTGCAGCTCCAGGTCAGGTTCGGCTGCGTGAACGTGAAGAACGTGGGCGCGTTCCAGTTCTTCGAGCCCGGGTGCTCCCAGTCGGTGCTCTGGAAGATCATGCTCGAGCCGTCCTGCACCTCGGTGCCGATCGACTGCTTGTGCGAGTGCGTCGACATCGTCCAGAACTTGAGGTCCGGCACCGGGCACGACGCCGTCACCGTGAAGTTGGTGGCGTTCGGCGGGATCGCGATGTCGTCGTTGTAGGTCACGTAGGCTTCGGTCTCGGTGTACGCGGCGCTGGCCGGCAGCGCGTAGGCCTTGAGATCGACGTGCGCGTTGAGCGCGTTCTGCGACGCGTTCAGGTAGTGCATCTGGAAGTAGCCGGCCGAGCCCGGCGCGATGTCCTGCGCCAGCGGCTTGCCCGCGCCGTCGTCGCTCGGCAGGTCGATCTCCTGCTCGGGCGTCTGCGTCGCGTAGGTCCAGACCGGGAGGTTGGTGCCACCGCCGCCGCCGATGCCGCAGTTCTCGTCGATCATGCCGTCGGCCGGCTGCGAGCCGCCGGGGTTGAGGAACATGATCATGTGATGGCTGCCCGGCGCCATTGACGAGACCCACTTGTTGATCGCCACCGTCGCCGTGTTCGACGTGTGGAAGTAGTAGCAGTAGGTCACTTCCTGCCCGGGCATGAGCATGATGTCGGGGCTCGTGATCTCGAACGCGGGCGTGCCGTTCGGATCGACGCCACCGCCGCCGCCCGAGCCGGCGCTGCCACCGCCGCCGGTACCGCCGGACCCGCCACCCCCGTCCATCCCCTTACTGCTGCATCCCCCGACGGCGAAGAAGCCGATCGCGAGCACGAGAGCTGTATAACGCATTGGATGACCTCCTTGAGGCGGGCGGACTATAGCCCAATCGGAGATCGAGGGGGAATCGCGCGGCGGCCCTAGCGCGGCGCTATTTCATACAGGTGATGTTCGGGTTGTTGTCGTCGGCCGGGTAGTACTGCCCGTCGAAGATGCACATGTCGTTGGTGTTGGCCGACTCGCCGAACGTGAGCGTGCCCGACGCGTTCGGGTTGGTGATGTTGCAGGTCCACGAGATCGCCGTGCCCGCGGTGACGGCGATCGCCGGCGCGTAGACCTGGTTGGGCGCGTTGTCCCACTGGTTCGTCTGGTAGATCATGTTCGCGCCGATCGATGCACCGAACGTATTGGTGAACTTGTGGGTGTGCGCAGTGGCGAACATGATGTTCGCAGCGACGGGGAACGTGCACGACGTCGTCACGTCGGTGGTTTGGCCCGCGCCGACGTGAATGCCGGAGATGTTGTCGAAGAAGAACACGCCGGCGTGCTGCGTGATGGTGCCCGGCATCGCCTTGGTGAAGCTGATCGTCACCTGCGCGTGGATCACGTTCTGCGTGGCGTTGAGGTAGTGCATCTGCATGTGGAAGCCCTGCGTGCCCTTGATGAGCGCCGCGACGCCGGGCGGGTAGGGCAGCGACGTGTGCGGCTGCTGCGAGCCGTAGAGCATCGTCGAGAACTGCAGCGGATCGCAGGCGGCCACGTCGGTGTCGGTGGCGTTCGGCTGGAAGAAGAGCAGCATGTGGTGCGAGCCGGGCGTCATGTCCGAGTCGATCTGCGAGACCTCGGTGTCGGCGCCGCCGAACGGGTTGGCGAAGTCCTGGCACATGAACACTTCGCCGCCGGGCTGCACGTCGAAGGCTTGCGTCTGAATCGTGACGACGTTCGGATCGCTGGCGCCGCCGCCCGAGCCGCCGGTGCCGCCACCGCCGGTGCCGCCGCCGCCGGTGCCACCCGAGCCGCCGCCGCCGGTGCCACCCGAGCCCCCCGCCCCCATCATCCCGCCCGAGGAGCTGCAGCCGGTGACCGCCATCAGCGCGATCAACAGGCCTGAAAACACGTGGCGCATGGGGAACCTCCTTACGTCGCGAACTATACCCTAGTACACGTAGGTCAGGGCGGCCCGCGCCAGCACCCCGGGAGCGCTGGCCATCTGGATCGCGGCTCCGCCCGTCAACAATAGGTGATCTTTGCGTAATGAAAGGGCCACGTCGGGGCCGGCGTAGAAGCGGGCGCCCCCCTCGGCGTCGTCATCGTCGTCGGCGAGCGCCTCGAGATCCTGGCCAATGAATTCGGCGCCGACGCGGACCAGGCGGTGCACGCGCACCGAGGCGCCGAGGACCGCGTAGGTGTCGATGGGATCGCGGCCCGGGCCGAAGATGTGCTCGACGTGCATGGCGCCGGCGAGGCGCACGCGCCCGAGGTCGACGGTGGCGGTGAGCTCGCCGAAGGCGCCGAGGTCGGCGCCGAACTCGCGCAGGAACGCGCCGGTGAGCATCAGACGGAAGACGTGCCAGCGCGACGGCGTCAACAGGACGCGCGCGCCGAGCTGGATGGCGACGGCGTCGACGTCGCTCGTGGTGCCGATCGACTGCGCGATCATCGTCTGCGCATAGACGCGCAGCGCGGCGAACACGCCGACCTCGAGGCCGAGCTGGTGGACGATGCCTTCGGAGTCGAAGTTGCCGGGGATGGGGCGGATCGCGCCCGCCGTCGACGAGAAGGCGAGCGCGTAGCCGGCGAGCACCTGGCGCGCGCCGGGGCCGTGCGTGTCGACGAGGTAGGAGAACGGCTGCTCGACGGGCGCGGGCGTCGTCGTGTCGGTCGCCACCGGCGAATCCTCGACGGCGTGGGCCGGAGCGGCGAGCGCGAAAACGACGGCGAAGGCGGCCAGGAGGCGCACGAGCGCGATCCTGCAGCAAACGGCGACGCTTGTCAGTTGAGCATTGCGTTCGGGGGACGCGGCGGCGGATCGCGATCGGGCTCGATCACGAGCGTCGGCGCGTGGTCGAGCTCGAGCGCGGCAATGCGCTGCTCGAGTCGCGCAATCGCGCGATGGAGCTGCGCGCGCTCGCGGATGAGCGCAAACACCGCGGCGGCGGCTCCGAGCACGAGGAGGACGACGACGGCCACCGAGTGATTCTAGGCACCCACCAGCGGTGGGGAAGCGGCGGGCCGGCGGAAGTCGCGCTCGTAGATGCGCAACATGGCGAGCAGGAAGGCGAACACGAGGGGGCCGAGGACCAGGCCGATGAGCCCGAACATCTCGAGGCCGCCGAGCAGCGCCAGGAAGACGATGCCGGTGTGCATCTCTTGCTGTCCCCCGAGCACGTAGCGCAGCACCAGGGGCTTACCGATGTGCTCGGCGCCGACGACGAAGACGAGGCACCACGCGCCGAGCAGGATGGCGCCGGCATGGTGCCCCGCGATCCACAAGAACGCGCACGCCGGCAGCCAGACGAGCAGCGTGCCGACGACCGGGATGAACGACGCGACGAGCGTGCACAGCCCGAAGAAGACCGCGTGCGGCACGCCGGTGATGACGTAGCCGAGCGTGGCGGTGAGCGCCTGGAAGAGCGAGGCGATGGTCGTGCCGAGGATCGACGCGCGCGACACGGCCCGGAACTCGTCGAGAAGGTCGCGCGTCTGGCGCGCCTCGAGCGGCGACACGCGGCGCATCCAGTCGGTGATGCGCGCGCCTTCGACGAGGAAGAAGTAGAAGGCGATGAGCATGATCGCGGTGTGGAAGGTGGCGCGGCCCGACGAGGCCACGATCTTCGAAACGCCGCCCTCGGCGACGCTCTGGGCCTGATGCGCGAAGTCGGCGAGCTGCGTGCGCGTGACGTGCAGCGCGTCGAGCAGGCGATCGAGCAGCTCCTGGCCGCGCGGAGAGAGCTGCCCGTGTCGGAGCTGGGCGACGTTCTCGATGCCGAGCTCGTCGCGCACGAAGGCGAGGCCGCGCGCGATCTGCGTGGTGGCGAACGCGATGATGGCGGCGAGCGGACCGATGAGCAGCACCAGCAGGCTCAGCGTCGTGGCGACGCCGGCGACGGTGCGGCGGCCGCGGGCGAGACGGGCGAGCCAGCGAAACGGCCCTTGCAGCACGCTGGCGAGCACGGCGGCGAGGATGAGCGGCGCGCGGAACGGCCAGGCGACGTAGATCGCCAGCGCGACGGCGACGAGGAACAGGAGCGCGAAGGTGATGCGCATGCGCGCCACCGGTCTTTGTGCCTCGGGCGGCAACAGCGACGGCGTCGACGGCGGCGTCGTCGGATCCATGTCAGCGCGCGGCCAGCATGGCGGCGATGGCGAGCGCGGCGGGCAGCGCCTGCAGCCAGAGGATCGTGCGCTTGACGGTGGCCGCGCCGACGACGCCGGCGAGCACGACGCAGCCGAGCACGAACAGCACGACGTGGCTCTCGCCGCGCAGGAGGCCAAGCGCGAGCCCCGCCGCGAGGAAGGCGTTGTAGAGGCCCTGGTTGGCCATCATCGGCGCCGTCGACGCGGCGAACTCCGGCGTGGTGCCGAAGGTGCGCCGGCCGTAGGGCGTGTTCCACAGGAAGCACTCGAGCACACAGAAATAGAAGTGCTCGACCGCGACGAGGCAAGCGAGGAGCTGGGCGACGGCGTGCATGTCGGGAGCATACCCCTGGGCGGACGAAGTTTCGCGGCTTAGGATCCCGTGGTGCAGCACACCGTCCTCGTCGTCGATGACGATCCCGACATCCGCGAATCACTGCGCACGCTGCTCGAGGACGAAGGCTTCGTGGTGCGCAGCGCCGCCGACGGCGCGGAGGCGGTGGCGATGATGGAGGCGGAGCCGCCCTGCTTCGTGGTCCTCGATCTGATGATGCCGATCATGGACGGCTGGGAGGTCGCGGGGCGGATGCACGACGATCCGCGGCTCGGCGCCATTCCGGTGTGCGTGGTGACGGCGACGCCGGAGTGGGCGCCGGCCGATTCGACGTGCGTGCTGCAGAAGCCGGTCGATGTGCAGGCGCTGCTCGATCTCGTGCACGCGCGCTGCGACGATCCACATTAGTGGCGGAGCGTGCGGTCGCCGCGGCCGTCGTGGCCGAGCACGAAGGCGAGCGGGAGCACGAAGGCGAGCACGACCACGGCGAGGATGAGCCACCAGTAGACGTGGTGGACACCGTCGGTCACCGGGGCGCCCAAGCCGGGGACGAGCTGGCTGAGCTGCGTCATGGTGACGATGATGCGGCGCCGATGCGCGCCGGCAAGTGACGAGCGAAACCGCGCGTGCGGCGAGGGCTAGCGGCGGATGCCGGCGGAGCGGGCGTAGGCGCCGGGCGCGACGCCGGTGGCGCGGCGGAAGTGGCGCGTCAGGTGGCTCTGATCGGTGAAGCCGCAGCGCGTGGCCACGTCGGCGAGCGCCATGCCCTCGGCGATGAGCACGCGCGCGCGATCGAGGCGCATCGCCAGCTGGAAGGCGTGCGGCGGCATGCCCACCTCGGCGCGGAAGCGGCGCACGAGGTAGAAGCGCGACAGGCCGATCTCCGCCTCGAGGTGCTCGAGCCGCACGTCGTCGGCGAAGCGATCCTGCAAGAGCTTCTTGGCGCGCGCGATCGGCGGCGTCAGCTCGGCCGGCGGCAGCCCGGTCGTGTCGCTCGCGGCCTCGAGGAAGGCGGCGAGCAGCTCCTCCTGCTGGAGCGGCCCATCGTTGCTCGACACTGCGGTCCAGAACTCGTCGAAGGCGGCGAGCGCGGCTTCGCCGAGGAGACCGCGGCGCAGCTTGACGCCGCCGTCGGGGAACGCGGTGGCGAGGAAGCGATCGGCATACTCGGGCTCGACGAGCAGCGTGCGGAACGACGACTCCGCCGAGCGGCGGCGCAGCGGCGTGACGCAGTCGCCGGGCTCGAGCGCGAGCAGCACGCCCCCCTGCATGCGGAGCTCGGTCGGGCCGACGATCACGTCGCCGTCGCCGGCGTCGGTGCGCGCGAACGTCCAGCGGCGATCGATCGTCGAGGGCGGCATATTGCCGCGGAAGGTCGAGGTCACGAGCATGATGCCGGGCAGCGCGTCGACGCGCATGTAGACGACCCGTGGAGGGATCGTCGGCTCGGCTTCGGGTTTCGGATCGGGCATGGCTTTCACGTCACCGAATGTCAATTTGGACCTGCGAGGTCAGGGTCCTGTGCACGGGGCAGCGTGCGGCGATCTGTCGCAGCTGAATACGTTGCTCATCGGTGAGCGGGCCGGTCATGTCGAGCTCGAGCGTGATGCGATCCAGCGAGCGCGGCTGATCGACGCATTCGGCACAGTCGCGCGCGTGGATGCGCTCGTGGCGCAAACGGACGGTGATGTCTTCGAGCGGCCACTTCTGATTGCGCGCGTAGAGTCCGACGGTCATCGATGTGCAAGTACCTAACGCGGACAATAATAAACCATACGGTGAAAACCCGATAGAAGAACCGCCAAAATCTTTTGGCTCGTCGGCGAGGAGATGCAGACCGTCGGACTCGACCATTTGCGCGAAGCTCCGTGCGGAGCCGCGAACGACGATTTCCCCCGGCGCGCTCATTGCGCCAGTATATCGCGTCAGACGTTTCGAAAGGGTTTATGGAAGCAGTTAAATTGGTTGGGGCTCTAGACCAGTGAGCTCGGCAGCGACGGCTTTGAGCGCTTTGACCAGCTCGCCGATTTCGCCGCCGCAGAGGTTCTGATCGATGGCGGCGAGCACCTTGACGACGAGACGTTTTGCCTCACCCACGCGTTTCGCCGTCGGCGAATCGATCGCCGCATAACCGAGGGCCAGCGCGCGACGCGCGGCCTGACGCAACTCACCTGGATTCGATTGTTTCATGGCGTGCCTCCGGTTCGGGTCCACGCCTGCGGGGTTAGCTGACGGGCTCGGAAGGGGAGGTCTCCCGGCGCTTGCGCGCTTCGCCCCAAGTAACTGGTTCCCCCGCTCCGTCGGGATCGACGGATTCGGCGTACGGCCAATGATTGGCTTCCGCGCTCGGACTTGTCAAACAGAACTGATAGATTTTTTCGCATGCTCATCGACGCGCTGCGACGCCGGCTCGGGGATCCGCATGCGCAATCGTTTCAACTGAACGGCGAAGATTTGCTCGCGCTCACCGGCGGCGATCTCGCCGATGCGGCGGCGGCGTGGCGCGCGGCGCTCGAGCGCGTGCCGGCCGCGTTGCGCGCGCGCGTCGACGGAGAATTGACCGCGCTGCAGGGCGAAGCGCATCGCTTCTTGCGCAAGTACAACCGCAGCGTGCACGCGCGGCTCGCCGGCTACGTCGAGATCGGACGGCGCTGCCGCTTCGCCTATCCCTGGCCGGTGGTGGCGATCCTCGGCATCGAGCAGGTGATGGAAGGGATGCGGCACAACCGCGTGTACGGGCTCGTGGGCGAGGCGGCGCGCCGGCTCGGGTGGCGCGCGCTGGCCCAGCTCACCGATGGCAGCGAGGATGTGCTGCGACGGACCAACCGGGGCATCTTCGCCGATTCGCTGCCGACGGTTTTGTTGGCTTTGCGCGCCAGCGAGCTGCGGCGCGGCGGCGAGGCGGCGCTGGCCGAGGCGCTCGTCGACGGGCCGCTGCCGCCGACGTTCGACGAGGAGTGCCGGGCGCTGGCGCGCGCGCTCTACGACGGGCTCGGGATCGAGGACGCGGGCGAGCGCTTCCGGATGCTGGCGCGGCTGACGTCGCGGCATTTTGCGCGCGAGCAGGCGATCTTCACGCACCAGATCGGGCCGCCGCCGTCGCGGCCGCAGCCGTGGGCGCTCAGGCGCCTGCTCGCGATCCGCGCGGTGCCGGCGCCGGTGATCGACGGGCGCCACGTGACGCTGGCGCCGTTTTCGCTGCCGCGCGGATTCGACATGCGCGATCACGACACGCGCGTGGCGGCGTTCGGGCGCGCGTTCGTCGACTCGGTGACCGGATCGATCGACGACTATCGCGTCGCGGCGGCGCACGTGGTCACGCGCTGGGGACGGCCGGGCGAGCGCGCCGACGTGGGTTACTAGCGCGCTCGCTTCGTTATACAATCAGCGCATGGCGCGGATGGCACTTTCGGTCGCGCTCTTGTGGGCGCTGGCCGGTTGCAGCGGAAATGGCGGCGGCGGTGGCGGCGGTATGGGCGGCGGCGGCGGTGGTGGGAGCGGCGGCAGCGGCGGCAGCGGCGGCGCCGGCGGAGGCGCGGGCTGCGTGCCGATGTGCGCGGGCCTGTCGTGCGGCGACGATGGCTGCGGCGGATCGTGCGGCGCGTGCGATGCGAACGCGCTCTGCTCGGGCGGCGCCTGCATGCCGCTTTCCGGCAGCGCGCTCGTGGTCGACGCGGCCAATGGACGCCACGCGATTCATCCGGAGGTCTACGGCCTGGCGTTCGCTTCGCCGGCGACGCTGACCGCGCTGCGCGTGCCGCTCAACCGCTGGGGCGGCGACGGCACGACGCTGTTCAACTGGCAGACCAACGTCGGGAACCACGACTACAGCTACTACTACGAGAACATTCCGGGCGACTCGGCCGACGACTTCGTGAGCGCCAACAGCGGCGCCGGCGCGGCCACGCTCATGACGATTCCGACGATCGGCTGGACGCCGAAGACGGGCAGCGCGACCAATCATCCGTATACGTGCGGCTATCCGACGGACAAGTATCCGAACCAACAGATGGTCGATCCGTATGATTCGCACTGCGGCAACGGCAAGGACGCGGGCGGCAACTTGATCGCCGGCGATCCGACCAACGACGCGATGACGGTGACGCCGTCGTTCGAGGGCGACTTCGTCACCCACCTCGGCGCGGGCGTCAAGCTGTTCCAGCTCGACAACGAGATGATGCTCTGGCCCTCGACCCATCACGACGTGCGCTCGACGCCGGTATCGACGGACGACGTCTGGTCGGCGACGACGAGCTACGCGCCGCTCATCAAGATGAACAACCCGAGCGCGTACGTGCTCGGCTACACGGCGTGGTACGCGCTCGATCTGTTCGTGAGCGGGCTCGACACCGCGAACAGCAACACCGCCGATCAGACGGCGCACGGCGGGATCCCGCTGGCGCAGTGGTACTTGCGGCAGCTCAAGGCGTACGAGAGCGCGCACGGGATGCGCCTCGTCGACTGCCTCGACTTCCACTATTACCCGCAGGGCGGCGATCCGCTCGAGAACACGCGCTCGATGTGGGACGCGACCTATCACGACCCGTCGTGGTTCAACGACTTCATGAACGAGCCGATGCAGCTCTTGCCGCGCGTGCAGGGCTGGATCGCGGCCGAGTATCCGGGCACCGACGTGTGCGTGAGCGAGTACAACTGGGACAACAACGATCAGACGAACCCGGTGGCGGGGCTCGTCGAGGCCGACGTGCTCGGCATCTTCGGCAAGTACGGCGTGCGGCTGGCGGCCTATTGGACCACGCCCGTCGACGGCAACGGCGCGCCGCTGCCGGCGTATCGCGCGTTCCAGCTCTACCGCAACGCCGACGGCGCGGGGCGCGGGTTCGGCGACGTGTCGGTGACGGCGGCGAGCCCGCTGCCCAAGGTCGCGCTCTACGGCGCGCTCGACACGCCGACGGGGGCGCTCACGGTCATCGTCATCAACAAGGACACGACGGTGCTGGCGGCGCCGCTGACGCTCATGAGCTTCTCGGCGGGAGCGACGGCCAAGGTGTGGCAGGTCGTCGAAGGCGGCGCACCGACGACGCCGGCGGACTACGCGGTCTCGGGCGGGGCGATCGCGCTCGATGTGCCGGCGCACGCCATGCAGCTCCTCGTCATTCCCAAGCAGTAACGAGGGCGGCGCGCGGTGCTCAGTGCTTGTCGCGGTTGGCGGGCATGCCGTCGACGGCGTCGGCCTCGGTGGCGCCGAGGCTGCGGCGCGGGCGCAGCGCGATGGGCAGGCAGAACACGAACTCCGTCGGGAACTCGCTCGACTCGCGCAGCTCGAGCGTGCCGTTGTGCGCCTCGGCGGCGAGGCGGCAGAAGTAGAGGCCGAGCCCGAGGTTCATGCGGCCCGAGTGGCGGCCGGATTGGCCGAACTTCTCGAAGATGGCGTGGCGCGCCTCGACGGGGATGGGCGGCCCGTCGTTGGCGACGCTGATCTCGACGTCGTCGCCCATGCGGCGGGCGGCGAGCGCGATCTGGCCGCCCGAGGGCGTGTAGCGGAGCGCGTTGTCGACGACGTTCTCGATGGCGCGCGTCACCAGGTCGACGTCGAGCGTGGCCTCGATCTCGGCGGTCACGCGCACGTCGATGCGGATCTCGCGCGTGGTGGCCATGACGCGTCGCTGCGTCGCGATCTGCGACAGGATCTCACCGATGGCGGTGGGCTGCGCGACGGTCTGCAAGCGGTTGGCTTCGATGCGCGTGGTGTCGGCGAGGTTGGTCAGGAGGCGCAGCAGGCGGCGGCCCGCGTCCTGCGACTCGACGAGCGACTGCGCGACGTCGGGATCGATGGCCGGCCCGGCCGTGCGCAGCTCGTCGATGGCGAAGCCGAGGTTGGCGAGGATGACGGCGAGCGGGTTCTTCAGATCGTGGACGACGGTGGAGGACATCTCGTCGCGGAAGCGCTGCAGCTCGGCGAGCTCTTCGTTGCGTCGCGTGAGCGCTTGGTGGCGCTCGCGCAGCGCGAGCAGCGCCGCGACGCGCACGCCGAGCTCGATGCGGTCGAGCGGGTGGCTCAAGAAGTCGTCGACGCCGACGCGATAGCCGAGCAGCTTCGACGACTGATCGCGCAGCGCCGAGACCATGATGATGGGAAGGAACTCGCCCGAGCACTCCTGCTTGATGCGGCGCGCGGCCTCGAAGCCGTTCATGCGCGGCAGCATGGCGTCCATGAGCACGATGTCGGGTGAGACGGTCGTCGCCAGCTCGACCGCCTGCTCGCCGTTGACCGCTTCGATGGTGTCGTAGCCCGCGTCGTGGAGGTAGATGCGGAGCAGCTCTCGCGCGTCGACGTCGTCATCGACGATGAGGACTCTGTAAGGCACGAGGCCATTGTTAGATCACGAAGCGCGCGTTGCCATGCGGCAATTTGACGCATGTGACTCGCGGCAGCGCGCGTATTGCGCGGCGTCGGCGGCTGCGCCACGATGCGCGGAAATGGCCTACTGGCTGCTGAAGACGGAACCTTCGACCTACAGCTTCGCCGATCTCGTCAAGGCGAAGCAGACGCGCTGGGATGGGATCGAGAATCCCGCGGCGCTCAAGCTCATGAAGACGGCGGGCATCGGCGATCGCGCGCTCGTGTACCACACCGGCGACGAGAAGTCGGCGGTGGGCGAGTGCGAGATCGTCAAGGCGGCGTACCCCGATCCCAAGAACGTCAAGCTGTCGGTGATCGACGTGCGCGCCGGCAAGGCCCTGCCGAAGCCGGTGTCGCTTGCCATCATCAAACGCGACCCGCTCTTCGCCGACAGCCCGTTGGTCCGCCAGGGCCGATTGTCGTTCGTCCCGCTGACAGAACCGCAGTGGCGGCGGATCCACGAATTGTCCGCCCTGTAAAAGCTCACAGGAGATCCGAGAGATCAGAGAGAACAAGACTCTTACAGAACGAGCCTGTGGGACCGGTCTGTAAGAGTTTTGTTCTCCCTGAGCTCCTTGATCTCCCTGTGAATCTTTCCTGGGTCACACGCCGTTTTCCACCTGTTCCAGCGCGATCTCGGTGAAGACGCCGAAGTGGTCGCTGGGGAAGATGCCGTCCTGGCCGGGGAGGTCGAGGACGACGCGGGCGTGCAGGACGGCGCCGGGGCCGTCGTCCTTCATCGGGCCGACGAAGACGTAGTCGACGCGGCGGTTGCGCTCGACCGAGCGCGCGACGTAGGGGTTGCGCGCGCTCCAGGTGAAGCCGTCGGAGTGCGGATGGCGCCGCTGGAAGCAGTCGCGCCAGTAGCTGCCGCGTCCTTCGAGCGAGGCGCGCCCGGTCAGGAACTGGTGCACGAGCGAGTCGGGCGTGCAGTTGAAGTCGCCCGTCATCACCGTCGGGATGGGGCCGGGATCGGCGCGCGCGAACTCGTCGAGCGCGAGCACCTGCCGCTCGCGGTGCTGCGGCCCGTCGAGCTCCCAGGTGAGGTGCGTGGTGACGACGGCGACGCGGCCGACCTCGGTGTCGATCTCGCAGCGCATGGCGCCGCGCCGATCGCCGGGCGGCCCCGGCAGCATGAGGTGCGTGTCGGAGCGGATCGGCAGGCGCGAGACGATGGCGTTGCCGATGGGCCCGCCCGCCGACTCGGCGTCGACGCAGCCGAAGCGATAGTCGGCGCGCATCGCCTCGGCGATGAGCCGGCCTTGCTGCAGGCCGCGCGGCGCTTCGAGCACCTCTTGCAGCGTGACGACGTCCGGATGCAGCGCGAGGAGCTGCGGCACCAGCACCTCCATCCGCCGCGCGGCGCCGCGTTGTCCGTTCCATAGATTGAGCGTGACGATCCGTAGAGACTTCACGGAGGGAAAAGATAGGTCAGCGGCGGCGCAGGACGAGCTTGACCAGCTCGCCGCCGACGAACGGAACCAGGCCCATGCCGAATACCCAAAGAAGATCGTGCGGCAAAAGCGGCGCGGTCTTGAAGATCGGGCGCAACGGCGGGACGTACACGGTGACCGCCTGCAGGATGAGGCCGGTGACGACCGCGCCCCACAGCGCGCGGTTCGAGAACACGCCGATCTCGAAGAGCGAGCGGCGCTCCGAGCGGCAGTTGAAGGCGTGGAAGAGCGGCCCGACGCTCAAGATGGCGAACACGATGGCGCGCGCGTGGGCTAGCTGCTCCGGCGACGAGGCCTGGTGCGGGTCGGGCATGAAGTGGCGGAAGGCGACGAGCGCGGTGATGCCCATGACCGCGCCGACGGCGAGCATCTGGAGATACTCGCGGCCGGAGAGGATGGCGCCGCCCGGCTCGCGCGGCGGTTGCGCCATCTGCTCCGGATCGCGGTTGTCGACGCCGAGCGCGAGCGCGGGCAGGCCGTTGGTGATGAGGTTGATCCACAGGATCTGGATCGGCGCCAGCGGCTGCTCCCAGCCGAGCAGCGACGTGGTGAGCACGAAGAGCACGGCGCCGGCGTTCGACGACAAGAGGAAGAAGATGAACTTGCGGATGTTGGCGTAGATCGCGCGCCCTTCTTCGACGGCGGCGACGATGGTGGCGTAGTTGTCGTCGGCGAGGACGAGCGCGGCCGCCTCCTTGGTGACGTCGGTGCCGGTCTTGCCCATGGCCACGCCGATCGACGCCGCCTTGACCGCGGGCGCGTCGTTGACGCCGTCGCCGGTCATGGCGCAGATGAAGCCGCGCTTCTTGAGCGCGTCGACGATGCGCAGCTTGTGCTCGGCGGTGGCGCGCGCGACCACGCGCACGTTGGCGATGCGCTCCTCGAGCTTCTGCTGATCGAGGCGATCGAGCTCGTTGCCGGTGAGCACCTCGTCGCCCTCGCGCCACAGGTCGATCTCTTCGGCGATGGCGCGCGCGGTGGCGGGGTGATCGCCGGTGATCATGACGGTGCGGATGCCGGCCTTGCGCGCCTCGTCGATGGCGGCGGCGACCTCGGGGCGCGGCGGATCGACGATGCCGACGAGCGCGATGAAGGTGAGGCTCTCTTCCCAGTCGGGCGACGGCGGCACCGGTCCGAGCGGCACCGGCAGCCCCTCGCGCATGGCGAGCGCGATCACGCGCATCGAGCGGCCGGCCCACTTGGCGGCCTCGCCGGCGATGGCGTCGCGATCGGCTTGCGTGAGCGGCTCGGCGCGGCCCTCGCGCAAGATCGTCGTCGCACGCTCGAGCAGGATCTCGGGCGCGCCGCGCACGTAGGAGCGGATGCTCTGATCGCCGCCGACGAGCACCGAGGCCATGCGCCGCTGCGAGGTGAACGGCTGCTCGCCGAGGATGCGCGTGTGCTCGCACTTGATGTCGACGCGGTGGCTCATGATGATGAGCGCGCCGTCGGTGGGATCGCCTTGGATCTCGACGCGGCGGCCATCGAGGGCCGTGACGTGGGCGCCGCGCGCGTGGGCAGCGGCGTCGAGCGCGACCTTGAGGTCGAGGTTCTCGATGCCGCCGGCGGCGCTGGCGTCCGTGGCGCCGGCGCCGGTCGTCGACGACGGGCGGATGCCGCCGTCGAGCTTGCGCGGCTCGCCGTCGACGTCGTAGCGCAGACCGGCGACCCAGATCTTGCGCGCGGTCATGGCGTTCTGCGTGAGCGTGCCGGTCTTGTCGGTGCAGATGACCTGCGCGCAGCCGAGCGTCTCGACGGCGGGCAGGCGGCGCACCAGCGCGTTGCGCCGCGCCATGCGCGTGGTGCCGAGCGCGAGCACGATGGTGGTGACCGCGGGCAGCCCCTCGGGGATGGCGGCGACCGCGAGCGCGACCGCGACGAGGAACAGCTCGCGCGGGGACGACTTGCCGATGAAGAAGCCGGCGGCGAAGACCAGCGCCGAGACGGCGATGCAGCCGAGGACGACGCGCTGGCCGAAGCGCTCGAGATCTTGCTCGAGCGGCGTCTCCTCGGGCTCGACGCGCGCGAGCATGCCGGCGATGGCGCCGAGCTCGGTGTGCACGCCGGTGTTGGCGACGATGCCGCGCCCGCGGCCGCGGCTCACCCGCGTTCCCATGTAGACCATGGTCCGGCGCTCGGCGAGCGGCGTGTCGGCGGCGAGGGTGGCGGCGGGATCCTTGACCACCGGCATGCTCTCGCCGGTGAGCGGCGCTTCGTCGAGCTCGAAGTCGTGCGCCTCGATGAGCCGCACGTCGGCGACGATGCGATCGCCGTCTTCGAGCAGCACGATGTCGCCGGCGACCACTTCTTCCGACGGGACGTCGACGGTCTTGCCGCCGCGCACCAGGCGCGCGGTCGGCGCCGTCATGCCGCGGAGCGCGTGCAGCGCGCGCTCGGCCTTGCGCTCCTGCAAAAGGCCGAGCACGGCGTTGACCACCACGATGGCGAGGATGGCCAGCGAGTCGCCGAAGCGCTCCATGAACGACGCGTCGGGCTGCGAGGCGAACAGGCCGAGCCCGGCGGCGATCGCGGCCGCGCCGAGCAGCGCGAGCACCGTGAAGTCGGACACCTGCGCGAGCACCTTGCGCCAGATCGGCTCTGGCGGCTCCTCGGGCAGGCGGTTGCGTCCGATGCGGACGAGCCGTTCGCGCGCTTCGTCGGGGTCGAGCCCGCGCTTCAGATCCGACTTCCAGTAAGCGGCGACGTCCGCCGCGCTGGCGTGATGCCATGCCAGGCGCGGCGGTACCGGTGACGGGCCGGGTACGGGCGCGCGCTCTCGGGCCACCGACGAGTTTTAACACGACTTTTCAAGGCACAGTCGGATGTTCGACCTCGCTCTCGGCCTTCGGCCGGCTCGGTGCGAACCGTGTTTGCGTCGGAGGGCATATTGGTTGCACGCTAGGAGCGCATGGCGACCGACGGAACCGCGCCTCGCCCGCACGTGGCCGTCAAGGAGTTCGTGCGGCAGTTCGTCGAGTCGTTCGGACGCAATCAGCCGTTCGACCTGGCGGCGCAGCTGGCGTACTTCGCGCTGCTGGCGATCTTTCCCTTCGCGATGTTCTTGCTGACGCTGATCGGGTTCATCCCGCTGCACGGGCTCGACCAGCACGTGCTCGGCGCCATCTACAGCGTCATGCCGACCGAGGTGGCGCAGCTGTGTGATCGCACGCTGCACGAGATTGTCGGCAAGCAGCGCGGCTGGCTGCTGCTCGCCACGCTGCTGTTCGCGCTGTGGACGGCGTCGGGCGGGACGAGCGGGCTCATCACCGCGCTCAACCGCGCCTACGACGTGTCGGAGACGCGCGCGGCGTGGCGGGTCAAGCTGCGCGCGCTGGCGGTCACGCTCGGCGCCGTGCTCGCGATCATCGTGGCGACGACGGCGATGCTGGTGGGGCCGGAGATCGTGCGCCACCTGTGGGGCTTCTTCGGCTTCGGCGGCGCGTTCGATCAGCTGTGGTCGGTGCTGCGCTGGCCGGTGGCGGTGCTGGCGATGATGACGATGGTGGCGTGCGTCTATTACTTTCTGCCCAACGTGCGGCGGAAGTGGCGCTTCATCACGCCGGGCTCGACGGTGGCGGTGCTGGCGTGGATCGCGGCGTCGCTCGGGTTCCGGCTCTACGTGTCGCACTTCTCGTCGTACGCGAAGACCTACGGCGCGCTCGGCACCGTCGTGATCCTGCTCGTGTGGCTCTATCTGTCGGGGCTCATGGTCATCCTCGGCGGCGAGATCAACGCCATCCTCGACCGCGTGCACAAAGGCATCGTGCACACCGAAAAGGAGCCGGGGCCGACGACGGTGCACGACCCGCGGCCGGCCGCCGCGTCGTCGGACGGCGAGAATCGTCCGCAGCCGCCGCGGCGCTCGGTAAAGCCGGTCTAGCGAATCGGCGGAATTCATTTTCGTCACTGATTGGCGTACGATGATCGGTGCCACCGTTGTGGCTTGGGGGATCGATCGACGTGCGCGGCCGTGCCTTCGGCTTGTGGGTCGTGCTCGGCGCCGCGACGGCGGCGGCACAGCCTGCCGGCAAGCTGACGGCGTACGTCGGGGGCGGGCCGAGCGCGGCGCTGCCGGCGTTGCGCACCGGCGTGGGCGACACCTTCGCCGGCGACGGGCGCATCGAGTATCGGCCGATCGGCCAGCTGATGCCGGAGCCGACCGAGGATCCGGCGGCCGAGCTGAAGAAGGCGGACGGCGATCTCGAGGAGGGCGACAAGGCCTTCTCGGGCATGGACATCGATCCGGCGAAGGCGCGGCTGAACGCCGCGATCGATCGTTACAAGGTGTGGCTGCCGGAGCTGGTGCAGCGCGATCACGGTGCCGGCAAGCTTCTGACGGCGTGGCTCTTGTTGTCGAAGGTCTACTTCTTCGACGGGGACATGGAGAACACGCGCGTGGCGCTGCGTCACGGCCTGACGCTCGATCCGACGCTGCGCTTCAACGCCGCGTTTCCGCCGCAGATGAAGAAGATCGTGGGCGAGGCGCGCGCGACCTATGACCAGGCCGGACGCGGAAAGGTGGCGGTGACGCCGACGCCGGCGGGCGCCATCGTCTACGTCGACGGTGTGGCGCGGCCGTCGCCGGGCGCGCAGACGATCGAGCTGCCGGCGGGGCCGCACGACCTCCGCTTCGACATGGTCGGGCACCAGCGCGCGGTCGCGTCGGTCGAGGTGGCCGGCGCAGGCGCGGCGCCGGCGGAGCTGAAGGTGGCGCTGACCGAGACGGCGTCGTCGGCGGACGGGCTGTTCGCGCCGATGGTGGCGCGGCTCGACGACGGCGGCGCGGCGCCGCCGGCGCTGTCGCGCGCGGCGCAGCAGCTCGGCGTCGATCTGATCGCGGTGGTGCGCGCGTCGGCGGGCGCGGGCGGCAAAGTGTTGCTGCGCGGCTGGCTCTACGACGTGCGGCGCGATTTGATCCTGAAGCGCGCGACGCGCGAAGCCGGCGGCAGCGACGAGGAGCTGCGCCTGGGCGGGCGCTACTTCGCGCGCGAGCTGACCACCGGCGTGCGGCTCGACGGCAAGCCGGAGCCGCCGCCGCACAAAGAGACGTTCGCCGAGAAGTGGCAGGGCTTCCGCGACTCGAAGTGGTTCTGGCCCGTCGTCGGCACCGTCGGCGGGCTGGTGGTGACGGGCGCGGCGGTGGGGATCGGCGTCGGCGTGGCGCGCTCGCGGGCCGCCGATGAGGATGCGGCGGCGGCAGTGGTGTTGACCGGCGGGCGCTGAGCCCGCGGAGGAGAACATGAGGAAGCTAGCGTTCGTGCTCGGCCTGGTGGGGGCGATCGGCTGCGGCGACAACCAGAAGGTCGCGGTGAGCAACACCAACCCGCTCGGCACCGTCGGCGGCGTGGTGCTCGACCTCGAGGGCGAGGCGCCGATCATGGGCGCCACCGTCACGCTGCAGACGGCGGGCACGATGATGATGGCGATGACCGACATGAACGGCGTCTATACCTTCGCCAAGGTGCCGGCCGGCGAGCTGTTCGTGAACATCGCGGCGCCCGGCTACGAGTCGGCGTACGTGCCGGGGCAGCTGTCGGGCGCGGTCGGCAACTTCCCGGTGTCCAATCCGCAGACGACGATGCCGACGGTCGAGCTGTTCAAGACGTCGGGCACGTTCGCGGTGGCGCTCGTCGACGATCGCGGCGCGCCGGTGGCGGGCGTGACGGTGACGGCGCGGCCGCAGGTCAAATACTACGCGTACGACTATCCGTACAACGGCACCTCGGGCTTCCCGTCGCTCTTGCCGTTCGGCACCTACGCGGTGACGGCCACGAGCGATGCGACCGGCGTGGCGACCTTCAGCGGGCTGCCGAGCGACTACGCGCTCAATCTGATCGATGCGACCGAGATGTTCGTCGACGTGCCGCCGATCGTGATCATGGGGACGTCGACCTATCAGTTCGCGGGCGCGAGCTTCGCGATCAATCCGACGCACGTGACCGACATGGCGGGCGGGCCCGCCAGCACGTACACCATCCGGCTCGTCGGCGCCAACGCGGCGCTGCAGCCGGTCTCGGCGAGCATCGACTATCTCGTGGGCAAGACCGGGACGGTGGCGGCGTCGTTCGGCAACGCGGTCGCGTCGCTGTTGAAGACGACGGATCCGATCTCGATCACCTTCAACCAGGCGGTCGATCAGTCGTCGCTCCGCGCCCAGCTGCTCGACGAGAACGGGGTGTCGCTCGGGAACATGATGGCGACGTTCCCCGCGGGGAACATCGTGCAGCTGGCGGCGCCGCCGGCGTACATGGCGGGGCGGCGCTACAACCTCGTCTTGCACGCGGCGCCGCTGAGTCAGGCCGGTAGCATGGGCACGCCGCTCAACGTGACGGCGCCGTTCTTCACCGCGGGGCCCGACACGCTGGCGGTGACGGCAACGCTGTCGACGCTGCCGGTGGCGGGAACGACGATTCCGGGGGCCGGCAAGATTGTGCTCTTGACCTTCAGCGAGGCGGTCGGGCTCGGCAAGGGTGCGTCGCCGGCGCTTGGCTGCACGGCGTGGTACGACGGGATCGATCTCGACAACAGCGGCGCGGTCAGCTACCAGGGCGAATATTCGCCGACGGCGCTGCCGAAGTGCCCGGATCCGACGGGGCCGATCGTGTTCGACATGACCAGGCTGCAGCCGTACGAGCCGAACCCGCAGCCGGGCGTGATCCCGACGACCGGCTTCACCAACAAGTGGTACACGGTCGTCGACGACACGGTGCCGGCGGATGGCTGCAAGACCGGGCAGACGACGTGCACCAAGCCGGCGTCGGCGACGATGATGCACCTCCTCTTTTCGCACCTCGACTCGACGCAGACGGTCACGCGCGCCAATGGTCAGGCCATCGGCGACATGAACGTCGCGATCCAGTAGCGCGACTTCTCGATCAGCTCGGCAGGGGAATCGGCAGCGGCTCGACCTCGGCGACCTCGGCGGCGAGCTCGACGAGGTGCTGGTGGCACGTCAGCATCAGCACCTGCGAGCGCTCGGCGAACGCGGCGAGCACCTTCAGCGTCGCGCGCGCGCGGGCGGGATCGAAGTTGACGAGCGGATCGTCGAGGATGAGCGGCAGCGGCTCGGACGCCTCGCAATACTGGCGCACGTAGGCGAGGCGCACGGCGAGCCAGAGCTGCTCGCGCGTGCCCGTCGACATCGCCGCCGGCGCCACCTCGACGCCGTCGGCGCGTACGGCGACGAACGTCCCTTCGTCGTCGTAGCGCGGGTAGACGCGCGTGTAGCGCCCTTCGGTGAGCGCCGCGAACAGCGACGACAGCTCCTCGATCATGCGCGGCTGATGGCGCTCCTGGAAGCGCGCGACCTGGCGCTCGAGGAGCGCGCGCGAGAGCGTGACCACCGCGTACTGCTCGACCAGCCCGCGCAGGGCGGCGCGGCGCGACTCGACGCCGGCGCCGATCTCGGCCGCGCGCGCGCCGCCGTCGAGCTGCTTGAGCGCCTCCTCGGCGGCGCCGACACGCTCGGAGGCGGCGCGAACGTCGACGTCGATGCGCTCGAGCTCGGCGCGCGCGTCGCCGAGCTCGCTGTCGACGACCCCGCGCTCGGCGGTCTCGAGCGCGGCGGCGAAGACGTCGGCGGTGGCGGCGCCGCGCGCCTCGGCGAGGGCGCGCTCGAGCGCCGCGATCTCGCGATCGAGCGCGTCGCGGCGGCGGGCGGCGCCGGCGGCGTGCAGGAAGGCGGCGTCGTCGTCGACGGCGGCGCGGTCGCGCCACTGCGCCAGCGCGGCGGCGGCGGCATGCTCGGCGCGCGCGGTCTCGGCGTGCTCGACGGCCAGCTCCTCCTGCTGCCTCTCGAGCTGCGCGCGCAGCCGTTGCGCCTCTTGCGCCGCGGCCAGCCGCTCGGCGAGCGCGCGCATCGCCGGCGCCGCGTCCTGCACGGCGAGCGGGGCCAGCGGCGGCGCGACGTCGTTGCACAGCCGCTTGACCTCGTTGCGCCAGGCGGCGACGTTGGCGCCGAGCTTGCGCGCGCGCTCCTCGTCGCGCCGCAGGGTCTCGATCTCGGTGCGCACGGCGAGCACGGTGTCGACGATGCGGCGGGCGTGGGCGAGCTCGGTGCGCGGATCGAAGGCGAGCGTCTCGAGGATCGCGGCGATGCGCCGCTCGTAGTCTTCCTGCGCGGCGCGCAGCGTGGCCACCTGCTCGTCGAGGCGGACGAGCTCGGCGTCGTGCTTGCGCAGCTCGGCGTGCTCGCTCAGCCACTCGAGCATCGTCTCCGGCGACTGCGGCACGAAGCCGCAGCGCGACCACAGCGCGTGCCACGCCCGCTCCGCCGCGGCGCGCTCGCTCTCGGCGCGTTCGAGGGCGCTGGCGCGGTCGGCGCGGGCGCGCGCGATCTCGGCGCGGCGAAGCTCGAGCTCGGCGCGCTTGGCCACGTCGTCGGAGCGGCGGCGCAGCTCGTCGGCGTGGGTGTCGGCGGCGCGCAGCGCGCCCTCGAAGGCGTCCTCGAGCGCGGCGCGATCGCTCTTTGGGCCCTTGCCGGCGCGCTTGAGCTCGGCCCACGCCGCGTCGCGCAGCGCGCGCAGCCGCGCCAGCTCCTCCGCCGACGGCACCGCGCCGCCGGCGTCGAGCCGCGACAGCTGGCTCTCGATGGTGCGCTCCGCTTCGAGCAGCCGATCGTCGTCGCGCCGCAGCTCGACGATCGCCCGCTCGCACGCCCCGAGCGCGTCGCGATGGCGCTTGAGCTCCTCGGCGCGCGGCACCGGCAGGAACGCGGGCTCGTCTTCACCGTTCGCCGGCAGCGGCCATGGGGGATCGAGCCGCCGCCGCAGCGCCGCGCGCCGTGCCGCCAGCTCGCGCCGCGCCGCCTCGAGCCGCTCGAGCTCTCGCGCGCGCTCGTGATGACCGGACCAGCCTTCGCGCAGCCGCTCGAGCCCGCTCGTGAACAGCGGCCCCGGCAGCACGTCGAGATCGTCGAGCGCCCAGCCCGGCCGCAGCGCCGCCAGCTGGCGGCCGAGCTCGAGCCGCCGCGTGCGATGCGCCGCCGCCAGCTCGTCGGCCTGCCGCGACTCCTCGGCGTGGCGTCCGAGCCCTTCGTGCAGCGGCCGGATGCGCGGCGCCGCCGCGAGCAGCGCCTCGTCGACCTCGAGCTTCTCCGCCTCGCGCTCGACGCGGCCGAGCTTGTCGCGCAGCTCGCCGACGCGCGCCTGCAAGCGCACCCGATCCTGCCGCGCGCGCTCGAAGTGCTCGCCGGCGTCGGGCGGCAGCGTCGACGGCGGCAGCGCCGCGCGCTCGGCGTGCGCGCCGCGCAGCTCGTCGCGCCGCGGCAGCGCCCGCAAGAGCGCCTCGCGCTCGCCGATCGACAGGAGCAGCGTGCGCTGCCGCCGGCCCAGCGTCTCCGCCTCGGCGCGCGCCTCGTCACGCGCCCGCACGCGCGCCTCGTAGTCGTCGCCGCGCGCCTCGACCTTGCGCCGCTCGAGCTCGCGCTCCTTGATGTCGGCGAGCGTGGCGTTGATCAGCTTGCCGGCGCGCCCTTTGACCGTGAACAGCGACTCGGCCTGATCGCGCAGCTCCTGGATCACCGCTTGCGGGCTGCGCGCCGCGCCCAGCCCGGCGCCGGCGATGGCCGCGCGCAGTCCCTCGTCGCGCAGCGCCTCGCCGCCACGCGCCAGATCCTCGAGAGAGAAGGCGAACACCGTCGAGAACATCTCGGCCGACGGCCGCCCCAGCCGCGCCTTCAAGATCTCGTCGGTGAGCGCCGTCTCGCCGCCACGATTGTCGTGCGCCGCTTCTTTCAGTTGGCCGCGCAGGCCGCGCTTCTTCTCGCGGCGCAGCTCGGCGATCGCGCCGTCGGCGAAGGCCAGCGTGCCACCGATGGCCAGCGTCTCCGACGGCCAGCGGAAGTCCCACGCCGCTCCGCGCGGGAAGCCGAACAGGAACGCGCGCAAGGCGGCGAGCAGCGTCGACTTGCCGGCTTCGTTGGCGCCGTGGAGCAGCGTCAGGCCGGCGCGATCGAGGTGCAGCGTGGCGTCGGCGAAGTGTCCGAAGCGCTCGAGCCGCAGCTCGGAAATCTTCACGGCGCGACGAGCGCGGACACCAGGTGCGCCTCCACCTCGTCGAGCAGCGTCGCCACGTCGACGTCGCCGGGCAGCTCGTCGCCCAGCTTCTCGAGGAGCGGCTGCAGCTGCACGCGCAGCTCCGCGGCCAGCGCCGGATCGCGCCGCGCCTCGTCGACGGCGCGCAACAGCTCGCCCACGAACCCCTCGGACGCGCGCAGCTCGTCGAGCGCCACCGCCGGCCGCGTGCGCAGCTCGATCTTCTCCAGCCACAGCGCGTCGCCCACGTCGAGCGCGCGGGCGCGCAGCTCGCCGACCACCTTGTCGCGCGCCGCCGCCACCTCGGCGTGCGCGCGCGTGGCGCCGTCGACGACGAGCCGCGCCGCCACGAGGCGCCCTTCGGCCTCGTCGCGCGCCTGCACGAACGCCTCGCGCGCGCGATCATAGAGCTCGTCGACGCCCTCGTCGCTGCCGAGCGTCAGTGGAAGCTCGCGCCAGCGCACCACGTCGAGCGGCGCGTGGCGCACGCCGAGCACCGCGCCGTCCTCGACCGACACCACCACGGCGCCCTTGGGCCCGGTCTCGCGGATGTGCCGCCCCTGCGTGTTGCCCGGGAACACCACCCACGGCGCCGTGTGCAGGATCTCGTGCGCGTGGACGTGGCCGAGCGCCCAGTAGTCGTAGCCCTTGCGCACCAGCTCGTCGACGCGGCAGGGCGCATAGTTCAGATGCGTCGTTCCACCTTCGGCGTTGGTGTGAAGGATGCCGATGTTGAGCGCACCGTCGATGGGAGCCGGGTAGTTCGGCAGCAGCGAATCCTTGACCTCGCGTCGCGGATAGCTCATTCCGTGCAGCGCCACGCCGTGCTCCTCGAGCACCACCGTCTCGGCGCGATCGTCGGCGAAGACGTGCACGTGCGCCGGCCAGGTCAGCGAGCGCGTGACCTCGCTCGCCGCGTCGTGATTGCCGCGCACCAGGAACACGCGCGTGCCGGCGTCGCGCAGCCGGTTGAGCTCGCGCAAAAAGAAGAGCCCGGTGTTGAAGTCCTTCCACTCGCCGTCGAAGACGTCGCCCGCGAGCACGAGGAACGCCGCGCGCTCGTCGAGGCAGAGCTGCACCAGGTTGGTCAGCGCGCGCCGCGTCGCCTCGCGCACCCGCTCGACCGGCGCGCCGTCGTAGGCGTCGAGGCCGCGCAGCGGGCTGTCGATGTGCAGATCGGCGGCATGAACGAAGTTCACGGGCTGCACCCGTCAAGAGCGCGGCCCAACGGGCCACGCGAAGATGCCGATCGATGGCGCTCGCTACGCTCGCCCATGCTCGCCGAAAACTATAAGACCGAACAAGTGTTCAGTAAACACTTTTGGGCATGAGCCACTGCGGTTTTTCGAGGTTCGCCACGAAGGCGCGCCACTCGGCGCCGCGCGTCACCATGCCCAGCATCGCGTGGCGCACCACCGCGCCCGGCGCGCGGTTGCACAGGAGGTCGAACGTCGCCGCGTTGAGCCCGTCGAGCACGAGCACGCACTGCCGCCACAGCTCGCGCGTCGCGTTCGGCGCCCAGTGCGAGAAGTAGCTCACCGCCAGCTCGCGCTCGCGCGCCGCGTGCGCCGCCAGCTCCGGCACACCGAAGCGCTCGGCCGCGTGGCGCGAGTAGTGCTGCTGCTGCACCTCGTTGATCGCCGCGCACAGCTGCCAGCGCGCGCGCGTGTCGTCGACGGCGAGCGCGTCGATGAACATGCGGAGCTCGTCGGGGAACTTGAAGGGCGGCGTCCAGCCGTCGGGGATGTGGCGATGGCGCTCTTCGAGCCAGGGGAACTCTTTGGCCAACACTTCCTGCGCCCGCGCCGACAGCCGCGCGCGAAACTTCTCACCCGCGCGCAACACCGCGCGCACCGTCGCCAGGAACGCCAGCCCGCTGGCGCGCGACGGCAACAGGTGCGCGCGGTCGTAATACTTCGTCAGCGAGCCGAGGTCGGCGCGCGTCGGCTGCGCCACCTCGCACCAGACGTCGCACAGCCGCCCGAAGTCGCCGGCGCGATACGCGTCGTACGAGCGATCGATCTCCTCGTCGGTCGCGAGGCGAAAGAAGGGAATGGCCGCGAGCCGCGGCGCGATGCCGAGGTCGAAGCCGCGCTCGCCGTCAGCCGATCGATTCGCTCTGTGCTCGGGCGTCGCCATCGGCCTTGCGCGCGCGCCTACCGCCGACGAGGCGCGCCCAATCGTTCTCCGCCGCCATCCAGCCCAGCCCGTCGGGGAACAGCGCGTGCCGCTGCGCGAGCCGCTCGGCGAAGCCCCACGCGCGCGTCAAAATGAAGAACCAGGGCCGCGCGTGCGGCAGCTTCCACAGCGGCCAGGTCGCGCGATAGACGCGCTTGCCCGGAAGGAGCGCCTTCTTGAGCAGCACGCCGTCGGCGAGATCGCGATCGCCGTCGCGCAGCGCCTCCTCCTGGAAGCGCTCGAGGCTCCTGAGGCGCTGCTTCGTTCCCCACTGCATGCGGTAGTGCTTCTGCTGCCGCGCCTCGTCCCAGCGGCTCGGATCCTGGAAATGATAGAGCTCCGCGATCTCGCCGAGCTCGTAGAGCGCCGTTTGCATCACCACGTGCGGGCGGTGCCAGCCCTCTTTGTACTTGAAGCGGTTGAGCGCGAGCACCGCCTTCTGCGTGTAGGCGAACTCCTCGTTGAGCCGCGCCGTCGACTTCTCGCACACGCCTTGCCCGCTCGCGTCTTTCATCACGAGCGGCGCGAGCATCGCCAGCTGCCGGCACGACGTCTCGATCCCGATGGAGTAGAGCGCGTCGGTGAACCAGGCGGCGTCGCCGATGAGGGCGTAGCGCTGCGTCGACAGCCAATGCTCGGACTGATAGGGCAGGTGCGCGTAGTACTGATAGGGCTCGAGCGCGCGCGCGCCCGCGAGCGCGTCGGCGATGGGCGGGAACTTGCGCACCATCTCCCAGAAGCCGCGATCGTCCGCCTTCACGTCGGGCTGGTGCTGCTCCTTGTCGTAGGAGACGCCCACCGACGTGAGGTTGTCGCGCTGGTGGATCCACCAGAACCAGAAGCCCTGGCCGCAGAAGTGGATCGTGTGGCGCCGCCGATCGACGCCGTGGAAGGTGCGCCAGAACGCGGGGTCGTCGTTGACGCCCTCGAAGCGGTTCCACACGGCGGCGGTGTCGAGCGCCTGGACCGGATGGGTGATGCCGAGCTGCCGCCCGAGCACCGTGCGCCGTCCGCTGCAGTCGAGCACCCACCTGGCGTACAGCTCCATCGGCGCGCCGTTGAGCGCGTAGCGGATGCGGTGCGGCTGCGCGAGGTCGACCTGCTCGACGCTGGCGCCGTCGATGTACGCGACGCCCGCCGCCTTCGCCATCTCCGCCACGTGGCGGTTCATCGTGGTGCGCTCGACATGGAAGGTGGGGATGAGCTTGCCGAGCGCGCTCGGGTTCTGCTCGAGCGGCGTCAGCGACAAGAGCAGCTCGTGGCAGTCGTTCATGGTTCTGGGCATCGTCTCCGGCGTCGTCTCCGGCGCGTCCGTGCCGCGCGGCCGCACCAGAAAGTCGAACCCGAACTTGCGATACGCGTTCTGTTTGAGCCAATCGCCGAGGCCGATCTCGTGGCGCATGAACACGCTCGAGCCTTCGGTGATCGCTTCGCCGACGACGACCTTCTGCTCCTTGCCCCACGGCCGCGACTCGAGGATCGCGCAGCGGAGCCCGCGGCGCTGCAGCATGAGCGCCGCCATCGACCCCACCAACCCGCCGCCGATCACCGCCACGTCGTACGTCTCGCGCTCGCTCATGGGCTTCCTTGTTCTAGCGCGAGCTTCGTTGCGATGCGAGCGGAGAGCGCCACCATCGGCAGCCCGGCGCCGGGATGCACGCTGCCGCCGCAGAAGTAGAGCCCGTCGATCCCCGGCAGCGTGTTCGCCGGCCGCTTGAACGCGGCCATGCGCGAGTTCGACGCCAGCCCGTAGATCGCCCCGCGGCTCGACGGAAAGCGCGCCGCGAAGTCGGGCGGCGCGATCTCCACCGCCGCCGAAGGCTGAAGCGACCAGCCATGGCGCCCGAGCACCCGCTCCATGCGCGCGCGGCAGCGCGGCGCCTCCAGCGACCAGTCGAGACGCGCGCCCTTGTCGTCGAGCGGCGGCGCATTCGTCAGGATGAAGTAGCGGCCCGGCGCCTCGGCGCACACGTAGACCGTCGGATCTTCGGGCGGCCGCCGCTCGCCGACGAGCTCGTCGAACTCGCGCTTGTAGTCGCGCGAGAAGAACACGTTGTGGTGCAGAAGCTCGAGCGGCGCCGGCGCCCCGACGGCGCAGAGCACGTACGCCGACAGCGACAGCTCCTCCTCGGCGTACTTGCGCAGCGGCTTGCGCGCGGCGTCGCCGAGCAGGCGCCCGTAGGCATCGGCGACGTCGCAGTTGGCGACGACGCAATCGGCCCACTCGACGGTGCCGCCGACGCGCACCCCGCGCGCGCGCAAGGAGCCGGCGAGCGGCCCGCCGCTCGGCTCGATCACGATCTCGTCGACGTCGGCGTTGCAGGTGATGACGACGCCGAGCTCTTCGGCGCGCCGCCTGAGCGCCTCGGCCAGCCGCACGATCCCGCCCTCGACGCTGAAGATGCCGTACGCGTTCTCCACGTGCGCGATCACCGCCAGCGTCGCCGGCGCGTGGTACGGCGAGCTGCCGTTGTAGGTCGCATAGCGCCCGAACAGCTGGCGCAGCCGCGGATCGACGAAGTACTCCTCGAGCGCGCGCCACAAGCTGCGCATGCCGTCGATCTGCATCATCTGCCACAGCGCGCGCGGCGACATGAAATCGAACAGCGACGGCACCGCGTTCTCCATGAACGGGCCGCGCACCACGTCGTAGATCTTGGCCGCGTGCTTTCGGTACTTGAGGTAGCCGTCGGCGTCGCGCCGGCCGGCGAACCTTTCGATGGCGTCGCGCGAGCGCGCCTCGTCGGTGAACAGATCGAGCGTGCTGCCGTCGGCGAAGAAGTGGCGGCACAACGGATCGACCGGCTGCAGCGTCACGTAGTCGGCGAGCTTGTTGTCGAAGAGCTCGTCGAAGATCCAGCGCATCGTGAAGACGGACGGTCCGGCGAGCACCTTCTGCCCGCCGACGTCGATCTCGCGCAGCTTGCCGCCGACGGTCGGGCCGCGCTCGTACAGGCGCACCCGGACGCCGGCGCGCGCCATATTAATGGATGCGGCGAGGCCTCCGACCCCGGCGCCGATGACGATCGCGGTCTTCACGCGCCCTTCTTGTATCGCCGGTACGGTCGGCTCTTGAAACCTGCTCGCATGTTCAGTATATCTATCTTCGTGGCCGCGAGCGCAAGCCAGATTGCGGAGGTGCTCGCCGGGATGCGTGCGGAGTCGGCGCGCCTGGTGTCGGCGGCGTCGCAACCGCCGCCGGCGCGCCTGCCCGCGGGATCGCCGGCGCTCGACGCGCTCACCGGCGGCGGGCTGCCGCGCGGGCGCATCGTCGAGCTCACCGGTCCGCGCGGCTCGGGGCGCATGTCGACAGTGTTGACCATGACGGCGGCGGTGCAAGCGACGGGCGAATTGGTCGCGCTCGTCGACGTCGCCGACGCGCTCGATCCACGCTCGGCGCTGCGCGCGGGCGTGGTGCTGCCGCGGCTTCTGTGGGTGCGGCCGCAGTCGCTCATCGACGGGCTGCGCGCCACCGATTGGGTGCTCGACGCCGGCGGCTTCGGGCTCGTCGTGCTCTACGCGGCCGGCGTGACGAGCGCGCGCGCCGACGAGCGGCCGCGACCGTGGCGGCGCAAGAGCGACGTGCGCGGTGATGCGCCGTGGATCCGGCTCGCACGCGGGGCGGAGCGCGCGAAGTCGGCGCTCGTGGTCGTCGGCGATCGGCCCACCGTCGGCACCGTGGCCGCGATGTCGCTCGCCGGTGAGCGCGGGCGGGCGCGCTTCGTCGGCGGCGAGCGCGGCGCGCCGCTCATCCTCGACGGCGTGCAGGGCCGCATCGCCGTGGCTCGCAGCAAGCTCGGCCCACCGGCGGCGACGGCCGAGGTGGCGCTCGATGTCGCTGTCGCCCGGCGGTGAGCCATGGCGCGAATCGCGTGCGTGCTGGTTCCGCATCTCGACGTGCAGGCGCTCGAGCGCGGCGATCCCGAGCTCGCCGGCGCGCCGCTCGTCGTCTGCGAAGGGCGTGACGTCGTCGATTTGTCACCGCCCGCGCGCGCGCTCGGCCTGCGCCCGGGCATGACGATCTTCCAGGCGCGCGCCGCCGCTCCCGATGCCATCTATCGCGCGCGCTCGCCCGAGCTGGTGCGATCGGCGGAGGCGGCGCTCGTCGATCTCGGCCACTCGTTCTCGCCGCGCGTCGAGGCCTCGTCCGGCGCCGTCGCCATCGACGTGTCCGATCTCGGGCGCCTGTTCGAGAACGACGCGCAGATCGGCAACGCCATCTTCGTCGGCGCGCGCAAGCTCGGCCTCGCCGTGCGCGTCGGCATCGCCGGCGACAAGACCACCGCGCGCATCGCCGCGCGCGCCGGACTGGGCCCCCGCCCGGAGACCGGGGCAGCGAGCGAAGCGAGCTTTCTCGTCACCGTCGTCGCGCCGGGCCGCGAGCCGCCGTTCCTCGCGCCCTTGCCGGTCGAGCTGCTCGAGCCGTCGCCCGACACGCTGGCCACGTTGCGCCGCTGGGGCGTGCACACCATCGGCGAGCTCGAGGCGCTGCCCGCCGGCGGCGTCGCCGTGCGCCTCGGCGCCGAGGGCGCTCACATCGCGCGCGTGGCGCGCGGCCAGGCCGACACGCCGCTCGCGCCGCTGGCCGAGCCGCTGGTGTTCGAGGAGGGCATCGACTTCGACTGGCCCGTCGAGAACGTCGAGCCGCTCCTGTTCGTGCTGCGCCGCCTCGTCGAGAACCTGACCTCGCGGCTGGCCTGCCGCGCGCTCGCCTCGGGCGATCTCGGCCTGACCATGAAGCTCTCGCCGCGCGGCCGCGACGTGCGCACCGTGCCGGTGGCGGCGCCGACGCGCGACGTGGCCACGCTCGTGGCTTTGGTGCGCCTGGCGCTCGAGACCGCGCCGCCCGCCGCCGCCGTCGAGGGCATCGTGGTGCGCACCTCGCCGGCCCACACGCGCTCGGCGCAGCTCAGCTTCTTCGAGCCGGCGGGGCCGTCGCCGGACAAGCTGGCCTCGACGATCGCGCGGCTGCAGGCGCTCGTCGGCGACGCGCGCGTGGGCGCGCCGGTGGTGCTCGATCGCCACCTGCCCGACGCCTTCACGCTCGAGCGCTTCGATGCGCCGCGCTTGAAGCAGCCGGGCGAGCGCCGCCTGCCGCCGGCCGACGAGGCGCGCGCGCTGGCGTTGTCGGCGCTGCGCCCGCCGGTCGACGCCGAGGTGCGGCTCGATCGCGGCCGGCTGCGCTACCTGGCGGGGCAGGGCATCGGCGGACAGGTGCTGGCGGCGGCGGGCCCGTTCCGCGTGCGCGACGGCTGGTGGCAGCTTCCGGTGACGCGCGATTATTACGACGTGCACCTCTCGGACGGCGCCATCTATCGCGTCTTCCATGATTTGGCGCGCGACAGCTGGCATATCGACGGGTGTTACGAATAATGGCGTACTGCGATTACGTAGAATTGCGCGCGGCGAGCGCCTTTTCCTTCTTGCGCGCCTCGTCGCTGCCCGAGGATCTCGCCGATCGCGCCGCCGAGCTCGGCTACAACGCCATGGCGCTCGTCGACCGCGACGGCATTTACGGCGCACCGCGCTTCTACGGCCGCGCGGTGAAGCACAAGCTGCACGCCATCGTCGGCTCCGATTTGACCCTCGAAAACGGCAGCCGCATATCGGTTTTGGTGCGCAACCGCGACGGCTACAAGAACCTTTGTAAACTGGTTACGAACGGGAAAGCGGGGCGCCCGAAAGGCGAAACCTCGATATCTCTCGACGATCTCGAGGTACATGCGGGCGGCCTGGTCGCGCTCGTAGATGGTGACGGCGGCGGTGAGGTTGCGCTCGATCGCCTCGCCGGCGTCTTCCCCGGCGCGCTCTACATCGAGCTCGGCCGCCACCACGACGCCGCCGAGGAGCGGCGCAACCGCGCGCGCGTGGCCCTCGCCCGCGCCCGCAAGATCCCGCTCGTCGCCACCAACGACGTCCGTTACGCGAGCCCCAAGAACGTCGACCTGTGCGACGTGCTCACCTGCATCCGCGAGAAGACCACGCTCGACGACGCCGGCACGCGCCTGCAAGCCAACGCCGAGCGTCACCTCAAGTCGGCCGCCGAGATGCGCATGCTCTTCCGCGATCTGCCCGACGCCGTCGACAACACGCTCGCCATCGCCGCGCGCTGCGGCTTCACGCTCGAAGATCTCGGCTACCAGTTCCCGCGCTATCCCGTCCCCGGCGGCGGCAGCGAGCAGGAGTACCTGGCGCACCTCGTCGCCGCCGGCGCGCGCGATCGCTACCGCCCGCTGACCGCGCGCGCGCAGGCGCAGATCGATCGCGAGCTCGCCCTCATCGCCAGGCTCGAGCTCGCCGGCTACTTCCTCATCGTCTGGGACATCGTCGACTATTGCCGTCGCCGCGGCCTGCTCGTGCAGGGGCGCGGCTCGGCCGCCAACTCTGCCGTCTGCTATGCGCTCGGCATCACCGCCGTCGATCCCATCGGCATGGAGCTCTTGTTCGAGCGCTTCCTGTCCGAGGAGCGCGGCGAATGGCCCGACATCGATCTCGATCTGCCGTCGGGCGATCGCCGCGAGGACGTGATCCAGTACGTCTACAAAAAATACGGCGCGCGCGGCTGCGCCATGACCGCCAACTGCATCACCTATCGCCCGCGCTCGGCGGTGCGCGAGATCGGAAAAGTGCTCGGCCTGACCGGCGCCGAGATCGATCGCCTCGCCAAGCGCATCGGCCCCTACGAGTTCCAGCCCGCCGACGACTCGCTCGCCGAGCAGGTCCGTGGCAGCGGGCTGTCGCTCGAGGACGGGCGCACGCGCCACCTTCTGCGCCTCGCCGGCGAGCTCATGGGCTTGCCGCGCCACATGGGCCAGCACTCGGGCGGCATGGTCATGTGCGCCGGCCGCCTCGACGAGATCGTGCCGCTCGAGCCGGCGTCGATGCCCGGCCGCGTCGTCGTGCAGTGGGACAAGGACGACTGCGCGGACATGAAAATCATCAAAATCGATTTGTTGGGCCTGGGAATGATGGCCGTTCTGGCCGACGCGGTGCCCATGATCAAACGCCATTACGACGTCGATATCGATCTCGCGCACCTTCCGCCCAACGATCCAAAGACCTATTCGATGATCCAGAAAGCGGATACCGTCGGCGTATTCCAGATCGAATCGCGCGCGCAGATGGCGACCCTGCCGCGCATGAAGCCCGACAAGTTCTACGACCTCGTGGTCGAGGTGGCCATCATCCGCCCGGGGCCGATCGTCGGCCAGATGGTGCATCCGTATCTGAAGCGCCGCGCCGGCCGCGAGCCGCCCACGTACGCGCACCCGTCGCTGGAGCCGATCTTGAAGCGCACGCTCGGCGTGCCGCTGTTCCAGGAGCAGCTCATGCGCATCGCCATGGTCGCCGCCGGCTTCTCGGGCGGGCAGGCGGAGGAGCTGCGCCGCGCCATGGGCTCGAAGCGCTCGCAGGAGCGCATGCGCGTGCTCGAGACCGAGCTACGCGCGGGAATGACCAAGAACGGCATCCTCGGAAAAGCGCAGGACGACATCGTCCTCGGTATCAAATCATTCGCGCTCTACGGTTTCCCCGAGAGCCACTCGGCGAGCTTCGCGTTACTCGTGTATGCGAGCTGCTATCTGAAAGCGCATTATCCGGCGGCATTCTTCGCCACGCTGCTCAACAACTGGCCGATGGGCTTCTATCATCCGGCGTCGCTCATCACCGACGCCAAGCGCCGCGGCGTCGTGCTGCGCCCGATCGACGTCACGCGGTCGGACTGGCTGTGCACGCTCGAAGAGGGCGCGCTGCGCCTCGGCCTGCGCTACGTCGCTGGGCTCAAGCAGACGGTAGGGGAGGGCATCGTGCGCGCGCGCGCCGAGCGCCCGTTCGCCTCGGTGGCCGACGTCGCGCAGCGCTCCGGCGCCAGCCCCGCCGAGATGACGACGCTGGCCTCGGTAGGCGCGCTCAACGCCGTCGCCGGCGGCGCGCTCACGCGGCGGCGCGCGCTGTGGCAGACGGCCGCGCTCGGCCGCAGCGGCGACGCGCTGTTCGGCGCCATCGCCGACGAGGCGGCCGCCGCGCCGCTCGACGAGATGAGCATGAAGGAGCGCATCGCCGCCGACTTCGAGGGCTCGAGCATGAGCATCGGCCCGCACCCGGTGTCGCTCGTGCGCCCGCTGCTCGCCGCGCGCGGCATCCGTCGCGCCGCCGATCTCGCCGACGTCCGCGACGGCACGCGCGTCGAAGCCGCCGGCACCGTCATCGTGCGCCAGCGCCCGGGCACGGCCAAAGGCTTCTTCTTCATCACGCTCGAAGACGAAACCGGCTTCGCCAACGCCATCGTCACGCCGCAGCGCTTCGCCGCGCAGCGCACGCTCCTGACCACGGCGCCCGCGCTCGTCGTCGGCGGCATCCTGCAAAATCAGGACGGTGTCGTCAGCATCAAAGCCGATCGCTTCGCGCGCCTGACCGAGATCGGCGCCGCCGCCCCGTCGCACGACTTTCACTGAACGGCCGCCAAGCGGTCCGTTCAGCGTGTTCTCTCACACGAACGTCCTAGCAGGCACCCTGCACGTCTCTACGACATCCATATGCGAACCATGGTCGCCATCGCGCTCGTCACGCTCGGCCTGTCGGCCGGCTGCGCCACCTTCAACCGCTCGACCGGCGTCTCCGGCGGCCCCGCCACCTCCGGCGCCGAAAAATCCCAAGCCGCGCTCTCCGGCTCCAACTACGACAACATCGCCACCAGCGGCAGCAACCCCGACGACCCCACCGCCGGCCTCCCCGCCCCGCGCTGACCAGCGCCGCGCCACCACGATCGCCGGCGAGCACCATCGCCGCGCAGAACCAAACCTCTATTCACCCATCGCCTTCAACACCACCCGCTTCGCCCGCCTGCCATCGAACTCGAAGTAGAACACCTGCTGCCACGGCCCCAGATCCAACCGTCCCGCCGTGATCGGCACGATCACCTGATGCCCGATCAACAAATTCTTCAGATGCGCGTCCCCATTGTCCTCCCCCGAGTGATGATGCCGATACTCCGGCCCATCGAACTTCCCCCCGCCCCCCGCCGACGGCCCCGGCGCCAACCGCTGCACCCACTCCTCGATGTCCGCGTGCAGCCCCGGCTCGTCGTCATTGACGAACACGCCCGCCGTGATGTGCATCGCGCTCACCAGCACCATCCCCTCCTGCACGCCGCTCTCGCGACAGCACGCCGCCACCTCCTCCGTGATCCGGACGAGCTCGCGCCGCTTCTTCGTATTGAACGTCAGATACTTCGTGTGCGCTTTCATACGCGCACTCTACTACCGTCGCCGCTACTGCGTGATCGGCGTCCGCGTGCAGCTCTGCTGATGGAAATTCACCCGCGTTCCTCCATCCAGCATCTCGAAATCCATCGGCTGCATCGCCCCGATCGCCGTCGGTGCGATCACGCTGTCGATGTCGTCCGTCGCCGACACATACGGGTTCCCACCGTCGGCCATGAACATGCCGTACTTCTTGAGCGCCCTCGCCACCACGCGCGCCGCGTCGCTCGGCAGCGTCGACTCGTCGAACGACGCCTTCAGCCGCAACCTCGCGCCATACGGCATCGTCGTCGCCCCGCCCGTCGGTCCACCCAGATGCGTCGCCGGATGCACGTACACATCGGCACGAATGCGATCGTTCGGGATCGTGAAACGCAGCGCGTGATTCACGACGCCGGCCTGGATCTCCTCGGTCTTCAAGATCAACGCCGCCATCGGCAGATCGGCCGCGTCCGCCCCGTTGCACCCATCGCCGCGCGAGAACCCCGGCCCCACCGTCGCCGGATTGGCCCAGTAGTCCTTCGTCAGATCCCACACCACCAGGCAGCTCCCGCTGAACGTCCCGCCCGTCGCCATGCCGCCGGTGATGCGCGCCTGATAGAGCTCATATAGCCGCATCCCCTGATACACGAGCAGATGACAGTCGCCGCCCGAGCAGTCGTAATCGCTCGCGCCCTCGATCCGTCCGCCCGGCGGCACCGGAATCGGCGCCGTGTCGCAATCGACGTCGGTGGTCCCCGACATGAACGGCCGCGGCGTCACGCTCGCGTCCGCGTGCAGCACCGCGAACGACACGTCGATGCGCAGCTTGGCGCCGTTGTCGCCCCATCCGCTCGTCTGCAGCGCGCCCATCACCGACGCCGACTCGCTGTCGGGCATCGCCGTCGAGATGTCCTGATAGATCACCGACGACGACGGAAAGTCGAACGCGCCGCCGCCGCCCGCGCCGCCGGCACCACCCGCGCCGCCGCCACCCGCGCCACCGGTGCCGCCGCCGCTCCCACCGGTGCCGCCGCCGCCCCCGCCGCCGGCGCCGCCCCCGCCGCCGTTCCCGCTGCCGCACCCGATCGCCAACCCACACGCCGCGATCATTCCGATCATTCCGACGACAACTCGCATCGCCCTCCATTTTATACTCCGGCCGTGTTTTCGTCCCGCCTGCCCGCCTCGCTCGCGCCCAACCGCCTCAGCGTCGCCGTCGACGCCGCGCGCGCCCGCGGCACGCCGCTGCACGATCTCACCGAAACCAACCCGACCGTCGTCGGCCTCACCTATCCGACCGCGGCCATCCGCGCCGCCCTCGCCGCCCCCGCCGCGCTCGTGTACGAGCCCACGCCGCACGGCCTGCCCGCCGCTCGCGCCGCCGTCGCCGCCTACTACGCGCGCCACGGCGTCACCGTCGAGCCCGCGCGCATCACCCTGACCGCGTCGACGTCCGAAGCCTACGCCTGGCTCTTCAAGCTCCTCTGCGATCCCGGCGACGACGTCCTCGTTCCGCAGCCGAGCTATCCGCTCTTCGATCACCTCGCCGCCCTCGAGTCCGTCCGCCCCGTCGCCTATCCGCTGCGCTACCACCACGGCTGGTTCGTCGACGTCGAAGAGGTGCGCCGCGCCCTCACGCCGCGCACGCGCGCCATCCTCGTCGTCAACCCCAACAACCCGACCGGCTCGTTCCTCACGCGCGACGAAGCGCGCGCGCTCGCCATCCTCGCCGCCGAGCACGACCTCGCCCTCGTCAGCGACGAAGTCTTCGCCGACTACGCCTTCGCCCCCGATCCCGACCGCGTCACGACGCTCGCCGGCGACTCGCCCGCGCTCACCTTCTGCCTCTCCGGCCTGTCGAAGCTCGTCGGCCTGCCGCAGCTCAAGCTCGGCTGGATCCTCGCCGGCGGTCCCGCCGCGCTGCGCGCCCGAGCCGAAGCGCGCCTCGAGCACATCGCCGACACCTACCTGTCCGTCGCCGCGCCGGTGCAGCACGCCGCGCCGTCGCTGCTCGCGCTCGTCGACGACCTCGGCGCGCAGATCCTCGGCCGCGCGCGCGACAACCGCGCCGCCCTCGCCGCCGCGCTCGCCGGCAGCGCCGCCGGGCTGCTCGACGCCGCCGGCGGTTGGTCCGCGATCGTCCGCCTGCCGTCGACGCGGAGCGAAGAGGAGTGGACGCTCGCGCTCCTCGACGCCGGCGTCCTCGTGCACCCCGGCTTCTTCTTCGATCTGCCGCCCACCATGATCGTCGTCAGCCTCCTGGTCGCGCCGTCCACGCTCGCCGCCGCGCTTCCGTTGCTGCGCGCGCTGGTCTGAGCCACACTCGACCCATGGTCTGTGTGTCGCATCCACGCGCGACCGCGACGCGGCAGTGCACGCGCTGCCGCCGCCTCTGGTGTCCGCTCTGCGTCAAGCAGCTCAACGTCCGCGGCAGGCTGCTCGAGCTGTGCACGCGCTGCAGCGCGCCGCTCGGCGAGCCCGCCGCGGCCGGGCCGCCCGCGCCGCCCGACTACGCCCAGCTCGTGCGCCGCCCCTTCACCGTCGACGGCCTCATCACCGCCACCGCGATCGCGCTGTTCATCGCGCTCGGCTGGGTCCCCGGCTTCGGCGACCTGCTCAAGCTCGCCGGCTACGCCGCGCTCGTCGCCTACTACTTCCAGATCATCGCCTTCGTCGGCGACGGCGGCGACGGCCTGCCCGGTCCTGCCGACGCCGGCGACACGCCGGTCGCGATGCTCAAGACCGTGCTGCGCGGGTGGCTCTGCATCATCGTCGGCACGGCGCCGTATCTCGTCTGGCACCTCGCCGGCCACGACGCCGGCGGCAAGCCCGTCGCGCTCGCCCTGCTCGTCGCCGGGATGACGTACCTGCCCGCGGTCTTGATCGCGGTGGTGCTCACCGGCTCCACGCTCGGCGCGCTCTATCCGATCGCGTGGGCGCAGATCATCGCGCGCGCGCCCGCCTCCTACGCGCGCCTCGTCGGCATCTTCGCGCTCTCGATCGTCGCCTTCGCCGGCGTGACGCTCGTGGCCTCGCTCGCGGCAGGCTTCATCCCGCTCGTGGGGAGCTGGATCGTCGGCGTCATAGAAAATTTGCTCCTGTTCGCGCAGGCCGCTCTCGTCGGTGGCTTTCTACGACGACACGCGCACGACTTCGGCTACGCGTGATATCGTCACGCGATGCTGCAATCGCTCATCGCCCTCGCCGTCATCCTCAAGATCGCCACGCTCGCGCCCGAAGGCTCGTCGTGGATGAACCTGTTCCACAAGTGGCAAGCGCGCGTCGAGCAGCGCGCCGAAGGCCGCGTGAAGATCAAGTTCTACTCCGGCGGCGTCATGGGCGACGAGAAGGACGTGATCCGCAAGATGCAGCTCGGCCAGCTCTCGGGCGCCGCCATCACCGGCATCGGGCTCGCCATGATCAACCCCGAGGTGCGCGCGCTCGAAGCGTCGCGCACCTACGCCGAGCTCGATCACGCGCGCGAGCGGCTCGATCCCCTGCTGCGCAAGAAGTTCGACGAGAAGGGCTACCTCCTCATGGGCTGGGGCGACGTCGGGCCGGTGCGCATCTTCTCGCAGCGTCCGATCCGCTCGCTCGACGATCTGCGCATGACCAAGCTGTGGCGCTTCGGTGACGATCCGCTCACCAAGCAGACCTTCGACGCGCTCGGCCTGCGCGGCGTGCCCATGGGCGTACCGGAGGTGCTGCCGTCGCTCGCGACGGGATCGATCGATGCCTTCTTCGGCTCGCCGCTGTCGACGGTCGCGCTGCAGTGGTCGGCGCACGCCAAGTACGTGACCTCGGCGGTCATCGGCATGGCCACCGGCGCCACGGTGCTCACCAAGAAGGCGTGGAACGAGCTCGATCCGCGCGATCAGAAGATCGTCACCGAGGAGGCCAAGGCCATGGAGGTCGAGGTCACCAAGCAGGTGCGCGAAGACAATGCCAAGGCGTTCGAGCAGCTGCAGAAGAAGAACGGCCTCGTCGTGGTGCCGACGCCGGTCGAGATGCAGCGCGACGTGGCCAGGCGCGTGCTCGCGATCGCCGACAAAGCGAACGCGCAGTTCTCGAAGGAGTTTCAGGTCGAGGTGGTGAAGCTGCTCGAGGAGTACCGAAAAGCGCACCCGGGCGAGTTGCCCGCGAAGTAGTAGCCGATGCTAGGCGGCGCGATCGCGCTGGATGATGGGCTCATCCGGCTCGATGCCGTCGTCTTCGAGCTCCTGCGCCGGCAGTCGCTCCGTGACCATCCCGACATCCCACGGGTCCGGATCCGTGATGACTGCGATGCCGGTGACGATGATTTTGTCGCTCATTGCCCGATCCCTCCCGGGCGCGTCCTACTGCACGCGTAAGGCCAAGTTTCGGGTCCGCGTCCGTCGCGGTTTTGCGTCAGGTCTCGTTGTCAAACGGGGTGATTTGACCCCGGCAGAGACGCACCGAATGGTGCCGGTTTCCCCTGGGGCGCGGGACTCCATCTCGGCGGCCTGTAAGCCTCAGGTAAGATACCGTGACACTAGTGGTTTTTCGCCACGGCGGAAAAGTGCAAGCAGGCCCACCAAGAGCCCGATGACGAAGAAGCTGGAGCCATCCGTCGCTCGCGCGGCCACGCCTCCGCCGAAGCTGCAGCCGTGGTGCGCTCCCGGGCCGTTCGAAGAGCCGCCCTCGCCGTTGCCGTCGCTGTTGCCGTTGCCGGCTCCGTTGCCACCGACGCCGCCGGTGCCGCCGTTTCCGGTGCCGCCGCCGTCGACGTGGATGGTCGTGCGATAGGTGTCGCCGAACCAGGCGATGCCCTCGCGCACCATGCGCGCGCCGAAGACGTAGTCGCCCGCGCTCGATGGCGCGGTGATGGCGAAGGTGAAGGTCGCGTCGCTGCCGGCGGCGACGTCGGCGGGAAGCGTGATGCGCGCGTCGGCGGCGGCGTTGGCGTAGCCGTTTCCGCTCGGCACGAACAGGAGCGCGTTGGTCACCGCCGCCGACGGACAGCCGGGCGCGGCGCCGAGGCGCTCGGGATCGCTCTCGCTCCAGGTCGCGCTGCCGGCGTTGTGCACGGTCAGCGTCACCGTGCGCGTCTCGCCCGGCGCCAGCGTCGCCGGCGCGTCCGAGGCGACGAAGCGCGCGCCGAGCGCCGGCGGATACTTGGCGACGGCGGCGGTGAAGGCGTCGTAGTCGGGCCGGCGGTTGGCGACGCCGAGCCCGCCGTCGTCGAAGAGGCCGTAGCGCCCATTCGGGAAGTCTTGAAACGTGAACCAGAAGGCGGCGGCCACTTCGCTGTTGGCGGCGAAGGTGTCGAACGCCGTCGTCAGAAAGTCGGACTGCTGCTGCGCGCTCACTTGATCGATCGTCCAGCCGAACTCGGTGAGCCACAGCTTCTTGTTGGCCGCCTGATCGTCGCGCGCGGTGACCGCGGCCCAGATGCCGTCGAGGTTGGTCTGCGTCGCCGAGGCGATCGACGACGTCGTCGCGTCCGACGACTGTCCCACGTAGACGTGGTAGCCGACGCCGTCGTAGGGCCAGCTGCCGACGTTCTCGTGCATCCAATCCCAAGCCAGCTGGTTGCGGCCGGCATCGACGACCTGGCTCCAGTAGTCGGCGGCGTCCGTGTCCTCCGACGAGAAGAGCGCGCCCGATACAATCGTGACCTGCGCGCAAGGATCGCTGCTTCGATTGTTGTAATATTTTGTATTCAGATATATTTCCTGCAGCTCTTTGGCGTAGTACAGCGGCGACACCGCCGGGCGCATCGACTTCGCGTCACGCCAGTTGTTGGGCTCGTTGAAGGTCTCGAACACGCGCACGCGATCGCGGAAGTGATCGACGATCTGCACGAACGCCGCCGCGTAGCGCTGCACGTGATCGTCGCTGTCGGGCTCGCCGCCGCCGGGCACGCTCTCGGCGCCGATCTGGCCGTAGACCTGCACGCCGTGCGTGGTCAGCTCGTCGACGAGCCGATCGTAGGCGGCGAACCACGACAGCATCTGCGGCCCGCGCGGTGTCCTGTCGTCGGGCGCGTCCCACGCGTCGAGCCGGAAGTTGACGCGCGCCCAGGTCGCGCCGGTGGCCTCGACCGCGCGCGCCGCGGCGATGGCGCCGTCGACGTCGCCGTTCTCGACCGACGGTCCGCTGAGACCGATCTCGACGGCGGCCGCCGGCGCCGCCACGACGAGGAGCAGCAGCGGGAATAAGCGGAGCATGCACCCACGTATTAGCAGGGTGCGTGCCGCGAGCCGCGCTGCAGTCTTCCAAGGAGTTGCGGCGTGCGCAGTGGGGCCGAATCGTCGGCAGTGCGGACGCCGGTGTGCAATGCTAAGGTCTACCGGCAAAGGGTGGTGTCATGAAGCTCGGACCTCGCATCAAGATCGGTCTCGCCATCTTCGCAGTCGCCGGCGTGCTGGCGGCGTGGCAGGGCTTCCGCTACTGGTGGTACCACGGCTACTCCGTCGGTGAGCGCACCGGCGTCGTGCGCAAGTTCGCGGTCAAGGGCACGCCGGCGTGCAAGTACGCCGAGGGCGAGCTGGCGCTCACCGGCTCGGCGCCGACGCAGAACGTCGAGATCTGGACCTTCAGCGTCGACCACCACTCCGACGCCGATCCGGTGGTGAAGCAGATCCGCGAGGCCGAGCGCGCGGGCACGCGCGTGACGCTGAAGTACCGTCAGGATCTGAAGTCGTGGTGGCGCTGCACGCCGGACGAATATTTCGTCACGGCAGTGGAGAAGTAGTCGGCGGAGGCGGCGGCGTCGGATCGCGCGGCAGGCGGATCGCGGCGCGGAAGATCCCGACCGAGTCGGGATCGGGCTTGCCGGTGAAGTCGTAGCGCTCGAACTGCGGGCGCGGATCGTGCGCCAGCTCGTCGCCGAGCGTCGACGACGGCGCGGCCAACAGCACCGTCCCCGACGGCAGCCGTAGCTGATACGACAGGTGGCGGTGCCCGTTGAGCACCGCGCGCACGCCCCAGCGGTTGCAGAACTTCACGAGGGGACGGCTGTCGCCGAGCACGGTGAACTTGGCGAACAGGCGCGTGACGAAGCCGGCCGACTGCTCTTCGCCGCGGCGCACGAGGTGGTGGTGCACGGCGACGAGCTTGAGGCGCTGCGGGCATTGGCGCGCCAGCTTGTCGAGCCGCTTGTATTGCGCGCGGCCGATGCGCCCGATGGCGTTGAGCGCCGGATGGCGCGACACGCGCGACACCGAGTTGAGCACGAAGATGACCGAGTCCTTCTCCGGCAGCGTCACCGCGACGGGAAAGAGCGCGAGCAATTTCTGCCGCGCCTCCTCGATGCGCTCGACGTACTCGAAGAAGGCGTGGCGCTCGCGCCACCAGTGGCGCAGCGTCAGGGGCGGCACCGGCGTCGACGGCAGCGACGCCACGAACGGGCGCACCGACTTCTCCGCCTCCGTCCACGCGTCGAGGTAGGAGCGCGGCTGGCCGTCGATGAGGCAGGTGCCGCGCTGTCCGCCGAGCGTCTCGGCGAAGGCTTCGCCGAACTTGAGCAGGTTCGACAGCTGCACGATGCCGAAGCGATCGAGCCGGAGGGCGCGCTTGCGCACGATGTGATCGACAAACGCGATGTCGTGGTTGCCGGGGACGAGGATCATGCGCCCGGCGAGCTCGCGCTCGTCGACGGCGTCGAGGAAGGCGCGCCACGAGGCGGCGGTGCCGCGATCGGTGACGTCGCCGGTGACGAGGATGATGTCGGCGTCGCCGAGCGGCGGCGCGTCGAGCACGCGCTCGAGCTGGCGGTTGCCGCCGGGATGGGCGCGCTCGACCATGCGCACCGTCGGCCCTTCGTTGACGTGCAGGTCCGACAGGTGCGCGATGCGCAGCCCGCCCGACGGCGGCGCGTCGAGCCACACCGGCGGGCGCCCGCCGAGGCGGTGCAGGCGGCCGTAGTCGGTGAGCATGGCAGCGAGCAGCGCCACGCCGCCGAGGCGGCGCCAGACGTAGACGAAGAGCGCGGCGGTGATCAGGCAGACCACGAGCCACAGCGCCACCAGCACGGCGAAGGCCCAGCCGTGCTGCTCGTGTGCGCCCATTTTGCGCGCCTCGTGGACGGCGCGGAGCGCGGCGAAGAGCAGCACCGCCGACAGGGCGAAGAGCCCGAGCTCCTTGCCGAGATCGGGCAGCGACGACGACCAGCCGCCCGTGGGCGGCTCCTCCCACGGATGGCGCGCGGGCAGATCGTCGGATGGCGGCGTCGCGTCGCTCACCGCCAAAAGCTATCACGCGCGTGCTAGATTCGCCGCCTCTCACGTCACTAGGAGGCCGCGATGGGAAACGTGCGAACCGAAGAGGTCAAGCTCACCGTCGACGGAAAAGAGATGCGGGCGTTTCTGGCGCTGCCGGAGGCGTCGGGGCCGCGGCCGGCGGTCATCGTGTTTCAAGAGATCTTCGGCGTGAACGCGCACATTCGCGACGTCACCGCGCGCGTGGCGCGTGAAGGCTACGTGGCGATCGCGCCCGATTATCACCACCGCGCGTGGGCGCCGGGGACGGAGCTGCCCTACGACGACGAGGGCATGAAGAAGGGCATGGAGGTCATCCCGAAGCTCACGTTCGAGGGCATCGAGGCGGACATCAACGCGACCATCTCGTTCTTGAAGTCGCGCAAGGAAGTGAACCCGTCGAAGCTCGGCGTGATGGGCTTCTGCATCGGCGGCCACATGGCCTATCTGGCGGCGGCGACGCAGCCGATCGCGGCCGCGGCCTCGTTCTACGGCGGCGGCATCGCGACGTTCGGGCCGGGCGGCACCAAGAAGACGATCGAGCGCACCGGCGACATCAAGGGGAAGATCCTCTGCTTCTTCGGCAAGGAGGACCCGATGATCTCGCAGGATCAGGTGGCGGCGATCAAGAAGGCGCTCGAGGAGCACAAGGTGCGGCACGAGGTCGTG
>DATNAQ010000157.1:0-14452 GCA_035607415.1 Polyangia bacterium
CTGCATGCCGAGGCAGATGCCAAAGAACGGGATCTCCGCAGTCCTCGCGTACCGGATTGCCTCGATCTTTCCTTCGATCCCCCTCATCCCGAACCCGCCGGGCACCAGGATGCCATCGACTCCCGCCAGCATCGCTCGCGCGTTCCCCTGGCTGACTTCCTCGGCCTCCACGCGATGGAGCAACACCCGAGTCCGGTGGTGAATCCCCGCATGGTCGAGCGATTCATAGACCGACTTGTAGGCGTCACGGTGCTTCATGTATTTGCCAACAACCGCGATCCGGACCTCGTGGTCGGGGTGCTTGACACGGTTGACCAGCTCGCGCCAGTCGGTGATGTCAAGCGGGCCGGTCTTGAGCCCGAGGCGCTTCACGAGGATCTCATCGAGCCCGTTGTTGACCAGGCTGAGCGGAACTTCGTAGATCGTGAACTCCTTGTCACGCTCCTCGATGACCGCCTTTTTATCGACGTTGCAGAAGAGGGCGATCTTGTCCTTGTCCTCCGGACTGATCGCATGCTCGGTGCGGCAGATCAAGAGGTCGGGCTGGATGCCGATCTGGCGAAGCGCACTCACAGAATGCTGCGTCGGCTTGGTCTTGAGCTCGCCGGCGGCGGCGATGTACGGCACCAGCGTCAGGTGCACGCTCACCACGTTCTGCGGGCCCTGCTCGATGCGCAGCTGGCGGAGCGCCTCGATGAACGGCAGCGACTCGATGTCACCGACGGTACCGCCGACCTCGACGATGAGGACGTCGTTGCCTTCGGCGCACCTGAGGATGTTCTCTTTGATCGCGTCGGTGATGTGCGGGATGACCTGGACGGTGCCGCCGAGATAGTCGCCGCGGCGCTCCTTCTGGATCACGTTCCAGTAGATCTGGCCCGTCGTGAAGTTGTTGAGCTTGGACATGCGCGCGGTGATGAAGCGCTCGTAGTGTCCGAGGTCGAGATCGGTTTCGGCGCCGTCATCGGTGACGAAGACTTCGCCGTGCTGCATGGGGTTCATGGTGCCGGGATCGACGTTGATGTACGGGTCGAGCTTCTGGATGGTGACCTTGAGGCCGCGGTTCTCCAGGAGCGCGCCGATCGATGCCGAGGCCAGGCCCTTGCCCAGCGACGAGACGACTCCGCCGGTGACGAGGATGAACTTGGTTTGCTTGCCGCCTCGTTGACCGTTGGTACGTCCGCCGTTGGCCATTGGGTTGATCTGAACTTCTGCGCAGCATTTGTCAATTGGGATCGCTGCGCTCTGCGCCCCGGCGACGCCGGATGGGCCCCGGGTGTAAACTGAGCTTCGTGCGAGTGCTGAGCGTGGTGTTTCTGATCGCGCTCTTGGCGTCGTGTCGCTCGGGGGGCGACGCGCCGGCGACGGCCGCGCGCGAGCGGGTTGCGCTGGTGACGGGCCTGGGCGGCAAGGTCGACGTGCTGCGCGGCGGCGCCATCGACTGGGTCACGCTCGGCGACGGCAACGGGCTGTATGAAGACGATCGGCTGCGCACGTTCAAGGGCGCCTGGGCGCGCCTGGCTCTCGACGGCGGCTCGTCGCTGCGCGTGGGCGAGGAGACCATGATCTCGTTCGGCGGCGGCGTCACCGTGGAGCGCGGCGTGGTCGAAGGCGAGCTGGCCGCGGGGTTGCGCCTGAAGACGCCGGCGCTGGAGGCCGAGACGGCGACGTCTCGCGACATCGAGTTCCGATGAAGCGCGCGATCCTTCTTTTGCTGCTCGCATCGACGGCGTGGGCCGATCCGCCCGACGGCGGCGCCAGCGTGAGCGTCGTCGTCGAGCCCAATGGCGATACCACCGTCGACGTGCACAAGGGCGCCTTGAAGGTGAAGGCGGGCGGGGTCGAGGAGCGCGTGGTCGCCGGACAGACGGTGCGCGCGCAGAAGGGCAAAGGGCTCAAGCGCCTCCTCGGCGCGCCGGCGCCGCTGGCACCCGCCGCGGACGCAACATTCAACAATACGGACGTGGCGCTGGCCTGGAAACGAGTGCCCGGCGCGACGCGTTATGTCGTCGAGATCGCATCCGCGCCCGAGATGGTAGGCATGCGCACCGAGACGGTGGACGGCACGCGCGCGGTGGTTCACCTCGACCCCGGAACATGGTATTGGCGAGTAGTCGCGCTCGACGGTGGCGGCGCGGCGGGCAAGCGCGTGGCGGCGCGGCGGTTGACGATCGACACGACGCCGCCCAAGCTGAAGACGGGGAAGCCGGAATGGCGGTGAGCACTTGGCGCTGAAGTTGCGGTTGGCGCCGAGGCTGGCGCTCCTCTTCCTCGCCGCGGGGCTGGTGCCGCTCGGCGTGACGCTGTTGGTCCTCGTGCCGCACGGCGAGGACGCGCTGCGCACGTCGGCGAAGCTGTTGCACCAGTCGGAGCTCGAGGCGCTGCGCGCGCGCGTCGACGGCGCGCTCGACGAGCTGATGAGCGACGTGCGCATCGTGTCGACGGCGCAGGCCACGCAGGCCGACGAGGTCGAGCGGCGCGCGCGCTTGCGCTTCCTTCTCGACAAGCACCAGGAGATCACGGTCGCGACGCTGTTCGCCGACGGGCAGAAGATCGCCGGCGCCCAGGCGTTCGACCGCGCGCAGGTGACCGACGCCGATCTCGACGAGCACGAGCGGCGCGCGCGGCCGCTCCTCGGCGGCGGTGCGGCGGCGAGCGAGTTCTACCCGTCGCTGCGACGGCGCGAGATGCTGATCACGCTGGTGACGCCGCTGCCGGGGCCGGCGGGATCGCGCCGCTACCTGGCGACGGAGGTGAGCCTGCGGCGCGTGCAGGAGCTCATCGAGCGCACCAAGGTCGGGCGGCGCGGGGTCGCGTACATCGTCGACGATCGCGGGCGGCTGGTGGCGCATCCCGATCGCGATCGCATGCTGCGGCAGGAGAACGTGTCGACGATCCCGATCGTCGCCGAGCTGGTGCCGAACATCGATCGCGCGGCGGGCGGGCACGCGCTCACGGTCGTCACCGACTTCACCGACGACGGACGCGACCTGCTCGGCGCCTACGCGCCGCTCGGGCGGCTGCGCTGGGGGCTGGTGGTGTCGGAGCCGCGCGAGGACGCGTACGGCCTGGCGCGCGCGACCTGGGCGCACGCCGGCGGCTGGACGGCGCTGGCGCTGGCGCTGGCGCTGGTGGTCGCGTTCGTCTTCGCGCGCGACATCACCAAGCCGGTGGCGCGGCTCATGGAGGGCACGCGGGGGCTGGCGGCGGGCGCGTTCGGCCTGAGCGTGCCCGTCGAGGGGCCGCCGGAGATCGCCGAGCTGGCGCGCACCTTCAACGAGGCGTCGCAGAAGCTCGATCAGTACGACGCCGACAATCGCAAGCTGCTGCTCGCCGTCGAGCGCGGCTACCTCGAGGTGCTGCGCGCGCTCGTCAACGCCATCGAGGCCAAGGATCCGTACACGGCGGGCCATTCGCAGCGCACGGCGGAGTTCGCCGTCGCCGTCGGGCGCGAGCTCAAGCTGTCGATCGACGAGCTGCGCGAGATCGAGATCGGCGGCCTCCTCCACGACATCGGCAAGATCGGGATCGCGGAGCAGATCCTGCGCAAGCCGGCGCAGCTCGACGACGCCGAGATGCGGGTGATGCGCGGACATCCCGCCATCGGCGACGGCATCGTGTCGGACATCCAGATGCTGACGCGCATCCGCTCGATGGTGCGCAACCATCACGAGCGCTACGACGGCAGCGGTTATCCCGACGGGCTCAAGGGCGAGGAGATCCCGCTCGGCGCCCGGGTCATCGCCGTCGCCGATACCTACGACGCGATCACCAGCGATCGCTGCTACCAGCCGGGGCGGCCGCCGCTCGAGTCGGTGCCGATCTTGCGGCGCCTGGCGGGCGTGCAGCTCGACGCGGCGTGTGTCGATGCGCTGTTGCGCGCCCTCGTCGAGATGGGGCAGCTGAGCGCGGCCGACATCGCGCAGCCGCCGGCCGAGGAGCATTTGGCGCCGGCGCGGCGGCGGCCGACGCTGGAGATCGCGGTGCCGCCGACGCCGCCGAACAAGCTCAATTAGCGCAGGCCGAGCAGCACGACGGCGATGTAGAGCAGCGCGGCGCCGGCGGTGAGCCAGATGATCAGCGGATCGATGCCGGTGCGCGTGAGGATCTCGTCGGCGGCGGCGCGCGAGGCCTCGTCGGCGCCGGCGGCGGCTTTCTGCTCTTTGGCGAGGCGGCGCGCCTCGGCGAAATCGCCGGCGTCGAAGGCGCGATGGGCTGCGTCGAGGCTCATTTGGTGACTATAGTATGGATCCGGTGCGCGAGCTGACCACAGAGAGGCGCGAATTCGACATCGTCGGATTCGGCGAGTGCTCGATCGACGAAGTGTGGGTGGTGCCCTCTCTGGAGCCGGGCGCCCTCACGGGCAAGCTGCGCGCGCACAAGCGCGACCGGCTCGGCGGCGGGCAGATCGCCACGGCGATGGTGGCGTGCGCGCGGCTCGGCCTGCGCGCGGCGTTCTGCGCGACGATCGGTGACGACGGTGACGCGAACGAGGTGCTCGACGGGCTGGCCGGCGAGGGCGTCGACACCGCGGGCGTGCATCGCTTCGCGCGGTTGGCGACGCGCGTGGCGCTCATCCTCGTCGACGAGCGCGGGCAGCGCGTGGTGCTCGACACCGGGCGCAGCGCATCGGCGCCGGCGCCGCCGATGCTGCGCGAGCGGGTGGCGCAGGCGCGCGTGGTTCATCTCGACGTGACCGAGCCGGCCTACGCGATGCTGGCGGCGCACCACGCGCACGAGGTGGGCACGCTGGTGTCGCTCGACGTGGACCATCCGGCGCCGGGGCTCGACGAGCTGTTGCCGCTCGCCGACGTGTGCATCACCTCGCGCGGCGTGCCCGAGCAGCTCACCGGCGAGACGAACCTCGAGTCGGCGCTGCGCGCGCTGGCGGAAAAGACGCGCGGCCTCGTCGGCTGCACGCTCGAGGCCGACGGGGCGGCGCTCCTGCACGACGGACATTTGATCCTGTCGCCGGCGTTTCCCGTCGACCACATGATCGACACGACGGCGTGCGGCGACACCTTCCACGCCGCGTTTCTCTGCGCGCTCGTCGAGGAGCAGCCGCCGCGTCAGGCGCTGCGCTTCGCCAACGCCGCGGCGGCGCTCAAGTGCCGCGACCTCGGACGGCGCGGCTGTCCGACGCGCGCCGAGGTCAACGCCTTCATCGCCGCGACCTGAGGTTCTGCGGGGTTCCGGGGAAATTCCGGAATTCCGGAGTTTTTCAGAAGCCGGTCGTCTTCTGCCAGTTGCTGCGCTCGGTCGACGGCGCCGTCGCTGCCGCACCGTTGCCCGCGGCCGGCTGCGGCGCCGCTTCGAGCGTGTGCAGCGCTGCCGCCGCGAGCGCGGCGTCGAGCGAGTCATCGTCTTCGTCAAAGCCGACCGGCTTGGCGAGCAGCTCCTTGTGCCCCTCGATGTACGCCGTCGAGTACTTGCCGGCGCGGAAGTCGGCCTCGCGCAAGACGCGCCGGTGGAACGCGAGGTTGGTCTTGATGCCGCCGACGCGATACTCCATGAGCGCGCGCTCCATGCGCTCGATGGCCTCGGCGCGCGTCGCGCCCCACGTGATCAGCTTCGAGATCATCGGATCGTAGAAGACGCTGATCTCGGAGCCCTCGTAGATGCCCGAGTCGTCGCGCACGTACGGCCCCGTCGGCTGGCGGTACTGCACGATCTTCCCCGGCGACGGCAGGAACTTGATCGGATCCTCGGCGTAGATGCGGCACTCGATGGCCGCGCCGTGCACCTTCAAGTCCTCCTGCGCGAACGGCAGCTTCTCGCCGTTGGCGACGGCGATCTGCAAGCGCACCAGATCGCGCTGCGTGATCATCTCGGTCACCGGGTGCTCGACCTGGAGCCGCGTGTTCATCTCGAGGAAGTAGAAATCGCCCGTCTCCGAGAGCAGGAACTCGCAGGTGCCGGCGCCGACGTAGTTCACCGCCGCCGCCGCCTTCACCGCCACGGCGCCCATGCGCGCGCGCAGCTCCGGCGTCACCGCCGGCGACGGCGCCTCTTCGATCACCTTCTGGTGACGGCGCTGGATCGAGCAGTCGCGCTCGAACAGGTGCACCGTGTTGCCGTGCGCGTCGGCGAACACCTGGATCTCGACGTGACGCGGGCGGATGACCGCCTTCTCGAGGTAGACCGCGTCGTCGCCGAAGGCGCTCTTGGCCTCGCGCTGCGCGCCCTGGTAGGCGGCGATGAACTTTTTCTCGTCCTCGACGAGGCGCATGCCCTTGCCGCCGCCGCCGGCCGACGCCTTGAGCATCACCGGCAGGCCGATCTTCCTGGCGCTCTCGAGCGCCGCCTCCGCCGAGGGGAAGCCGCGCCCCGTCGGTCCGTTGTCGCCGGGCACCACCGGCACGCCCGCCGCCATCATCTTCGCACGCGCGCGCGTCTTGTCGCCCATGGCGTCGATGGCGTCCGCCGGCGGTCCGATGAAGATGACGCCGGCCGCGTCGCAGGCGCGCGCGAACTCCGCCTTCTCCGAGAGGAACCCGTAACCGGGATGGATCGCGTCGGCGCCCGACTTCTTCGCCACGTCGAGGACCTTCTGAATGTCGAGGTAGCTCTCGCGCGCCGGCGGCGGCCCGACCGGGTACGCCTCGTCGGCGGTGCGCACGTGCAACGCGGCGCGATCGGCGTCGGAGTAGATGGCAACCGTCTGGATCCCGAGCTCGCGGCAGGCGCGCATCACGCGCACGGCGATCTCGCCACGGTTGGCGATCAGTATTTTCTTAATGGGCCGGGGCATGCCCGTTTCGTAGCACGAATCAGGGCGCCGCGGGCGCTCCGCCATAGCGCGGATCGGACGTCGCCGTCAGCCGCTCGGGCGTGAGCGCGATCGCGTGCACCGCGGCGAGTGACGGCATCGGCACCACCTTGTGACCGCGCTTCTGCAAGCCCTGCACGACGTCGCGCGGCACGTCCGGCTCGACGACGACGGCGTTCGGCATCCACTGCGCGTGGATGCGCGGCGCCGCCACCGCCGCCGACACGTTCATGCCGAAGTCGACCATGTTCACGATCGTCTGCACCGTCGCCGAGACGATCGTCGGCCCGCCCGCGCCGCCGACGCACAGGATGGGCGTGCCGTCTTTGGTCACGATGGTCGGCGTCATCGACGACAGCGGCCGCTTGCCCGGCGCCACCGCGTTGGCGAACGCGCCGATCAGGCCGAACGCGTTGGGCGCGCCCGGCTGCGCCGAGAAGTCGTCCATCTCGTCATTGAGCACCACGCCCGAGGTGGCGTCGACGACGCGCGAGCCGAAGAGCAGGTTCACCGTCGTGGTCAGCGCCACCACGTTGCCCTCGCCGTCGGCCACGCAGAGGTGCGACGTGCCGTGATCGTGCGGCGCCTCGCCCGGCCCGGCGACATCCTTGTCGCCGTAGTCGGCGGGCTTGAGGACCTTGTCGTCGCTGATGCGCGCGGCCAGCTTCTTGGCGTATTCGGGCGAGGTCAGCTTGGCCTCGAGCACCGTGACGAACGCGGGATCGCCGAGCGAGCGCGCGCGATCGGCGAACGCGTGCTTGAGCGCCTCGGCGATCACGTGATCGGCCGCCGACGAGCCGCGCCCGAGCGGACCGAGCGGCGGGCGCGCGTCGAGGATCTGCAGGGTCTCGAGCTCGGTCAGGCCGCCCGCCGGCGCCGGCGTGGCCCACACGTCGAGCCCGCGGAATCTGCCGACGATGGCGTCGCGCCAGATCGGCTTGTAGCCCGTGAGATCGGCGAGCGTGAGGATGCCGCCGCGCGCCTGCACCGTCGCTGCGATCGACTTGCCGACGGCGCCGCCGTAGAACGCCGACGGGCCGCGCCGCCCGAGCGCCTCGAGGGTGCGCGCCAGGGCCGGGCGCTTGACGGTCGCGCGCTCGTCGAGCTCGTGGTCGCCCGCGCTGTAGAGCAGCGCGGCGAGCGGATCGTTCGCCACCAGCGGCGGCGGCGCCACGAACTGCACCGGCGCCGCGCAGCCGGAGCGGCGCTCGTCGATCGAGCAGAACTGGTGGTGCGAGACGGGATAGCCGTTGCGCGCCAGACGGATCGCCGGCTGCGCGACTCTGAGCAACCCGAGCTTGCCGTACGTCTTTTCGAGCTCGGCCAGGCCCGCCGGCTCGCCCGGCACCGCCACCGCCAGGCCGCCCCAGCGCGATTTTGCAGGATCCGCCTTACCGTCGACGACGAACATGTCCTTGGTCGCCGCCGCCGGCGCGGTCTCGCGGAAATCGAGCACGCGCGCTTTTTTGTCCTTGGCGCTCCACACCAGGGCGAAACCGCCGCCGCCGAGGCCGCTCGAGTCGGGTTGCACCACGCCGAGCGCCAGCGCCGCCGCGACCGCGCCGTCGACGGCATTGCCGCCGGCGCGCAAGATCTCGGCCGCGGCGCGCGACGCCTCGAGGTTCGCCGTCGCGGCGATGCCCTTGTTGGCCGGCGCCCAGAGCGGAAGCGGCGCCGCCGAGCGCGCGAGGCCTGCCAAGCCGAGTGTCACCGCTAGTGTCAAACTACCGGCGACCGCTGTCACCATTTTCAGCTTTTTCGTCAACTTAGCCCCCGGTTGGTTTGCGCCCGAGCTATAAAACTTGCTACAATGAACGGCGCTGTTAACCGTCCGCTGAGCGGATGTAATGAGGTACCCACGGTGCCGGACCAGACGCGGAGAGACATGAGAACGCCCATCACGCTGAAGATCAAGTTCAAGAGCTCGAACCTGGATCAGTTCATCGAGCGCTACTCGGTCGACGTCAGCCGCGGCGGCATCTTCATCCGTACGAAGGAGCCCCTGCCGGTCGGTACGCAGCTGAGGTTCGAGTTCCAGCTGCAGGACGCGAGCTCCCTCATCGCCGGCGACGGTACGGTGGTGTGGATCCGCGAGCATGATCCGGCGCGGCAAGGCGTCGCGCCGGGCATGGGCGTGCGCTTCGACAAGCTCGCCGCCGACTCGCAGAAGGTGCTCGACCGCATCCTGAGCGAGAAGCAGAAGCGCGGCGACGCGCAGCTCGAGTCGCGCTTCGACGCCGGCGTGCGCGCGTCGGCGTCGGCGTCGGGCACGCTGTCGACGTCGACGCAGCGGGTGGCCGGGCACAACGACTTCTCGGGCGGCGAGTCACGCTCGATGACGCCGCTGCCGGGCGCGATCCCGGGGCTGGCCGGTCCGGAGGACGAGTTCGGCAACGAGTCGACGCGCGTGATGCAGAACGAGCTGGTGCAGTCGCTCGCCGACAAGACGCGAGGCCAGGAAGACGCAGCCAACGCGTTCGCCGAGCCGGAGCCGACGCGCAAGGCATCGGTCGAGGAGCTCAAGCTCGCGGTGCAGGGCTCGGCGATCGAGCGCGCGACGGAGAAGAAGGAGCTCGGCAAGGTCGAGGTCGTCCCCGCCGCCGAGGCGAAGAAGCCCGAAGCCAAACCCGAGGCCAAAGAAGAAGAGAAGCCGGCGGTCGTCGAGGCGAAGAAGGAAGAGCCGAAGCCCGTCGAGGCGAAGAAGGAAGAGCCCGTCGAGGCGAAGAAGCCCGAGGCCAAGGCCGAAGCGAAACCCGAAGCAAAAGAAGAGAAAAGGCCCGAGCTGGTCGCGCGCGACGCCAAGACCAAGAAGAACAAGGACGAGCCGCGCGCCGAGGCCAAGAACGGCGAGGCGAAGAAGGCGGCCGCCGACAAGAAGAGCGGCGAGCACAAGCAGGTCAAGCCGGCCGACAAGGCGGCGACGGCGGCGCCGGTGCCGCCGCGCGCGAGCGAGCCGCCGCGCAAGCGTTCGCCGCTGCCGCTGTACGCGGGCGTGGCGGTGGTCGCGCTCGTCGGCGGCTACACGTTCTTCCGCAACAACGGCACCGAGGAGCAGCAAAAGCCGGCGGAGACCGCGGCCGCGGCGACGACGGCGGCGCAGCCCGAAGCGACGAAGGTGGCGCAGAACGACACGCCGAAGCCGACGGAGACGCCGGCCGCGGCCGAGGCCAAGGGCGACAAGCCGGCCATGCCGCCGACGGCGGCCGAGACGCCGAATCCGGCAAAGCCGGACAAGGAGCCGACGGCGGTGACGGCGGAGAAGCCGGCCGGGCTGTCGGTGGCGCTGGCGTCGGATCCGGCGGGTGCGAGCGTGACCGTCGACGGCAAGCCGGTCGAAGGCGTGACGCCGACGACGCTGACGGGGCTCGACGCGAAGAAGGTCTACGACGTCAAGGTGTCGCTCAAGGGCTTCCACGACTGGAAGGTCAAGCTCAAGCCGAAGGCGGGCGACAAGATCGACGCGGCGCTGGTGCCGAACGAGAAGATCGTCCAGGTAGCGTCGACGCCGCCGGGCGCGGACGTGATGCTCGACGGCAAGCGCGTGGGCAAGACGCCGTTCACGATTCACAAGCTCGATTTGACGAAGTCGCACGCGCTCGAGATCAAGCGCGCCGGGTTCGTGACGCAGTCGCGGTCGATCAGCGCGACCGATTCGTTCGAGTCCAAGGGCGACAAGGATGTGCTGGCGGTGGCGATGACGCTCGAGGCGCAGCCGAAGGCGGCGGTGGCAGCGACGCCGGCGGTGGCCAGGCCGAGGCCGGTGGCGCGCAAGCCGGCGGTGAAGAAGCCGGCGGAAGAGAAGCCGGCCGAGGCGGCGACGGAGAAGCCCGCGGTGGAGAAGCCCGCGGCGGCAGAGAAGCCCGCGGCGACGGAGAAGCCGGCCGAGGCGGCGGCGGAGAAGCCCGCGTCCGACAAGCCGGCGGCGGCGGAGAAGCCCGCGGCGGAGAAGCCCGCATCCGACAAGCCGGCGGCGGACAAGCCGGCGGCCGGCATCAAGGTGCCGAGCTGGATGAAGCAGAAGCAGCCCGAGGGCGGCGGCGACAAGGCCTCGGCTCCGCCGGCGAGCGACGCGCCCACTCCGTAACCTGCTACGATGCGCGTCATGCGGCGCGCCCTGCCCTTCCTCTTGATGCTGCTGTCGGGGTGCAAAGGCGCGAACGCGCCCGCGCACGCTGCTGCGGATCTCGCGACGACGGCGGCTGCGACGACGGCGCCCGCAGCGACGGCGCCGGCGGACCTGGCGCCGGTGCCGCCGCCGAAGGCGTCGTTCGTGCCGAGCGACATTCCGCGCATCGACATGCACACGCACATCGAGGTCGGCGCGCTGCAAAAGGCGGTGGCGCTGCTCGGCGCGCATCACATCGTGCACCTCGTGAATCTGTCGGGCGGCTCGCCGGGCGGCGACGGGCTCGAGGAGACGCTCGCGGAGGCGGCGCGCGTCGGCCACACGACGGTGTTCGTGAACCCCGATTTTCGTGAAATCAAGAAAGGGCCCGGCTACGGCGCCCGCATGGCGGCCAAGATCAAGCAGGCGCACGATCTCGGCGCGCGCGGCGTGAAGATCACCAAGGGGCTCGGGCTCGGCTACACCGACGGGCGCGGGCAGCTCGTCGCCGTCGACGATCGCGGGCTCGACCCGGTGTTCGAGATGGCCGGCAAGCTGGGGATGCCGATCACGATCCACACCGGCGATCCGAAGGCGTTCTGGAAGCCGCCGACGCCGGACAACGAGCGCTTCGACGAGCTGCGCGTGCATCCGGGCTGGAGCTTCTTCGGCGCGCCCGTGACGTGGGACGGGCTCTACGCACAATTCGAGCGGCGCGTGGCCCGCCATCCGAAGACGACGTTCATCGGGGCGCACTTCGGGAACGATCCGGAGGATCCGGCGCGCGTCGGGCAGATGCTCGCGGCGCACCGCAACCTGTACGTCGACACGGCGGCGCGACTGCCCGAAATCGGGCGCGTCGATGCGAACCACGACGCGGGGCGGATGCGCGCGTTCTTCGAGAAGTGGAGCGGGCGGATCGTGTTCGGGACCGACGTGGGCGTGGGGAACGCCGACGAGGAGCTGATGCTGGGGTCGACGGGGGCGACGCCGCCGGGGCCGGCGGACGTGGAGCGGTTCTTCGAGTCGACGTGGCGCTGGTTCGAGACGAACGACAAGGGAATCCCGTCGCCGACGCCGATTCAGGGGCGGTGGAACATCGACGGCGTCGGGCTGCCGCGGGCGGTGCTCGAGGCGGTCTATCACGGGAACGCGGAGCGGTTGCTGGGGCTGAAGGTCGCGGCGCCGAAGAACGAGACCGGATCGCCGCGATAGCGCTTGACACGGCGCGCAGAGAAAACATAATCACTCGCCGTTGAACATTCCGACGTAGCTCAGTTGGTAGAGCAGGTGACTGTTAATCACCGGGCCACAGGTTCGAGTCCTGTCGTCGGAGCTGAAAATCCCCCGCCACTTCCAGTAGTTCCAAAGCGTGTGCCCAAGCGTGTGCCCGCGCTTCTGGTTAACACATCCGATCCGAGCGGCAAGACCTGCGGCGTGAAGCTGCGCGGGTCCTTCGCGGCGACCTTCAGCTTGCCGAGCTCCTGACACTTCAGCTCCCAGAGCGGCGTGTTGTAGAGGTCGATGATGTCGCCTTTGAACCCGTGGGTGATGCCCTGGAGCACGTCGCGGCGGGCGCCGTCGTTGAGCGCGAGCGTGATCATCGTGCGGCGCGTGTCGTGCACTCGCCGGCGGCGCAGGCCGAGCCGCTCGAGATCGTCGCGCAGCCGGCAGTAGACGTTGCTCGGTGTGCGGAACATCCCGTGATGATGCTCTGAGCCGTTGCGCGCGCGATTCGTCTTCTGGAGCGCGCGCGTGACGGCCGCTCGCGAGACACCGAGGCGGCGGGCCAGCTCCGCGCGGCTGAGCTCCGGCTCCGCCTCGAGCGCAGCGTGGTAGTCGCGCACCTCGGAGGCCAGTGCACGCTGGCCCCAGTCGCGCGCGGGGACGATGAGGTCATCGGGTTGCGGCTGACGCCCGATCATCTCTTGCCAGCCCTGAAGCTTCCATTGGGCCAGGATGCGCGCCAGCGTCGGGTGGACCGGCACCTCGCGCGGCACCTTCGTCTTGACCGACTTCACGCGCTCGAGCCGAACGCTGTAGCTCTTGTTGACGAGTAGCTTTCCGAGCGGGTCGGCTTCCTGCTCATAGTCGAGCCACGTCAGGGCCGCCATCTCGCCGCAGCGCAGTCCGGCGAGGAACAAGATGCCGTAGACCACGCGGCGATCAGATGGAACGCGCTCGTCGCTGATGAGCTGCTCGACTTCATTGCGCGAGAAGACTGCCTTGGCGCGCCAGCTCGGGTCCTTGTCGATCTTGCCGGGCAGCTCGCCCTGCTTGAGAACGCAAGGATTCGACGTGATCAGCTCGTCGACGATGGCGTCGTGGAAGAACGTGTGCAGCATGCCGTAGACGTTGCGAATGCTGCGCGGGGCCAGGTTGGCATCACCGGTCAGCTTGCGGACGAGGTCGCGAATGTGGCGCGGGCGAACCTCGTCGAGCGGCAGGGAGCCGAGGCGAACGCCGCCGACGACGGCGGGAAGGACATGCAGCTTGAATCGAACACGGTCGTCTCCGGCAGAAGAGATCGCGCGCGCCGCTCGCTCGTCGCACCACGTCTTCGAGCGACCGTCGACGGTGATGGGGCCCTTACCACCCTCCTCGCTCTGAGCGCGTTTCTCTGCTTCGACGCGGACGAGGATCTGTTTGCGGATGGCGTCGGCCTGCTTCTCCTGGCCGATAGGTAGCTGCGTCGACTCGCGGCGCGCCACGCCGCCGGCGTCGTAATACTTGATCCAAAGGATCTTGCGGCGGGCGTAGACGCCTTCGTACCGGGCTTGGGCCACGGGTTCTCCTTCGCTAGACAGCTCGCAGGCGTCTCTTTGCAAGAATCGATGCCACCCGTTCGGCGACGTCGGCGGAGGTCGGCTCGGCGGCTTTGGCAGTCAGCCGCGCATCGAGGTCGGCGCGCAGGATCCGATAGACGCGACCCGCCCGGTACGCCCGCAACGTGCCGTCCTTGATCCACTCGCGGAGAGTGCCGTGGTGCAGCCCCGCGACCTCCGCCGCCTGAGCGATCGAGAGATAGTCGGCGGGCCCAGCGGCCGAGCTTGTGTCGTTGCCGGGCCGCGTCGCGAGCAGCACCTGCAATTCCTCGCGGACGATGCGACGCAGGCCATCGAAGATCAGCTGCTCGAACGCGACACCGACCGACGCACTCGCGCGGCGCTGGTCCACTCGATGATGGCGGGCGAACTCACCGTCGTGGATGTCGCTAGTTGGCGGGAATCGCTCCTGTGCCACGGCGGCGCTCCTTGTGCGGCGAAGCTGCGAAGCTCCGCGTTCAAAGAGACCGTACGACCAGTGATGTCGATTCCAGACGGGCACGCTGCGGGAACAGGGGCGGTCCCATCCGGTGCCGGTGTGCGCGCCGCCGCACGAAACACGTAATGGGCGTGCGACGTCGAAACCCTGTGAGATTGATGTCGTAAAACGCCCCAGTACACGCGTCGAGTTGGCGCGATCGCCGATCGCATTGCACGGATCGGGAGGATGGTCACGGCGAACTCGCTCCGAATTGCGCACCAAACTGTCTGCGAATTGCCTGCAGAACTAATTCTCCGACGAGATTTCGCGAC
>DATNAQ010000168.1:0-5288 GCA_035607415.1 Polyangia bacterium
GACGACTACAGCGGCGGCTTCGCGTTCGCCGGCGGCGCGGATACGACGTACACGTACGACAAGATCTGGGGCTCGGTCAGCGTCAATAGCTCGTACCTCGGTGGTAAAAACGACGGCGGCGCGGTCTACACCGGAACGGGAATTCCGACCAAGGAGACGCCGCGCACCTGGGTGACCTGGACCGACTACGTGCGCCTGTTCTCCTGGTTCGATCTGTTCACCGATCTCGTCGTCGACGTCACTGGCGCGGGCGGCGCGCAGCTCACGCGGCTCGATGCCCTGGCGACGATCCGCGCCGGCAAGCACCTCACGTTCCACGCCGGGTACGATCATCTGTCGGCCATCGCCATCGAGATGTGGCTGACGCGGTTCTTGACGGATCGCGTGAACTTGGCCGCCGGCACCGTCGAGAACAACTTGATCGTCGAGCGCACGGCACGCGACGAGGTGCGCGGCGACGCCACCGTCGATTTCGGCAAGGTCTCGATCTTCGCCGACGGGCGCTTCCGCAAGCGCGCTTCGTTGACGCTGAGCGACGATCCGCAGTTCGCCGGCGCGAACGGACAGCTGGTTTTTCCCGGCCTGGCTTACGACGCCACCTTCGGCTTTCGCGATCGCGGGTCGCTGGCCGGCCTGCGCATGGGGCTCTGGGGCTCGTACATCTCCGACTACCGCTCGCGCAACCTCATCCTCGGGCTCGAGCTCGGGCGCAGCTTCCTCGACGATCGTCTGAGCGTCGACCTCTCGTTCTTGTACGCCGATACACGCGACACGCTTGCGAACAATCCCGCGACACAGCCGTGCAACTCCGGCGCACCGCAGATCGCGACCATGGCCACGCCTCCGGTCTTCACCGGCGGCGGCGCGGCGCTGGTCAATCAGAGCTGTTATGGCCTGCGCTCGGGCGCCGAGTACGAAACCGGCATCACCATCACGGGCGCGCCGTCGGCGCATTGGTTCATGTTTCTCGACTACCGGCTCGTCGCCGATAAGTCGGGCGGGTCGGTGGTCAGTGCGACCACTCCGAACATGCCGGTGACGCCGGCACTGGTCGAGCCGACGATCCTGACGCACGTGTTGTTGCTGCGGCTCGAAGCGCGCTACTGAAGCGGCAGCGCCACGGTGAACGTGGCACCGGCCCCCGGCGTGCTCTCGCAGCGGATCTCGCCGCCGTGCGCGTCGACCACGCGGCGCACGATGTAGAGCCCGAGGCCGAGCCCGCCGTAGTGCTTGGACGACACGGCGCGCTCGAAGCGCTCGAAGATGCGCTCGCGCTCCGACTCGGCGATGCCGATGCCGTGATCGCGCACGATCAGCCGCGCGCGCTCGCCGTCGCGCCGCGCGCTCACGTGGATGGGCGCGCCGGCCCCGTACTTCAGCGCGTTGCCGAGCAGGTTCGAGAGCACCTGGTCCATGCGCGCGCGATCCCAGCGCCCGACGAGCGCCTCGTCGGCTTCGACCGACACGTCGCAGCCGGCGCGCCGCGCGTCCTCGGCGAGCAGCGCCACCGCTTCGCGCGCCAGCGCGCCCAGATCGAGCGGCTCGCGCTGCAGCTCGAGCCGGCCGGCCTGGATGCGCGAGACGTCGAGCAGCGCGTCGACCAGCTTGCCGAGGCGCCGCGTCTGCCGCTCGGCCGAGCCGAGCGCCTGGCGCAGGAACGACACCGGCGCCTCGTCACCGACGGAGAGCGCGCTTTGCACCGCGATCAGGGCCGAGGTCACCGGTGTGCGCAGCTCGTGCGACGCGACCGAGAGGAACTCGTCGCGCAGCGCCACCGCCTGCTTCGAGGTCTGGTAGAGCCGCTGGTTGTCGATGGCCAGGCCGGCGCGCTGCGCCAGATCCATCGCCACGTTGAGATCGTCCTGGTCGTAGCGGCGGTGCGGGTTGGCCGTGGCGAAGACGATGCAGCCGATGATCTGTCCGCGCGCGTGCAGCGGCACCAGCATGCGCGCGCGCAGCCCGAGGCTGCGCAGGATGTCGACCTGGTCGCGCGTCTGCAGGCTGACGGGCACGCTGTCGAGCGCGCCGCCGAGCATCTCGTCGGCGATGTCGTTGGCGATCGACGGCTCGCCGGTGGCGATGACGCGCCCGACGCCGCGGTCGCTCTTGCGCAGGTCGGGGCGCATGCGGCGGATCAGCTCGATCTTCGACGCGTCGTGGTGGTGGGCGGCGGCGCTCGACGCGCTGCCGTCCTCCTCGACGAGCAGGATGTGGCACCAGTCGCACAGCCACGGCACCGTCATGCGCGCGACGACGTCGAGCGGCGTCACGTTCTCGAGCGGGCCGGCCAGAATCTTCGACGCCGCGGCGAGGAAGGTGGCGCGGCGCGTGGCGCGGCGCTCGGCGGTGACGTCGCGGAACCCCCACACGCGTCCGACGTTGGCGCCGTCGACGAGCTGCGGCCGCGAGTCGCGCTCGAAGATGCGCCCGTCGAGGAATTCGATGATGTCGTGGGTGACCGAGAGCGGGTTGGCGTAGATCTCGTCGATGCGGGCGAGGAAGCCCTCGGGATCGCGCAGCTGCGTGATCGCGAACGCGAGCATGCGCTCGTCGTTGCGCGTGGTCAGGAGCTCGGGCGGCACCTTCCACATCTCACCGAAGCGGGCGTTGCAGTCGACCACATTGCCCTGGCCGTCGACGACGAGGATGCCGTCGGTGGTGGCCTCGAGCGTCGCGCGCAAGAGGGCGTTCGAGTGCGCCAGGTTGCCCTGGGCGACGCGGGCATCGGTGAGGTTGACGCTGACCGCGGTGAAGCCGTCGGGGCGCCCCTCGGCGTCGAAGAGCGGCGTCCAGTGCGTGTCCCACCAGGCGCCGCGCGAGTGGTTGGTGGTGGTCAGCTCCTCGCCGGCCATCGCTCGGCGGGCGAGGCCGTGGAGCTCGGTCTCCTCGGGGTAGAGCTCGAAGACGTTGCGTCCGACGCTCTGGCCGCCCTGGTGGCCGAGCGCGCGCGTTCCGCGGCCGGCGGAGAGCGTGACGATGCCGTTCTTGTCGACGGCGAAGAAGATGACCGGCGCGTTGTCGAGCACCTGGCGCAGGTGCGCTTCGGTGGCGTGCAGCGCCTCGGCGGTGCGGCGCGCGTCGGTCAGGTCGATCATGAGGCCGAGCACCTGGCCCTCCGACTGCGCGACGTGCATCTCGGTGCGGAACCAACGCTCGGCGCCGTCGGCGGAAACCATGCGGTGCTCGAGCCGCCGCTCCTTGCCGTCGGCGGCGACGCCCTGGAGCAGGGCGAGGAAGCGCTCGCGATCGTCGGGGTGCAGCCGCTTGATCAGGAACTGGGCGTCGCCGGTCGCCTCGTCGGCGGAGAAGCCGAGCCGTCCCAGCGCGCCGCCGGCGGCGAAGGTGATGCGCAGGGTCTTCTTGTCGGCGGCGAAGGCGACCGCGTCGAGACGGCCGAGCAGATCGATCGTGGCCGGTGAGTTCACCGGCCGGCCGGCGCGGCACCGTCGCGCGGACAGTAGCGGCCGACGAGCTCGAGCAGCTCGCTCAGCTCGAACGGCTTGACCAGCACCGCCGCCGGGGCCAGCGTCGCCTCCTCGTCGGCGGCGATGCGACCCTTGCCGCTCACGACGACGACGGGGATGTGCGCGAGCGCCGCCTCTTCGAGCATCGCGGTGCGCAGCTCCCAGCCGTTCATCACCGGCATCATCAAGTCGAGCACGATGAGGCACGGACGCGCGCCGTCGCGCAAGTGCGCCAGCGCCTCTTTGCCGTTGGCCGCTTCCTCGACGGCGAAGCCTTTGACGCGAAGAATCGCAGCCAAGTCGGCGCGAATGTCTTCATCGTCTTCCACGACCAGCACGCCTCCCGCCATACCGCCCCCTCCGCGGCGATTATAGCGCAGCCGCTTGCGGCGGAGAGAGCTCGTTGAAGAAGGCGCACAGCTCCTCGTGCTGACGGCGCGCGTCACGACGGCCGAGCGCGATCAGCTCGCGCGCATATTCGCCGTCGAAGAGCAGGTAGGAGAGGAAGTCGGTCTGACCGCCACCTTCGGCGTCGGCCATGCGCCGCATCAGTCGCCCGAGGACGCCACGGTTGCGCTGCAAGAACGACGGCGCGCGCACGAACTCGCCCGACAGCTTGCCGAGATCTTCGGAGGCGCGCACCAGCACGGTCTTGAGCGGGCGCAGCCCCTGGCGCCCGGTCGGCGTACCCATCGCCTGGTTGATCTCGTCGAGGAACTGCTCGCCGTACCGGGAGCAGCCGGCCTCGAGGATCTTGTTGATGCGGCGCAGGCGATCGATGTCGCTGTCGAGGCGATCGAGGAGCAGGGCGTTGAGCGTCTTGCCGAGCAGGAACAGCGGGCCGGGGAACGAGGCCTCGTTGGAGTGAAGCTCGACCGGGTCGAGGCGGCGCGCCGGCAGGAAGCGCGGCGACACCACGAGGATGCCGTCGGCGCCGAGGCGGCGGGCCGGCGACAGCGGCACGTTCTGGCGCAGGCCGCCGTCGCAGTAGAAGTCGCCCTCGACGCGCACCGCCGGGAAGATCACCGGGATGGCGGCGGAGGCGAGCGCGTGGACCGGCTGCAGGATGGCCTTTTCGCCGATCATCGTCGGATCGGTCGACCAGTTGTCGGCGAGGGGCTCCTTCTGCGCGACGAAGACGACGGTGCGCCCCGAGCCGACGTGCGTGGCGGTGACGGTGACCGCGCTGAGCAGGCCAGCGTCGAGATGCTGCTGGATGCGCGCGAACGGCACCGCGTCGGTGATCAGCCGCTCGATGGCCGAGGGATCGACGAGCCCGACGCCGTGCCTGGCGTCGGGAGCGATCGGCGGCGGGCGGCCGACGATCGAGCGCATGAGCGCGAACAGCTCGCCGCGATCGATCGAGAGGACGCGATCGATGGTGAGGTGCGACCAGACGTCGACGAGGCGGCGGGCGCGCGCGCGCGGATAATCGGCGAAGGCGGCCAGCCCACACGTATTCAGCGCGCCGACCGAGGTGCCGCACAGAATATCGAGCGGCGGATCGCGGCCGAGATCGCGCGCGACGTCCTCGAGGATGTGCTGCACGACGCCGACTTCGTAGGCGCCCCGTGCGGCGCCGCCCGCGAGCACGAGGGCGATCTTGCCGCGGCCGTTAGGGGCGCAGGTGGTGCGCGGTCGCAACGGCATCCGGTTGACTGTAACACGTCGGTAACCGGTCGAGGCGCGAGGCGTCGCGGACGCAGCGAGTGTATGCGCGCGGCTCAGACAGTCCTCGCCGGCCGGGACACCAGTGCTCGATTCCGGCGCCGTGCTGGCCGGCTGCGGAACTCGCCGCGCGCATACACTCGCTGCGTCCGCTCC
>DATNAQ010000180.1:0-13192 GCA_035607415.1 Polyangia bacterium
AACGAGTGGGACGCCACCGTCGACGAGCTCGCCGCCGAGTCGAAGAGCGGCGCGCCCACCGGCATCTTCTCGCTCGACGTCGCCGGCGCCGCCGTCGGCCAGAAGTACACCTACGCCCTCACGCTCGCCGATGGCAGCAGCTTCACGCGCGCCGATCCGCGCGCCCGCCAGCAAACCACCGACGGCGCCGACGCGCACAGCGTGATCGTCGATCCCGACGCCTACCTCTGGCAGACGAGCGGCTTCACCGCCGCGCCCTTCAGCGACACCGTCGTCTACGAGCTGCACCTCGGCAGCTTCGTCCGCTCCACGCCGACGACCATCGGCACCTGGGCCGACGCCGCGTCCAAGCTCGACTATCTCGCCGCGCTCGGCATCAACGCCGTCGAGGTCATGCCGCCGGTCAACTGCACCACGGACAACACCTGGGGCTACAACCCGTCGTGGCCCTTCGCCACGCACAACGTCTACGGCACCCCCGACGACGCCAAAGCGTTCATCGACGCCGCCCACGCGCGCGGCATCGCCGTCTACATCGACATCGTGCAGAACCACTACGCGTCGAAGTCGGGCCTCGTCTGCTGGGACGGCGACTGCGCCGACAACGCGTACTTCTACAGCGACGCCACGCGCAAATCGACGCCGTGGGGGCCGCGCCCCGATTTCTCGACGGGAAACGTGCGCGCGTTCATCCGCGACAACGCCCTCGAGTGGCTGAGCGAGTACCGCGCCGACGGCTTGCGCTGGGACTCGACGATCTCGATCCGCGCCACCGGCTGGGATCCGACGAGCGTCGCCATCCCCGACGGCGCGTCGCTCCTACAGCTGGTGAACGACGCGGTGCACGCGCTGCCGTCGCCGAAGCTGCAGATCGCCGAGGACCTGCAGACCGTCGACAGCGTCACGCAGACGACGGCCAAGGGCGGGCTCGGCTTCGACACGCAGTGGGACGCCGCCTTCTTCCACCCCGTCGACGACAACCTCATCGCGTCGACCGACAGCGCGCGCTCGATGACCGCGATCGAGGGCGCCATCACGCACGCGTACAACGGCGCGGCCACGGGGCGCGTCGTCTACACCGAGGACCACGACGAGGTGGCCAACGGAAAATCACGAATTCCGGAGATGATCTCGCCCGGCAACGCCGGCTCGCTGGCCGCGCGCCAACGCTCGACCCTCGGCGCCGCGATCGTGATGACCTCGCCCGGCATCCCGATGATCTTCATGGGCCAGGAGTTCCTCGAGAGCGGCCACTTCGACGGCTCGACTCCGCTCGACTGGACCAAGACCACCACGTACGCCGGGATCTTCGCGCTCTACACCGATCTCATCCGTCTGCGCCACAACGCCGACGGCCACACCCAGGGTCTGCGCGGCAAGAACGTCTCGGTCTTCCACGTCAACGACACGGCCAAGGTCATCGCCTACCGTCGCTGGGACGCGGGCGGGCCGGGCGACGACACCATCGTCGTCGCCAACTTCAGCGCCAAGCCGTTCGCCATCTACAACCTCGGCCTGCCGCACGCCGGCGCCTGGAAGGTGCGCTTCTCGTCGAACGACGCCAAGTATTCGGCCGACTTCCCGGCCACGCCCACCGCCGACGTCGCGACGACCGCGACCGCGCGCGACGGCTTCCAGCAGATGGGCGCGCTGCAGCTCGGCGCCTACCAGGTCCTGGTGCTCTCGCAGTAGTACATTACACTTCGCGCGTGCGCGGGCTGCCTCGGACCTTCTGGTACTTGTGGGTCGGCGCGCTCATCGACCGCCTCGGCACGTTCGTCTACACGTTCCTCGCGCTGTACCTCACGCGCGCGCGCCACTTCTCGGTCGCGCACGCGGGCTTCGTGATCGCGCTGTGGGGCGCGGGCAACTTCGCCGCCGGCCCGGTCGGCGGGTACCTCGCCGATCACCTCGGGCGGCGGCGCACGATGCTGCTCGCGTTCACCTTGTCGGCGGCGTCGATGATGAACCTCGGGCTGGCGCGCTCCGAGTGGCACATCGCGATGGCCACGCTGATGCTCGGCTTTTGCGGCAACCTGTTCCGCCCGGCGCAGCAAGCCACCGTCGCCGACGTGGTGCCGCCACACGATCGCACGCGCGCGTATGGTTACCTCTACTGGGCGGTGAACCTCGGCTTCGCCGGCGCGGCCATGCTCGGCGGCTTCATGGCGGAGCGGAACTTCATGCTCCTCTTCATCGCCGACGCGGCGACGACGGTGGCGTTCGGCATCGTCGTGTTCCTGCGCGTGCCGGAGACGCATCCCGAGCGGCACGTCGCCGTGCGCAAACGGCCCGATCTGCGCGTGCCCATGCGCGATCGCTCTTTCATGATCTTCGTGTTCGCGCAGCTGCTCGTGATGCTCGTCGGATCGCAGGGAAACTCGACGCTGCCGATCGATCTGCGCGATCACGGCATCGCGCCGTCCACGTACGGCTGGCTGCTCGCGATCAACGGCGTGATGATCGTGCTCCTGCAGCCGACGGCGGTGAGCCTGGTGCAGCGCTTCGATCGCGGGCGCGTGCTGGCGCTCGGCGCGCTCCTGCAGGGCATCGGCTTCGGGCTCACGGCCGCGGGCCATTCGGTCGGCTGGTACGCGTTCACCATCGTGGTGTGGACCATGGCCGAGCTCTGCTACTCGCCGGTGGCGCCGGCGGTCGTCAGCGATCTGGCGCCGACGCACCTGCGCGGCACCTACCAGGGCGTCTACTCGATGGCGTGGGGCGCGGGCAGCTTCTTCGCGCCGCTGCTCGGCTCGGCCGTGCTCGGGCGCTTCGGCTCGTCGGCGCTGTGGTCGAGCTGCTTCGCGGTCTGTCTGATCGCGGTGACGCTGCACCTGCCGCGTGGCGCCGAGTACACGGCACGCGTGTCCACGCAGACGCGCGCCGAGTAGATCCGCGCCCTTGCCGTCGGCCGCGCGCGTGCAACGACACACGCGCGCGGAGGGCGAACATGCAGGTGCTCAAGCGGATCGGCGCACGGTTGGCGAAAGTCGGGTACTTGGTACGGGCGACGTTGTGGGCGGCGCTGCTCGGTGTCATCGAGCTGGTGCAACACGAGCGCGGGCGGCGCATCCTGGCGGTGCTGTCGCTCGTCGGGCTGACGGCGGGCTTCGTGTACATGAAGCCGATTCGCACGATCAACCCGGGTGAGGTCGGGGTGCGCGTGAACCGCGTGACCGGGCACATCGGGCAGCTGCACGAGGGCTGGGCGGTCGTGCTGCCGGGGATCCACGAGCTGCGGAGGCTGCCTCTGCGTGACCAGATCTATCGGCCGTCGCGCACCGACGGGCGCGGCCAGTACCAGACCGCCGACGGGCTGAGCATCGGCGTCGACGTGGCGGTGCGCTACGCGCTCGATCCGGCGCACGCCGTCACCGTCGCCGAGGAGCTGCCGACCGATGTCGGGCGCGAGCTGGTCGAGCCGGTGGTCGACGGCGTCCTGCACCGCACGTTCGCCAAACATTCGGTGCGCGAGATCTTCTCGACCCAGCGCGCCGAGATCCAGGCGGCGATCGAGGCGGAGCTCAAGCCGACGCTCCTGCCCGACGGGATCGTGCTGCGCAACGTGTTCATCGGGCACGTCGATCTGCCCGAGGACTATCGCAACGGCCTCGAGTCGCTGCTCACGGCCGAGCTCACCGGCAAGACGGTGGCGCTCACGGCCGAGGCGGACAAGGTCAAGCGTGAGAAGGCGGCGGAGGCCGCGGGCGAGGAGCAGATCATCGCGGCCAAGTCGCAGGAAGAGGCGATGAAGCACGTGCTGCCGTTCAAGGAGAAGGAGATCCAGCAGCGCCGGCTCGAGGCGGAAGCGTCGAAGGTGGCGCGGCTGACGCAAGCCGAGGCCGAGGCCGAGGCGCGGCGCATCGAGGCCGCGGGCGAGGCCGATTCGCGCAAGAAGCTGGCCGAGGCGGATGCGCAGCGCATCGAGGTGACCGGGCGCGCGAACGCCGATCAGATGGCGCGCGAGGCGGCGCTGATCCAGAAGAACCCGCTTTTGATCCAGAAGACGCTGGCCGACAAGCTCTCGGACAAGATCCAGGTGATCATCGCGCCGCCGGGCAACAAGTTCGTCGCCGGCGGGATCCTCGGCGGAGTGAGCGACGCCAAGCCAGCTGCTGACAACAAGGCGACCGACAGCAGCGAGAACGAGTGATGCTGCCGCTCGTGCTGGTGGCCGCGATCGTGACGCAGGATGCGACGCCGCTGCGCGCGGCGGCGAAGGAGACGGCGGCGCGACAGACCCTGCTCTATGCCGGCGATTGGCTGGAGCTGCGCGGGGAGCGGCAGGGTTGGTTGCAGGTGTACGACCACCGGCACGAGCGACCGGGTTATGTGCGGCCGTCGCAGGTGCGCGCGTTTCCCGTCGAGGAAAAGAGCGCGGGCGAGCTGGCGGCGGTGATCGACTTCGTGCGCGATCAGCCGGGCGCCGAGTCGTTGGGGATCGGGCTGACGGCGCTGTTCATGCGCGCGGCGCCGGCGAACGCGGTCGGCGCCGAGGTGTTCGACGCGCTCGGCGGCATGGCGGAGCGGCTCGGACGGCGCGCGTCGTCGAAGTGGGCGCGGCCCAACGACGCGACGCTCGCGGGGCAGATCGAGGTGGCCGAAAGCTACGGCGTGAAGTTTCGATCGTTCGAGAAGGACGGGCGCACGCGCGTCTGCTACGACGGCGAGGCTTATCGGCGCGTGCTGGCGCTGCCCGCGTCGGCGGCGGCGAAGGCGCGCGCGGCGCTCGGGCTGACCGATCCGGCGTGCGTCGATCCGGCGACGGGCGTCAGCGATCGCGAGACGATCGTGGCGTGGCAGGCCGACGTGCTCGGCAAGGTCGACGCAGCGGCGCTGCCGTCGTGGCTCGGCAACCGCGTGCGCATCCGCGCCGCTGCGGTGCGCGCCGAGGTCGTGTACGCGCACGCGCGCAAGGGCGATTGGGCTGGTGCGCGCGCGGGCGAGGCGGAGGCGGAAAAGGCGCTCGCCGCCGTCGACAAGCCCGAGCTCGCCGACGAGGACATGCTCGGCTACGACGAGGCGGCGCTACGCGTGGCCGCGGTGCGCTGGGCGGCGGACCCGTCGACGGCGGGCAAGGCGGTGGAGATTGGCAAGGGCAAGCCGGGCGAGACCTGCGTGCGCTTCGCGAAGGCCGAGCACTGCACGTACGCGGTGGTGTGGCCGTCGTCGGTGCGGGTGTCGCCGCGCGGCGATGCGGTGGCGTTCGCGCAGTCGCCGCTGCCGTCGTGGACCGAGCTGGTCGTGCTGCGACGCGGGCAAGAGGCGGAGACGATGGCGCCGGCGGCGGTCGATCCCGACGTCGGCTACGTCGAGCTCGCGGGCTGGTCACCCGACGGCGCGCGGCTGTGCGTGGCGAAGGAGGCGAAGATGACGGGTCCGCTCGGACAGCCGGGCACGCTCGCGCCGTGGGTGCAGCGCAGCTTCCAGATCGTGAAGGCCGATGGGCTGCTCGTCGAAAAACAGGCGGCGCGGCTCGACAACTTCGTCAGCTTCCGTCGCTGGGCCTCGGCCGCGTGGCAGCGCGGAACGCTCGCGCTGCGCTAGTGTCCCGTGTCGGAAATTCGCGTGCACCGAGGGCGGTGCGGCGCCGCGCGCGCGAGGCGCGACGACCGCGAATACCTGAAGGTATTGAAGGGAGGAGCAAGCCGCGGCGACGAGCGCCGCGACCATCGCCCTGCTCATTTGTTCAGATTACGCAGCGACGGGAGCACCGTCAAGCGCGCGCACGATCTTCTGCAGCTTCTCGCGGATCTTGAACTTGCGGCTGTACACCGTGTTGGTCGTGACGCCGAGCGCGCGCGCCAGCTCCTCCGGCGAACGCTCGTCGCGGAAGCAGTCGACGACGAAGGCGCGCTCGTCGCCCGACAGCTGCGCCAGCGCCGCGCGCGCCAGCTCCGCTTCTTCGCGCGCTTCGACCACGTCGCGCGGCGCCTCGGCGCGCAAGGAAGCGTAGTCCTCGATAATGTCGTCGAGCGGTGTGGCCTCGGCCTGACGCGCGCGCAGATGATCGATCGTCGCGTTGGTCGCGACCAGCCCGAGGAACGAAGCGATGCGGAAGCCGCGCGTGGCGTCGTACTGGCGCAGCTTCTTCATGTCCTCGCGCAGGAGCACCAGCCAGACGTCGCCGACCAGGTCGTCGAGATCGTCGCGCGAGAAGGTGGCACCGTAGCGGCGCAGCGCCTTGACGACGCAGCTCACGATCAGCCGCTCGTAGCGCACCACGAACGCGGTCCACAGCCGGTCGTGCTCCACCTTCTTCTGGGTCGCGAGCAGCGCCCCGAGCAGCACCATCTCCTCGGTCGAATTCCCACGCGCGCAGTCGGCCACGATCTTCGCCATCAGATTTCACCCCTCGAGTGAGCCAGGGACCAAGGCTCACATCTGACTTCATCTACGCAGGGGGGGTGCGAAACTGTTAACGGATGTGCGCAGTTTTTCGATCAAAGTGAGAACTGCACGCCGATATTCAGGAATCCGTTCGGCGTCAGGGACGACGGCGAGCCTTTCGGATAGACGCCGTCGAGCGCCAGGCCGCCGCGCGCGAACAGGCCGAAGCTGCCGGCGACGTTGACGTTCAGCCCGCCGGCGAGCTCGTAGCGGAAGCCGCGCGGCTCGGTGCCGGTGAGCTGGACGCCCGCGATCTTGAGGGTGCCCGAGAGGAGCTGCCAGCCGACGGCGGTGTCGAGGCGCAGACCGAGCCGCGCGATCGGCCGCCACTCGGCGCCGAGCACGACCATGGCGGCGGCGCGCCACAACGATCCGGCGGGGCTGGCGCCGTAGCCGGTCTGGCCGGCGATGCCGAGATCGAGCGCGCGCCAGAAGCGGTAGGCGTAGCGCAGGTCGACGCCGTTCGATAGGCCGGTGTCGCCCGCGGGCGCGCCCGACAGGCCGTAGGCGATCGAGATGCGATGGCGCGGGCGCGCGCGCGGCGCCGGCGTGACGACGAGCGTGCCGACGGCGTTGTCCTCGACGGGCAGATCGCCCGAGGTGGCGACGAAGCCGTCGTAGAAGGCGCGCCCGAACGGCTCGCGGTAGAGATCGTTGCGGAAGGTGGTGTCGAGCGCGCCGCGCGCGGCGATCGTGCGCGCGTGCCACGACAGCGTGGCGACGTCGAGGCGGCGATCGCCGGGGCGCGCCTCGGCTTCTTGATCGTCGGAACGCACGTAGTAGGCGTGGCGCTTGGAGACCATCACGTCGAACGACGCGCCCGGCTCTTTGTTGAGGTCGAGCACGCGCACGCCGCGATCGTCCTCGACGAAGAAGCGGCCGCCGAGCCCGGCGCCGAAGCGCAGGAAGCGCGCCGCCGCCGGCGACACACGCGCGAGGTCGACGATCGGATGGTGGCGATCGAGCGCCGGCGCGCGCGCGAACACGTCGACCCGCGCCTCGGGGTTGCGCACGCGCGCGTTGGCCGCGGCGAGGAAGGCGCGCAGCTCGGAGTATTCGATCTTGCCGTCGTTGTTGACGTCGGCGGCACCGCTCAGCGCCGAGCGCAATTCGTGCGAGAGGATGCCGCCGCGATAGCGCGCCCACTCGTGCGTCTCTTGATCGCCCGAGGTGGCGACGATGACGCCGGCGCGCGGATGGCGCTCGAGCTGCTCCTCCTCGAGGAACGCCTGCAGGTGGGCGTCGCCGGCGGCGCCCTCGTCGGGCGGCACCGAGTCGTCGACCCAGCGCTTGTGCGCGCCGCGCGCGTTGACCAGGAAGTAGCTCTTGCATGCGTCGACGACGACATGGACGAACTTGGCCTTCGAGGGCGCGATGATGTCGCGGTAGAGCTCGGCGCGCGTGAGCCTCGAGTCGCGCAGGTTGATGTAGCCCTGCCCGTTGCCGTCGACGTCGCCGTGGCCGGCGTAGATGAAGAAGAGCTCGGGCTCGTCGCCGCGATCGATGTCGCGCGCCATCTCGGCGTTGAAGCGGGCCAGCTTGTCGAAGATGGCGGCGCGCTCGGGCGACTCGGCGTGCGCCGCAGCCTCGGGGTACAAGCGCGCGGTGTCGGCGTCGAGCACGACGAAGAGCGCGGTGCGATCGGCGAAGAGCGAGAACAGCTCCCAGGTCTTGGCGCCGTCGTCGTCGGCGAACTGCAGCGGCTTGACGCCGGGATCGAGCGAGCGGTTCTCGGCGATCACGACGGCATAGGTCTTCGTGCGCGCCGAGGCGGCAGACGCGCAGAGGAGCAACGAGGCCGTCAGGACTGCCGCTCTCATTCCACGTCGAGCACCAGTGATTTCTGGATGACGTCGGTGCGCAACAGCGGCAGCGACTCGATCTGCGACGGCTTGCGGCCGGTCTCGCGCAGGCGATCGGCGGCTGCCTCCACTTCTTGCGTCGACACCGGCGCGTCGGAGAAGAGCGCGTAGATGCGCACCTTGCCCGGATCGTGGTTGACGCCGAGCTTCACCGCGGCGCCGATCTGCTGGTCGACGCCGTCGGGCGCCGCCACCGACCCCGTCTCGGGCGGACGCGGCGCGTACCACTTCGGGTTGTAGTCGTCGTCGAAGCCGACGAGGAAGACCCGTTGGAATTTGCCTCCGTTCGACACGGTCAGACGCAGCTGGGTCGTTCGCAGGCAGCGCGCGGTGACGCCTTCATCGCCGATGCAGAACGCGCGAAGTCCGGCGGTCCGTTCGTGCGTCTGCGTTCCGCGCGCCTGAAACTCGGACGCTCCTTTTCTTGGCGGCGCCGGCGACCGCGCCAAAAAAGGGAGCAGCACCACCACGGCGGCGGCCACCGCCACGCCGGCAGCCCAACGCTGCGTCGGCGCAAACCACTGCACGGCGCGCTGCCAGGCCGGCGCGCGCGGCGTCGAGGCGCCGAGCACCGCGCCCTCGAGGCGCTCGAGCGTCGACGCCGACGGCGTGTCGAGCGCCTGGGGACCGCCGTGGAGCATGCGCTCGGCGAGCGAGACGCGATCGTAGCGCGCGCGACACGACGAGCAGCCGACGAGGTGACGATGCAGCTCGTTCCACTCCAGCGCGGGCACGTCGCCGACGATCATCTCGTCGATCAGTCGTATGTAACGCTCGTGGCTCATGTCGTCGCTTTTGCCGTCGCTGTCGTCGTGTACGCTTCGAGGTACCCGTTCGTCTGCATGAACTCGAGGAAGGCGCGGCGCAGCTTCTTCTCGAGCGTGCGCGCTTGCATGTGCGACAGCCCGCAGGCGGCGCCCGCCTCGACTTGCGTCTGCTGTTCCTCGAACCGATGGCGGAAGAAGGTACGATCCTTGTCGTCCAATCTTGCCACGAAGGCTGCATAAAGCCGGCCGAGCTCGTGGCGCAGGAACTCCTGCTCGGCGGAGACGCCGGCCGAGGGCGCGTCGCTCGTCGTCGAGGACGGCGCCGCGTCTTCACCCTCGTGAGCGACCGGCTCGGCGCCGCCGCCGGAGTCCAACGCGTCGATGAACGGGCTCATCGCCACCTCGCGGTTGCGGAACTCGTCGAGCACGAGGTTGCGCGCGATGGCGAGGAGGTAGCTCTTATAAAGATGCAGGCCGTCGTAGCCGACGCGCGCCGACTCCTTGAAGGCGCGGACGAAGGTCTCCTGAAGCGCGTTGTCGAGATCGAACGGCTGCGCGTAGCCGGAGAAGCGCAACGCGCGCCCGGCGGAATGGAACGTGAAGCCGCGCTGCAGGAAGGCAGCGACCTCGGGCGCATAGTGGCGATAGACCTCCTCGAGGGCTCGTCGCTCTCCACGCTTGAATCGATCGAGCAGCTCGCGCCGCTCAATGAGGAGCGACATCCCCTCTCCTTCAGATACTCGCCAATGCGCGCAAAGTGTTACGCGCCGCCCAAGGCGAAGCGGCAATCCTATATATGCTACGCTATTTCGCGGTGATCCAGCGCACACCCCGAGGCTTTCGCTACGAACGGTTCGGCGGAATCGTCCATCTTACGCGGCCGCGGGCGTTGGTCTTCGTGGATCGCGACCGGGCGCGGCGGCTCGGGTATCGGGAGTCACGCCTGTGGGATCGGCCCGAAGAGGAGCGCTGGAACGAGGAGCGGCTCTCGGCGCCGCTCGAGGCGCATCTGCAGCTGACCAATCGCTGCGAGGCCGGCTGTCAGGGCTGTTACACCGGAGCGACGCCGACGGGCGCGGCCGGCGAGTGGGGATTGGCGGAGTGGAAGCGGGCGATCGACGAGCTCGCGGCGCGCGGCGTGTTCCATCTGGCGCTCGGCGGCGGCGAGTCGGCGCTGCTGCCGTGGCTCGGCGAGATCGCGGAGTACGCGCGCGAGCGTGGGCTGGTGCCGAACCTGACGACGTCGGGGCTGTACGACGATGACGTGCTGGCGCGGCTGGTGGGCTGGGCGCCGTTGTTCGGGCAGATCAACGTCTCGATCGATGGCGTCGACAACGATTACGCGGCGGTGCGCGGTTTCTCCGGATTTCAGAAGGCCGATCGGGCGGTGGTGGCGCTGCGCAAGGTGTCCAAGCACGTCGGCATCAACTGCGTGGTCACGCGCGGCAGCTTCGACGGGCTCGGCCGCGTGTTCGCGTACGCCAAGTCGCGCAAGCTGCGCGAGGTGGAGCTCTTGCGCTTCAAGCCGTCGGGGCGCGGCATCAAGACCTACGAGGCGCTGCGCTGCACCGACGAGCAGCATCGCGCGCTGGTGCCGACGATCTTGAAGCTCGCGCGCAAGCATCGGCTGCGCGTGCGGCTCGACTGCTCGTACACGCCGATGGTCACGCATCATCGGATCAAGCCGAAGGTGATGCGGTGGCTCGCGATCTATGGATGCGCGGGCGGCGATCTGCTCGTCGGGGCGAAGGCGTCGGGCATGCTGACGGCGTGCAGCTTCGCGCCGCCGGTGGAGGCGCGCGTCGACGGGCTCGGCGACTACTGGGAGCGCGACGGGGCGTTCGGGGCGTTCCGTCGCTGGCGCGAGGCGGCAGCGGAGCCGTGCCGCTCGTGCGACTACCTGGCGTTGTGCCGCGGCGGCTGTCGCGTGGTCACGATGCACGCGCGCGGCGACGCCAGCGAGCCCGATCCCGAGTGTCCGCGCGTGATCGACTGGCGCGCGGCGCACGGCGAGACGGCGGTGTCGTCGACGCCGGCGAGACGGTTGCCGGTGATCGCATGACGAAGTTTCGCGCCAAGGTGGTGCCGATCGAGGGCGGCGGACACTACGTGGTGGTGCCCGAGGACGTGGCGGAGAAGGCGAAGCTGACGTATGGCGTGCGCGTGCGCGGCACCGTCGAGGGGACGGCCTATCGCAGCTCGCTCATGAAGTACTCGGGCGTGTTCCACATGGGCGTGCACAAGGCGACGCTGGCGGCGGCGAAGGCGAAGGCGGGCGACACGGTGGCGGTCACCATCGAGATCGACGACGCGCCGCTGCCGGGCGACACGCTGCCGCCGGAGCTGGCGAAGGCGTTGCGCGCGGACGCGGCGCTGAAGGCGGCGTGGGACAAGCTGGCGCCGTCGCACCGGCGCGAGCACGTCAAGGCGATCGACGAGGCCAAGAAGCCGGAGACGCGCGCCTCCCGCATCGAACGGGCGATCGCGATGCTGAAGAACCCGAAGAACGGAAGGTAGACGTGCGACTGCTCGGGATTGTGGCGCTCGCGGCCGGCTGCTCGTCGCCCACGTTGCCGCTGCTCGATCTGTCGGTACCGGCGGATCTCGCGCCGTATCCGTGTCCGTCGCTGGCGTCGTTCTGTCGGGCATCGGGCTTCGCGCTCGAGTGCGCCCCGTTCTCCGCCGCGAGCTGCGGTAGCTTCACCGAGATCGTCGAGCCGGGCGCCGACACAGGGCATACGTTCTTCTACGACCGAGGCACGCACGCGCTCGTGGCGGTGCTGCTCCACGACTTCACGGGCGTCACGAGCTGCGTCGGCGGACCGGCTTCGTTCAGCGCGCCACCTTGCGCCGACACACCAGCGCCGCTTTGTCCCTGAGCTACGGCTGCGGGCCCATGTCGGGCACGAAGCCGACGCCGCCGTCGTCGGGATACTGCTGGATGCAGTCGTTCAGCTTCTGCTGATCGACCGTGGGCGTGGGCAGCGACGGCGGCGTGGCGAACGCGGCCTTCTTGAAGTCGAACATGTCGGTGAGCGGATCGGCGTTGGCGTCGCGGCCGGTGAGCGCGGCCAGCTTGAAGCGCGCCTCGATGAAGCGGGTGATCGACGTGTGGTCGTAGACCGCGTGCGACACGAAGTGCGGCTTGGCGTACGGCGAGACGACGATGAGCGGCACGCGCACGCTGTACTGCGCGAAGTCGCCGGCCGTGTCGCCGCTGTCGAGGATGGGCGCGATGTCGTCGGGCGCGCAGGCGGGCGGCGGCGGCACGTGGTCGTAGATGCCGCCGTGCTCGTCGAAGGTGACGATGATGGCGGCGTGCTTCCACTGCGGCCCGGCCATGACGGCCGAGATGACGTCGCTCAGGAACTTCTCGCCCTCCTGCACGTCGCCCGGCGGGTGGAAGTCGTTGCGCGAGGCGGCACCCTTGCCGAGCTTGGGGTCGACGAAGACCATCTGCCCGAGCAGGCCAGCCTGCGCGTCGTCGAAGAAGGTCGAGATGGTGTCGGTGTTGGTCGAGAAATATTTCGAGAGCGTGCCGAGGAAGATGGCGCCGCCCGGCAGGTCCGTGTAGTAGACGTGCCAATTGACCTTGGCGGCGTCGAGCTCCTGGAAGATGGTCGGCATCTCGTCGGCGAAGAGATCGTTGCCGACGTGGCCGAACGAGGTCGCCGCGTAGAGGTACTCGCGGTTGGGGAAGGTGGGGCCGACCACCGACGAGAAGTTGTGATCGGCGAGCGCGAAGGTGTTGGCCAAAGAATAGAAGTACGGCAGATCGGCTTCGGTGTAGTAGCCCATGGCGCGCTTGCCGTCGGCGGGCGCGTTGTCGTTGTGGTTGTTGGCCACGACGAAGCCGTCCATGGCGCCGTGGTTCCACTCGGTGTGGACGTCGTTCCAGCCGTGCGAGGTGTCGTCGAAGCAGTAGGTGTCGAGGTGGAACGTGGGGCGCGGCGTGCCGTCGGCGTCGGGGTTGGTGGCGCCGGCGGGCGCGACCTCGGCGTCGGGCTGGCCGAACGCGGGCAGGTTCTGCAGCATGTGGTCGAACGAGCGGTTCTCCATCATGACGACGATGATGGTGTCGAGCGGGATGTCACTGCCGAGCGTGGCGTCCTTGGCTTGCGACAGGCCGGGGAGCGTGCCGGGGCCGAACATGCAGGCCTGGCGCGCGACGGC
>DATNAQ010000122.1:0-16019 GCA_035607415.1 Polyangia bacterium
GCACCAGCGCCAGCGTAGGAGTCGGGCAAAGAGGTCGCGCGCAGAGGTGCCGCGCCGCGCGAGTTCCGCAGCCCGCGGCAAACGCTCGACGCGAGCCCGGCGCCCCATCGGGCGAGGACTGTTCGAGCCCGGCGCGGCACCTCTGCGCGCGACCGGGTTTTGAGCCGTCACCGGAGCCGAGCGGTTCGCGCCCTCAGCTCCGCTAGCTCTTCCACGAAGCGACGAGCCGACCAGCCATCAGATGCGCCAACCCGTAGATCGACTCCTGCGGATTCACCCCGAGCGACGTCGGAAACACGCTGCCGTCGACGACGTGCAGGTTCTCGACGGTGTGGTGCCGCAGATCCTTCGATCGCACCACCGACCTCTTCGGATCATCGCCCATCTTGCAGCCGCCCATCACGTGCGCCGAGAACAGGACCAGCCGCCCGATGTCGTAGTCGTCGATGCGCGAGACGTCGCGATCGCTCTTCAGGATCATCTGCGGGAACTCGCCGAAGCCGACCTCTTTCGCGCCCGCCGCGAAGTTCGCGCGCGCCAGCGTCTTCAGCCCCTCACGCAGCGCCAGCCGCACGCGCGGCGGCACGACGTAGTCGACGAGCGGCGCGCCCGACGCGCGCACGCTGATGGTGCCGCCGTCCTCCGACGGGTGGAAGCCGTCGATGGCCAGGACCACGTGCGCCGACAGCCACGGCAGCTTCTGCATCATCTCGCGATGCAGCGCGCCGAACCCGCCGGTGGCGACGGCGGCGAGCATCGGATGCATCGGCGCCGCCTCGTAGAACAGCCCGACGTCGTCGCCGCGCTCGGCGTGCGCGTGCGACGCCACCGACTGCGGCGCGCCGTAGTACGGCTCGATCGGCTCGGCATAATGCGACGCCGTGCCGACGACGGGATGCAGGAACGTGCGCCGACCGACCATGCCGCCGCCGAGGCCGGAGCGGATCAAGATCGACGGCGTGCCGATCCCGCCCGCCGACAGCACGAAGCGCCGCGCCGTGACCGTCAGCTTCCTGCCCGACGCGTTGTAGCCGTCGTCGCCGATGGCGCTGCATTCGGCGCGCTTGATCGCGCCGCCTTCGACGACCAGCTTGTCGACGCGGCAGCGCGACACCACGCGCGCGCCGGCGCCGACGGCGTCGGGCAGGTAGGTGACGAGCATCGACTGCTTGGCGTCGATCGGGCAGCCCATGCCGCAGTAGCCCGACTTCATGCAGCCCTTGACGTTGCGCCTGGTGGTGTCGACCTGCAGGCCGAGCGCCTTCATGCCGTCGAAGAGCACGCGGTTGTTGCGGTTGGTCTCTTCGTACGGAACCTTCTGGATGTTCAGCCGCTGCTCGACGACATCCCAATGCGGGCCGAGCTCGCGCCACGCGATCTCGCCGACGGCATGGTGCTGCTTCCAGTGCGCGTAGACGTGCTCGGGCGTGCGAAACGACGTGGTCCAGTTGACCACCGTCGTGCCGCCGACGGCGCGCCCCTGCAGGATCGTGACGCCGAGATCCTTGGTCGCGCGCGCGCCCGCCTCCTGGTAGAGCATCGGGTAGTTGATGTCCTCGCGCATCTTGAAGTCGGCGCGCGTGTGATGGCCGCCCTCTTCGAGCACGAGCACGTCGAACCCGGCGCGCTGCAGCTCGGCGGCGGTGACCGCGCCGCCCGCGCCGGAGCCGATGACGACGACGTCGGCCGAGAGCGTGGCGCCGTCGGGAAGCGTGCCGGCATCGACGAACGCGCCCGGCTTCTTGTCGGCGTGCAGCGGGATCGCTTCGCTCACAGCGGCACCTTGTCGCCCGGCACCACCAGCTGCGGCGGCCCCGGATAGCCGGTGTCGGGCCACGCCTCGGGCGCCGCGTAGTGCGCCGCCTGCGTCAGCTTGCGCAGGACGCCGTAGCCGGAGCGGCGCACGGCCAGGCGCGAGTCGCGCCAGGCGGCGAGCACGCGATCCTGCGCCTCGGGTGACAAGTGCGTGAACGGCCGCGCGCGCCCGTCGAAGACGAGGCCGGCGAGCGCGTTCTCGAAGAGCAGCAGCAGCTTGCCGAAGTCGGCGCGCACCTCGGGATAGGCCCACGACATCTGCGTATCGACGCGCTCGGCGATCACGATCGGGTCGGCGCCCGGGGCCGTCACGGTGCGCGCCGCGATCGCGGCCAACACGGCGAACTGCCGCTCGTCGAGCGCGCGTAACCGATTGCGCGCCCGGTACCTCCGTTCGGTGGGCCACGTGGCGAGGCCGATCGAGCCGCCGACGGCCAGGAGGAGCCCGCCCCAGAGCCCACGACGGATGAAGGTCCGACGATCCATCCAGCGTGGTATCATATACCTGACGAGGGGCCGGAGGTGACCAATGCGCGTTTTGAAGTTGGCCTTGGTATTGGCCCTCGCTGCGGGCGGGTGCGGCGGATCGACGCCGACCGGCGGCGGCGGCGGTAGCGGCGGCGGTGGTGGCAGCGGGCCCAAGAACTGGCTCGCAGGCGACCACGGCACGCTGGCGGCGACGACGGACGGCGTGCACTACCTGACGGCGTCGTCGCGCCCGACGGAAGCGAACCTGCTCACGCTGTTCTGCGTGACCAACCAGGTCGGCTGGGCCGCCGGCGACGGCGGGGTGCTCCTGGCGACGACGAACGGAGGCGCGACCTGGAGCCTGCACGCGACCGGCGTGAGCGTGCCCTTGCGCGCGGTCGCCTTCGCCGATCCGGCGGTCGGTGTCGCCGTCGGCTACGGCGCCACGGTGCTGCGCTCGTCGGACGGCGGCGTGACCTGGTCGGCGTCGCTCTTGAGCGGCGCCGCGCCGTCGACGACGCTGTACGCGGCGGCCTTCGCGCGCGATCGCTCGGTCGCGTGGCTCGCCGGCGACGGCGTGATCGCCCGCTCTGTCGACGGGGGCGCGAGCTTCGCGGCGGTCGCGGGCGTGCCGGCGGGCAGCTGGCGCGCCATCCGCTTCGCCGCCGACGCGGTGCACGGCGTGGCCGTCGCCGCCGACGGCCAGGTGCTGCTCTCCAGCGACGGCGGCGCCAGCTGGCAGTCCGCAGCGACGGCGCCGGCCGCGCTCGCCGGCGTCTCGATCGCGGCCGACGGCTCGCGCATCGTCGCCGTCGGCGCGGCGGGCCTGGTCTGGCGCTCGAATGACGGCGGCGTCAGCTTCACGCGCGTCGACGCGGGCGCGACCGCGGACCTGGCGGCGGTCGGCTTCTACGACGCCGGCCTGGAGCAGGGCTGGGCCGTCGGTGGCGCCGGCACCGTCGTCCACACGCTCGACGGCGCCGCCAGCTTCGCTGCGCTGTCGACGGGCCTGAGCGCCGACCTCACCGCCGTCGAAGACTTCGCCGGCTACTGATCCGAAAGCGCCACACCCGCCTCGACCGCGCCGAATTGCGCGTGCAGCACCGGGATCGGCAGCGCCTGGCGGCCGACCCGCACGCGCACGCGCCGGCGGCGCGGAATCCACACGCCCGCGACTTCGACGTAGTCGTCGACGAAGTGCGCGCCCTGCGCCCAGCGTCCGACGATCTCGGCCACGTAATCGTGACGCACGAGCAGCCCGTCGTCGGCGAGCCAGAAGCGCTGCACGCGGTTGTGCGCCGGCCAGTCGTCGGCGAAGCGCACCCGCAGCGAGGCGCCGTCCGCGTCGAGGAAACTGCGCGTACGAGAGGATGAACGGCTGCGCCAGGTAGTTGGCGAGCGCTCCCAGCCTCCGAACTGCACGCGGCACTCGTGCGGCCAGACGGTCATGCGCGCCGGCATGGTGAAGGTGCGCCCGAGCCCCATCATCCGCGGCAGCGGGCCACCGAGCGCGAGCAGCTCCATCTTCACCGACGTCAGCGCGGCGAAGCGTGCCCATCCGCCGTGGCGCTCGGCGGCGCGATCGACGCGCGCGACGGCATCGGCCGGCCACCCGGCGAACGGCCCGCGCCCCGCCGGCAGCATCATCCGCCGGTCAAATCCGATACTGCGTGAGCACGCGCAGCGCCTCGGCGACGCTCCACGCCTGCGCCGGACAGCCGCGCGGGTGGTGCGGCGGATCGCCGTCGAAGATCTCGGCCAGCTGACCGAGCCCGTCGCCGGTGAGGTGCGCGCGCAGCCCGTCGAGCAGCCCGGGCGGCACGCGATTGCGCACGCGTGCACAGGCGTCGGCGTAGATGCCGAGCAGGTACGGCCACGCGGTGCCCTCGTGATAGGCGGCGTCGCGTGCGCGCTGATCGCCGGCGTGACGCCCGTGATAGCCCTCGCCGCGCGCCCGCGTGCGCAGGCCGATCGGCGTGACCAGCTCGCGCTCGCACACCGACAGCACGCGCTCGGCGCGCTCGGCGTCGACGAGCGGCGTGGTCAGCCCGAGCGCATAGAGCTGGTTCGGGCGCAGCGTGGCGTCGCGGCGCTGCCCGTCGACGACGTCGTAGAGCCAGCCCTGCTCCTCGCACCAGAACGTCGCCGCGAAGGAGCTGCGCGCCCAGGCCGCGCGATCGGTGAGCTCGCGCGCGTAGTCCGCGTCGTCGCGCGCGAACAGGTGCGCCACCGCTTCGAGCGCGGCGATCCACAGCGCCTGCACCTCGACCGGCTTGCCGGCGCGCGGCGTCACGCACCAGTCGCCGAAGCGCGCGTCCATCCACGTCAGCGCCAGCGTCGGCGCCATCGCGTGCACCAGGCCGTCGTCGTCGACGCCGATGCCGAGCCGCGTGCCGTCGAGGTAACCGTCGATGATGGCGCGCACCGCCGGCAATAGCCGCAGCATGGCCTCGCCGTCGTCGGCGCGCTCGGCGAAGCGGCGCGTGGCGAGCACGAACCACAGCGGCGCGTCGACGGACGTGTACTCGGGCGCGCCCGCGTCGGGGAAGCGATTGGGGATGAGCCCGTCGCGCACCGTCTTGGCCCACGCCAGGAGAAGCTCGCGCCCGAGCTGCGTCCAGCCGGTCGACAGCGCCAGACCCGGCAGCGAGATGAAGGTGTCGCGCCCCCAGTCGGTGAACCAGGGATAGCCGGCGACGATGGTGCGGTGCTCGTCGCGCCGCACGACGAACTTGTCGGCGGCCAGGCGCAGGTGGCGCTCGAAATCGGTCTCGCACATGCCGAGCAGCGCGCCGCGGCGCACGCGCTCTTCGTAGCGCAGCTCGTGCGGGCGCAGCTCCTCGCCGGGCGGCTCGACGCTGAAGATGGCGACGGCGTCGACGCCGGGCACGAGATCGAGCTGCAGCTCGCCGGGCGTGAAGAGATCTTCGAGGTGCTCGAGCCCGAGCTCGCGATCGACCGGATACTCGAAGCGGCGATACCAATCGGGCCGCGCGCGAAACAAGCCATTGTGGTGCAGGTAGGTAGCCGGCACGCCCTCGTAGGGGCGCATCGTCACGAGCCCCTCGGCGATGGCGACGTCGCGCGCGAGCACGTCGTTCTCCACGTGCAGCGCGTGATAGTCGCGCCCAGAGATCATCGGCTTCACGAACAGCCGCGCGCGCGAGGCGCCGCCCGCCGACTCGACGAGCCGCCAGCTCACGATCGTCATCTGCCGCCCGTGCGGCATGAACAGCGAGCGCTCGATCAGCGCCCCGCCGGCGCGCAGCGTCCAGGTCGGCCACGGATCGAGCCGGAAGCTGGTGATGGCGCGGTAGCCCTCGGGATGCACGGCGCCGGGGTAGAAGCTCGTCGACAGATCGTACGGGCTGCCGTCGACGACCACGGTCTCTTCGAGCCGATTGACGAGCACCATGCGGCCGACCGGCGGGCGCGTCGCCGCGCAGAGGATCGCGTGGTAGCGGCGCGTCGACGGGCCGGCGACCGTTCCCATGGCGAAGCTGCCGAGGCCGTTGCCCTCGAGCCACTCGCGGCGCGTGCCGGCGGCGAGATCGGACGCCAGCTCGTGCGCGACGGCGAGCACGGGGATCGACGGCAACGGCGAGGGGCTCTTGCCGAACATGGCGGCAGCTTACTACGTCCGCCGCCGGCCGCTCGCTCGCTCTCCACGCGGGCGCACGCCCGTGCGATCGCGTCCGGTACGCGCCGTGCATTTTCTTGGCGCAAAGGAGGACGACGAAATGGGCGAGATCATCGACAAGCTGAAGGGCAAGGCCAAGCAGGTCGAGGGCGACATCACCGGCGATCGCGAGCGTCACGCCGAGGGGCGCATGGACGAGACGAAGGGCAAGGTGAAGGGCAAGTTCGAAGAGGTGAAGCAGGACATCAAGGACAAGTTCCGCAAGTAGCCTCGGAAGCAACTCGGCTGTCTGCGGCCGTCGGCGCTTCAACGGCGTCGGCGGCCGTGTTATCTTTTGCGGCCGATGGCCGATAAAAAGGGGTTCGGGTCGACGGTGCTCGGCTGGTTCGTCGTCCGCGAGGGCGAGGACGAGAAGAAGGAAGAATCGGCCGACGACCTCATCGCCAAGTACGCCAAGGACGCGCCGCCGCCGCCGCCACCCGAGGTCAAGCTCTCGGGCGAGCTGCCCAAGGCCACCGGCGGCAACGTCGACTTCCCGGCGGTCTATCGCGCCGCCGGCATCGACGACGGCGAGCAGGGGCGCATCATCAAGGCGACGGAGCTTCTGAAGACGCTGCCCGCCGAGACGCCGAAGGACGTGAAGAAGCAGATCGTCGAGGCGTCGCTCAAGGCGTTCGGCTATCCCGTCGAGCAGATCATCGAGGCGGGCGCGCAGGAGATCCAGGCGCTCGAGGTCTACATCCAGGCCGGACAGCGCGACACGCAGGCGCTGCTCGCCGAGTCGCAGAAGCGCACCGCCGATCTCGAGGCGGAGATCGCGAACATCAAGAAGGTGATGGAGGACCAGGTCGCTGCGCAGTACGCGCTGACGCAGGCGTGTAACGCGCAGAAGCTGAAGGTGCAGGAGGTGCTCGAGTTCTTCGGGCAGGAAGCGGTCGCGCGCGTTGTTTCACAGTCACCGAAGCTGCACGAGCCCAAAACGGGCGCGTAACGATTTCGGGAATAAACGGGATCGGGAATAAAAGGAGCGGAATATGGCCGAGGGCGCGGGGTTCTTCGCTCGTCTGTCGAATCTGTGGAAGGGATTCGTGAGCCTGTGGATCTCGGATATCGAGAAGGAGCATCCCGAGATCGCGTACGAGAACGCGATCAACTCGATGATCGAGAAATACTCGAAGCTCAAGAAAGCGACGGCGGCGATCATCCGCCGGCGCGAGGAAGTCAGCGAGCGGCTGACGATGCAGTCGAAGGAGCTGGCGCAGGTCAACGCCGACCTCTCGGTCGCCGTCGAGACCAATCAGGATGACCTCGCGGTGGTCCTGATCCAGAAGAAGAACGCGCTCGAGAAGGAGGTCGCCGATCTCAAGACCGACCTCGACACCGCGCAGAAGGACGCCGACGCGGCCAAGAGCTCGCTCATGACCGTGCAGGGCGAGATCAAGAAGCTCAAGGCCGAGAAGGACAACATGCTGGCGAAGATGGCGTCGGCGCAGGCGCGCATCCGCATCAACGATCAGCTGGAGGGGCTGAGCGTCGACGCGGAAGTGAAGGCGCTCGACAACGTGCGCGAGCACATCAAGAACACCATCGCGCAGGCCAACCTCGGCGCCGAGCTGAAGTCGACCGATCTCGATCAGCGCCTCGGCGCGCTGCGCGCCCAGTCGGGCGACGTCACGGCGAAGCAGCAGCTCGCCGAGATGAAGGCGGCAGCCGCCGCCAAGAAGGCCTCGCAAAAGACGATGTAGCTCGTTTCGACGTAACTCGCTTCATCCCGAAGGGGGACGTGCGTGAAACTGACACCGCTGGCGAAGGCCTTTGTTGCGATCGTGATTCTCGCGGTGCTCGGATATACCGGGTACCACTATTACGGAGACCAGATTAAGGATTGGTCGAAGGGCGGCGAGAAGGGGAAGACCGCCGACAACAAGGGCGGCGGCGGGGCGGTCTCGAAGGACGACTTCAACGGGCTCGGCAAGGCGGTCGATCCCGATCGCCAAAAGGGCGTGAGCGGCGTGCAGTCGGCCAACGTCGGCGCCGGCAAGCTCGGCCGCACGCTCGTCGTCGGCATCAACACCTGGGCCGGCCACACGCCGGGCATCGTGTCGAACGGCGGCCTCGATCCCAACGCCTCGAGCGTCTACAAGACCAAGTACGGCCTCGACGTGAAGTTCGTGCTGATCGAGGACCCGGCGGCGAAGCTCACGGCCTTCATCAAGGGCGACATCGACGTCATGTGGGACACCGTCGATTCGTGGGCGCGCGAAGCGTCGTCGCTGGCCGAGAACAACATCCCGGCCAAGGCGATCATCCAGCAGGACTGGTCGCGCGGCGGCGACGGCATCGTGTCGCTCAAGTCCATCAACAGCGTCGAGGATCTGAAGGGCAAGACGATCGCGACGACGAAGTACACGCCGTCGCACTGGCTGCTGCTCTACCTGCTCTCGCAGTCGGGCCTCACCGTCGACGACAAGAAGGCGATCGAGAAGAACCTGGTGTTCACCACCGAGGCGCCGCTCGCCGCCGCCGCGTTCAAGGCCAAGAAGGTCGACGCCGCGGTGACGTGGGAGCCGGATCTGTCGGGCGCGGTCAAGGCGCGTGAAGACGAGGCGCACGTGCTCGTCTCGACGGCGGCGGCGACCAACGTCATCGCCGACTGCCTGGTGGCGCGGCAGGACGTGATCGACAGGGGGCCGACGACGCTGCGCGACTTCGTGCACGGCTGGTTCGACGGCATCGATCAGATCGCCAAAGATCCGGCCGGCTCCTACGCGGTCACGGCCAAGGCGCTCAAGCTCGGCCCCGACGACATCTCGGGCATGCTCTCGGGCCTCAAGCTCACGCCGTTCGCCGACAACGCGCTCTTCTTCGGGCTCACCGGCTCGGGCGAGCACGCGCAGTTCCGCACGCTGTTCGACACCGCGTTCGTGGTGTGGCGCAAAGAGGGCGTGATCTCGAAGGTGGTCGACTCGAAGGACTACGTCGACACGCGCTTCGTCGCTGCGCTCGCCGATCAGTACCAGGGGCAGAAGGTGGTCGAGCCGTTCCGCTTCGATCCGAAGGAAGCGAAGAACCCGAACGCGCGCGCCATCGTCAACAAGTCGCTGGCGATCTACTTCACGCCCGGCTCGGACGAGATCATGAACGGCTCGTATTTCACGCTCGATTCGCTCGGCGACACGATGACGGCGTTCGGCAACACGTTCCTCAAGATCGAGGGCAACACCGACACCAAGGGCTCACAGAAGCTGAACAAGACGTTGTCGCAGAAGCGCGCCGACAGCGTGAAGAAGTACCTCGAGGATCACTTCAGCATTCCCGACGCGCGCTTTCAGACCATTGGGCACGGCGCCGAGAATCCCGTCGCCGACAACGCGACCGAGGCGGGACGCCAGCTCAATCGGCGCACCGACATCAAGGTCGTCTTGAACGCGCAATAGTGGCGCCCGTCGATCCCGCAGTTCCACCCCCCGGGCCGTCGTCGAAGCCGCCGCCCGCCGAGGCGCAGCAGATCAAGCTGCCGCCGGAGCGGGCGGATGCGCACAGCCGCGAGTCGCTGTGGATGTTGCGCAAGGCGCTGCCGCGCCGTTATCGCGTGCCGTTCGCCATCGCCATGCCCGCGGTCGTGATGATCACGTGGTGCGCGCTGACGCTCGGCGCGCACCCGATCGTGAGCCCGCTGTTCTTGCCGTCGCCGATCCTGGTGCTGCAGGCGACGCTGCAGATGATCTTCGAGCACACGCTGTTCCCGGCGATCTGGGCCTCGACGCTGCGCATCCTGATCTCGTTCGTGGCGGCGGCGGTGGTGGCGCTGCCGCTCGGGATCCTGATGGGCGCGTACGAGCCGTTCAACCGGCTGATGGAGCCGGTGATGGCGCCGCTGCGCTACATGCCGATCTCGGCGTTCATCCCGCTTCTGATCTTGTGGCTCGGCATCGGCGAGTCGCAGAAGATCGCGTTCCTCTTTCTCGGCGTGTTCGTCTATCTGCTCCCCGTCGTGGTGACGGCGATTCGCGCCGTGCCCGAGGAGCTGGTGCAGACCGCGCTCACGCTCGGCGCCACGCGCATGGAGGTCATTCGTACGGTGCTGGTGCCGGCGGCGCTGCCCGACATCTTCGACTCGTTCCGCGTGATGAACGCGATCTCGTGGACGTACGTGATCCTCGCCGAGTTCGTGAACGCGCGCACCGGCCTCGGCTTCATGATCCAGCTCGCCGGCTCGCACCTGAAGACGGCGCAGGTGTTCTCGGGGATCCTGGTGATCGGCGTGATCGGCCTGGTCACCGACGCGTTCATTCGCGGGCTCAACGGCGTGTTGTTCCGTTGGCGTGAGACGGAGCCGTCATGAGCGCGATCAAAGGCGCGATGACCGAGGGGCAGACGCCGAAGCTGTGGGTCAAGGATCTGCACGTCACCTATCGCTCGCAGTCGGGCGATGACGTCGAGGCGGTGCGCGGCGTCGACTTCGACATCGCCGACAAGCCGGGCGTCGGCGAGATCGTCGTCTTCCTCGGTCCGTCAGGATGCGGCAAATCGACGATCCTGAAGGCCGTGGCCGGTCTGTTGCCGCCGACCCAAGGCGAGGTGCTCGTCGACGGCGAACGCGTCGACGGCGTCGGGCGCGATCGCGGCATGGTGTTTCAGCAGTACACGTCGTTCGGCTGGCTGACGGTGCAGGAGAACGTCGAGTACGGCTTGCGCCTGCGCGGCGTGGCCAAAGACGAGCGCGCGGCGCAGGCCCAGAAGTACCTGAAGGCGGTCGGGCTCGACGACTCGGCGACCAAGTATCCGCGCGAGCTGTCGGGCGGCATGAAGCAGCGCGTGGCGATCGCGCGCACGCTCATCAACAAGCCGAAGCTCCTGCTCATGGACGAGCCGTTCGGCGCGCTCGATCCGTCGACGCGCTGGGGCATGCAGGGCCTGCTCATCGACATCTCGCGCACCGAGGACAACACCATCCTGTTCGTCACCCACGACGTGGCGGAGGCGGTCTATCTCGCCGACACCGTGTTCGTGCTGTCGAAGCGCCCGGCGCAGATCCTCAATCGCATCGAGATCCCGCACTTCGCCGAGCGCGACTTGTCGCTCAAGTCGAAGCCGGAATTTCGCGATGTGGAGAAGCAGCTGCTCGATCTACTATACAAAAAGCAATGAGCAGCGACGAGAAGCCGCGCCCGCCCTACGCGAGGTACGCGTTCAAGAACCCGTACAACTATGCGCTCATGGGCGGGTTCGCGTCGGCGGCGTTGCTGACCGGCAACTGGTGGCTCGGGCTCGCCGGCGCCGGGATGGAAGCGCTGTGGATGTTGTTCGCGCCCGACTCGCGCCTCCTGCGCAAGCTGTGGTTCGACAAGCGCCACGCCGAGGACCTGAGCGCCGCGCGGCAGGCGGAGCTCGACGCGAAGTTCAAGCTCTTGCCCGAGCCGGACGCGATGCGCTGCCTGGCGTTGCGCGAGAAGCAAGAGCAGATCAACAAGCTGGCGACGGAGAATCCGGCGTTCACGGTCGATCTGCTCTCGGGCGAGCTCAAGAAGCTCGACGATCTGGTGCTCGCGTTCCTCGAGCTGTCGGTGACCTGCGCGCGCTATCAGGAGTATCTCGGCTCGGTCGACGTCGACGAGATCGAGCGCGATCTGCGGCGCTATCACCAGATCCTCGACAAGGGCGAAGCCGACAAGCGCACGCTGGCGCAGAAGAACATCGCGGTGCTCGAGAAGCGCAAAGAGAAGTACGCCGAGATCCGCAGCTACCTGTCGTCGGCGCGCGGACAGCTCGAGCTCATCGAGAACACCTTCCGCCTGCTCGCGGATCAGATCGTCACGATGCGCTCGCCGACCGAGCTGTCGGGGCAGCTCGACGACCTGCTCGACGGCGTCGAAGCCGTCCGCCAAACCACCCGCGAAACCGATCGCCTCCTCCAGGCCGTCGAGCGCTAGTCGGCTCCGCGATCATTCTACGTCGTAGATGAGCTGGGTGATGAAGCAGACCGGGATCGGCTGCGGCTTGTAGCGCCAGCCGCGCAGCGCCTCCACGATGTCGGCGTCGGCGCCGGGGATGCCGGCGAGCACCGTCACCGACGAGATCGCGCCCGACGTATCGACGCACAGCCGCGCCGTGAACGGCGTGTCGCCGAGCCCTTTGCGCGTCCCGGCCACCGACGCCGGCAGGTGCGGCATCAGGCCCGAGATGCGCTGCGCGTCGAGCGCGTGCGGCGCGACGTTGCGCGGCCTCGGCGGCGGCGCGGTCACGCAATTGGCGCCCTCGCACGGGATGTTGCGCGAGCCGATGCCCGGCGGACCCACGGCCGGCGGGCCGGGAGGCCCCGGCGGCTGATCCCCCGGATCGGGCGTGCCCGGCGCCTCGGGCGGCTCTGGCGCCGTGGGCGGCGTGGGCGCCGTAACGCTTGGCTGCGCGCGCCGCACCGCCGGGTGGGTCTGCCGTTTCGGCGCCGTCCGCGGCGGCGTCGCGCCCTGCGGCGGCGGCGACGAGAAGAAGGCGATCGCCAGCATCGGCGCCTGGATCTCGGTCACCTGGAACCAGCTGGCCAGGACCAGCGCAGCGACGGCGCCGCCGTGCACCACGAGCGATCCGATGATCAGCGCGCGCCTCCGCCAGTTGCGCCGCTTACCAGAGACGAAGCGCTCGAACATGGTGACCTCCTCGGCGTTCGACACCTACAACGCAAGAAGGGGGCATTCCGATCTACAATGAGGTGCGGTGGGGGAGCTGTCAGCACCGGTCGTGGTCCTCCGCGTGACCGTACGCGCGCCCGACCTCGACGCGTTCATCACGCGGTATTCGCGGCATATCGCCGGCGATCGCATCTTCATTTTCTCGAAAGCGCCGCAGCCGGTCGGCACCCATGTGCGCTTCAACCTGCAGCTCACCAGCGGCGAGGTGCTCCTGCAAGGGCGCGGCACCGTCAAGCGCGTACAGGCCGATACCGGAGACGCACGCCATCCGCCGGGCATGGAAGTGCAGTTCAAGCCGCTCGACGAGCGCTCGGCGACGCTCGTCGACTTCATGATGGCGACGCGCGCCGGGCTCACCGAGAGCATCGTCGCCAAGGCGGCGGCGGTGGCGCGCGCGATCGTGCCGGTGAAGCCGCCGTCGCTGCCGCGGCCGACGCCGCTGGCGCCGCTGCCGAAGCTCGGCAAGCAGCCGACGCCGTCGTCGCCGATCGCGCTGCCGCCGCCGCCGAAGGGGCCGAAGCCGGAGGCGCCGACGCCGCCGCCGTTCACGCTGGCGTCGTTGTCGTCGCTGCCGACGCCGCCGCCGGCGGGGAAGCCCGAGCCGAAGCCCGCGCCGCCGAAGGCGACGCCGGTGGCGCGTCCGCCGTCGCTGTCGCTGGAGTCGGTGTGGAAGACCGAAGCGAGCGACGCCGGCGCCGAGCTGCCGACGTCGTCCGATCCGCCCACCGTCGTCGAGCCCACGGCCGTCGACGCGCAGCCCGCCGCCGCGATGAACGGCGTCGCACCGACGGTGCCGGTGGCCTTCGCCGACTCGTCGCCGCTGAGCGCGATCGTCGCCGCCGCCAACGCCAACGCCGCCACCGTCGCGAATGCCTCTGCCAGCGTTGCGCCGCCGTCGATGGAGGCGCCGCCCTCGGCGGAGCCGCCGCCGCCGAAGCCGCAGGAGCTGGCAACCATCATTCCACCGACGGCCGATCCCAGCGTCAACGCGACGCCCGTCTTTGCCGAGAGCTGGGGCGGCGACGCGCCGGCCAACCCCTTCAGCGACGTCAGCGACGGCGCCATCGAATACTTCGTGGAGTGGTCGATCGAGCAGTCGATCGGCCCGCGCGCCGTGCCGCAAGCCGCCTTCTCCGACGTCAAGATGCGGCTGCCCGGCCAGACCGGCTCGCACGACGCCTACGACCCGCGCGCGCGCCGCCGCCAGCTCGCGCAGTTCGGCGCGCTCTTCGCCGCCGGCGCGCTCGTCGGCGGCGTCGTCGTCGGGCTGTCGATGCGCCACTCGTCGAAGCCGCTCGCCGCCGCCGGACCGTCCGCGGTCGCCGCGTCCGCCAGCGGCGCCACCGCCACGCCGCCGACGAAGCCGGCGCCCGCCGAGGACGCGACCGGCGACGCCGAGCTCGTGGTCACCACCCGCCCCGCCGGCGCCAGCGTCACCATCGACGGCGCCGCCGCCGGCGCCACGCCGCTGTCGACGCACGTCGCCGCCGGCAAGCACGAGATCGCCGTCAGCAAGGAGCGCTACGTCGCCGCCACCACGACGACCGACGCGCCCGGCAAGGTCACCCTCGACCTGCGCCGCCCGTCGGCCACGCTGCACGTGACCTCGACGCCGCCCGCGGCCGAGGTGGTCATCGCCGGCGAGCGCCGCGGCAAGACCCCCGTCGACGTGCGCCTCCCCGGCTTCGAGAGCTACGACGTCCGCGTCGCGCTTGCCGGCGCGCGCCCGTGGCGCAAGACCATCTACCTCGCCCACCCCTCGAACCGGCTCGACGCCGCGCTGACCGTCAACAAGGCCGCCGGCCGCCGCTAGCGCGGGCGCCCGGCTACTTGATGCCGAGCTCGAGCTTTAGCTTGGTGAGCAGCGCGTAGACGAGGTTGGTGCCAAGCGCCCGCGAGTACTCGTTGACGATCTTGTTCCAGGCGTCCTTGACCTTGGCCTCGTCCTTCAAGACCGGATCGACGCGCCCCGTCGGGCTGACATAGGCGTCTTTCCCGAGCACTTTCGCGGCTAGCGTGGCGGCCGGCGCCCCCACCTTGCCGGCGAACGTAGCGACCAGCTTTTCCACGAACTCGTGCCGCATCGCCGGAAGCTCCCCCCTCGGAGTTCGATCGTACGACCCAAAGGTTGTAAACTAGAACGGGTACACGGGTCCAGCGATGAAGATCATCCCGTACGCGCTGTCCGACGTAGGCAAGAAGCGCGATCACAACGAGGACTCGTACCTCGTTCGCGACGACGTCGGGCTCTTCGCAGTCGCCGATGGCATGGGTGGCCATCAGGCGGGCGAGCGCGCGTCGCGCATGGCCCTCGACACGCTCGCCGGCGAGCTCAAGCCGCCCGACGACACCGCCGACCGTAAAGACGTGCTCGCCTGCCTGCGCGACGCGACGCAGGCGGCCGGCGCCGCCATCTTCGACGCTGCGCAGGCCGATCCCGGCCTGCAGGGCATGGGCACGACGCTCACGTCGCTGTGGTTCCATCGCGGCCGCGCCTATCTCGCGCACGTCGGCGACTCGCGCGCCTACCTGTTCCGCGACGGGCGCGTGCAGCAGCTCAGCGACGACCACTCGTGGGTCTCCGAGCAGGTGCGCGCCGGCATGATGACCGAAGAAGAGGCGCGCGAGTCGAAGTTCCGCCACATCATCACGCGCTCGGTCGGCTTCGAGCGCGACGTGCTCGTCGACGGCGCGGCCATCCCGGTGCAGGCCGGCGACTGCTACGTCATCTGCTCCGACGGGCTGTCGAACTACGTCGAGGCCGAGGAGCTGGCGCGCATCCTGACCTCGCGCTTCTATCGCGACGTGCCGCGCCTGCTCGTCGAGCTGGCCAACGACCGCGGTGGTGACGACAACATCACCGTCGTGCTCATCCACGTCGCCAACGACGCCGCCAAGAACGGCCACGCGCACCCCGAGAAGAAAAAGAAGGAAAAGGAAAAACCGTGAAGGAACGCTGGCGCGAACCGATGGCGATGATCCAGATCCGTCGCGGCAGCGCGGCGGACGCGCCGTTCGTGCGCGAGGTGGCCGAGCAGGTGTTCGCCGAGCTCGGCGACTACGGCCGCATCCTGCCGACGTGGCTGGTGCACGACGGCGTGCTCACGCACGTCGCCGAGGAGGCCGGCGTCCCCGTCGGGTACACCATGCTCGGCTTCTACACCGCAGGGCCGAGCCGCCAGCACGAGTACGTCGCCGATTTGTTGGCGATCGCCGTCGCGCCGCGCGCGCAGGGACGCGGCGTCGGCAAGCAGCTCCTCGACCACGCCATCGGCCAGGCCGCGCTCGCGCGCCGCCGCATGCCCGTCGTCGAGCTGCGCCTCTCCGTCGCCGAGCCCAACGGCCGCGCCCGCGCGCTGTTCGCGAAATTCGGATTTGGCTTCGTCGACGGCGAGCACGGCCGCTAC
>DATNAQ010000135.1:0-24137 GCA_035607415.1 Polyangia bacterium
CGAGCCGACCTTGCGCGGCGGCTTGCCGTTCTTGCCCGCCGCGTAGCGCGGATCGCCGGTCACCTTCGCGGTCACCTCGTGCGCGTTGAGCGCGCCCGCCTGGGCGACGATCCGCGGCCCGAGCGCGCCGCACAGCTCCGCCGCCTCCGGGCGCCGCCGCGAAAAGTCGTCGAGAGCGCGCGCGAGCGGCGGGCGCGCGTCGTGCGCATGGCGGGTGTCCTCAACAGCCACGAAGTCGCCGCGCGCGTTACCGGCGATCCGCGTTACGCCGCCGGCAAGAACGGCAAGCCGCCGCGCAAGGTCGGCTCGACGCTGGTGCTGCTCGACTGCTTGTCATGCGACAAGTGCGTGCCGGTCTGCCCCAACGACGCGAACTTCGCCATCGACACGCCGCCCGAGGAGGTCGCGTACGACGACATCCTCGTCGACGGCGGCGGCGCGGTGTCGCGCGCGGCGGGCGGCCTGTGGACGGTGAAGAAGCCGCAGCAGTGGGCCAACTTCGCCGACGCGTGCAACGAGTGCGGCAACTGCGACGTCTTCTGCCCCGAGGACGGCGGGCCGTACGTGATGAAGGCGCGCTACTTCGGATCGCGGCACAGCTTCGACGCGTCGCCCGCGCTCGACGGGCTGTGGATCGAGCGCGCCGGCGACGCGCTCGTCGTGCAGGCGCGCGTCGGCGGGCGGGCGTGCGCGATGACCGTGCGCGGCGACGAGGCCGTCGTCGACGACGGCGTGGTGCGGGCGCGCTACGACGCGCGCAAGGACGCATTCGTCGACGCCTCCGTCCTCGACGCCGCGCGGCTGCCGCATCGCATGTCGGGCGCGCTCTACCTGACGCTGCGCACGCTGGTGCGCGGCGTGCTCGATCCCGCGCGCGTCAACGCCGTTTCGGTGCGTTTGGCGCGCGCCGCCGCGTCGCCGCCGGCCTGAGCGACAACCTACAGGCGCGACCAGAGCTTCGCGGCCACCTCGCGGGCGCGCGCGTAGATCCGCTCCTCGTCGACGTTGACGCAGACGCCGTCGCGCACGACGACGTGGCCGTCGACGACGACGTCGCGCACGCGCGCGGCGCCGAGGCCGAACAGGAGATGGCCGGCGAAGTTGTGCTCGTCGAGCGGCGTCGGTGACGCGTACTCGAGCGTGACGTCGTCGCCGAGCTCTTCGACGCCGAACCGCGCGGCGGCGAACTCGCGGTTGCGCGCCAATAGCGCCGGCACGTCGACGGCGTCGCCGTGATCGCGCGCGGCGAAGAAGGCGAACTGCGCCTCGGCGCGCATGTCGGCGCCGATGCCGTCGGTGCCGAGGAGCAGGCGATCGCCGAAACGGCTCGGGCGCGCGTAGCCGACGGCGTTGTTGGCGTTGCTGCGCGGGTTGTGCGCGACCCACGCGCCGGCGTCGCGAATGCGGGCCACGTCGGCGTCGTCGACGTGCACGCAGTGGGCGAGCAGGGTGCGCTCGTCGAGGAGCCGGCGCGCCTGCAGCCATGCGACCGTCGACTGTCCCGCCTTTTGCCGATCGACCGCGTCTTCGGCGACGTGGATGTGCACGCCGGCGCGATGGCGCTGGGCGACGTCCGCGATCGCCTCGGCGGTCGCGTCCGACAGCGTGAACGCGGCGTGTGCGCCGACCATGGCGCGGATGAGCCGCGGCGGCTCGCGGCGAACGCGCGCGAGGAAGCGATCGTTCTCGCGCACGCCGGCGCGCGCCTCGTCGGCGCCGTTGCGATCGGTGACCTCGTAACAGACGATGCCGCGCAGGCCGACCTGCGCGATCGCGCCGGCGACGAGATCGAGCGAGCCGTCGACGGCGCCGCCGCCGCGGCCGGGCGACGCGTGATGGTCGACGAGCGTGGTGCAGCCGGCGTGGGCGGCTTCGATGGCCCCGACCAGCGCCGACAGCTCGACCGCCTCGGCATCGAGGGCGCGATCGAGCGGCCACCAGATGCGCTCGAGGATCTCGACGAAGTTGCGTGGCGCTTGCGACGGCTGCGGCATGCCGCGCGCGAGCGACGAGTAGAGGTGCGTGTGGGCGCAGACGAACCCGGGCAGCGTCAGCTTATTGTGCGGTTGCATCAGCTCTTTTGTGCAGTTGCATCAGCTCTTTTGTGCGGGTGCATCATGCGCGACGATGGCGCGCACGTCGTCGAGCGACACCTTGATGCGGCGCGCCTCGGGGCAGGCGCGCTGCGCCGACCGCACATCCTTGAGGCCGTTGCCGGAGACGATGTGCAAGACCGTCTCCGTCGGCTTGACGACCTCGTCGGAGATCGCGCGCAGCAGCCCCGCGATCCCGGTGACGCCGGCTGGCTCGCCGAACACGCCGGTGTGCTGCGCCAGCTCGTACATCGCCGACAAGATCTCGCCGTCCTCGACCGAGACCATGGCGCCGTGCGACTCGCGAATCGCGCGCAGCGCCTTGGTCTGGTTGCGCGGCTGTCCGACGGCGATCGAGTCGGCCAGCGTGTTGGCCTTGACCGGCCGCAGCGTCTCGTCGCCCGCCTGGAACGTTTCGTAGATCGGCGCCGACCCCGCGGCCTGCACGCCGAGGAGGCGCGGCAGTCGATCGATGACGCCGAAGCGCTTCATCTCGACGAAGCCCTTCCAGATGCCGGCGATGGTGCAGCCGTCGCCGACGGCGACCGAGACCCAATCGGGGATGCGGCCGGCGAGCTGCTCGGCGGCCTCGAGGCCCGACGTCTTTTTGCCCTCGATGAGGTACGGATTGATCGCGCAGTTGCGGTTGTACCAACCGAAGCTCTGCGCCGCTTCCTGGCACAGGTAATAGGCCTCGTCGTAGCTGCCCTCGACGAGCAGCACATTCGACTTGAAGATTCGCAGCTGCGCGACCTTGCCTTCGGGCGCGTGCGCGGGAACGAAGATGTAGGCGCGCAGCCCGAGGTTCGCCGAGAAGCCGGCCAGCGACGACGCGGCGTTTCCCGTCGAGGCGCAGCAGATGGTGTCGAAGCCGAGCTCGACGGCCTTGGCGGTGCCGACGGCGCTGGCGCGATCCTTGAAGCTTCCCGTCGGCAGGCGGCCGTCGTCCTTGATGAGGAAGTTCTTGATGCCCCAGCGCGCGGCGAGCTCGGGGAACTCCATCACCGGCGTCCAGCCGATCTGCAGCGACGGCAGCCGCGCGTCGTCTTTGAGCGGAAGGATCGGCAGATAGCGCCAGATGTTGCGCTCGGCGCGCGCCAGGTGGTCCTTGTGGAACACGCGCGCTTGCCGATCGTAGTCGTACTCGACGTCGAGGATGCCCCAACCACCGTCGGGGCGCGTGCCGCACGCCGGGCAGGTGTACTGCGCCTCGTCCTCGCGAAAGCCCTTGCCGCATTCGACGCAGCGGAGTGCCGCAATCTTCTCCATGGGTGGTACTCTATCGGAGGAGGAGAAGATGCGCACGAGCGTCGTGGGGCCTGTGGTGGCGGCTCTGTGGGTCGCGGGCGGGTGTGGGCCGAAGAGCCAGATCGATCCGCATTCGAGCGTGACCCTCAGCGGCACCATCCAGACCGAGAGCGGCGCGGCCGCGCCCGCGACGGCGGTGAAGCTGATCCGCCATCCCGACGCGCTGCAGGCGATCGGCGAGGTCTTCGTCGCCGTCGGCAGCATCGGGTTGGCGTGCATCGCCGGGCGGCTCGACATCTGCAGCTCGTTCGAGGATTCGGTCGCGGGCGGCGACGGCAGCTACTCGTTCGCGCTGCGCGGTGCCGACACGCAGGGGTCGGTGGGGCAGGCGCTCACGTTCACGTCGTTCGCCGGCTGCCCGACGGGAAATTGTGCGGTTGCATCAGATTTCTACATCCAGAAGACTGCGTTGACGATTCCGCCGATGCGCTTCTGGACCGAGACGGGCACGCTCGCCTACGACGCCGACAACAACCCGCAGCTGAGCTGGCCTGCCGTCGAGGCGGCGGTGGGCGGCAGCGCGGCCGACGACTATCGCATCAACCTCGTCAGCGCCGACGGCTCGCTGTGGTGGACGCAGGACGCGAAGAAGGCGACGTCGGCGATGTTCGACCGGCGCGTGCTGCAAGATCGGCAGGCGCAGTGGAACGTGGTGGCGCAACGCAAGACCACGGGCGTCGGCACCGACTTCTCGGTGAGCTGGTATTCGGTGCAGCAGGATTATCCGAGCCTCAACATGACGCCGATCTCGCGTGGTGGCGACTGCTATACGCAGGGGCCTGATGGGATGCCGTCGCTGTTGGCGCGGCCCTGTCCGCTCACCGACGGCAACATGACGACGAAGTTCGCGCCGGTGGCCTCGACGTGCACGAACGGCAACGGACAGATGTGCCCGCCGATCAACAACTGGATGGTGATCGACGTCGACATTTCGCATCCGCTCGGGCTCCTCGTGCTCTACGACGTGTCGACGTCGTCGAGCGCGACCAGCGTGATCGTCGAGACCTCGGACGATCTGATGAGCTGGACGGTGCAGGCGACGGTGCCGGCGTCGCCGTACCAGGTGGTGCCGCTGACGGCGACGGCGCAGTTCGTGCGGCTGCGGCTCACCGATCCGACCGCGCAGTGGAGCGCGGCGGGCAACGGCGAGGTCGCGATCTTCTCGCCGTTCTAGGCGACGAAGGCGGCGGCGCGCGCGTCGACGGGGACGGCGAGCGCCTCGTCGTAGGCGGGCGTCACCAGCGTCGCCGACGGGGCGTGCGCGCGCGTCTCGGCGGCGAAGCCTTCCAGATCGATGCCGGGCAGAAGATGCAGGCCGCCGTCGAGCGGCGCGAAGAAGGCGTCATGATGCGTGGGCACAATTAGTTTTGGTGCGAGCGCACCATAAAGGCGGCGCAGATAGTCGCGCGTGCCCTTGCGGCCGGCGAGCCCGACGAGCAGCACGTCGGCGCGGGCACCGTCGAGCGCGGCGTCGATCAGATCGGCGGAACCATTGTGGTAGATGCGCACGCCGCCGATGTCGATGAGGAGGCCGAAGGCGCCGCCCATCCGGTAGTGCCAGAAGCGTGCGGGCAAGGGCGGCGGCGCGGCGACTTCGCCGGGGAAGGGCACGCGGCCGAGGAAGATGCGGCCGTGCAGGCTGGGGATGAAGCGGATCGTCGCGTCACCGACGGTGAAGGTGCGGCCGCTCGGTGGTACGAGCACGAGCTGCTCCTCGGCGACGCCGCTGGCGCGCGCGAACGTGCAGGTCGTCCCGCTGCCGGCGAGCTTGGCGCCGGTCGTCCGCGCGATGAACGGCGCGTCGAGCAGGTGATCGAAGTGGCTGTGGCCGCAGAGCACGGCGTCGACGCGCACGGGCAGGCGCGCGCGGATCGCGGTTTCGTCGGGCGCGATCGGGCCCGCGAGCTCCGTCAGCGTCGGCCGCGTGAGATAGGGATCGACGAGCAGCGTCGTCGTCGGCGTCTCGATCACGTGGCCGGCGGTGCCGAGCCAGCGGATGCGCACCGCGGCGCCGCTCGCCGACGACGTCGTCGGCCGCAGCTCGGCGCTCGGGCGCCAGCGCGGAAAGATGCGCCGGTAGAGCCAGCCGGGCGCTCCGCGCGGACGTTCGAGCGCGACGCTCACGCCGATCCCGCCACGCGCCTACAGGCGCAGGCCGACGACACCCATGAAGTCGATGTCGACGGCGGTGAACTTGCGGCTGTTGTTGCCGTTGCCGAAGTCGTGGAAGGCGATCGGGAAGCCGGTCGTGAACCCGACCACGAGGTGGCGCACGATGTTGAACTGGACGCCGCCGCCCGGCTCGAGCGTGAAGCCGGTCGAGCTGAAGTCCGTCGAGCCGCCGAAGCCGCCCACCGACGCGCTGGTCGTGCCGCCGATGTGGTCGACGCCGATCACGAAGCGCGCGTAGACCGAGCCGATCCCGAAGTTGTAGATGCCGCGCGCGCCGAACAGCCCGCGCTCGCGATAGATGTTCGTCGAGACGTTGATCGTCCCGCTCGAGCTCGGAAAATCGGTGTTGTCCGGCTCGACGGGCACGAAGTCGAACTCGCCCTCGGGCGCGATGCCCCAATGCTCGGTGAGATAGAGGACGGCGCCGAGGCGCAGGCCGATCTTGAACGACGGATCGGCGAAGTTCTTGTAGTCACCGTCGGAGATGGGAACGCTCACGCCGGTGACGAGGTCCATCATGAAGCCGACCTTCATGCGCTCGGCGGCGTTCGTGGTGCGCGCGCACAATAAGACCAGCACGGCGGCCAGCAGCAGTCTATGCAGTCGCATTATTTTTTCCCTGAGATGAAGCGCGCCGCCGGAGAGTCCTTCATGGGCAGCGCGGTGCGCCGGACACCGTCGAAGCGATAGAGCGCGTTGGCCACCGCCGGCGCGGTGGGCAATAGACCGATCTCGCCGACTCCCTTGGCCCCGAACGGGCCTTCCGGCTCGGCCTCTTCGACGAACAGGATGTCGATGCGCGGCATCCACTGCGCGCGCAACACGCCGATGCCGCGCAGCGTCGGGTTCTTCACGACGCCGTCGGTGACGACGAGCTCCTCCGCCAGCGCGAAGCCGAGGCCCATGTGGATCGAGCCTTCGAGCTGCCCTTCGAGGAGCTTCGGGTTGATGACGCGGCCGACGTCGTGCGCGGCCACGAGGCGCTCGAGCTTGCCGGCGCGATCGAGGATCGCGAGCTGCGTGGCGTAGCCGAACGAGAGGTGCGTGATCGGGTCTTCGACGGGCGCGCCGAGCTTCGACGTCTTGTCGTAGATGAACTCGCCGAAAAATGTGCGGCCGCACAATTCGGCCAGCGTGCGCCCGGCGTCGAGCTCGGCCTTGAGCTTCCGCGCGGCGTCGACCACGGCGCGGCCGCCGCAGACGGTGGCGCGCGAGGCGGTGGTCATGCCCGACTGCACGCCGTCGCGGGTGTCGACGGTGGCGCGGAAGCGTCGCGGATCGATGCCGGTGGTCTCGCTCGCCATCTGGATGAGCACGGTGTAGAGGCCCTGGCCCATCTCGGTGTAGCCGTTGGCGAGCGTGATCGTGCCGTCTTTGGCGACGGTGAGCGAGGCGCGCCCGATGTCCGGCATGCCGTTGCCGATGCCGACGTTCTTGATGCCGCAGGCGAGGCCCACCGCCTTGCCCTCGGCGCGCGCCGCGTCGTAGTAGGGCTTGACCTTGTCGAGCGTCGCGCGCAGCCCGACGGCGCGAAGCGTCTGGCCCGAGCAGAAGCGGGCGCCCTCGACGAGCGCGTTGCGATAGCGCATCTCCCAGGCGTCGATGCCGAGCTTCTCGGCGAGCATGTCGACGCAGCTCTCGATGGCGAAGCCAGACTGGTTGGCGCCGAAGCCGCGCATGGCGCCGCACGGCGGGTTGTTGGTGTAGACCGCGACGCCCTCGACGTCGACGTTGGCTACGTCGTAGGCGCCGGTGGCGTGGCCGCACGCGCGCTCGATGACCTTGCTGCCGACCGACGCGTAGGCGCCCTTGTCGCCGACGAGGCGCACTTTGACGGCGGTGATCTTGCCGTCGGCGTCGCAGCCGACGGTGTAGGTCATCTCGATCGGATGGCGCTTGGGATGAAGGCGGATGGACTCGACGCGATCGATCGTGAGCTTCACGGGGCGGCGGGTCACCGTCGCCAAGAGCGCCGTCTGCGCCTGGATCGACAGGTCCTCTTTGCCGCCGAACGCGCCGCCGCAGCTCACCAGCGTCACCGACAGCTCGTCGCCCTTGAGCGCGAGCGCGCTGGCGATCTGACGGTGGTCGTCGTAGACGCCCTGGCCCTGCGAATAGACGTGCAGTTGTTGTGCAGCTGCACCATCTAGATCGGTGCAGCCGCGGGGCACCGCCAGGCACGACTCCGGCTCGAGGAAGGCGTGCTCGATGAATTGCGTCTTCCACGTGCCGGTGGCCACGTGGGCAGCGGCCGCGAGCGCGGCGTCGGCGTCTCCGCGGCGCGTCTTCGACGTCGAGAGCACGTTGTCGGCGTGGCCGTTCTCCGGATGCAACAGCGGCGCGCCGGCGGCGAGCGCCTGCTCCGTCGAGGTCAGCGGCTCGAGCACCTCGTAGTCGACGACCACGAGCTCGGCGGCGCGGCGCGCGATCTGCCGCGTGTCGGCGGCGATGGCGACCAGGACATCGCCGGTGTAGCGCGTCTCCTCGCCGACGGCGACGAAGATCGGCCAATCGGGATAGATGAGCCCCTGCCCGCGCTGGCCGGGCACGTCGGAGGCGCCGACGATGGCGCGCACGCCGGGCAGCGCGCGTGCCGCGGTGAGGTCGATGCCGCGCACGCGCGCCCGCGGGTGCGCTGACTGCACGATGGCGCCGTGGAGCATGTCGGGCAGGACCAGATCGTCGATGTACTTGCGATCGCCGAGCGCGAGCTCCTCGGCCTCGTACTTCGGTAGCGACGTGCCGACCTTGCCCGACCAATCGCCGTCGGGCAGCTCGGCCTGTCCGGCGAGCACGCGCGAGGCGAGCTCGATGGCGTCGACGATCTTGACGTAGCCCGTGCAGCGGCAGAGGTGCGCGCCCAGGCCCTGCGCGATCTCGGCGCGCGACGGCAGCGGCGTCTTCTTCAGAATATGATGCGCGCGCACAACAATGCCGGGGATGCAGAAGCCGCACTGCACCGCGGCGGACACGGCGAACGCGCGCGCGAAGACCTTGCGCGACCGCGGGTCGACCCCTTCGAGGGTCATCACCTCGCGGCCCGACGCCTTGTCGGCGGGCATGGCGCAGGCGACCTTGGCCTGACCGTCGACGAGCACGGTGCAACAGCCGCACTGGCCGGTGGGCGAACAACCGTCTTTGGGCGAAGTGACGCCGCACCCCTCGCGAATGACCTCGAGGAGAGTCGCACCTTCATGCGCGTCGACGGCTCGCGCTTCGCCGTTGAGCGTCAGCTCGATGCGCGGCATCCCCGATGATCACCACGCCGCCGACGGTGGGTCAAGCGGCGTGATGCGAGCGCGCCTACGCTAGCGCCGCTCGGGCTGCCGGTGCGGTTCGCGGGCGCTAGGGCTGCTCGGCGGGCTGTTCCGCCGCGAGCAGCTCGTGCACGGACGCGTTCAGCCGATTGACGGCGCCCTCGTCGGCGGCATCGGCGAAGCGCGCCGAGGCTGCGATGGCCGAGAACTTGTCGCCGATGGTCGCGTAGGCGAGCGCTTCGATGCGATCGCGTTCGAGGTCGTATTCACAATCACGCCGCGACAGTGACACGTCGTGCAGCGCGTTGTGCGGCCGGCCGCGCTCGAGATCGCGGCGCGCTTCGGCCAACCATTGATCGAAGGGGCGGCAGTTCTCGACGTGGCGCACCGGCGCCAGCGCCGCCGCCGTCGACGCGCGCGTGCGCACCGACGACGGAATCGCCGACAGCATCACGCCGGTCACCAGCGTCATGAGCAGCATGACGCCGCTGACGCCGGCGGCGATGCGCGCCATCCAGGCGCGGCGCGCGCCGCCGATGCAGTTGCGGCAGAACGGGTCGGCCGAGAAGTACAACATGCACGGATCGCACAAGGCAGTGTGGCAGCGACAGCAGCTGCCCACCGCCTCGGCCGCGGCATGCGCGGAACAGGCGATCCGCGGCCTCGTAGCGCCACGGTACGGCATATGACCAATGTACGCTCCGGTGTCGAGCGCGGCAACCGCATCTTGCGAAGGGAGCGTCGCGACTTACGTTTCGGTACGATGGAGACGGTACAGACCGACGACAAGGTCCAGGCCGCGTGCGCCCATTGCGGCGCGCTCAACCGCTTTCCCTACGCGCGGCGCAACGACGACCCAACCTGCGGCAAATGCAAGCAGAAGGTCTTTCCGCGCGCGCCCGTTGTCGGCACCGACGCGACGTGGCGAGCGGTGGTCGAGGATTCGCCGATCCCGGTGCTCGTCGACTTCTGGGCGCCCTGGTGCGGGCCGTGCCGGGCGGTGGCGCCGGCGCTCGAGGAGATCGCGCGGCAGCGCGGCGGACGCCTGAAGATCGTGAAGGTCAACGTCGACGAGAACCCGCGGATCGCGTCGCTGCATGGGATCCGCTCGATTCCGGCGCTCAAGCTGTTCCGCGGGCCGCTGGAGCTCGATCAGCAGGTCGGGGCGCTGCCCAAGGACGCGATCGATCTCTGGCTCGACCGCTATATCTGAGGTTGCGCGCTCGACGGACTGGTCCGCGGCGCTAGGGCTGCGCGCTCGGCGAAGGCTGCGCGCTCGGCGAAGGCTGCGCGCTCGGCGAAGGCTGCGCGCTGGGCGAAGGCTGCGCGCTCGGCGGCGGCGGATCGGTGGGGCAGTGGCCGACGATGCGTAGCCGCGTCAGGCGGTCGCCGATGTTGGGCGCGTGCTCGAACTCCGGGTGAAAGCGCACGAACTGCAGCACCGGCTCGCGCGCTTCGCAATACAACCCCTTGCGCTCGAGCAGGTTCGACAGATTGAACGGGATGCGATCGAGGCCGGGCTCGATCGTGAGCGCGTGGCGGTAGTCGCGGATCGCGTCGTCGGCACGCCCCATCTCCTCGTACGCGAGCGCGCGCCACCACGGATAGTCGTGGTCCATGGAGTCGTGCTCCATGAGCTTCGTCGCGTCGTCGACGGCGGCGCCGTGCTCGCCGAGTGACTCGTGCGCCGAGTAGGTCACCCAGCGCAGCCGAAACCAGTCGCCGCACTTCGCCGTATAGGCGGCGACGTCGGCGAGCGCGCCGCGCTGATCGCCGGCCGCCAGGAGCGCCTCGTCATAGTCGAGCGTGGCGCGCCGGTCGCAGCGCTCGCGCTCGACTCTATTGTGCAGCTGCACAATATGCGGACCGTCGGCGCCGTAGTCGAACGGGTGCGGCCGCGTCATCACGAAGGCGACGCCGCCGGCGAGCGCCGCGAGCACGCCGCCGATCTTGGCCGCGGCGGCAATCGAGCGCCGCCGGCGCGCCGTGCGCGCGCAGTCGATACAGTGCGGCGACGACAGGTCGTAGACGATGCACGGATCGCAGAGCGCGCGGCCGCAGCGCTCGCACTGCGCGGCCATGGGCGCCGCGGCGTGTTTGTAGCAGGCGGCTCCCGTCAGCGGCGCGTCGCGGTACATCGGCCTTCCCTCCCACCCACGTGATATACGTACCAGAAAATAAGGAGCACTTGTCATGCCGAGAATCGTGCGTTGCGGCCTGATTCAGGCGTCCAACGCAATCCCGCCGACCGACAAGCAGACCACGCTCGAAGCGATCAAGTCTGCGATGATCGAAAAACACATCCCGATGATCGAGGACGCGGGCAGGCGCGGCGTCCAGATCCTCTGCCTGCAGGAGCTGTTCTACGGGCCGTACTTCTGCGCCGAGCAGGATCCGCGCTGGTACAAGATGACCGAGCGCGTCCCCGACGGGCCGACGATCAAGCGCATGCAGGAGCTGGCGCGCAAGCACCAGATGGTGATGGTGGTGCCGGTCTACGAAGAGGAGATGACCGGCGTCTACTACAACACCGCCGCCGTCATCGACGCCGACGGGAAGTACCTCGGTAAGTATCGCAAGACGCACATCCCGCACTGCCTGCCCGGGTTCTGGGAGAAGTTCTATTTCACGCCCGGCGACCTCGGCTACCCGGTGTTCGAGACCCGCTACGCGCGCGTCGGCGTCTACATCTGCTACGACCGCCATTTCCCCGAGGGAGCGCGCGCGCTCGGACTCGCCGGCGCCGAGATCGTGTTCGAGCCGTCGGCGACGACGGCCGGCCACTCCGAGTACCTGTGGGAGATCGAGGCGAAGTCGCACGCCGTGGCCAACGGCTACTTCGTCGGCACCAACAACCGCGTCGGCAAGGAAGCGCCGTGGAACATCGGCGAGTTCTACGGCAAGTCGTACTTCTGCGATCCGCGCGGCAACATCCTGTCGCAGGCGAGTCGCGATAAGGACGAGCTGGTGGTCGCCGACTGCGACCTCGAGATGATCGAGGCGGTGCGCACCCAGTGGCAGTTCTACCGCGATCGTCGGCCCGAGCTGTACGGTCCGATCGGCCGCGTTCAGAAATGATGCGAGCGCACAACGACCGTGACGCAACCGCACAATAACAACGTCCTCATCCGCGGCGGCCTCGTCGTCGACGGCACGGGCGCGCCCGCGCGGCGCGCCGACGTGCTGGTGCGCGACGGCCGCATCGCGGCGGTGAAGCCGGAGATGACCGTCGATGGGCATGCGCGCACCATCGACGCCGACGGGCTGCACGTGGCGCCCGGCTTCATCGACACCCACTCGCACTCCGACCTGCGCGTGCTCGTCGAGCCCGACCTGCCGATGAAGGTGATGCAAGGCATCACGCTCGACGTGCTCGGACAGGACGGCATCTCGGTGGCGCCGGTGCGTGAGGATGATGTCGGCGCCGTGCGCAAGCAGCTCGCCGGCCTGCTCGGCGATCCCGACCTGCCGCGCGATTGGCGCAGCGTGGCCGATTACCTGTCGCTCCTCGATCGCGGCGCCGGGCTCAACCTCGCCTACCTCGTGCCGCACGGCGCGGTGCGCGCCGGCGCCATGGGCCTCGGCGCGCGCAAGCCCGACGCGGCGGAGCTGGCGCAGATGGTGGCGATTCTCGAGCGCGCGATGGACGAGGGCGCGCTCGGCCTCTCGACCGGCCTCATCTATCCGCCCTGCTGTTACGCCGACACCGACGAGCTGGTGGCGCTGTGCACCGCGGTGGCGAAGAAGAACGGCGTCTTCGTCGTGCACATGCGCTCGGAGTCGGACCACATCCTCGCCGCGCTCGACGAGATGATCGACGTCGGGCGGCGCAGCGGTGTGCACGTGCACATCTCGCACTTCAAGATAGCGGGCCGCGACAACTGGGCCCACGTCGAACAGATGCTGGCGAAGGTGCGCGCGGCGCAGGCGGCGGGCGTGCGCATGACGGCGGATCAGTATCCCTACGTCGCCGGCTCGACGATGTTCGGCGCCATCCTGCCGCCGTGGGCGCACGACGGCGGCAGCGAGGAGACGCTCAAGCGCCTCGCCTCGCCCGACGAGCGGGCGCGCATGCGCGCGGCGATGGAGAAGCCGGGACCGAACGACTGGGACAGCTTCTGGCAGTGGACCGGGCCGAGCGGCATCGTGATCGCCGACGTGCCGTCGGGGCGGCGCCCCGAGGTGATGGGCAAGACCGTCGCCGAGGCGGCCGAGACGGCCGGCAAGGAGCCGATCGAGCTCGCCTTCGACCTGTTGTCGTCGGAGCGCATGGGCGTGTCGATGATCAGCTTCTCGCAGTCGGAGGAGGTGGTCGCGCGCGTGATGCGCGAGCCGTACGTCAACGTGTGCACCGACGGGCTCCTCGGCGGGCGGCCGCATCCGCGCGCCTACGGCACCTATCCGCGCATCCTCGGCCGTTACGTGCGCGAGCAGAAGGTGCTGACGCTCGAAGAGGCGGTGCGCAAGATGACCTCGCAGGCGGCCGACGCCATGCACCTGCCCGATCGCGGCCGAATCGCGCCGGGACAGGCGGGCGACCTCGTCTGCTTCGACGCGTCGAAGGTGATCGATCGCGCGACCTTCGCCGATCCGCTGCAGGGCCCCTCGGGGATCGTGCACGTCGTCGTCGCCGGCGTGGCGGTGGTCGCCGACAGCCGCCCGACCCGCGCGCGGCCCGGACGCGCCGTGCGTGCTACAACCGGAGGGTGAGCGGGGCGTCCGACGACGTGTTCGGCGAAATTGTGCGACTGCACAATAGCGGGACCCCGTGCGTGCTGGCGACGGTGGTGCGCACCGCTGGCTCGACGCCGCGCAAGGCCGCGGCGCGGATGCTCGTGCTCGGCGACGGGCGCATCGTCGGCACCATCGGCGGCGGTCGCATCGAGAAGGAGGTCGCCGACGCGGCGCGGGCGCTGCTCGCCGAGGGCCGCGCGGCGCAGCCGAAGCTCTTGCGCTATCACCTGACGCACGAGCTCGCCATGTGCTGCGGGGGTGAGATGGAGGTGTTCGTGGAGCCGCTGATTCCCGCGCCGCTCTTGGTGGTGTGCGGCGCCGGGCACGTCGCGCACGCGCTCGTGCCGCTGGCCAGGCAGGTCGGGTTCGCGCCGATCGTCGTCGAAGAGGCCGAAGAGATGGCGACGCCGGCGCGCTTTCCCGACGCGACGCGCATCGTCGACAGCTTCGATCCGCGCGACTGGAAGGATCTCCCCATCGACGGCGAGACCTACGTCGTCATCGTCACGCGCGATCACGCGCAAGACCAGGCGCTGCTCGAGCACTTCGTCGGGCGCGAGCTGGCGTACCTCGGGCTCATCGGCTCGCGGCGCAAGATCGAGATGTTCAAGAACCGGCTGCACGCGCGCGGCGTCGAGGCGGCGCGGTTCGAGCGGCTGCACGCGCCGATCGGGCTCGACATCGGCGCCGAGACGCCGGAAGAGATCGCCGTCGCCATCGTCGCCGAGCTGATCCAGGCGCGCGCGGCGCGACGCCCGCGCAAATGAGCGCGGGCGCGACCGGCGTGGCCGCGGTCGTGCTGGCCGCCGGCGCGTCGACGCGCATGGGCGAGCCGAAGGCGCTGCTGCGAATCGGCGACGGTTCCAGCTATGTCGAGGCGATCGCGGCGACGGCGCGCGCCGGTGGTTGCGATGAGATCGTCGTCGTGCTCGGCCCGCCGCACGGCGACACGATCCGCGCCCAGCTGGCGTCGGCGCCGCCTTCACCCTCGGCGACGATCGCCTGGAATCCCGATCCGTCGCGCGGGATGCTCTCGTCGGTGCACGCGGGGATCGCGGCGCTGTCCGCGGGCGTCACCGCGGCGCTGATCTGGCCGGTCGACATCCCATTCGTCGCCGTGGCGACGGTGCGCACCCTCGTGATGCACTCCGGAACAATTGTTGTGCCGGTGCACAATTCTCGCGGCGGCCATCCACTGCGGCTGGGCCGCGGCTGGCTCGCCGAGGTGATGACGCTCGATCCCGCGCGCGGCCTGAAGGCGCTCCTCGCGGCGCACGCCGCGGACGTCACGCGGCTGCCGGTCGACGACGCCGCCGTGCTCGTCGACGTCGATACGCCCGAAGACTACGCGCGCACGCGCGCCTGAACGCGCGTCGCTTCGGCCTGCGCCGTGGCCACCACCTCGGCGCGATCGAGCCCGGTGAGCTCGGTGAGGACGCCGCCGCGCACGAGCAGGCGCCCGTCGACGACGACGTCGCGCACGTCGCGGCTCTGCGTGGCGTAGACCAGCGTCGACACCGGATCGAACGACGGCGTGGCGTGCGGCGTGCGCGGCTCGACGACGATGAAGTCGGCGCGCTTGCCCGGCTCGAGCGAGCCGATCTGATCGCCGAGCCCGAGCGCCGCCGCCCCGCCGCGCGTGGCCAGCTCGAGCGCCGTCAGCGCGGGCATGGCGGTGGTGCCGGCGCGCGGCTTGTGCAGCAGCGCCGCCAGCCGCAGCTCGACGAAGCCGTCGAGGTTGTTGTTGCACGGCGCGCCGTCGGCGCCGAGCGCGACCGAGATGCCCTGCGCCAGCATCTCCGGGATCGGCGCGATCCCGCTGCCGAGCTTGAGGTTCGACGACGGGCAGTGCGCCACGTGCGTGCCGTTGGCCGCGAGCCGGCGCCGCTCGTCGTCGGTGGCATGGACGCAGTGGGCGAGGGTGGCGCGCGGCCCGCCGAGCCCGAGCGACTCGAGGTAGACGATGTTGTCGGCGCCGCGCTCGCGCCGCACCAGCGCGATCTCGGCCTCTTGCTCGGAAGCGTGCGTGTGCAGCCGCGCGCCGCGATGCACGCGCGCCCCGACCTCGCGCAACAGCTCCTCGGTGCACGAGAGCACGAAGCGCGGCGCGTAGGCGTAGCGCAGCCGTCCGCCGGCGGCGCCGTGCCACTTTGCCGACAGCGCGTCGCTCTCGTCGAGCGAGCGGCGCGTCTCTTCGTGCAGCCGCGCCGGCACGCCGATCCCGTCGTCCATCATCGCTTTGCCGATGGTGGCGCGCAGGCCGGTGGCGGCGACGGCGTCGAAGAGCGCGTCGGTCTCGTGGACCGTGCCCATGTCGAGCACCGCCGTGGTGCCGCCGAGAAGCAGCTCGGCCACCGCCAGCCGCGCGCAGGCGCGCATCGCCCGCTCGTCGAGCGCGGCCTCGTACGGCCACACGCGCAGGCGCAGCCAGTCGAGCAGCGGCAGATCGTCGGCGGCGCCGCGGCACAGCGTCTGGCACAGGTGGGTGTGCGCCTGCACCAGGCCGGGCAGCACGATGCAGCCCGACGCGTCGATCCGCTCGCCGCTGCCGCGCTCCCCGCCCCCCGAAAGAATCTCGACGATGCGGCCGTCCTCGACGACGACGTCGCCGACCACGACCCTCCGCGCGGCGTCCATCGTGACGATGGTGCCGCCGGCGACGACGAGCCGGCTCATGTCAGGTCGCCGCTGCGGAACGCGTGCGGCAAGAGCGCACCCAGCGTCGTATCGCTGCGTTCGCCCGCCTCGTTGCACAACGCGATCGGAAGCTCGTCGCCCGCGAACTCGGCGAGCACCTGCCGGCACATCCCGCACGGCGCCGCCGGCGGCGAGGTCGACGTCACCACTGCCACGCCGCTCAGCTTCTTCTCGCCCGCCGACACGGCCGCCGCCACCGCGCTGCGCTCGGCGCACAGCGCCAGCCCGTACGATGCGTTCTCGACGTTGGCGCCGACGTAGAGCTTCCCGCTCGCGCCGCGCACCGCCGCGCCCACGTGATAGCGCGAGTAGGGCGCGTGCGCGTTCGCCCGCACCGCGCGCGCCGCCTCGATGAGCGCCTGCATCGCGCCGGCGTCCTTCATGCGCCCGCTCCCAGCCGCTCGACGATGCGCGACAACAGCGCGATGAACTGATCGCGCACTCGCGCCGCCGTCTCGGTCACCTCGGCGTGCGACAGCTTCTCGCCGGTGACTCCGGCCGCCAGGTTCGTGCAGCACGACAGCCCGAGCACGCGCGCACCCATGTGCACCGCCGCGATCACCTCCGGCACCGTCGACATGCCCACGAGGTCGGCGCCGAGCCCGCGCAGCATGCGCACCTCGGCCGGCGTCTCGTACTGCGGCCCCGACGACGCCGCATACACGCCCTCGCGCAGCGTCAGCCCGACGTCGCGCCCGGCCGCGGCCGCGAGCGCGCGCAGCTTGGCGTCGTAGGCCTCGGTCATGTCGGGGAAGCGCGGCCCGAGCGAGTCGTCGTTGGGCCCGCGCAGCGGCGACCCGCCGAGCAGGTTCAGATGATCACGCAGGATCACGATGTCGCCCGCCGCCAGCGTCGCGTCGACGCCGCCGGCCGCGTTGGTCACGACGAGCGTCTGACAGCCCGCCGCCACCAGCACGCGCGCGGGAAACGCCACGCGCGCCAGATCGTGCCCTTCGTAGTAGTGGATGCGCCCCTGCATGGCGACGAGCTCGACGCCGCTCTTGCGCCCGTACACGAGGTTGCCCGCGTGCCCGACGATCGTCGACGACGCGAACCCCGGGATCTCGGCGAACGGCACGGCCACACGCGCCTCGAAGGTATCGGCGAACGCGCCGAGCCCCGAGCCGAGGATCAAGCCCACCGTCGGCTTCGCGCCCGCGGGCAGCGCGCGCCGAACCGTCTCGACGGCACGCGCGACCTCCGCGCCGATCGCGCCAGCGCCAGCGCCAGCCCCAGCGCCAGCCCCGGCACCGCTCTTGTCGCTCATCGAATCACCTCGAGGACCAGCGGACGCGCCGGCGGCGGCTCGGGCCCGACCGTGTACGCGCCGCGCACGCGCTCGCGCACTTCGGCGGCCACCGCCGCATCGTTCGATCGCGACGAGCGCGCGATCGGTGCCCCGCGCTCCACGCGCTCGCCCACCTTCTTGACCAGCTCGATCCACGCGCCGTGGTCGATGGCGTCTTCTTTGCGCGTGCGGCCGGCCCCGAGGCGCAGCGCGGCCATCCCGATCGCCTCGGCGTCGATCCGCTGCACGTATCCCGCGTCCCCGGCCACGACGTTGTCGTGATCGCTCGGGAACCACGCCTTGTTCGGGATGTGCCCGCCCTGCAGCGCCACGCACTGGCGGAAGCGCTCGAGCGCCGAGCCGTCCTCGAGCACGCGCGCGATCCGCTGGCGACCCTCGTCGAACGACTTCGCCGCTCCGCCGAGCACCAGCATCTCGCCGCCGAGCGTGAGCGTCAGCTCCACGAGATCGGGCTCTCCGCGCCCCTCGAGCACCGCGATCGACTCCGCGACCTCGACGGCGTTGCCGACGAAGCGCCCGAGCGGCTGATCCATGTCGGTCAGGAACGCCGTCACGCGCTTGCCCGCGCGCCGCCCGATGTCGACCAGCGTGCACGCCAGCTCGCGCGCCCGCTCCGTCGTCTTCATGAACGCGCCCGACCCGACCTTGACGTCGAGCACCAGCCCGTCGATCCCCTCGGCCAGCTTCTTTGACATGATCGACGCCGCGATGAGCGGAATACTCTCCACCGTCCCGGTCACGTCGCGCAGCGCGTAGAGCCGCTTGTCGGCCGGCGCCAGCTTCTCGGTCTGTCCGATGAGCGCCATCCCGCACTTGCGCAGAACCGCACGAAACCGCGATTCATCGAGGTTTACGCTGAACCCCGGCATCGCCTCCAGCTTGTCGAGCGTACCGCCGGTGTGCCCGAGGCCGCGCCCCGAGATCATCGGCACGTTCACCCCGCACGCCGCCACCGCCGGCGCCAGGTGCAGCGAGATCTTGTCGCCCACGCCGCCCGTCGAGTGCTTGTCGACCTTGCCGCCGGCGATGTCCGACAGATCGAGCACATCGCCCGAGTGCAGCATCGCGTCGGTGAGCGCGGCCAACTCCGCGCCGTCGAGGCCGCGGAAGTAGATGGCCATGAGCAGCGCCGCCGCCTGATAGTCGGTGACGCCGCCGTCGGTGACGCCGCGAACGACCGCGCCGATCTCCTCGGCCGACAGCGTCCCGCCGTCGCGCTTGCGCCGGATGAGCTCGACGACGTTCATGGTCCCCACGCGCTCATGCAGCCGATCGCCGCGCTCACGCGACCGCGGGCAAAAAGCTGAGCCCGCGCGCCCGCGGCGTCAACCCGAACCCATCGGCGAGCGTCTGCGCGATGTCGTAGAAGCCGTTGCGCACGCCGAGGTCGTGCCCCGCCGCGCGCGCGCTCATCGCGATCAGCGGCACGTACTCGCGCGTGTGATCGGTCCCGCGATAGGTCGGATCATTGCCGTGGTCCGCCGTGATCAGCGCCAGGTCGCGCGGCCCGAGCTTGGCCTGCAGCCGCGGCAAGAACGCGTCGAACTCCTGCAGCGCCCGATAGTAACCCGCGGGATCGCGACGGTGCCCGTAGAGCATGTCGAAGTCGACGAGGTTGGTGAACACCAGCCCGCGCTCGACCCGCTCCATCGCCTCGAGCGTGCGCACGCAGCCGTCGGCGTTGCCCTCGGAGTGCACGTTCTCGGTCACGCCGCGCCCGGCGAAGATGTCCCAGATCTTGCCCACGCCCACCACCGGCAGCTTGGCGTCCGCGATCGCGTCGAGCACCGTCGCCGACGGCGGCGGCATCGAGAAGTCGCGCCGGTTGTAGGTGCGCTTGAACCTGCCCGGCTCGCCCACGAACGGCCGCGCGATCACGCGCGCCACCGGGATCTCGTCGCACAGCTTTCGCGCCGCCTCCGAGATCCGATACAGCTCCTCGACGGGAATGATCTCCTCGTGCGCCGCGATCTGAAACACCGAGTCCGCCGACGTGTACACGATCGGCTTGCCCGTCTTCAGGTGCTCCGCGCCGAGCTCCTCGATGATTTCGGTGCCCGACGCCGTCTTGTTCCCGAGCGTGCCGCGCCCGATCATCTTCTCGAAGCGCTGCATCATCTCTGCCGGGAACCCCTGCGGAAACGTCGGGAACGCCGTGTCGACCTGCAGGCCCGCCATCTCCCAGTGTCCCGTCGTCGTGTCCTTGCCCGCCGACGCCTCGCGCATCTTGCCGAACGCCCCGCGCGGCGCCGCCACCGGCGGCACGCCGAGGATCGTCGTCAGGTGCCCGAGCCCGAGCCCCTGCAGATGCGGCAGGGTCAGCCCGCCGACCTTGACGCTCATGTTGCCGAGCGTGTTCGCTCCGTCGTCGCCGTAGCTCGCCGCATCCGGCGCCGCGCCGCAGCCGCACGAATCCAACACGATCCAGATGACGCGATCGATCTTGCTCGTACCCACTTCAGTACCCCTTGCTCGGCTGCTTGGCCGCGTCCGCGCCGCCGACGATCGCCACCGACGCCGAGGCGCCGATGCGATTGGCGCCGGCCGTGCGCATCTTCTCGGCGTCCTCGTGCGTGCGCACGCCGCCCGATGCCTTGACGCCCATCTCGTCGCCGACGAGACGCCGCATGAGCGCGATGTCCTCGACGGTGGCGCCGCCCGGTCCGAAGCCCGTCGACGTCTTCACGAAGTGCGCGCCCGCTATTTTCGAGAGCGTGCAGCCGATGATCTTCTCTTCGGCCGTCAGCGCGCCGGTCTCCAGGATCACCTTGACCTTCGCCGGCCGCGACGCCTGCACCACGCGCCGGATGTCGTCCTCGACGAGCCCGTAGTCGCGCGACTTCAACGCGCCGATGTTGATGACCATGTCGATCTCGTGGGCGCCGCAGCGCACCGCCTCGCGCGCCTCGAACGCCTTGGCCGTCGGCGTCATCGCGCCGAGCGGGAAGCCGACCACCGCGCACACCATCACGCCCGCGCCCTCGAGGTACGCCGCCGCCTTGCCGACGTTGGTCGAGTTCACGCACACCGAGGCGAAGCAGTACTTGCGCGCCTCGTCGCACAGCTTCTTGACGTCGGCGGCGGTGGCGTCGGCCTTGAGCAGCGTGTGGTCGATCATCCCGGCCATCTGGACGTCGACCTTGCCCACGTCGACGCCGGCGCCGACGCGGCACGCGCCTTCATGCGCGATCGCCTTGACGCTCTCGGGCCGGCGCGCCGCACACATGCCGCAGTCGCCGCACGCCTCGTGCGAGGGCGCGTCCGTGCACGGCACGTCGCGCAGCTCGGAGCGCGAAATCATTTGCAAAGACTCGGAGCGCACGGGGGCGCCGCCGTTGCCGAGCCGCGCCTTGACGCGCTCGGCGATGATGCCCACCAACCGGTCGATATCGTCCATGAACGATCTGAACCAATAACAAGTAACTACAGGAAGATCCAGCGCTGAACGTTTTCCGTGGCACAATCCACCAAGGTACTGGATGAACACCGGAAAGCTGCACGCCGTCGCCGACCCCGCGGCGCAGCCCGACCTGGTCGCCCGCTGCCAGCGCGGCGACAAGGAGGCCCTCGGCGAGCTCTACCGCCTGTACCGCGGCGAGGTGGCGCGCAACCTCCATCGCATGCTCGGCCCCGGCCGCGGCGATCTCGACGACGTCCTGCAGGAGGTGTTCATCGAGGTCTTCCGCTCGATTGGGCGCTTCCGCGGCGACGCCAAGGTCACCACCTGGCTCTACCGCGTCTGCGTCAACGTCGCGCTGCAGCGCCTGCGCAAGCGCAAGCGCCGCGCCGAGGTCTCGGGCGACGACGTCGCCGAGCGCGCCCCCGAGCTGCAGAGCGCCGAGACGCCCGAGCGCGCGCTCGACAACATGCGCCGCCTCGACGCCGTCTATCGCATCCTCGACGAGCTGTCGCCCAAAAAGCGGGTCGTCTTCATCCTCCACGAGATCGAAGGCCGCGAGCCCAAAGAGATCGCCGGCATCGTCGGCGCGCCGGTCCTGACCGTGCGCACGCGCCTGCACTACGCGCGCAAGGAGTTCTACGCGCGCGCCGCCACCGACGTCCGCCTCGACGGGAAGGTGCCGTCGTGAGCGGCCGGCACGTCGCGCCGCATCGGCTGGCCGGCACGCTCTCGCCGCGCGAGCAGCGCCACGTCGCCGGCTGCACCGCCTGCACCACGTCTCAGGCGCGGGTGATCGCCGCCCGCGGTGCGCTCCTCGACGCCGCCCGTGTCGAGCCGGCCGAGCTCTCGCCCGCCGCCGAAGCGCGCGCCGAAGCCAGCATCCGCTGGACGCGCATCGCGGTCACGCCGCCGGTGCGCCGTCCGTTCCTCGTCGGCCTCGGCATCGCCGCCGCGGCCGCCGCCGCCGTCTTGGTGTGGAACGCGCGCGCCCCGCACCGCGCCGCCTGGGCCGCCAGCCGCCCGACGATCGCGCATCCCGCGCCGCCGGTGGCGCGCCCCGATCGCCTCGAGGCGCTGGTCACGCTCATCGGCGGCGACGTCGAGCTCACCCACGGCGACACGCCCGCGCGCAAGCTCGCGCTCGACACGCGTCTCGGCGCCAGCGATCGCATCACCACCGCCGCCGGCAGCCGTGCCGCCGCGCAGTGGTCGGAAGGCTCCGGCTTTTTGCTCTACGGCGACGCCGAGCTGACCCTGGCGCGCCTCGAGCCGCGCACGCAGCGGCTCGAGCTCAACCGCGGCCAGATCTCGGTGCGCGTCGGTCCGCACGATCCGCGCGAGTCGCTGCACGTCATCACGCCCGATCACATCGTCAGCGTGCACGGCACCTGGTTCACCGTCGCCAGCTCGGCGCACGCCACCACCGTCGAGGTCCTCGAAGGCACCGTCGAGGTCACCGAGCGCGACGGCGCCAACTCGACGCTGTTGACCGCGCCCGCGCGCGCCACCTTCGGCCGCGGGCGCACGGCGTCGACGCCGCTCTCGGGCCGGCAAGCGGCAGCGTTGCGCGCCGCCTCGGAGATGAACCTGCAGCGCTGGGCCGGCCTCGACGCCGCGCGCAAGGCGTCGGGCGCGCTCTCGGTCGCGTCGCGGCCGGAGGCCGAGCTCGCCGTCGACGGCATCGTCCTCGGCGGCACGCCGCTCGTCGTGCGCCGCCCGCTCGGCCGCCACTACGTCGAGCTCACGCGCGCCGACTTCCGCCCGCTGCACCAGTGGATCACCGTCGGCGCCGAGCCGGGCGAGCTGCACGCGGCGCTCGTCGCTGCGCCTCCGCCGCAAGAGGAGTCGGCGCCCGTCGAGATCGAGTCGATGGTGCGGCGCCGCGCCACGCAGATCCGCGCCTGCTACGAGCGCCGTCTCAAACGCGATCCGTCACTCGCCGGCACCGTGTCGCTGCGGCTGCGCGTCGGCGACGCCGGCCAGGTCACGCGCGTCGACGTCGAAGGCTCGACGCTGACCGACCCGCTCGTCGCCGAGTGCCTGCGCCGCGAGGCGGCCGGCTGGAGCTTCACGCAGGGCCGCAACGCGACCGTCGTCTACCCGTTCGTCTTCCGCACGCAGTAGCGGACGAACGACGGTGGGCGCTAGTCCTCGCGGCCTTCGGCGAGGTTCTCGAAGCGCGTGAACTCGCCCTTGAAGGCGAGCCGCACCGCGCCCGTCGGACCGTTACGCTGCTTGCCGATGATGATCTCGGCGACGTTGCGGTCCTCTTCCTTGCACTCGTCCTTCGAGTAGACGACGTCGCGATAGATGAACGCGATGACGTCGGCGTCCTGCTCGATGGCGCCCGACTCGCGCAAGTCCGACAGCATCGGCCGCTTGTCGGCGCGCGACTCGAGCGAGCGGTTGAGCTGCGACAGCGCGATCACCGGGCAGCGCAGCTCCTTGGCCAGCGCCTTGAGGCCGCGGCTGATCTCCGAGATCTCGCGCTGCCGGTTGTCGTCCTTGGTGGCGCGCCCCTGGATGAGCTGCAGGTAGTCGATGACGACGCAGCCCATCTGCTCGGCGCCGGCGTAGAACAGGCCGGTGTCCGAGCGCCAGCGACGGGCCTTGGCGCGGATCTCGAGCAGCGTCGGCGAGCCCGAGTCGTCGATGAGGATCGGCGCCTCCGACAGGTTTCCCGCCGCGGTGGTGATGCGGATCCAATCCTTGGTCTCGAGGAAGCCGCCACGCAGCTTCATCGAGTCGACGCGCGCCTCGGAGCACAAGAGGCGCTCGCACAACGACTCCTTCGACATTTCGAGCGAGAACACCAGCGCCGGGAAGGGATGACGCTCCTTGCCGTCGGGCTCCTTGCGCTTCTGCATGGCGGCGTTGACCACCATGTTCATGACGAACGAGGTCTTTCCCATCGAGGGGCGCGCGGCGATGATGATGAGGTCGCCCGGCTGCAGGCCCGCCGTCATCGAGTCGAGCTTGTGGTAGCCCGACGGCACACCGGTGACCGCCTGCTTCTTCTCGTAGCGCTTCTCGAGATTGCGGATGGTGGTGTGCAGGACGTCTTTGATCTTCTCGAACGACTGCTTCTGCGAGCGCTGCGCGATCTCGAAGATCTCGCGCTCGGCGGTGTCGATGTACTCGTCGACGTCGCCGTACTCGCCGTAGCC
>DATNAQ010000154.1:0-8476 GCA_035607415.1 Polyangia bacterium
TGACGGGCAAGGAGTGGCCGAAGCACGAGGACACCGAGACCACGGTCGAGCAGCTCCACGCGCGCATCGCCGTGACCCAGAGCTACCTCGAGACATTCAAGGCGGCCGACTTCGACGGCGCCGCCGAGCGCCACATCACGCTGCCGTGGACCGAAGGCAAGTGGATGACCGGCACCGAGTACGCGATCCAGTTCGCGCTGCCGAACTTCTACTTCCACACGACGCTCGCCTACGAGATCCTGCGCCACAACGGCGTCGAGCTCGGCAAGCGCGACTTCATCGGCGGCATCCCGCTCAAGGGCTAGCTACCAGCTCGCCTGCGTATTCTTGATGAAGTCGTACGGATAGCCGAGCTCGAACGCGCTCGCCTGATCGAGGATCTCGACGTGGCGCGCGCCGAGCTCGAGCTCCGCACCCGCGAGGTTCTGATCGAGCTGCTGGACCGTGCGCGCGCCGAAGATCACGCTCGTGACCTGCGGCTTGGCGAGCAGCCACGCGAGTGAAACCGCCGCCGGTGTGGCGTGCAGCTCGCTCGCGACCGCGCGCACGGCGTCGATGATCTTCCAGTTGCGCTCGGTGTCGTAGCGCGCGAACCGCTCCGGCTTGGCACCGAGGCGCGCATCGCCGGTCGGCGGCTTGCCCTTCTCGAACTTGCCGGTCAGAAAGCCGCCCGCGAGCGGCGACCACGGCAGGATGCCGAGCCCTTCGGTGCGGCACAGCGGGATGTGCTCGCGCTCGAGGTCGCGCACGATCAACGAGTACTGCGCCTGCAGCGTGACGAACTTTGCCCAGTGGTTCCCCGCGCTCGTCATCAGCGACTTCATCAGCCGGTACGCCGCGTAGTTCGAGCAGCCGATGTACTGGACCTTGCCCGCCGAGATCAGGTCGTCGAGCGCGCGCAGCGTCTCTTCCTCGGGGACGGTGATGTCCTGCATGTGGATCTGATAGAGGTCGATGCGATCGGTCTTGAGCCGCTTGAGCGAATCCTCGACGGCACGCACGATGTGCGCGCGCGACGCGCCCGAGCCGTTCGGCCCGTCCCACATCTTGAAGCGGAACTTGGTGGCCAGGACCACCTGGTTGCGCCGCTTGCTCTTCTCGAACCAGCTGCCGAGGACGCGCTCCGACAGCCCGTCGTTGCCGTAGACGTCGGCGGTGTCGATGAAGTTCACGCCCGCGGCGAGCGCGCGATCGATCATCTCGTTGGCCGTCTTCTCGTCGGCGGCGATGCCGTGCATCATCGACTTCTCGTCGGGCTCGCCGAAGGTCATGGCGCCCAGGCACAGCGTCGAGACTTTCAGGCCGCTCGATCCCAGCGTCCGGTATTCCATGGTAAGCCTCCCGCGTGGTTCAGATCAGCGTGCGACAGTTACATGAGATGCAGCTCCGTGGCGATCCGATTTATCTGGTCGACGTTCGCCAGCCTTGGGAGCACGAGCTCGTGTCCCTACCAAACATGGGCGCCGGTGAGGTCCTGGTGCCGCTCGATCAGCTCGCCGAGCGCCACGACGAGATCGCGCCGCCGGCGGACGCCCTCGTCGTCACCTATTGTCATCACGGCGTCCGCTCGATCAACGCCGCGGTCATGCTCGAGCGCATCGGGCACGCGCGTGTGGCGTCGCTGCACGGCGGCATCGACGCGTGGTCGCAGCTGATCGATCCCTCGCTGCCGCGCTACTAGGAGCCACGTGCAATTCTTCGCCACCTGCGCCAAGGCGCTCGAGCCGCTCGTCGCCGCCGAATTGCGCGCGCTCGGCGCCACCGACGTCGCCGAGACGCGCGCCGGCGTGTCGTTCGCCGGCGGCCTCGACGTCGCCTATCGCGCCTGCCTGTGGTCGCGCGTGGCCAGCCGCGTGCTCCTACCGCTCGCCACGTTCGACGCGCCCGACGACAAAGCGCTCTACGACGGCGTGCGCACCATCCCCTGGCGCGAGCACGTTGGCCCCGACGACACCATCGCCGTCGACGCGAGCCGCGCGCTCAAGGTCAAGGACGCGATCGTCGATCAGATCCGCGACGAGACCGGCCGCCGCCCATCGGTGGACACGCAGGCGCCCGACGTGCGCGTCAACGTCCACCTCGCCGACGAGCGCGCGACGGTGTCGATCGACCTGTCGGGCGACAGCCTGCACCGCCGCGGCTGGCGCGCCACCGGCGTCGAAGCGCCGCTGAAGGAGAACCTGGCGGCAGCGATCCTCGCGCTCGCCGAATGGCCGAAGCACGCCGGCGAGGGCAAACCGCTCCTCGATCCCATGTGCGGCTCGGGCACGCTGCCCATCGAAGCGGCGCTCATCGCCGCCGACGTCGCGCCCGGCCTCGCGCGCCAGCGCTTCGGCTTTCACGGCTGGCGCGGCCACGTCGCCGCCGTCTGGAAGCGCGCGCTCGACGAAGCGCGCGGCCGCCGCCGCCCGATCACCTCGCCGCTCTTCGCGTTCGACCACGACGAGCGCGCCATCCGCGTCGCGCACGAAAACGCCAGGCGCGCCGGCGTCGCCGAAGCCATCGACTTCCGCGTCGTCGCCTTCGCCGACGCGGAACCGCCCTCGCCGACGGCCGGCGTCGTCGTCATGAACCCACCCTACGGCGAGCGCCTCGGCGAGACGCTGGCGCTCGGCCCGCTCTACGAGCAGATCGGCAGCGTCCTGCGCCACCGCTTCACCGGCTGGGACGCGTTCGTGCTCTCGTCGAACCCCGATCTGCAAAAGCGCATCGGCCTGCGCCCGGCGCGCCGCCACGTGCTGTTCAACGGCGCGCTCGAGTGCCGTCTGCTCGAGCTCCCCATCGCCGCGACGGCCCCGATGGCGCCGCTGCGCTCGCGCGCCTCGGTCCGCGCCGAAGCCTTCGCCAACCGCCTGCAGAAGAACTATGCGCACCGCAAGAAATGGGCGGCGCGCGAAGACATCCACTGCTGGCGCGTCTACGACGCCGATCTCGTCGAATACGCCGTCGCCGTCGATCTCTACGAAAACGCCGCGCACGTGCAGGAGTACGCGCCCCCGTCGACGATCGATCCCGCGCGCGCCGAGGAGCGCCTCTCCGACGTGCTCGCGCTCGTCCCCGACGTGCTCGGCGTCGCCGCCGCCGACGTGTACGTCAAGCAGCGCCGCCGCCAGCGCCCGCCAGAGGGCGGCCAGTACGGCCGGCAGGGCGCAAAAGGCAAGAAGCTGACGGTGCGCGAAGGCGGCCACCAGTTCCTCGTCAACCTCAGCGACTACCTCGACACCGGCCTGTTCCTCGATCACCGCCGCCTCCGCGCGATGATCCAATCGCTCGCCCACGGAAAATCGTTCCTCAACCTGTTCGCCTACACCGCGTCGGCGACGGTCTATGCCGCCGCCGGTGGCGCGCGCTCGTCGGTGAGCGTCGATCTGTCGAACACGTATCTCGACTGGGCCGCCGAGAACTTCGCGCTCAACCGCGTGTCACAGCGCGCGCACACGCTGGTGCGCTCCGACGTCGACGCCTTCCTCGCCGACGAGCGCCACCGCTTCGACCTCATCTTCTGCGCGCCACCGACCTTCTCGAACTCCAAGGGCGCCGAGCGCGACTTCGACGTAAAGCGCGATCATCCCGCGCTCATCGCCGCCTGCGCCCGCCTGCTCGCGGACGGCGGCGTGCTGCTCTTCTCCAATCACTTCCGCAAATTCAAGATGGACGAAGCGGCGCTGCCCGACCTTCAGCTCTCGAACATCTCGAAGAAGACGCTCCCGCTCGACTTCGAGCGCGACCCGCGCTTCCACAACAGCTGGCGCATCACGAAGCGCTAACGCGGCGCCGCGCTGCTTCCACGATCGTGCGCGCATGGGCGACCATCGTCGTGTCGCCGCGCCCGAGCGGAACCACGTTCGTGGCCAGCGGCGCCTCGACCAGCGCCCGCGCCGCCGTGCGCACCGGCTCCGGCGCGCGCTCGTCGCCGGCGAGCGCCTTCAGATGGTCCATGTAGCTGCGCCCGTACGCCGCCTCCTCCTGGCCCACGAGCACCGCGTTCCACGCCATCCCCGCCGCGCGCCGGGCCCCCGCCACGCCCGGCCGCTGCTGCTTGTGCAGAAGCGCCTCCTCCGCGCGCCCGAGCTCGTTCTCGGCCGCGCGCAGCCACTCCTCGGCATCGAGCCGATGCAGCCAATGCGATGGATCGCGACCCGGCATGATGGTAGTGAGGTTATAGATCATGCCGCGCGCCGAGCTCACGTTGTTTGCTCATATCGCCTCGCGTCCCGACGCCGAGATCGATCTCGCGCAAGCCGGGCTCCTGATCGCCGAGGACGAGTACCCCGGCCTCGACGTCGCCGGGTACATCGAGCGCCTCGACGCCCACGGCGAGGCCGCACGCCGCGCGCTGCTCGACGTCGACAAACCGGGCGATCGCCGTAGCGTCGAGCGCCTCGAGCGCGCGCTCGGCTTCGTCTATCGCGACCTCGGCTTCGCCGGCAACGCCACCGACTACTACGACCCGCGCAACTCGTGGCTCAACGACGTCCTCGATCGCAAGGTCGGCATCCCCATCACCCTCGCCGTCGTGCTGCTCGAGATCTTCGCGCGCGCCGGCGTCGAGGCCGCGGGCGTGTCGTTCCCCGGCCACTTCCTCGTGCGCTCGCCCGGCCCGTCGGGGCCGCTGTTCGTCGATCCTTTCGACGGCAAGATCCTCACGCGCGAGGGGCTGCGCGCGCTCCACGGCCGCATCGCCGGCGAGCCGAGCGATCCCGATCCGCGCCTGCTCGAGCCCGCCGGCAAGCGCCAGGTGCTCGTGCGAATGCTGCACAACCTGCGCGGTATTTTTGCCGCCCGCGGCGATCGCTCGCGCCTGCGCGCGGTGCTCGAACGGCTGGAAGTCCTCGCGCCCAGCGACGATCTTCGACGGGAAATCATCAGTCTCGGCGGCGAGGCCCCGATCTCGCCCCTAAAATCACGAATATTGAATTAAGAACACGTCCGCTGACCCGTACCTACATGCGTCGCCATGGACGCAGATCACAGACAATTGTGTCCGTCAATAGAAGGAGTAGGATCCAATGCTGGAGGTGGCTGCGTGCGTAGTCGCGTAATCGTTTCGACGCTGCTCGCCGTGAGCTTCGCGCTCGGGGCGGCGCTGGTGCCGGGGTGCGACTGCTCGCACAACGGCGGGATGAACGGCGACGGCGGGAATGGCGACATGGGCATCCCCGCCATCGGATCGATCACCATCGATCCGTCCGACGTCACGCTCGACCTCATCCAAGGCCAGGCGCCGCCGACGCAGAGCTTCACCGTCACCTATCACGCATCGAAGGGCGATCAAGACGTCACGGGCGCGTCGATGTACGCGCTCACCGATACGTCGATCGGCGCGATGCAGCTCAACACGTTCGTCGCCAGCGGCGCGCACGGCGGCACCGTGCAGCTCATCGCGACCTACGTCGACCCGATGGGCATGAACCAGACGGCCATGGCGACCATTCACATCCGCGTGAAGGGAAGCTTCAACGGGCCCGACTGCCCGATGGCCGGCTGCGCGCCGTTCCCCGGCGACAATGCGCCGCAGTGCACGCAGACCAACATCACGCCGCAGATCTACTATCCGGCCGAAGGCACGCTGCTGCCGCCGAACATGGAAGTCGTGGCGGTGCACTACACGCCGTTCCCGGGCGGCCCGCCGGCGGTGCCGATCACGGAGTTCGAGATCGACTTCGCGAACTCCAACACCGACGTGCGCGTCACCACCACGTGCGCGACGCAGCTCATGGACACCGCGTCGCCGACGCCGGCCGCGACCGGCGGCTGCGAGTACAAGCTCGATCCGACGGTCTGGGACTTCATCGCCAAGTCGAACCGCGGCGGTGACCCGGTCAAGATCACGGTGCGCGCCACCACCGACGGCATGTGCGCGACGAGCTCGATGAACAGCGTGAACATCTCGTTCGCCGAGCAGGATCTCAACGGCGGTATCTATTATTGGAAGTCGACCATCTCGTCGTCGGGCACCGGCGGCCAGATCTGGGCCAAGGAGTTCGGCAACTCGATCCCCGAGGAGCAGATCACCGGCAACGGCGCGCTCAGCGGCACCTGCTACGGCTGCCACTCGCTGTCGCGCGACGGCAAGTACATGACGGTCAATCAGGACGACGACGACTCGGACGACGAGTACGGCGACGTGAGCCTCAGCCTCGTCGACGTGAAGGCGAAGATGACGATCGGCTCGTCGCAGTTCTCGTATGCCGGGTTCCAGACCTTCCTCAACGACGACTCGCTCTACATGACGTCGAACGGGAAGCCGACCGGCACGCCGAACGCGTTCTATCTGTTCGACGGCGCAACCGGCGCGGCGGCAACGCCGGCCTCGGTCACCATCGGCGCGGCGACCGATCGCCCGACGCAGCCCGACTGGTCGGCCGACGGCAAGACGGTCTACTACGTCCTGCCGGCGAAGATCGGCACCTGGGACTCGGGCAGCCGCAAGGACGACGACCACGTCTTCGGCGGCAGCATCTATGCGATGACCTACGACCCGACGATGAAGATGTTCGGCACCCCGACGGCGATCATCACGTCGGCGGGCGAGAACAACTACTACCCCGGCATCTCGCCCGACGGCTCGTTCCTCGTGTTCAACCGCGTGCCGATGCAAACGGTCACGAATCCGGATCCGACCAATCCGGACTGCACTGGAACCAAGCCGAACGAGATCTGCCCGAACGACAGCTTCTCGAATACGAAGGCGCGCGTGTGGCTGCTGCCGACGAAGGCGGGCTCGATGCCCGTCGACGCCGAGAACCTGAACGGCTCGCCGGCAGCGGCGCCGGTCGACGTGTCGAACTCGTGGCCGCGCTGGTCGCCGTTCATCCAGACGTACAAGGGCGATCGCCTCTTGTGGGTGACCTTCTCGTCGACGCGCGACTACGGCCTGCGCGTGCGCAACCACAAGACCGGCATGTTCCAGTGCTACCCGGCGGACAGCCTCCAGGATCCGGCGGGTCCGCACAACCAGACGTTCGATCCGAACTGCCAGCAGCCGCAGATCTGGATGGCGGCGATCAACCTCTCGCACCTCGAGTTCAGCTCGACGGATCCGTCGTACGTCGCCTTCTGGCTGCCGTTCCAGGCCGAGGTGAATGCGATGGGCCAGCCGAACCACAACCACACGGCGCAGTGGACCGAGACCGTCGTCGATCAGCCGCCGCCGGACATGGGCAACTGCGTCCCGAGCGGCGGCACCTGCACGCCGGGCGGGACGCCGTGCTGTGAAGGCGCCTGCATCGGCACCACCTGCGGCATCCCTTAGTCTCCCGCCTCGCTGCGGCCGCATCTCCGGGCCATCTTCGCGCGTACCTCCTCGCTTCCTCGGTCACGGGCCGGAGCCCGCTCCCTCGGGCGCTGCGGGGGTGCGTGCGAATCTGGCTCCGGAGATGCGGCCTCGCTCCGCGGTCACCGCCAACACCGAAAGGCGAACGCGAAAAAAAAAGCGCAGCCTCCGAGGGGGGAGGCTGCGCCTTGTCTTGCTTAGCTTAGGCTACGGGAAAAAGACGCGGATGGAGGAGAGGACCCAGCCGAAGAGGGCCAGGGCACCGACTCCGACGCCGAGCGCGAGCCACGCGGTGCGCGGCTCCATCCGCTCGGCGCGCACGTCGAGCTGACGCACGCCATTTTGCGCCAGCATGTCGACGAGCACTCCGCGCTCGCTCTCCGACGGCACCAGCAGCACGAACCCGCCGCGCGCGCCCGGCATGCACGTGACGTGCAACCCGACGCCGCCGACGACCTCGCCCGCCAGCGCCCAGCGTCCGCCTACGGGCGGCGGCACCGGTTTGAATCCGCACTCGAGAAGGAGCTGTTGAACCTCGAGATCCGTCACCGTCGTCTCCCGCCCCTGGGTTGTGGACCTGCGCTCGCCCGCCAATCTCGCAAGATCGCCACGGACGAGCGCAGCCCTCACGAACGACTACCGACTCACTGCTGCGCCGACTACGAGCAACCGCTCGTGGCCGCGCAGTTCAGGCACTTGTAGCAGGCGCCCGAACGCACCATCATCGTCCCGCACTCGTGGCACGGCGGCGCATCCGACTCCTGCGCCCACGTCCCTTGCAGGTTGACCCCGTTGCCGTTCGTCGCCTTGGCTTCGACAACCACCGTCGCCGTCACCGGCTTTGCGTCCTCACCGACGGGGAGCGACAGCTGCTCCGCCGGCGGCGACGCCAGGAACTTCCGCCCCAGCCAGCGGAAGATGTAGTCCATGATCGACGAGGCCCGCGAGATGTCGGGATTGCCCGTCCAGCCCGACGGCTCGAAGCGCGTGTGCGCGAACTTGTCGACCAGGAGCTTGAGCGGCACGCCGTGCTGCAGCGCCAGCGAGATCGCCGTCGCAAAGCTGTCCATCAGCCCCGAGATGGTCGACCCCTGCTTGGCCATGCGGATGAAGATCTCGCCCGGCATCCCGTTCTCGTACAGCCCCACCGTCAGGTAGCCGTCGTGATCGGCGATCGAGAACTTGTGCGTGTGCGCTGGA
>DATNAQ010000162.1:0-21060 GCA_035607415.1 Polyangia bacterium
CGTGCTCATCTTCGCGTGCCTCGGCGCCTTCGCCTTCAGCGCGGCCACGAAGAACGGCGGGCGCGAGCAGATCGTCCCGCCGTCGCGGCTCTCGCTGCGCAACCTGTTCGAGATGTTCACCGACGCGGTCATGTCGGTGGCAACGGGCGTGATGGGCGAAGAGAACGCGCGCCGCTTCTTGCCGCTCATCGGCACGCTCGCCGTCTTCATCTTCTTCTCGAACTGCTTCGCGCTGATCCCGGGCTTCGCGCCGCCGACGGCGACGCTGAAGACCAACGTCGCGCTGGCGCTCACCGTGTTCGTGCTGACCCACGTCTACGGCGTCGCGGCGAACGGCCTCGGCTACTTCAAGAAGTTCCTCGGCCACGCGCCGATCTACCTGGCGCCGCTCATGATCCCGATCGAGATCGTGAGCCACCTCGCGCGTCCGCTCTCGCTGTCGCTGCGCCTCCTCGGCAACATGGCCGCCGACCACAAGGTCGTGGCCGCCTTCTTCGGGTTGGTGCCGCTGTTCGTCCCGGTGCCCTTCCTGATCCTCGGCGTGCTCGTCGTGATCATCCAGACGATGGTCTTCTGCTTGTTGTCGATGGTTTATATCCAAGGTGCGGTGGAGCCGGAACACGGCGATGACCACGGAGAAGGTCACCACGCGCATGGGGCCCACCACTAGTTTCTCGGAGGAGATGAAATGAAAACGTTCGTGAAGGTTCTGATGTCGATGGGCGCGGCGCTGTTCACCATGCTGGTGACTGCGACGGCCTTCGCCCAGGAGGCGGGCGGCGCGACGGCGTTCAACGATCGCGACAAGTTCCTTGGTCTCGCGGCCGGCCTGTCGATCGGCATCGCGGCGTTCGGCGGCGGCCTCGGCCAGGGCAAGGCGGCCGCGGCGGCGCTCGACGGCATCGCCCGCAATCCGGGCGCGTCGGACAAGATCTTCACGCCGATGATCCTCGGCCTCGCGCTGATCGAGTCGCTCGTGATCTACTCGCTCGTCATCGCGATCATGCTGTACCTGAAGATCCACTAGGCCGTAGCGGATCGTCTGTTTCTCGACGCCGGCGGGCTCGTCCCGTCCGGCGTCTTTTTTTTTGCGCCTACTTTTTCAGCGTGCGATCGAAGAACGCCGAAATCTCGGCGTTGAGCCGCGCGTGGAAGGCGGCGCGATCGAAGCCCGGCGGATCCTCGGCCGGCGGTCCGATCGTCGGATCCGCCAGCGCCGCGTCGAGCGCCGCGCGCAGCTCGGCGGGCCGCCCGCGCCACATGCGCGCCGAGCCCCACGCCGGGTGAGCGGCAGCTTTTCCGCCGGCCACGCCGACGAATGCCACGCGGCCATGGGCGCGTGCGTCGCGCCGTAGGTCAGCGTCAACAGCGTCCACAGCGCCGCGTACATCGCGGCGCGCGCCGCGTACACGAGCTACTTCCGCGTGGTCGCGTTGAGCATGTCGTTGAGCAGCACCGCCGGCGGCCGCCCGCCCGCCGTCGACATCAACAGGCGCGCGTCGACGGCGAGATAGGCGATGAGCGGCGTCGGCGCTTTGACCGGCAGCGCCTCGAACACTGCGCGCACGCGCGGGTCACCGAATTCGGGCGCATCAGCGTCGGCGGCGACGAGCGCGAACTTGGCGCGCACGAACTCCTCGAGCTCCTCTTTGGCCAGCGTGCGCTCGACGAGCGCGCGCGTGCCCGCGCACGTGGCGCGCCCGATGACGAGCATGAGGCGCTTGTTGCCCGCGGTCGCCTCGGCGATCGCCTCGTCGAGGCCGCTGTGCCATTCGAGCGCGCTCGTGAACCACGGATGCCCAGCCATGATCACCCTCCGCCGTACGATCGCTGTCGGTCGGCGCGGATGTCATCATAGATCGCCTGCAGCGTCGAGATCCCTTCGCGCACCACCATCGCGTGGTTGTCGCGCGCGATGCGCTCCGACGTCGGCAGCCGATGCTCGCGCTTCTTCAGCTCCGCCCAGGCCGCCGGCGAGAAGTCGAACATGAACTTTCCGTCTCGATTGCCTGGGCCGCGCACCGCGTCGAGCGCGGAGACGCGCACCAGCTGCAGCGTCGGATCGGGCGCGCGCCGGAAGAAGCCGACCGCCTGCGCCGGCGTCGCCAGATCGTACGCGCTCGCCGGATGGAACACCGCCGCCACGAACGCCGCATGCGCCGCGCGCAACGGGGCGCACCACGCGTCGAACGCCTCGGGCTCCGCCGTCACCGTCGGGAAGATGAGCAGCGCCACCTCGATCTTTTCGTCGCGCGCCAGCTCCTCGACCAGTACGCGCGCCGCCGCCGCCCGCTCGGCGTCGTCGCGTCCGAGCACCACGCGCCGGGCCACGTGCCCTGCCTTCATCGCGTTCTCCGCGAACGGGCAGACGCCGAAGCGCTCGACCACCTCGTGAATCCAGCGCTCGTTGATGCGCAACACCTCGCGCACCAGATCGTCGTCAGAACTTATTGGTCACCGACAGGAACGTCATCTTGTCGTTGGTCTCGCGCAGGCGCCCCGACAGCGTGCGCACGAAGTTCCACAGAAGCTCGTACGCCAGGTCGCGATCGACGAACAGCAGGTCCTCGAGGTCTTCCTTGCGGATCACGAACAGCCGGCACTTCTCGTGCACGATCGCGTGCGCCGAGCGCGGGAAGTCGTCGATGAGCGCCATCTCGCCGAAGTACGCGCCCGCCTTCAGCACGGCCAGCGCCTCCTCGCCCATCCCCGGCACCATGCGCGAGATGCGCACCGCGCCGTCGATGATGAGGTAGAACTTGTCGCCCTTGTCGCCTTCCTGGAAGATCGTGGTGGCGCCGTTGTGCTCTTCCTCGGTGCCGATGTCGGCGATGCGCCGCAAATAGGCCGCGGGCAGCCCGGCGAAGAACTTGATCTTGCCAAGCAGGTCGACCGCTTCGGCAGGAGTCATCGTCCCGCCATCTTATCGAGGATTTACGGTAGCGACAAGAACGCGCTAGCGATTCGAATGGTATGACGCTGGGGGCCGGCGACGCGCACAGTGTCTCTGCGTCGCTCAAACAGTCCTCGCCGGCCGGACGACCCGTCTTCGATTCCACCGCCGTGCTGGCCGGCTGCGGAACTCGCGCCGCAGAGACACTGTGCGCATCGCCTCCTTGGGCGCGTCGAAGGCCCTCGGATCAGCGTTTGCGTAGGCGTCGTCCAAAGAGGTCGCGCGCAGAGGTGCCTCGCCGCGCGAGTTCCGCAGCCGGCCAGCACGGCGGCGGAAGCGAGCACTTGTGTTACGGCCGGCGAGGACTGTTCGAGCGCGGCAAGGCACCTCTGCGCGCGACCGGGTTTTGCGTCGTCGCCGGAGTGCAGCGGCCCGCGTCGCCTCCTGCGACCGCTTCGGCTAATGCGACAAGAAACGCTGAGCGTCGATGGCGGCCATGCAGCCGGTCCCCGCCGCCGACACCGCCTGGCGGTACACGTGGTCGGCCACGTCGCCGGCGGCGAACACGCCGGGCACCTTGGTCGCCGTCTGCGCGCCCTTCTTGCCGGGCAGGACGAGGTACCCGTTCTCGTCCATGTCGAGCTGCCCCTTGAACAGGTCGGTGTTCGGCTGGTGCCCGATGGCCACGAACACACCGTTGCACGTGATGGTCTCGACGGCGCCGGTCTTCAGGTTCTTGATGCGCGCCCCGGTCACGCCGGTCTTGCCCGGCGCGCCGATGATCTCCTCGATCGCCGTGTTCAAGAGCCAGTCGATCTTCGGGTTGTCCTTGGCGCGCTGGACCATGATCGCCGAGGCGCGGAAGTCCTCGCGCCGGTGCACGACGGTGACGCGCTTGGCGTGCTTGGTCAGATAGGTCGCCTCTTCCATCGCCGTGTCGCCGCCACCGACGACGAGCACGTGCTGATCGCGGAAGAAGAAGCCGTCGCAGGTGGCGCACGCCGAGACGCCGTAGCCGGCCAGCGTCTTCTCCGACGGCAGCCCGAGCCACTTGGCCTGCGCACCGGTGGCGATGATGAGCGCATCCGCCGTCACGTGGTACTCCTCGATGCCCGCGACCTCGATGGTGAACGGCCGCTTCGACAGATCGACCTTCTCGACGTCGCCGGCGAGGAACTTGGTGCCGAAGCGCTCCGCCTGCTTGCGGAACTCGTTCATGAGATCGGGCCCGAGGATCCCCTTCGGGAAGCCGGGGTAGTTCTCGACCTCGGTCGTGTTCACCAGCTGCCCGCCCGGAGGTCCGCCCTTGACCAGCCCTTCGATCACCAGAGGCGGCAGCGCCGCGCGCGCCGCGTAGATGGCCGCGGTGAGCCCCGCCGGGCCCGAACCGATGATGACGATCTTGTCGTGTACCTCTTTCATCTTCCCTCTGATCTAATTCGTGCGGACTAACCGCGCAGCGCCGCCATGATGATGCCCGGCAGCTTGAAGTAGGACGGCTGCGCCTCCAGCTTCACCAGGCGCCGCCCGATCTCCGCCGCGGTCTTGTGATTGGCGAACCACGTCGGCTTCGGCTTCACCACCAGCGGGCCGCGAATGACGCACTTCTCGATGTCCTCGAGCATGAACGTGTTGTGCACCCAGCCGCGCCCCGACTGAATGTCCTCCAGCGTCGCCGACGGATGCCCGCCCCACGGCGTGGTGCCGAACGCGAAGCCGAGCGCCGGCCAATGATTGATGCACACCGTGCCGTAGCGCAGCGCCTGCACCGCGCGGTCGAGCGCCTCGGCGAACTTCGGATCCTTCATCGTCGACGGGTGCACGATGATCGTGGCCGACAGCGTGCCCCACACCTTGTCGTTGCAGAAGCGCACCGCCTCGTCGAGGAACGCGATCGGATCGCTCGAGCCGATCGCCGTCTCCGACAGCACCGAGCACCACGGCTCCATCGAGAACACCTTGTCCGTCGACGCCGGATCGATGTCCTCGAGGATCGCCCACGGCAGGGTGCCCGGGGTCGCCTCGCCGATGCGCTTGACCTTCTGGTGCGACGAAACCAGCTCGTTCCAGCGCTGCTCGGCGCCCGGATAGTAGGCCTTGCGCACCGGCACCTTGCCGAGCGCGTCGGCGATCGACTGCTTGAGCTTGTCGGCCTTGTCCCAGCCCTTGGCCGCGACGAGCAGCTTGGCCGAGTTGCAGTTGAAGGAGGCGTTGTTGGCGATCGCCGAGGTGATGCTCTCGCCCTGGAACGCCAGCTCCGCATCGCTGTACGGCCCCGGCACCACGATCACCGGCGAGATGTTGCCGAGCTCGGAGGTGATCTCCTTCTTGAGCAGCGGATCCTTCTTCGCCTTGCGCGCCTCGCGCTCCGGCCCGGGAGGGCCCCACACCATCATGTCGTGCGTCTTGTCCGAGCCGGTGATGTGGATCTCGTCGACGCCGGGATGCTCGACGAGGTACTTGCCGACGTCGGCGCCGCCGTAGCACACGAACAGAAGGCCGCGATCGATCGCGTCCTTGAACGCCGTCTCGATGAACGGGCCGACGTGCGCGTTGACCGGATTCATCTTGATGAGGCAGACCTTGCCCTCGACGAACATCTTGTAGATCGCGTCCGTCGGCGGAATCGACGCCACGTTGCCGGCGCCGAGCACGAGCGAGACCTTGCCCTCCCGCTTCTCGGCCGGCACGCGATAGTGCGCCGCGGCGCGCTCGGTCACCTCTTGCGCCTTGGCGCCCGGCTGCAGCCACACCTCGGCGGTGAAGCCGGCGAACGCCACCTTGTCCATCCCGTTCGACGGGAAGACGTCGACGGTGACGCGCCCGTCGGGACGCGTGCGCACCTTGGCCGGATCGAACGGCGGCCGTCCCGCGGCCAGGCGCTCCATCGTCTCGCAGAGCAGGCGCAGGTTGCGGATGACGATGGTCGGCCCCGCCAGCCACTCCTCGGAGGCGAGCGGCGAGCTCGGGTCGATCCCCTTGGCGTGGCAGCCGGCGAGCACGCTCGCCTCGGCGACGCTGACGTAGCCGTCGAGCATCTTCCTGGCCAGCGCGATGCGCTCGGCCAGCGGCGAGCGCGCCCACTCGGTGGCGCGGGCGCGCAGCGTCTCGAGCTGCTTGTCGAGCTCGGGGCGCGCCGTCGATTGCGAGGCGGGATCGATTTTCTGCGCAGCTTGCATGGGGGGCTCCGTGGGTGGCCGGATTCTACGTCATTCGTCGCGGGTCCAGGTGCCTGATTTGCCGCCTCGTTTTTCTATGAGGCGCACGTCGACGATGCGCATCCCGCGGTCGACCGCCTTGCACATGTCGTAGACCGTCAACGCGGCGATGCTCACCGCGGTCAGCGCCTCCATCTCCACACCGGTGCGATCGAAGGCGCGCACCGTCGCCAGAATTTCGATGCGCGGACGGCCGTCGTCGTCTCGTCCGGCGAGCGACACGTCGACGCCGGTGACGCGTACCGGGTGGCACAACGGGATGAGCTCGCTGGTGCGCTTGAGGCCCGCGATGGCGGCCAGGCGCGCCACGCCGAGCACGTCGCCCTTGCCCATGATGCCGGCGCCGATGGCGTCGAGCGTCTCGTGCTGCATCTCGATCGCGCCGGCCGCGATGGCGATCCGCTCGCTCTCGGGCTTCGCCCCCACATCGACCATGTGGGCGGCACCGGCATCGTCGAAGTGGGTGAGCTTGGCCATGGCGGCCACGCTAGCGGATGCGGTAAAATGTGGCAATCATGCGTTTCATCGCGGTTCTCGCGCTCGCGGCGGCGGCCGGTGGATGTGCCGCGAACGCGGCGAACGCGCGGGTGGCGCTGACCATCCAGGGCGCATCGGCGGGCGCGCCGGAGCGGCAGCGCTGCGTCGACGCCGTCAAGCGCACGGGCGCGATCATCGACCTCACGGCGCCGGTCAAGGCGTACGTGACGCTCGAGCCGACGGGCACGCGGCTGCAGGTGTTGTCGCCGAGCCGCGGGCTGGTGCGCGACGAGGCCAGGCCCGCCGGCGCCGTCGAGGGGCTGTGTCATGACGCGGCGATGGCGGCGGCGTCGACGCCCGAGGCGAGCCCGCAGAGCGGCGGCCCGCCCTTCGGTCAGCCGCCGCCGACCGCGGTGACCTCACCGACGGCGTCGGGCGGCGCCTACCACGGCCCGATCTCGCAGTAGCGACGGTTAGCGGAGCGCTTCGGCGGTCGGCTTCGGCACGTTGCGGCGGCGCTCCAGATCCTGCCACTGCTCGTCCTGACGCTTCTGCGCGCCGCGGATCATGAGGATGAACAAGAGCGCCGTCACCGCGCGGATGATCATGAACAGGATCTGATTGTTCGCGAACGAATGCAGCTCGTCGACGCTGCGCGGGCTCGTGAACAGCGCCGAAACCGTCGTCCACAACACCAGGACGATGCCGCCGAGGTACAGGCCCCACCACCAGTTGACGAGCGCGGTGCTGCGCCTGGTGTAGACGCCGTCCTCGGTCACGGCCGGCGGCTGGCTCTCCTGCCAGATCGTCGCCATCACCGTGTGGCCCCAGACGAAGTTCACGAACGGAATGATGTAGGCCCACACCGCCATCGCCGGGCTGAAGCGCGTGCTCATCGACCCGAGCGGGGCGAGGTTCGCCATCGCGCGATAGACCCACGTAAAGAACACGACGGTGGCGGCATAGAAGAGGAGCGTGTCGAACGAGCCGATCGCCGTCGCCATGGCGGCTGCCGCCATCCTTCCACTCAGGTCGTGACCGAGCGTCGAGGCGTACGACGCCCACGCGGCCGCAGCCGCCAGCAGCGTGACGATCTGAATGCTGACGAGGATCGTCAGCGCCAGGGCGCGCCCCCGCGCCGAAATGTAGCCGTTCATGTTCTGAGCGTACGTCATTCGTCGAAGGTCCTTCCTGAGGGTTAACGGAGGGCGTCGGCCGTGGGGAGCGGCACCGCTCGGCGCCGCTCGTCGTCGAGGAACTGTTCGTCCTGGCGCCGCTGCACGTCGCGCACGATGCCGGTGAGGCACACCGCCGAGAGCAGGAACAGCGGCGCCGACACCAGCGGCACCGACAGCGCGAGCGCGCCCACGAACAGCGCCGGCCACCAGCCCCACAGGAGCCACGAGCGCGCCGGCGGCGTCGGATCGCTGCCGAGCCAGACGTGGCGCACGACGTACGGGATCGCGACGAGGTTCACCACCGGCGCGAAGAACACGCCGACGACGTGCTCGGAGGCGATCGCCTCGCGCGCGCCCAGCGACGGCAGATTGCGCGCGGCGCGGTCGAGCCAGAAGAGGAACGCGATGGCGGTGGCGATGAACAGGACGAGCAGGAACGGCTGCGACAGCCGCGCCCCGCGCGCGAGCACGAAGCCGAAGTCGCTGTCCGCGGGCGCGACGCTGAGGTAGAGCGCGCCGGCGACGCGCAAGCTGTAGATCGCGATCTGGGCGGCGAGCAGCACATCGACGAGCTGCGCGCGCGCGCGCGCGGAAACATAGCCACGCATTCCCTGATCATGCGATCGGTCCGACCACTTGTCGAGTGGGGTAGCTCACGGGGGGTGCGGTTGGCGCTGCCAGCGCCTTCGTTTTTTCGCGCCGCGCTCAGACAGTCCCCGCCGGGCGGGACGCCGTGCTCGCGTCGCACCCTTGCCGCCGGCTGCGGAGCTCGCGCGGCGCGAAAAAACGAAGGCGCTGTCACCCGCCCGCAAGCACCCTCGGTTCGCTCTGGGCGGCTGGTTAGCGGAGCGTGCTGGACGGCTGGGGGACGGCGCGGCGGCGGGTGAGGTCGAGATGCTGCTCGCGTTGGCGCAGGGCGATGCGCTGGACGACGGCGATGAAGGCGACCCCCTGGACCAGGCGCAGCGCGTTCAGCAGCGACGGCGTCGCGGCCACGAGCGAATCAACCACCCGGCTGGAATCCTTCAGCACGTCTGGCGCACCGAGAAGTCCCCGGCGCGACGCAATGCCTCACGCGGCCGAGGCTGGCTTTCGCGCCACAGCGACGTCAGCACCTGGTGGGCCATGTGCACGTTCAAAAGGGGAACGAACATCCATCCCACGCACTGTCGCGGCGTGAAGCGCGGCCGTCCGTCGCCAATCGCCTCGAGGTTGCGCGCCGCGAACCAGAAAAACCAACGTCAGCGCAACAGCCACCAGCAGCGAGCCAAGCCAGGCAAGCACCCGCTCGCGATCCATGAACAGCAGTGGCAGCCGACGTTCGCCATCACGACGAGGCTCAGAGCCGTCGCGAGCGATTGGAGCGGGCGGTACGGCTTCACTACTCGACGGTAACAGACTTGGCGAGATTGCGGGGCTGGTCGACGTCGGTGCCCTTGAAGTCGGCGACGTAGTAGGCGAGGAGCTGTAGCGGCAGCGTGGTCAGCAGCGGCTGCAGCTCCGGCGCCGTCTCGGGGATCAGGATGCACTCGTCGGCGAGCGTGCCGATCTCGTGGTCGCCGCGCGTGCACATGGCGATGATCTTGCCCTCGCGCGCCTTGACCTCCTGCAGGTTCGACATGACCTTGTCGTACCCCGGGCCCTTCGGCGCGATCACCACCACCGGCATGTGCTCGTCGATGAGCGCGATCGGCCCGTGCTTCATCTCGCCCGACGCGTAGCCCTCGGCGTGGATGTACGAAATCTCCTTCAGCTTCAGCGCGCCCTCGAGCGCGATCGGGTAGTTGTTGCCGCGCCCGAGAAACAGAAAGTCGCGCGCCTGCCCGTAGCGCCGCGCGATCACCTGGATCTGCGGCGCCAGCCCGACGACGTCCGACATCTTCTGCGGCACCGTCAGGAACTCCTTGATGAGCGCCGTCGCCCTCTCGTCCTTGAGCGCCTTGGTGCGCCGCCCGAGGTGGATCGCCAGCAGCATCAGCGCCGCCAGCTGCGTGGTGAACGCCTTGGTCGACGCCACGCCGATCTCCGGCCCCGCGTGCGTGTACAGGCTCGCGTGGCACGCGCGCGGGATCGAGCTGTCGACGACGTTGGCGATGCACATCGTGAAGGCGCCGTGCTTCTTGGCCTCCTTGATCGCCGCCAGCGTGTCCGCCGTCTCGCCCGACTGCGAGATCGCCAGGATCACGTCGCCCTTGCCGATGATCGGATCGCGATAGCGATACTCCGACGCCAGATCGACCTCGACCGGCACGCGCGCCAGCTGCTCGATCATGAATTTGCCGACGAGCGCTGCGTGCCACGAGGTGCCGCACGCGATGATCGTGACCTTCTTCATGTTGGCCACGTCGAGCTCGATGCCGTCGAGGAACGCGTCGTTGTGCTCGACCGACAGCCGCCCGCGCAGCGTGTCGGTCACCGCGCGTGCCTGCTCGTGGATCTCCTTCAACATGAAGTGCTTGAAGCCGGCCTTCTCCGCCGACACCGCGCTCCACGTGATCTCTTTGGGCGCCCGCTCGATCTTGCGGCCCTCGAGATCGACGACCTCGATGCCGGTCTTGCGCACCTCGGCGATCTCGCCCTCCTCGAGGAACATCACGCGCCGCGTGTGCTCGAGGATCGCCGGCACGTCCGAGGCGATGAAGTTTTCGCCGTCGCCGAGGCCGAGCACCAGCGGGGAGGCGTTCTTCGCCGCGACGATCTGATCCGGCATCTGGTCCGCCATCACCACGATCGCGTACGCGCCCTGCACCTGCTTGAGCGCGCGCCGCACCGCCTCGCGCAAGGTCACCTTGCCGTCGACTTTGAGCTCCTCGTCGACGAGGTGGGCGATGATCTCGGTGTCCGTCTCCGACGAGAACGTGCGCCCCTTGGCGCGCAGCGCATCGCGCAGCACCTGGTGATTCTCGATGATGCCGTTGTGCACCACGCTCACGCCGCCCGACTTGTGCGGATGCGCGTTCTCGTCGCTGGGCCGCCCGTGCGTCGCCCAGCGCGTGTGGCCGATGCCGATGTGCCCCTGCGGCTTCGAGTCGCGCAGGAGGTTCTCCAGGTTCGACAGCTTGCCGCGGCAGCGCACCACGCGCGAAATCGTCAGCCCCTCTTTGGCCGGGTCGAGGACGGCCACGCCGGCCGAGTCATAACCGCGATATTCGAGGCGCCGGAGGCCCTCGATCAGGATCGGCGTGCATTCCTTGTCGCCCACATACCCAACGATTCCGCACATTCGATGGCTCTCCTCGCTCAGGGAAGTAGTAAGCGCCTTCGCGCTGGGCTTCAAGATAAACGGAGCAGCGTGACGTTTGGCTCAGGGGAGCCGGGCGAGACCCGCCCGTGACCGATCCACGCCCTCCTGCCACCCGACCTCGGCCGCCAGCACGTCGGCCTCTTTGAGCCACGCCTTGGCCTCGACCGCGCTCGCCCCCTCGGGATCGGCGAGCGCGATGAGCAGCTCCGCCGTGGAGCGCCGGTCGCCGACGCGGCGCAGCTCCTCCACCGCCGAGCGCCGATGCTCGATCGCGTGATCGGCGAACCCCAGCATCTCGTGCACTTCGGCGAGGAAGCGATGCACCCGCCCCGACCCGACCGGGCTATCGACGCGCGCCGCGTGCCGGAGCGCGTGCAGCCCGTACGACCGCGCGCCCGGAAAGTCACCAGCGTCACGCGCCAGCTCCCCGAGCGCCAGCAGCATGCGCCACAGCGGCTCGGGCCCGCGCTCGGCCTCCGGCCCGTCGCCGGCGGTGACCAGCATCAGGCCCTCCCACAGCTCGCGCTCCGCGGTCGCCCCGTCGCCGAGGCGCGCCAGGATCTCGGCGAGCTCGAGGTACAGCTCCGACAGCGTCGCCGCATCCCCGCCCGCGAGCGACGCCTGCAGGGCGAGCGTCAGATGCTCCTTGGCTCCGTCGAGGTTGTCCCACTGCGCCGCCAGGCGCGCCAGGCCGCGCCGCGCCTGCACCTCGGCCCAGCGGTCGCCGCGCGCCACCGCCAGCTCGAGCGCCTCGCGCAACACGCTCTCCGACGCCACCACCTCGCCCATGTAGCGCAGGACCAGCGCCAGCTTCAGCGCCAGGCGGATCTGCGTCAGCTCGTCGCCCGCGCCCTCGGTCAGCGCCTGCCGCCCGCGCTCGAGCGCCGCGCGATACCAGCGGACCGCCGCGTCGTCGTCGAAGCCCTGCCGCGACGCATCGGCCGCGCGCTCGAGCAGCGCCACGCGCGAGGTCTCGCCGGCGCGATAGGCGTGATGCGCCACCACCACCGGCTCGGCGCCGCGCGTCTCGAGCAGCGACGCCAGCGTCCCGTGCAGCTTCTGCCGCCGCTCGACGGGCATGGCGTCGTAGATGTGCTGCCGCAAGGTCTGCGACGGCATCTCGACGCTCTTCTGCGTGGCGCGGATGAAGCCGTGCAGCGTCAGCTCGGCGAGCGCGCGCCCGACGTCGGTCATGCCCGCCGCCTGCGCCAGGACCGGCGTCGGAACGTCGCCGCCCGCCACCACCGCCGCATCGAGCAGCGCCTGCGCCGCCTCGCCGAGCTTGACGCCGGCGAGCGCGCGCAGCTCGTCGACGATCACGAGCGGATTGCCGCCCGAGCGATCGGCCACGCCCGGCGGCAGCAGCAGATCGGCGAGCGCCATCGGATCGAGCGGCGGCAAGCGCACCAGCTCGACCTCCACGTCGAGCAGCTCGGGCCGCGTCGTGGTCGCCAGCAGCGTCGCCGTTCCCGGCTGCATGATGAGCTCGCCGAGGATCGTGCGCGACGGCGCGTCGTAGCGATCGACGTCCTCGAACACCAGCGTCAGATCGGCGCGCCGCATCGTCTGCAGCGACGCCGCCACGCACTCGCGCTTGCGCACGTCGAGCGGTAGCTTCGACGCCGCGCCGCCGAAGCCGAACAGCTCGTAGAGCCCGGTCCGATCCTGCGGATGATCCGCGCTCGCCCGGTCGAGCTCCTCGCGCGTCGGGCGCTCCGACAGCGACAAGAGCTGCGTCAGCGCGCGCCGGATCGGATACCACGGCGTCGCCGCTCCCGACGGATCGGCGCCGGCGACCACCGCCTTCTTGAAGCGCCCCTCCTCGCGCGCCACGCACGCCTCGACGATCGCGGTCTTGCCGATCCCCGGGTCGCCCACGACCACCAGCGCCTCGCGCTCGAGCGCCTCGAGGCGCCCAAGGACGTCGTCACGCCCGACGAGCGGCAGCGGCAGCCGCGCCGTCCGCGTCTCCGACGGGCCGGTCACCGCCGCCTGCACCGTGGCGAACGATCCCGTCGGCCGCAGCACCGCGCCGCACTCGGGGCAGAAGCGCGCCGTCCCCGGCAGCGGCGTGCCGCACTGCTTGCAGCGCTCGCCCGACATGCCGCGCACCGCCGACTCCATCGCCTGCTTCATCTCCGCGGCCGAGCGGAAGCGGTTCTCGCGGTTCTTGTCGAGCGCGCGCAGGCACACCTGCTCGAGCGCGCGCGGGATCGTCAGATCCGGCCGCCGCTTCGAGGGCGGCTGCGGCTGCAGGTTGAGATGCGACATCAGGACGTCGATGAGCGGCCCGTCGCTGGCGAAGGGCCGCGTGCCGGTCATCGTCTCGTACAGCACCACGCCCGCCGCGTAGACGTCGGAGCGCGCGTCGAGCTCCTCGCCGCGGATCTGCTCCGGGCTCATGTAGTCGGGCGTGCCGCAGACCGCCCCGCGCGACGTCAGGTTCGCGTCGGCCTCGCCGCGCAGCTTGGCGATGCCGAAGTCGAGCACCTTGACGTGCTCTTTGCCGGTGCGCAGCGTCTCGACGAAGATGTTCTCCGGCTTGAAGTCGCGGTGCACCACGCCGGCGGCGTGCGCCTCGTCGAGCGCCGAGAGGGCCTGGCCGAGCAGATCCACCATTCGCGGCGGCGACAGCGGCGGCTCGTCGGCGATGATCTGCGCGAGATTACGCCCCCGCAAAAGCTCCATGACCAGGAACAGGATGCCGGTGTCCGACTGCCCGAAGTCGTAGACCTGAATGGTATTCGGGTGTCGCAGGCGTGACGCCGCCCGCGCCTCGGTCTGGAAGCGCTTGAGGCTCTGGGTATCGGACGCCACGTCCGGGCTCAAGAGCTTGACCGCTACCTGGGCGTCGAGCTGCAGGTGGTCGGCGCGGTATACCCGGCCCATGGCGCCCACGCCGATGAGCTCGGTGATGTGGTACTTCCCGACCAGGGTCGTGCCGGCATAGGGGTCCCCAGGCTCGATGAGAGCCGCCGAGACGTCGTTACCGCACGAGGGGCAGTGCCTGTGGCTGTCCCAGCAGGCAGCCGCGCAGGCCGGACACCGTTTCACATGCAGATCTTACACGGAATCAGTCTTATGGGCTCCTTGACAAACGTGCATCGGGTCTGCTAGATCGTCCGCTCTTCATTGGGATTTATGAGGCTTTCCGGGAATTTCCTGGGGCGTCGACAAGCGGTAAGTCACGGGGTTTTGGTCCCCGCATTCGTAGGTTCGAATCCTACCGCCCCAACGAAGAAGAGCTAGGGACGAAATGAGCGAGCGAACGAAGGCGCGGGATTTTCGCAACGTGGAGGCGAGTGCAGCGAGCCGACCTGTTGCGCCGCGCCGCAGTGAGCGAGCGGAGCGACAGTAGATGATCAAGGCGCTCACCATCTTCAGCGGCAACGGCAATCGCGAGCTCTCGGACGCGATCTGTCGAACCGTCGAGGTGCGTCCCGGCCAATGCGAGGTCACCACGTTCTCCGACGGCGAAGTCTTCGTCGAGATCGGCGAGAACGTGCGTGGGGTGAACTGCTTCGTCGTGCAGTCGACCTGCTCGCCGGCGAACAACAACATCATGGAGCTGCTCATCATGATCGACGCGCTCAAGCGCGCGTCGGCCGGCTCCATCGTCGCGGTCATGCCCTACTTCGGGTACGCGCGACAAGATCGCAAGGTCAAGCCGCGCACGCCGATCAGCGCCAAGCTCGTGGCCAACCTTTTGACCACGGCGGGCGCCAATCGCGTGCTCACCGTCGATCTGCACGCCGGCCAGATCCAGGGTTTCTTCGACATCCCCGTCGATCATCTGTACGCGATGCCGGTGATGATCGATCACTTCAAGAGCACGCACCTCGGCAAGGACACGGTCATCGTCTCCCCCGACGCCGGCGGCGTCGAGCGCGCGCGCGCCTACTCCAAGCGGCTCAACTCGACGCTGGCCATCATCGACAAGCGCCGCGAGAAGGCCAACGTCTCCGAGGTCATGAACATCATCGGCGAGGTCAAGGGCAAGGACGCCATCCTCGTCGACGACATCATCGACACCGCGGGCACGCTGACCCACGCGGCCAAGGCGCTCATCGACGCCGGCGCGCGCACGGTCTCGGCCTGCTGCACGCACGGCGTGCTCTCCGGCCCGGCGATCGAGCGCATCGAGAAGTCGCCGCTGTCGGAGCTTCTCGTGACCGACACGATCCCGCTCAAGGCCGAAGCCAAGGCCTCGAGCAAAGTGAAGCAGCTCTCGGTGGCGCGCATCCTCGGCGAGGCGATCAAGCGCATCCACCACGGCGATTCGATCTCGAGCTTGTTCATATGAGCGAGCGAACGTAGGCGAGGGGTTTTCGCAACCCGGAGGCGAGTGCAGCGAGTCGACTTGTTGCGCCGAGCCCGAAGTGAGCGAGCGAAGCAACTGTAGATTCGAAAGGACGCGATCATGGAAGTCGGAAAGTTGAATGCTCAGTTTCGTGGCGACATCGGCAAGTCGGCCGTGCGCCGTCTGCGCGCCGCCGGCAAGATCCCGGCGATCTGCTACGGCCAGGCCAAGCAGCCGATGCCGCTCGCGGTCGATCCCGCCGAGCTCCTGAAGTCGCTCGATCCGGTCAAGAAGACAAACACCGTCTTGACGCTCACCATCGCCGGCGCCCCCGACGGCGAAGGCGCGCTCACGGTGATGGTGCGCGACTATCAGAAGGACGCGATCCGCGGCCACGTCACGCACGCCGACTTCATCCGCGTCGATCTCAACAAGCCCGTCCACGCGACGGTGCCGATCGTGCTCACCGGCAAGGCCGAGGGCGTCAAGCTCGGCGGCATCATGCACCAGGTCATTCGCATCCTTCCGATCTCGTGCACGCCGGACAAGATCCCGGTCAAGCTCGAGGTCGACGTGTCGGCCCTCGGCATGAACGAGGCGATCCACGTCAGCGACCTCAAGCTCGGCGAGGGCGTGCGTCCGCTTCCGGACCCGGGCTCGACGGTGTGCGCGGTGACGGCGCCGAAGGCCGAGAAGGAAGCGGCTCCGGCGGCGACTGCCGAAGGCGCGGTTCCGGCGGAAGGCGCTGCGGCGGCTCCGGCGGCGGGCGCTGCGGCCCCCGGCAAGGAAGGCGCTGCGGCGGCCCCGGCGGCCGGCGGCGACAAGAAGGGCGGCGCGCCGGCCAAGGAAGGCGGCAAGAAGTAATCAAGTGGCTCGAGCGCAGCTCCGGAGGCGCATTGCGGCGCACGCCCGCAGCGACCGAGGGAGCGGGCTCTGGGCCCGTGACCGAGGAAGCGAGGACGTACGCCGCAAGGCGACCCGGAGATGCGCTCGATGTGGCTCGTGGTTGGCTTGGGGAATCCTGGCGAAGAGTACGAGCGCACGCGTCACAACATCGGGTTCATGGTGGCAGACGAGCTGGCCCGTCGCTGGAAGGCGCCGGGCTGGCGCGAAAAGTTCGGAGGTGAGATCGCGCAGACGCAAGACATCGTGGTGCTACGGCCGCAGGAGTACATGAACGTCTCGGGCCAGGCAGTGCAGCGGACCCAGGCGTTCTACAAGATCGAGCCGAGCCACACGATCGTCGTGCACGACGAGATCGACCTCCCCTTCGGCAAGCTTCGCGTCAAGGTGGGCGGCGGTCACGGAGGACACAACGGTCTGCGATCGATCATCCAGATGTCGGGGGACGCGTTCGTTCGGGTGCGCTGCGGTGTGGGCAAGCCGGACGGAGGCAAAGAAAGGGTTACCGGCCACGTACTCGGTGGCTTCTCGAAGGCGGAACAAAATGAGCTGCCGTTCTTGATCGGTGGAGCGGCGGACGCAGTTCAGATGGTGCTCGACAAGGGCGCAACGGCTGCGATGAACAAGGTGAACACCGATCGGTAGCAACCTCGTTCCCGGCGAGTCCGGGGGCAAACCCAAGAGGGAGACACGAAACATGGCTCAATCGATGCGAGACGAGCCGGGCACGCAGCGGGAGTTCGAGACGATCTTCATCCTGCGCCCGGACACCAACCAGGACGGCATCCAGCTGGTCAACACGCGCGTCAAGGGCGTGATCGAGCAGCTCGGCGGTCGCGTGCTCAAGCTCGACAACTGGGGCAAGCGCAAGCTCGCCTACGAGGTCAAGAAGCAGCTCAAGGGCATCTACCTCTACTGGCAGTACCTCGGCTCGACGGGCGTCGTCGAGGAGATCGAGCGCAACCTGCGCATGCTCGATCAGGTCATCCGCTACTACACGGTCAAGGTCGACGAGAACGTCGATCCCAACGTCAAGCCGGCGGCGATCGACGACGAGACCTTCAACAAGGCCGCCTCGACGGTTCCCGACGAGGAGGAGCTGGCCACGGGCGCTGCGCAGCTGCCGCGCTTCGAGGAAGAGGACATTCCGGATCTCGACGACGACTTCCTGCCGTCGCTCGACAACGATCTCCCGCTCAAGGGCGGAAAGGAATAAGCCATGATGCCCGAGAGCGAGAACGAGAGCCGCGGCGGTCGCGGCGGTCGCGGTGACAAGGACAAGAAGGGCAAGGACGCGCGCAAGCGTGGCTTCGCCCGTCGCAAGGTCTGCCGCTTCTGCGCCGACAAGAACGTCGCCATCGACTACAAGGATCCGCAGACGCTGAAGTACTTCATCACCGATCGCGGCAAGGTCATTCCGCGTCGCATCAGCGGCAACTGCGCCACGCATCAGCGCAAGGTGGGCACGGCGATCAAGCGCGCCCGCATGATCGCGCTCATGCCGTTCACCGTGACCGGAAAGTAGGCGGACCATGGCGATGCAAGTCATTCTCAAGGAAGACGTGCACAACCTCGGCAAGGCCGGCGAGCTGGTGAAGGTGAAGCCGGGCTTCGGGCGCAATTACCTCATCCCGCAGGGGAAGGCGATCGTGGCCACCGCCGGCAACATCAAGCAGATCGAGCACGAGAAGAAGATCATCGCGGCCAAGCAGGCGACGCTGGCGAAGGACGCGCAGGCGATGAGCGACAAGCTCGCGTCGGTCGAGGTGCAGATCGAGCGTCAGGCCGGCGAAGAAGACAAGCTCTTCGGCTCGGTCACGTCGCGCGACATCGAGGCGGCGCTGAAGGACAAGGGCATCGTGATCGACCACAAGAAGGTCCACATGCCCGAGCCGATCAAGACGATCGGGTACCACACCGTCGAGATCCGCCTCGGCACCGGCGTGACCGGCAAGATCAAGGTCGTCGTCGTTCCGAAGCAGGCCTAGCCTTCTTTCGTCCCTCCTCGCTTTCCTGTTGACTCTTCCATAGCCCCGCGTTATTGGTCCGACCTCTCTCGGTCGGGGGGCCGTAATGCGTGGAATCTTTGCGTTTTTGACATTGATCACACTCGTCGGGTGCGGCGGCGCGCAAATGCCGGACGGCAGCGGCGCGGGCGGAAGCGGCAGCGGCGGAAACGGCAGCTCGATGCCGGCGAGCTACGGCTTCAAGAACGCGTCAGCGCGCGACTTCGGCGGCGGGCACTACGTGATCGTGTTCATCATCGACTATCCGAAGTCGTCCCCGTTCGCCGAGAACACCGAGGTGGTTCGGATGAAATGGGGCGCGACGACGACGCTCAGCGCGCAGTTCGCCTGTGTGTCGACACCGTGGGTGGCGCCCTCGATCCAAACGAGCCCCGTCGTGTCGGTCGACCTGTACGACAACGAGTCGTCCGGCACTTCGGTCACGCTGCCGTGCGGCGACATTCCGGAGACCGTGTTCCTCGGCCCGGAGCAGCCGCTGCCGACGCAGTCGATCACGCTCGAAGTCGACGGTGTGTTCAGCGACGCCACGCGCTTTGCCGCCAGCGTCGACATTCCGATCCTGTGAGGAGGACGAGCATGCGTGGAGTCTGGGTCATCGCGATCGCGGCGCTCGCCGGCTGCGGCAACGGGGTGTCGGTGTCGAGCGACGTCAAGCTGGAGAACGCGACGGCGCATCTCATGACGAGCGGGACCTGCCCGACGGCGGGCGGCGCGCTGGCGCCGTGCGCGAGCTATCAGCTCACCTTCGCGCTGCAGAACGACGCGCAGAAGGCGATCGATCGCGTCGAGGACGTGCAGCTCTCGACGGGCGGCGCGCCGCTGCAGAACGGCAGCGCGATCGGCTGCGCGGGATCGCCGTGGACGCTGCCGCCCGGCGGCGCCAGCGGCGTCGTCGACGTGGTCGTGAGCTTCGGGCCGGAGGCGTCGCTGTCGGTCGAGTGCAACGACGATTCGGTCGCGCGCGCGACGGCCGCGCTGGTGTCGGCGCCGAGCGCGCCCGGCGACTCGTTCGACGTGAAGATCGAAGGGCTGTTGTCGGACGCGCAGCCGTTCATGGCGACGGCGCACGCGCCCATCTTCTAGCGGCTACTGAGCGGCTACTACTTCTGGCGGCAGCTTCGAGCGGCTATTTCTCGACGGGGAGACCGGCCTTCTGCCATCCCATGATCCCGGCCGGCATGACGAACACGTTCTTGTAACCGAACTTCAGGGCGCGCCCGGCGCCCTCGTGGCAAGCCATTCAATGCTCGTTGTGACAATAGAAGATGAGCGTCGCGTTCTTGTCGGACGGGAGCTCCTTGGCGTCGTACTCCGACGGGTGCAGCCACTTGGCGTGCGGGACGTGGGCCTCCTTGAACACGCTCGGATCGTTGTTGTCGAAGACGTAGACGTTCTTCTGCTTCAGCTTCGCCGCGACCTCCTGTGGAGTGAGTGAGCCGAATCCTTCGGCGTTTCCGCGCGCGACCACCGGCACGAGCAGAAACAACGCAGCCAGGGCGAGATGGATCGTTTTCATGAGACGAATCTTAGCAGCAAGCTGCTAACATCGAGCGAATCGATGCCGTTTGCCGCACCGCAGCCGCAAGATAGTTCTTCCACGCGCCTGACGCCGCCCCACTCCCTCGAAGGCGAGGAGTCGGTCATCGGCGGCATCCTGGTGCACGCGCGCAAGTTCAACGACGTCGCCGAGTTCCTCACCGCCGAGGACTTCTACCACCCGGCGTTGCGCGCCATCTACGAGGCGATGCTCGAGCTCGACGCCACGTCGAAGCCGATCGACTCGCTCACCGTCGTCGAGCAGATGCGGGCGCTCGAGACCTTCGACAAGCTGCGCGCGTTCAACGGCGCCGACTACCTGACCGAGCTGATGGCCAAGGTCGTCACCGTCGAGAACATCGGCTATCACGCGCGCATCATCCGCGGCAAGGCGACGGCGCGCCGCCTCGTCGAGGCGTGCCGCGAGATCTCGGCGCGTGGCTACGGCGAGTACGGCGACGTCGACGAGTACATCGACACCGCCGAGCGCGAGATCTTCGAGATCGCGCAGCGCTCGCAGAAGCAGTCGTTCGAGAAGATCAAAGACGTCCTGCACACCACCATCCGCAACCTCGAGAAGCGCTACGAGAAGAAGCAGGCGGTGACCGGCGTGCCGTCGGGCTATCACAAGATCGACTCGATGACGGCGGGGCTGCAGCCGGGCGACCTCATCATCATCGCCGCGCGTCCGTCGATGGGAAAGACGTCGTTCGTCATGAACATGGTGGTCAACGCCGCCATGCAGAAGCGGCGCGAGCCCGACGGCAAGGAGCGCCATCCCTTCCCCGCGCTCGTGTTCTCGCTCGAAATGTCGAAGGAGTCGCTGTGCGAGCGCCTCCTGTGCTCGGAGGCGCGCGTCGACTCGATGAAGCTGCGCGGCGGCTTTCTCGAGACCAAGGATTGGATTCGCATCACCACGGCCGCCGGCAACTTGTCGGAGGCGCCCATCCTCATCGACGACTCGGGCGCGCCGACGCTGCTCGAGATCCGCGCCAAGGCCCGTCGCTGGCGCGCCGACACCGCGCTGTTCTACGGCGGCGCCGAGCAGATGGGCGTGGTGGTCATCGACTACCTGCAGCTCATTCAGGGGCGCGCGACCAAGGACGACAATCGGCAGCGCGAGATCTCGGAGATCAGCCGCGGCCTGAAGTCGCTGGCCAAGGAGCTGCGCTGCCCGGTGATCGCGCTGTCGCAGCTGAACCGCTCGCTCGAGTCGCGCGCCGACAAGCGGCCGATGCTGTCGGACCTCCGCGAGTCGGGCGCCATCGAGCAGGACGCCGACGT
>DATNAQ010000178.1:0-18087 GCA_035607415.1 Polyangia bacterium
ACAGGACCTGCTTGTCCTCGGCGACGGCGCGGATCTGCCGCCCCACCACGTCGGCGACGGCGCCGCCGATGCCGGCGTCGACCTCGTCGAAGACGTAGGTCGCGACCTGGTCGGCGCGCGACAAGATGCGCTTCAACGCCAACATGATGCGCGACAGCTCGCCGCCCGACGCGATCTTGTGCAGCGGCCGCGGCTCGTCGCCCTTGTTGGCCGCGAGCTGGAACTCGACGCGATCCCAGCCGCTCGCGCCCAGGCGCCGCCCGTCGAACACAAAGGCCGCGTCGTCGCCCTCGCGCGCCGTCGTCGACGACACCGCCGGCACGAGGCGCGCCCCCGCCATGGCGAGCTCGGCGAGCGCCGCGCCGACCTTCTGCTGCAGCGTCTTGGCCACCTTCTGCCGCGCCGCAGTCAGCGCCGTCGCCAGGCTCGACGCCGTCGCCCGCGCCGCGTGCAGCTCGGCGGCGAGCTCCGCGCGCCGCGCCTCGTGCGACGTCAGATCGGCGAGCTCGGTGGCGAGCGCGTCGCGCTTCTTGAGGAGCGCGCCCACGTCCTGCGCGTCGCCGCGATGCTTGCGCATGAGCTTGGCGAGAAGATCGGTGCGCTCTTCGACCTGCGCCAGCCGCTCGGGATCGGCGTCGAGGTGCTCGGCGTAGCGGCGCAGATCGCGCGCCGCCTCCTCGAGCGTGACGCGCGCCTCGTCGATCTGCTTGCCGACGCGGCCGAGCTCGGGATCGATGCGCCCGAGCTCGCCGAGCTCGCGCCCGAGCGTGCCCAGCTCCTCGGCTACAGCCCCTTCGCGCGCGTAGATGGCGTCCTCGCCGCGCCGCGCCGCCGACAACAGCTTCTCGGCCGCGCGCAGTCGCTCGCGCTCGAGCTTGAGCCGCTCGTCCTCGCCCGGCTCGAGCTTGGCGTCGGTGAGCTCCTTCAGTTGAAACTTCAGGAACTCCTCGCGCTCGGCGCGCGTGCGCTCGTCGAGCGTCGCCGATCCGAGCGCGCGCGCCGCCGCATCGATGCGCGCGTGCGCCGCGGCCATCGCCTCGAGCTCCTCGTCGTGTCCGCCGAAGGCGTCGAGGATGGCGAGGTGCTGCGCCGGATCGCCGAGCGTCTGGTGCTCGTGCTGCCCGGCGAGCTCGATGAGCACGCCGGCGACGTCGCCGAGCGCCGCCGCGGTGGCGAGCACGTTATTGATGTAGACGCGGCCGCGGCCCGACTTTCCGATCACGCGCCGCACCACCAGCCCCTCGTCGACGGGCTCGATGCCGGCGCGCCCGAGCCGCTCGACCAGCGCCGCCGCCGCCGGACCGTGCGGCGGCTCGAAGATCGCCTCGACCCGCGCCTCCTCGGCCCCCGAGCGCACCACGTCGGCCGAGGCGCGCCCGCCGCGCAACAGCGCCACCGCCTCGACGAGCAGCGACTTGCCGGCGCCGGTCTCGCCGGTGAGCACGTTGAACCCAGGCCCGAACTCGACCTCGACGTCGTCGAGGAGCGCGAAGTCGGTGATGCGCAGATGCGTCAGCATGTCTTCTTTTCGTGAAGGTCGGAAAAAAGTTGCGAGCTATTGCTCGCCCCAGCTCATCTTCTCGCGCAAGACGTCGAAGTAGCTCTCTTGCGAGCGGAACAGCCGCAGCGGCTCGATCGCCGCCGAGATCTCCACGCGATCCCCGTCGGCCAGCCCGGTGCCCCACTGCCCGTCGACGGTGAGCTGCACGTGATCGGCCGGCGACCCCAGCCGCACCGTCACGCGCGACGAGGCCGGCACCACCACCGGCCGGTTGGTCAGCGTGTGCGGGCAGATCGGCGTGACCACGAAGGCGCGCACCTCGGGCGTCACGATCGGCCCGCCGGCCGCCAGCGTGTAGGCCGTCGAGCCCGTCGGCGTGGCCACGATGAGCCCATCGGCGCGATAGCGCGTGATGCGCCGATCGTCGAGCATCGCGTCGAGCTCGATGAGCCGCGCCAGCGCGCCCTGGCTCACCACCGCGTCGTTGCAGGCAAAGCGCGTCAGCTTCTCGCCGCTGCCGCGCACCACGTCGACGCGCAGCCGCAGGCGCTCCTCGAGCGGCAGCTCGCCGGCGAGGGCGCGCTCGATCGCCGTCTTGGCGTCGGCCGGCGCGCACGAGGTCAGAAAGCCGAGATGCCCGAGGTTGATGCCGAGAAGGGGCACCTTGCGATCGGCCGCCAGCGCGCCGCCGTGCAAGAGCGTCCCGTCGCCGCCGAGCACGACCAGGAGCTCCACGCCTTCGGGCAGCTGCTCGTCGTCGACGAAGCGCGCCCCGAGCGGCGACGACTCGTGATCGCCGACGGCCACGGCCTCGTGCCCGTTCATGCTCAGCCACGCCTTGAGCTCGGTGGCGATCTCCACCGCTTCGGGCTTGGCCCGCTTCAGCAGCAATCCAACGCGCGACACGGGTCGAAGCTTAATTCACTTCGGTTGAAACAGGTAACCCTGATGCTGATAGAGGCAGATCGATCCGGCGCCCTCTTCCCGCGCCCGCTCGAGCGCGCGCGCCGCCATGCGCAATAGATCGGTCGCGTCGTTGACGTCCTTGCCCGGGTAGAACGCGATGCCCATCGACACCACCGCCTTGGCGTCGTCGATGACCGCGGTCGACGTCTCGCGCCGCAGGCGATCGGCGCAGGTGAGCGCGCCCGCCAGGTGCGTGTTGGGCAGAAGCGCCGCGAACTCGTGCGCGCCGTAGCGCGTGACCACGTCGATCTGCCTGAGCGAGCGCAACGTCGCCTGCGCCACCAGCTGCAGCATGCGATCGCCGGTGCCGACGCCGCGCCGATCGATGATCGCGCGCATCCCCTCGACGGCGAGCAGCACCAGCGACAGCGGCTCGTTGTAGCGGACCGCGCGCTTGAACTCCTCGCCGAGCCGCTCGCCGAGGAAGGCCCGGTTGCGCAGGCCCGTGGTCGGATCGGCATAGGTGCGGGCCTCGCTCTCGGCGCGCTGCAGCCGCAGATCGTCGACGAGCGCGCGCGTGCGCAACAGGGCCGCGCAGCGCGCCACCACCTCGCGCACGTCGTAGGGCCGCGCCACCACGTCGTCGGCGACCGCGAGCGCCGCGGCACGCGCCACCGCGTCGCGCGACGACAGGATCAAGACCGGCATGAACGACGCCGGCGACTCCGCCTTCATGCGCACGGCCACGCCGATGCCGTTGAGCCGTTGCGCCGCCTCGTCGAGGATCGCCAGCTCCTGCCGCTCCGAGCGCCACGTCTCCAGCGCCGACTCGCCGTCGCCGACGACGAGCACACGATGCCCGGCGTCGCCGAGCGCACGCTCGAGATCGTCGCGCGCCGCCGACGGCGGCTCTACCATCAAGATCGCGGCCATGCCTGCACCAGGGTGCGCTCCTCGTCGTCGAGTCGATAGGCGTCCATCACGTGAGAATCTAGCGCCCCCGTGTCGCCCGCAAGCGCGGCGGCGACGATGGCGCGGCGCGCGTCGCTCGTCGTCGACGGCAACGGCAACCGCTCGAGGTGCGAGCGCAACACGCGCGGCATGGCGAAGCGCGCGCGATGCAGCCAGCGCGCCGTCGACGAATTGAGCCACGCCGCGACGAAGTCGAGCCCATCACGGCCAAAGCCCAGGTCGTCGTCAAAGGCAAAGGCGTTGGCGCTGTTGAGGGTCAGCCGCCCGCCGCGATCGACGGCCGCCACCGGATGCGCGGCGACGAAGCGATAGACCACCTTGTGCCGCGCGTACGCCTGTCGCGGGGCCGCCTGCTGCACGCGCTCGAGCGGCACGCACAGGCGCCGCCGCGGCGTCGCGATGCGCATCGGCGCCACGTCGCGGCCGGTGACGATCGGCTCGCCCTCGTCGGCGCGCCCGGGTCCGTCCGAGAGCGCGCGTCCGTTGTCGCCGGTGACGACACCGAGGATGAAGCGCACCCGCCCCGCCAGCCGCTCGCGATGCTCGGCGAGCCGCGCAGCGAGCGCCCGCTCGGCCGGCGTCAGGCGCGCATTGAGCGCGCACTCCGGATCGCGCAGGAGCTCCGCCTGCGCCACCGGCCCGCGCGGCGTCGCCACGATCTGCCGCGCCCGCGCCGCCGCATCCGGCTCGCGACGCGCGATGACCAGCGCCGCCGGGGCGTTCACGCCGGCGAAGACGTCGCCGAGGTGCGCCAGGCGCTCGAGCGCGGCCCTCGCGCACAGCCGCCGCCGCGCCGCCGCGTGCGCCGCCACCTCCAGCCACGCCGCCGGCACCAGCAGGCAGAGCCGCCCGCCCGGCGCGAGGTTGTCGACCGCCGCGTCGACGAAGGCGCTGACCGACTCCGCCCCGCGCCGCACGTTGCCGACACGTCCCGCGCCCCACGGCGGATTGCCCACCACGCAGTCGAAAACCCCGTGAAATCGCGCGCCGTCCCCCTCCACGAAGCGCCCGGCGACGCGCCCCCGCGCCACGTCCAGCGCCTCCCCATCGACATCCACGCCGGTCAGGACGCTCTGGGGCCAGCGCCGCCCTGCCGCTTCCAGCCAAACGCCCTCGCCGCACGACAAATCGGCAATACGCGGCCCCGGCGCCGGCAGCTCCGCCAGCGCCGCTTCGACCAGCGCCGCGGGCGTGTAGTACGCTCCGAACGCCTTCCGCTCCCTGCCGCGTACCAAGGGTCTCCGGTCCCCCATCATATCATGATGAAAGACCTTGACACCCCGGGGTCCCCCGAATATAAGTCCCTGCCTTGTTTCCAATGTTTTGGGGATCGATCTAATGAAGACCTTCTCGATGAAGACCGACGCCGCCGTTACCGACCGCAAGTGGCAGGTCGTGGACGTTGCCGGCATGACCCTCGGGCGCGCCTGCTCGCAGATCGCGCACGTCCTGCGCGGCAAGAACAAGCCGACCTTCACGCCGCATGTCGACCACGGCGACTTCGTCGTCGTCATCAACGCCGCCAAGGTCCATCTGACCGGCGACAAGATGAACGGCAAGCTGTACTACAAGCACAGCTTGCATCCGGGCGGCCTGTCGACCTTCACCGCGGCCGAGATGCTGCAGCGCAACCCGAAGGAAGTGATCGAGCGCGCCGTGTGGGGCATGCTCCCGAAGGGTCCGCTCGGCCGCCGCATCTACAAGAAGCTCAAGGTCTACGCGGGCGACAAGCATCCGCACACGGCCCAGACGCCCGCGGAGCTCAAGCTCCAGCCGGCCCGCTAAGAAGGACTAGGAAATGGCTCAGACCACCACGGTTCAGGTCGAAAAGAACGCCTTCTACTCGACGGGCCGCCGCAAGCAGGCGGTGGCGCGCGTGTGGATGATGCCCGGCACGGGCAGGATCGCCATCAACAAGCGCGAGATCGACGATTACTTCGGTCGCGCCACGTCGAAGATGGTGCTGCGCCAGCCGCTCGAGCTCACCGAGACGCTCGGCCGTTACGACATCTACATCAACGTGTCGGGCGGCGGCCTCTCGGGCCAGGCCGAGGCCATCCGCCTCGGCGTCACTCGCGCCCTCATCCAGATCAACGCCTCGTTCCGCCCGGCCCTCAAGAAGGCCGGCTACGTCACGCGTGACCCGCGCATCGTCGAGCGCAAGAAGTACGGTCAGCGTGGCGCGCGCGCCCGCTTCCAGTTCAGCAAGCGCTAATCCCATGCTCGGCGAGCCGAGCCGGAGGCGAGGCGAGATGCCTCCTCCCAGGCTGTGCCGAGGAGGATGCCCGTCATGATCGACCGCGTACCGGTCGCCGTCATCGGCGCGTCCGGTTACGTGGGAGCCGAGCTGGTCCGGCTCCTCGTCCGCCATCCCAACGTCCACCTCCGCGGGCTCTACGCCCACCGCCACGCCGGGCACGAAGTCGCCAAGGACTTCCCGCAGTTCGCCGGCGTTCTTCAAGCAAAATATGAGCCTTTCGATGCGGCCGCGGTGGCCGCGTCGTGCGCGGTCGCCTTCCTCGCGCTGCCCCACGGCGAGAGCGCGAAGGCTGCTCGCGAGCTTCACCAGCGCGGCGTCGTCGTGCTCGATCTGTCGGCGGACCTGCGGCTGCGCTCGGCCGACGTCTACAAGCAGTGGTACGCCGAGCACGCGGCGCCCGAGCTGTTGCCGCACGCGATCTACGGCCTCGTGGAGCGCCATCGCGCGGCGCTGGCGTCGGCGCGCCTGGTGGCCGTGCCCGGCTGCTATCCGACGGCGTCGATCCTCGCGCTCGCCCCGCTGCTCGACGCCAAGCTCATCCAGCCCGACGGCCTCATCATCGACGCCAAGAGCGGCGTCTCGGGCGCCGGACGCGAGCCGCAACGTTCAACCCATTTCTCGGAAATCGGCGAAGGGGTGCGTGCCTACAAGGTTGCCGGGCATCGCCATACGCCCGAGATCGAGCAGGAGCTGGAGCGCGCGGCGGGCACGCCGGTGCGCCTCGTCTTCACGCCGCACCTCGTGCCGATGGCGCGCGGCATCCTCGCGACCTGCTATGCGCTGCCGACCGATCCCGCGCGGCCCGCGCAGGCGTATGCCGACGAGCTGCGGCGCGCCTACGCCAACGAGCCGTTCGTCGCGGTCGTCGACCATCCGCCCGACACGGCGCACCTGCGCGGCTCCAACCGCGTGCAGGTGGCCGCGTGGCACGACGCGCGCACCGGCCGCGTCATCGTCTGTGGCGCCATCGACAACCTGGTCAAGGGCGCCGCCGGCCAGGCCGTGCAGTGCCTCAACGTCTTGCGCGGCTGGGACGAGACCACCGGCCTCGACGGCGCGGGAATTTTTCCCTAGGAAAGCTTCCCGCCCGATCCCAGGGGACGTGCCGTCCCCCTCGACGAGCAAAGCCCGTCGAGCCTCCCTCTTGCTACGCGCCGACTCTGGCGCGACGCGGCCTTCGGCCGCTTGAATCGAGCGCGTGTACAATGGCGCCGTGGCCCGGCGCGTCCCGATCCTTGCCAAGCTGCTCGGCGCCTATCTCGTGCCGGCGATAGCCACGTTCGTCGGCTTCGGCGTGGTGGCGCACTGGGTCGCTCGCCGTGCGCTCGAGAAGGAGCTCGGGCAGCGCCTGACCTCCATCGCCGCCGCCGCCGCCGCCGAGATCGCCGACGAGAACGTCGCCCTGCTCGCCCCCGGCGACGAAGGCACGCGCACCTATCGCAACCTGCAGCGGCGCCTCGGTGAGCTCGCCACCAACACGGGCGCCGCGCGCATCTACGTCTTCGCCAAGGACCGCACCTCGCGCGCCGACACTCGCAGCGGCGTCGCCATCGGCGAGCGCTACTACGCGCTCGACGCCTGGCAGTCGGAGCTGCGCCGCGTCTTCTCCGGCACGCCGGCCTCGTCGGTGCTCTTCCGTGGCCGCGACGGCAGCTTCTATAAGTCCGGCTTCGCCCCGCTGCGCGACAACTCGGGCGACATCCCCTACGCCGTCGGCGTCGACGGCGCCGCCTCCTTCTACGTCGAGCTGGCGCGCTTCCGCCGCACGCTCTTCGAGATCGGCGCCGGCGGCGCGCTCGCCATCGTCGCGCTCTCGATCTTCGTCGCCCGGCGCCTGGCGCAGCCGATCCGCCGCCTGGCGCGCGCCGCCGAGCGCATCGGCTCGGGCGAGCTCGATGAGCCGGTGCGCCGCGAGACCAACGACGAGATCGGCCAGGTCGCCGATACGATGGATCAGATGCGCGAGCAGCTGCGCGCCCGCGACGAGCGGATGCAGATGATGCTCGCCGGCATCGCCCACGAGGTGCGCAACCCGCTCGGCGGCCTCGAGCTCTACGCGGGCCTGTTGCGCGACGATCTCGCCGGCGACGCCGAGAAGCTGGCGCACGTCGCGCGCATCGACCGCGAGCTTGGGCGCCTCAAGATCATCGTCAGCGACTTCCTCGACTACGCGCGCCGCCCCAAGCCGACCGTCGGCGCCTGCAACGTGTGCGATCTTCTCGCCGAGGTGCACGACATCGCCGTCGCAGCCGCGCAGCCGCGCAACGTGCGCGTGCAGATGCACCTCGACGGCGCCGGCGCGGCCCGCGTCGCCGGCGACGAGGGCCAGCTGCGCCGCGCGCTCGTCAACCTCGCGCACAACGCCGTGCAGGCCTGCGCCGAGGACGGCAGCGGCGAGGTCACGCTCGGCTGCGCCCGCGGCGACGGCGAGGTGCTCGTGACCGTGCGCGACACCGGCGCCGGCATCGATCCCGACATCCTCGCCAAGATCTGGACGCCCTTCTACACGACCAAGCAGAGCGGCACCGGCCTCGGCCTCGCTTTCGTGCGCGACATCGCGCGCGACCACGGCGCGCGCCTTGCAGTGGATTCGGCGCCGGGCCGCGGTACCACCTTCACGCTCGCGCTACCCGAGGAAACGTAATGGCGACGATCCTGGTCATCGACGACAACGAGACGATCCGCGAGGGGCTCGCGCACGTCGTCAAGAAGATGGGCCACCTGCCGATCGTGGCCAAGAGCGGGCGCGACGGCATCGAGCGCTTCAAGCAGACGCCCGCCGACTTCGTCATCACCGACCTCAAGATGGAGGGCCTCGACGGCGTCGAGGTCCTGCGCTCGGTGCGCGAGCTCGACCCCGACTGCCCGGCGATGATCATCACCGCCTTCGGCACCATCGAGACCGCCGTCGAAGCGATGAAGCTCGGCGCCTTCGACTTCCTCATCAAGCCGTTCGCGCCCGAGGTCGTGCGCCTCAAGGTCGAGCGCGCGCTCGAGCTGCGCGCCGCGCGTCGCGCCAAGGGGCGGCTCGAGGCCGAGAACGACTACCTGCGCGGCGAAGAGTCGTCGCGCTTCGGCGAGCTCGTCGGCAGCTCCGAGCCGATGCGCAAGGTCTTCGCCGTCGTCGAGCGCGTGGCCCCGACGGACACGTCGGTCGCGATCTACGGCGAGTCGGGCACCGGCAAGGAGCTGGTCGCGCGCGCCATCCACCAGCGCTCGCGTCGCTCGGCTGGGCCGTTCATCAAGGTCAACTGCGGCGCGCTCGCCGAGACGCTGCTCGAGTCGGAGCTCTTCGGCCACGAGAAGGGCGCCTTCACCGGCGCCATCAAGCGCAAGCTGGGCCGCTTCGAGCTCGCCGACGGCGGCACCTTGTTTCTCGACGAGATCGGCGACATCTCGCCGGCCATGCAGACCAAGCTGTTGCGCGTCCTGCAGGAGCGCGAGTTCGAGCGTGTCGGCGGCGAAGCGAGCATCAAGGTCGACGTGCGCGTCGTCTCGGCGACGAACAAGGATCTCGCCAAGGAGGTCGCCGAAGGGCGCTTCCGCGAGGACCTGTACTATCGCTTGCAGGTCGTGCCCATCACGATCTCGCCGCTGCGCGAGCGCAAGGGCGACATCCCGCTGCTCGTCGACCACTTCCTCCGCCGCCTGGCGCCGAAGACCAACCCGCGCGTCACCGGCATCGACGACGCCGCCTTGTCGCGCCTCATGGCCTATCGCTGGCCGGGCAACGTGCGCGAGCTCGAGAACGTGATCGAGCAGTCGCTCGTCTTCTCCGACGGCGAGCGGCTCTCGACCGAAGCGCTGCCCGCGGCCCTGCGCGGCGACGCCGTGCGCAGCGACGCGACGGTCCCGGCCGGCGATCGGCTGCCGGTGCCGTCGGGCGAGATGGCGCTGCCCGATCTCCTCGACGACCTCGAGCGGCAGCTCATCCTCAAGGCCTACACGCAGGCCAAAGGGGTCAAGACGGAGACCGCGCGCCTACTCGGCATCAAGACGAGCGCCCTCTACTACAAGTTGGAAAAGTACGGCATCGGCTAGCCGTCCCTCGAAAAACTGAGGGGTGTGAGACGTAAGTGTCGCGACTGTCGGGCACTTGGCGCGCGGCACGTTGGTTGCGTATGCTAGCGGGAGTCATGCGGTCGGTGACCCTCTGTGCGGTGCTTTTGCTGGCGACGGCGCCGGCCCGCGCCGACGTATGGGCCGACCTCGCCGCCGACGGCCATGCGGTCACGCAGCTCGACGGGGCGCGCCGAGACGTCGAGGCGCGTCAGCAGACGCTCGCGCGCGACAGCGCCACCCTCGCCGCCGACATCGAGCGCACCAAGGGCGAGAGCGGCGTGCGCCGCGACGGCAAGCTGCAGGAGCTGCTCGCCTCGCAGAAGCAGAAGAGCGACGAGCTCGAGCGGCTCGCATCGGAGCTGCGCGGCCGCGCGTCGCTGGTCGCGGGCGCGCGCCGGAAGCTCATCGCCGACTGCGATCGCGCGCTCGCCACGCCCAATCTTCCCGAAGCGCGCCGCCTCGAGCTGGCCCGCCTGCGCACCACCCACGCGGCCGCGCTCGCCGCGCCGGCGGCGCCGATCGGCGTGGCCCGCGCCACCGACGATCCGCTCGACGGGCCGCGCGAGCTGCAAGACAAGGCCGACCTCCTGCGCGACTCCGGCGACAAGCTGCGCCGCGAAGTGGTGCGACTCGCCGCGCGCATCGACGGTGTCGAGCGGCGCCGCCACCTGCGCGAGCGCGCCGGCGCCGTCGACGAGGATCTCTTCGGCGAGGCGGTCTCCAACCGCCGCTCGCCGCGCGTCGCCTCGACGACCTTCGGCGGCAGCCACGGCGGCGCCGCCGACAACGCCACCGGCGCCAACTCGCCCACCGCCGGCCCATCGCAGGGCCAGGGCGGCGGCGGCGCGGGCGGCTCGGCCGGCGGCGGCGCAGGCTCGCCTGCGCCCGGCAGCGGTGGGACGGGCGGCACCACCGGCGGCAGCAACGGCGGCTCGACGGGCGGCGGCTCGACGGGCGGCACGCTCGGCGGCACCGGCAGCGGCGACAGCACCGTGCTGCGCAACCTCGTCGATCCCGCCACCCTCGACGAGCTGCGCCGCTCCGACGGCAGCGACGACCTCGACCGTCAACTCCGCGCGCTCCGCCGCGCCCAGGGCGAGCTCAACGGCCTGGCCACCGAGCTCGATCGTCGCGCGCGCGCGCTGTCGCAACGCGCCGACGAGCTCAAACACAAGAAGTAGTACAGTCACAAGGTGCTCGCGCTCGCCGCGTTGGCGGTCGTCCGATTCGGGCTGACGCTCTCGCTCGGCCCCGAATGGGATTCGAACGCCAACCGCGCCGAAGTGGTCGCCGGCGCCGAGTCGCCCGATCAGCCGGTCTCGAGCTTCCTCCTGCGCACGACCGCCAACGCGCGCCTGACCTGGAAGACCGACAAGAGCATTCTCCGCATCACCGTCGGTGCCGGCGGCAAGATCTACTTCGACCCCGCCGTCTTCGATCAAGACGTCCTCGCCATCAGCATCGCCGCCGAGGAGCGCGTGCGCGTCGCCCGCTTCCTGCACGTCGCCCTGCTCGGCGACTACTACGACGCCTGGCAGCTCCCCGTCGCGCCCTATCGTGCGCGCGACTTTCGCAGCGGCGCCGCGCTCGCGCGCATCTACTTCGTCGACCCGCTCGGCGAGGTCGCGCTCACCGGCGGCTATCGCGGCTTCCAATACAAGCCCGATCCCTATTTCGACTTCCAGGCCGCGCAGGCCACCGCCTACGGCGTCGCGCGCCTCGTCTTCGGCGCCAACGGCGAGCACGAGCTCGACGTCGGCGCGACCTATCACCTCGAGCGCCGCTGGTTCAACGGCGTCGTGCAGCTCTTCCAGCCCGATCCCTCGCCACCCGCCGGCCAGACCGGCCCGATGCCGCCCTGCGCCTACGGCCAGTCGATCCAGGACCGCTGCCTCGTCGCCGGCAGCGATCAGCGCATGGACTGGTTCCACGAAGGCGGCGTCGAGATCACCTACGTCGGCCCGCTCCTGGTCGGCGTCGGCTACGGCCTGCAGCTCAACCTGTCGAACAGCTTCGGCCAGTCGCTCTTGCGCCACATCGTCACGCTCAAGATCGGCTACCGCCTGCCGTGGCAGATCTACGCGACGGTCAAAGCGCAGCTCTACGCGTCGGTCTACCTCGATCCCGTGCTCCTCGACCGCGCCTTCAACACGCAGCAGTTCATCACCATCGAGGACGAGAACCGCAACAACGTGATCGTCGACCTCGAGCGCCCGCTCGGCGACACCGGCCTCGCGCTCAATGCCCGCTATTCCGTGTTCACCAACGAGATCACCCCGTCCCCGGTCTCTTTTCTGCGTCAAGTCGTATACCTAGGGTTGACCTATCGCGTGGGTGCGCGCTAAACATCTCCTCGTGGCGTTGCGTAACGCGTACGACGCGCTTTCCGACGACGAGCTCACCGGGGCCGTCCTCGCGCGCGAGCCTGCCGCGTGGCCCACGTTCTTCGCCAAGTACGAGCGCCTGGTCATCAGCTGCATCCGCAAGGTGATGCGTCGCTACGGCGCCGCCTTCAACGAGGAGGATCTCGAGGACCTCGTCTCGGCGACGGCGCTCAACATCGTCAAGGACGACTACAAAAAGCTGCGCGCCTTCGACGCCACGCGCGGCTACAAGCTGTCGTCCTGGATCGGCCTCATCGCCACCAACACCGCGCACGACGCGCTCCGCCGCCGCGCGCCGACAGAGATGTGGGCCGCGGTGGCGCTCGACGACACCGCGCCGGTGCCGCTGGCGAGCGAAGCGGCGCTCGCCTCCGAAGCGCTCGAGGCCGAGGACGAGGCGCGCGAGCTGCGCGCCGCGATCGCGCAGCTGTCGCCGGCTGACCGCCTGTTCATGGACTACTATTACATCCAGGAGCTCGAGCCCGAGGTGATCGCGCGCCTCATGTCGATCTCGGTGAACACGGTTTACAGTCGAAAGAACAAGATTCGCGAAAAGCTCCGTATCATCGTGAGCAAGCAACACGATGGTCGGACCAGGAAGGGCGAAGCGCCCCGCGCGTAGCACGAGAGTAAGATGGCTGACGACGAGAACTCGCAGAGAGACGAGCTGGACGCCGCGCTGACCGCGAGGTTACGCGCGGTGCGCCCGTCCGTGCCGGTCCCCGACGCCGCCGGCGACGAGCCATCGGACGACGAGATCCTCCGCTACGTCGACGGATCGATGACCGACTCCGAGCGCGCCGGGTTCGAGACGCGGCTGGCCGATCACCCATCGAGCGCCGCGCGCGTCGCCATCGTCGCCGAGGCGCTCGCCGAAGGTGGATGGGGCCCGCTGCCCAAGGCCGATCCGGTCGGGCGGCGCGCCGTGAACCTCGCCTCGCGCTTCGTGTTCCGTCTCAGCGACGGCGTCCTCAGCTTCTTGCGCGGCACCGATTTGCCGCGTGGCCTCGAGCCGGCGATGGCCGTCCGCTCGACGGCGCCGGCGCAGCCGCAGAGCTTCTTCGAGTTCGTCTCGCAGTATCCGTTCGAGTCGGGCGAAGTCGATGCCCGCCTCGCGCTCGAGCCCGTCGCCAAACAGGCGATCGACGTACAGCTCGAAATCACCCAGGCCGGCGCGCCGCTCGAAGGCGTGCGGGTGAAGCTCTTGCGCGACGGCCGCCCCGTCGACTCGGCGCCCACCGAGCACGGCCGCTGCACCTTCAGCGCGCTCACCGCCGCCCGCTACGAGCTCGAGATCCGCAAGGGCGGCACCGAAGTCGGCCGCATGGTCCTCGACATTCGCGGCGACGGCATCGCCTAGTCGCCACTCGCGGACATCCCCGGGGTCAACGGACTCTGTCTTCTGGGGCGAATCGACCGCATCCCGCCTTACGACCAAGAAGATATTTCCAGCAATCCCGTAGAATTGAGCATCTGCAAGTTTGGTATGCCTTGGCACGGGTACTGCTGAAGAGGGACGTCACGGTGACGTCAGGGGCAACGATGCGTAGTCTAATGTGCGCTTTTACGCTACTTATCTCCCACGTGGCGGCTGCCAAAGCGGCCACTCCAGTTGCCGCTGTTCAAAGTGAGGACATTCGTGTGCTAGGCCGCCTGAACGTCAACGTGGCCACGCGCGAGCAGCTCCTGACCGTCCCCGGCATCGATCCCGCGGTCGTCGACGAGATCCTGAAGCAGCGCCAGGCGGCGCCGATCTCCAACCTCGGCGCCCTGCCGCTGTCGCCCGAGACGGTCGAGCACCTCAAGACCAACGGCGACTCCGACTACCGCCGCATCCGCCGCCTTCCCCTGCAGGTCCTCGATACCGTCCAGACCGCCTCGCGCTAGGGACCACCCGACGGGCTCTGACGGGCGATGACGATGCCGCCCGACCCGACTGCATAGACGATTCCGGCCGCTTCGAAGACGCTGAACAGGGTCGCCGTCGGGGCGATCGACAGCCCAGTCTCGGCGGCCCAGTTGGCGCCGCCGTCGACGGAGTGCAGGATCGTCGCGTTCTGTCCGACGGCCCAGATGTCGCTCGCGCTTTCGCCCCACAAGCCGAGCAGCAGCGACGTCGTTCCCGTGTTCGCCGTCGACCAGGTCGCGCCGCCGTTGGTGGTTCGCACGATTTCACCACCGCGGCCCGACGCCAGGACCAGCGAGCCCGTGCCCCAGACGGCGGCGAAGTCGCCGGTGACGCCGCTCGTCTGCTTGGCCCAGGTCGCGCCGCCGTCGGTGGTGTGATAGATGCTGCCGGCGACGCCGACGGCGAACACCTCGGAGGCCGAGGCCGCGAAGATCGCATTGAGGGTCGCAGGAGCCGGCGACGGCGTGACCGCGGACCACGACATGCCGTCGCTCGAGCGGAGGACCGCGCCGGCGGTGTCGTAGGTATCGGCGTAGACGCTGCCGGCGACGCCGTGGATCCCGCCGACGAGCTTGGGCGAGCCGGCGAGGAGCGTGAACGTGCTCGAGCCGGGCGCTTTGTACGAGATGCCGTCGGCGCCGCCGACCCAGACCTGATCGCCGTCGGCGTAGATCTCGGACCCCATCGACTGCACCTTCTGCGACGTGAACTGCATGAGGTCGGAGGTGAAGAAGACGTTGCCGTCGATGTCGACGATCCACATCCCGCTCTGCACGATGTACACGCGGCGCAGCTCGGTGGTCAGGTTGCCAAAACTTTTCCAGGGCGAGGCCGGGCAGTCGCCGCAGTAGAGCGGGACGCCGCAGTTGTCGACGATGTTGCCGCAAGTGGCGTTCTGGCCGGCGCAGCCCGTCGAGACGCAGGCGCAAGGGCCGCAGTCGAGGACGGCGGAGCAGCCGTCGGAGATCTGTCCGCAGGTGGCGCCCTGCTCGGCGCAGGTGCGCGGGACGCAGACGCCGGTGCCGCAGCGGTTGGGGCCGCCGCCGCCGCAGATCGAAGGGCTGCCGCAGTCACCGCACGACAGGATGCCGCCGCAGCCGTCGGCGATGGCGCCGCATTCGGCGCCGACGGTGGCGCAGGTGAGCGGGCGGCAGGTGCCACCGCCGTTGTTGCCATTGCCGCCGCTGCTGCCGACGGTGGTTCCGCTGCCACCGCCGTTGCCGCCGCTGCCGGAGCTCGACATGCGATCGCCGAACAAGAGCGTGCAGCCCGCTTGCAGCGGCAAGAGCGCGAGAACGAGGATCGCGAGCCGGCGACGCATCAGAAGCCTCCTGCCACGGCGAGGCCGACGGCATGCGTGCCCGCCGACGGGGCGAAGACGAGCGCGCGCTCGCGCCGGCCGATCACGCCCGCGAGTGTCGCCGTCACCGCCGCGGCGGCACCGACGGCGAGCAGCACGTCGGTGGTGACGGCGACGCGACGGCCGCCGTCGTAGCTGGCGTCGTCGCAACGGCCGGCGGCGCACGCGGCGCGGTAGCTGTCGCGCTCGCTCAACGCAACGCCGCCGGTGATGGCGGCCGTCAAGAGCGCGGCGCCGCCGATCGTGGCGAGCGCGATCGTCGCCTGGCCGCGCGTGGTGTGCGCGAACGACGGCGGCCGGACGTCGTGAGCGAAGGCGTCGGCGACGGAGCTTGGCGCGCCGTACGGCTGCCTCGGAGCTGCCGGTTCCGAAGGCGGAATCACCGACGGCGGCGGCGCCACGACCGACGGCGCAGGCAGCGCGCTCGGCACCGGCGCCGCCACGGCGGACGCAGCGGCGGCGGGTGCAGCGGCGACGGATCGGCGCAGCCGCTCGATGTCGGCGCGCAGCACCGCCGCTTCGCGATCATGCGGGCGGGCGGCGAGGAAGCGCTCGTACGCGTCGGCGGCCTCGGCGGTGCGCCCGAGCTTCTCGAGGCACAAGCCGATGTTGTAGTCGAACTCCGGCTTCGGCTCCGCCTGGTTGCCGCGCTGAAGCTCGACGAGCGCGTCGGCGTAGCGGCCGCGCTGGTAGAGCATGGTGCCGGTCTGATATCGCTGCCGAGCCAGCTCGCGATCCCCAGCTTCCGCGCCGCCTCCACCGACGGTGAGAACGAGCGCGGTGACGATTGCGAAACGAAGTGCCCCCATGCCGCGGACCCTAACGTGGTCCGACCAGTGACGGGACCAGAAACGACACACACTTCGCGCCAACCGACGGGCGTTTTGCGACACAAAGAAAAAGGGCCCTGGATCGCTCCAGGGCCCTTCGAATTGCCGAACGAGAGCGGATCGGGGCTGCTTACATCCCCATGCCGCCCATACCACCCATGCCGCCCATTCCGCCCGGCGCGCCACCACCGCCGTGCGAGTGGCCCTCCTCCTTCGGACGCTCGGCCACGAGCGCCTCGGTCGTGAGCATGAGCGCCGCCACCGACGCGGCGTTCTGCAGCGCCGTGCGCACCACCTTGGTCGGGTCGATGACGCCGGCCTCGATGAGGTCCTCGTAGGTATCCGACGCCGCGTTGTAACCGAAGGCACCCTTGCCTTCCTTGACCTTGTTCACCACGACCGAGCCTTCCATGCCGCCGTTCTGCGCGATCTGACGCAGCGGCTCCTCGATCGAGCGGCGGATGATGTTGACGCCGAACTGCTGCTCCGCCGAGACCTTGAGCTTCTCGAGCGCCGACAGCGAGCGGATGAGCGCCACGCCGCCGCCCGGGACGATGCCCTCCTCGACGGCCGCGCGGGTCGCATGCAGCGCGTCCTCGACGCGAGCCTTCTTCTCCTTCATCTCGGTCTCGGTGGCCGCGCCGACCTTGATCACGGCGACGCCGCCGACGAGCTTGGCGAGGCGCTCCTGCAGCTTCTCGCGATCGTAGTCGCTCGTGGTGTTCTCGATCTGCGCGCGGATCTCCTTGACGCGCCCCTCGATGTCACCCTTCTTGCCCGCGCCGTCGACGACGGTGGTGTTGTCCTTGTCGACCGTGATGCGCTTGGCGCGGCCGAGATCCTTGAGCGTGAGGTTCTCGAGCTTGAGGCCGAGATCCTCGGTGACCGCCTGGCCGCCCGTGAGGATCGCGATGTCCTTGAGCATCTCCTTGCGGCGATCGCCGAAGCCCGGCGCCTTGACCGCGCACGCGTTGAGCGTGGCGCGCAGCTTGTTGACGACCAGCGTCGCCAGCGCCTCGCCGTCGACGTCCTCGGCGATGATGAGGAGCGGCTTGCCGGCGCGCGCGATCTGCTCGAGCAGCGGCAGGAGCTCCTTCATGTTCGAGATCTTCTTCTCGTGGATCAGGACGAACGCGTCCTCGAGCACCGCTTCCATGCGCTCGGCGTCGGTCACGAAGTACGGCGAGAGGTAGCCGCGGTCGAACTGCATGCCCTCGACCACGTCGAGCGTCGAGTCCATCGACTTTGCTTCCTCGACGGTGATCACGCCTTCCTTGCCGACCTTCTCCATCGCCTCGGCGATCATGTTGCCGATGGTCGTGTCGCCGTTGGCCGAGATGGTGCCGACCTGAGCGATCTCCTTCTGGCCCTTGGTCGCCTTCGACTGCGTCTTGAGCTGCTCGACGATGGCGCTCACCGCCGCGTCGACGCCGCGCTTGATCTCCATCGGGTTGTGGCCCGCGGCGACCAGCTTGGAGCCCTCGCGGTAGATCGCCTGGGCGAGCACGGTGGCGGTGGTGGTGCCGTCGCCGGCGATGTCGCTGGTCTTCGAGGCGACCTCGCGGACCATCTGCGCGCCCATGTTCTCGAAGCGGTTCTCGAGCTCGATCTCCTTCGCGACGGTGACGCCGTCCTTGGTGACCGTCGGCGAGCCGAAGCTCTTCTCGATCACCACGTTGCGGCCCTTGGGCCCGAGGGTGACCTTGACCGCGTCCGCGAGGGCGTTGACGCCCGCGAGGATCATGGAGCGGGCCGACTCGTTGTAGATGATTTCCTTGGCAGCCATGTTCTCGTCTCTCCTACGCCGTTCGGCGGGCGCTCACGGCGCCCGCCAGGGGTGAGCGGTCCGTCCGAATCAGCTCTCGATGACGCCGAGGATGTCGTCCTCGCGCATGATGAGGTG
>DATNAQ010000014.1:0-49607 GCA_035607415.1 Polyangia bacterium
GGGCGGCAAGATGCCGGCGGCGGAGATGGTGCAGGACTTCCTCGGTCGCCCCTTCTCGTTCAACGCCTATCAGAAATGGCTCAACGAAGGCGCTCGGCGATGATGTAACGGACTTCTGCGCCTGCGCGCTTCCGGGGGGGCCCCTCCCACGGCGCCACCCGCGCTGTTGCACCATCGCCTCGCTGGAAGGAAAGGGATCGTTAGCCGCTTCGCTCGAGGAAGCGGGCGACATCGGCGGGCGTGCGCAGGATGATGAGGCGGGCATGCGCGCCGTGCGCGGCGATCTTGTCGAGCACGCGGGGACGGTGGACGGCGCGATAGCGCAGCACGTACCAGAGGAACTCGAGATAGCTCGGGTCCCAGAACCGCTCGGGACAGCCCTCGGACATGTCGGCACGCACGCGCCCACGCGAGCGCCAGGCGCGCGCCAACACGCGCGCCAGACAGCGCGACGGCGAGAGATCGAGGAAGACGATGGTATCGGCGCGCGCCAGCCGAAAGGGCATGTGCCGCCGTAGTTGCCGTCGGCGATCCAGCGTCCTCCGACGGGCAACGCGCGCTCCTGCGCGGCCACGAGCTCCTCGCGCTCGCTCGCGCGCCATCCGGGCTTCCAGAAGAGCCGGTCGAGGTGCACCACCGGCAGCCCGGTGCGCGTGCCGAGCGCCACCGCGAGCGTCGACTTGCCGGCTCCGCCGACGCCGACGATGGCGACGCGCTCCATCAGCGCGGCTTGCGCGCGCGCAGCGTCAGAAAGTAGGCGATGATGCGCGTGTCGTAGAGACGATCGGGGTCGGCCGCCAGCGTGGCGTCGTCGACGGTCGGCTCGACGAAGCGCTCGAGCACGAAGCCAGCGTCGATGAACAAATTGAGCCACGTCGACAGCGTGTGCGTGAAGCGCGGAATGCGAAACGGCCGCTGCGACTCGCCTGCACGCTTGGCCGCGCCGAAGCTCCACTCTTCGACTTCGCCCTGCAGCTCGCGAAAGTAGTCGCCGCACACCATCGCGCGCCGCCGTCCGTTGTCGTCGCGCAGCCATTCCCACATCGGCGTCTGGAAGCATGGGTGCGTCATCGACGCCTGGAAGAAGCCGCCCGGCTCGAGGACGCGCGCCACCTCGGCGAGCACGCGCGCGTGATCGGGCATGTCCATGAGGCTCATGAACGCGACGACGAAGTCGAAGGTGCCGTCGGCAAACGGCAGCGCCGCGCCCGAACCGCGCACGTAACGGATGCCGCGAGGCTCCTCGCGCTCGTGCTCCGCCGCGGGGTGCACCATGCCCCAGGTGATATCGAGCGCCGTCATCCGGGCGCCGCGCTCGGCGGTAAGGCGCGTGTTGTGCCCCTCGCCGCAGCCGAGGTCGAGCCCGTGCAGGCCCCGTACGTCGGGCAGCATCGCGAAGAAGGCCGGCGAGTTGATCTGGTCGCGCGACGTGTCGAAGCCGCGGCGCGCCAAGCGCACCCAGTCGGGCGCGTTCTCTTCCCAGTGTCGTGCGTTCTCGCGCTCGTCCATCTACAGCTCCATCAGCGTGGACCCATGAGACGCCACCATGTCGCCAAAAGTTCTCGGCCCGTCGCTGCGTCCGCAAAAGCAACGCGCCGTGTACGCATACGAGTAGGCGAACAGGGCGCCGCACAGCCGCCGCTCCGCGACGGAAAACGCACGACCGCGCGCCGCTTCGTAGTCGGCGACGAATCCCCGTGCGTCGTCGAGCGTCGACACCGGTACGGGCGTGCGCGACCAATCGACGCAGAACGCGAACGCCGTGAACCCGACCAGCGCCGGCTCCCGCTCCTTGCACAAGCTAATCCAGTCGTGCGCGGCGACGACGCGCCCACCGTCGAACAGCACCTGCTGCACGCGCCAGTCGCCGTGACCGATCACCAGCTCGCCGGTCGGCTCCATGCGCGCTCGCGCCGCCCGCGCCAGGTCGTCGATCCGTTCGGCCTCACGCGATCCCGACGCGAAGTCGCTGCCATCCGGCCACAGCCCCGCGTAGGCCTGCGCGAAATAGTGCGGCGGCAGCGATGAGCCGGCCACCAGCGGACGGCACGCGCCGACGATCACGAACAGCGCACGCGCGAGCTCGGCGCGCACCGCCGGATCGTGCCCATCCCGCGTCACGCCAGCCGTGACGTACGCCTCGACGGTGGCGAGCGTTCGCCCGATCGGCGCCGGCCCGCCGCAGACCGTCGTCGCGTAGATCCCGCGCGACGCCAGGTGCATCTGCACGCGCACGCTCTCGTGCAGGCCGGCCAGATCCTGCGCGGGATGGTGTGCCTTCACCACGACGCGCCGACCGTCGGCGAGCTCGACGCCGGCCACGGAGCCCTGGCTCGTCTCGTAGAACAGCGGACGCGCCACCGTGCCGGCGAGCTCGTCGCGGCAGAAGCGCGCGATCTCGGCGGCGATCGTGCCCGGCTCGCGGCTGCCCCAGATCGGCAGATCGCGCTTGGCGCTTTTGCCGACGTGCGCGGCGATGACCGAGGCAAGCTGCGCGACGCCGTCGTCCATGCTAGGGTGCCCCCACTTTACGCGAGGACAACGCATGGCGGGACAGTTGCCTTCCCCGATCGAGCCGACCGAGTTCAAGCCCTACGTCCCCGCCAACGAATCGCCGGCCGAGTTCACCGCCAAAGCGATCATCCTCGGCGCCGTCTTCGGCATCATCTTCGGCGCCGCCACCGTCTATCTCGCGCTCAAGGCCGGCCTGACGGTCTCGGCGTCGATCCCCATCGCCGTGCTCTCGATCGCCGTCTTCAAGAAGCTCGGCAAGTCGACGATCCTCGAGAACAACATCGTGCAGACCATCGGCTCCGCCGGCGAATCGATCGCCGCCGGCGTCGTCTTCACGCTGCCGGCGCTGCTCTTCCTGTCCGACGGCGAGCACTTCTTCCGCTACCTCCAGATCGCCACGCTCGCCGCCGTCGGCGGCATCCTCGGCATCCTCTTCATGGTGCCCTTGCGCCGCTCGCTCATCGTCAAAGAGCACGGCAACCTGCCCTACCCCGAAGGCACCGCTTGCGCCGACGTGCTCATCGTCGGCGAAAAGGGCGGCAACCTCGCCAAGCGCGTCTTCGCCGGCGTCTACACCGCCATCATCTACAAGCTGTTCATGTCGATCCTCGGCCTGTGGAAAGACGTGCCGACGATCGCTACCGGCCCGACGTCGCAATATCCCAACGCCACGCTCAACGCCGAGATCACGCCCGAGTACCTCGGCGTCGGCTACATCATCGGCCCGCGCATCGCCGCCGAGATGTTCTCCGGCGGCGTGCTCTCGTGGTTGGTGCTCATCCCGCTCATCTCGCTCTTCGTCCCCGCGTCGCAGCGCATCGCCGACCTGCACGCGCTCGGCTTCGGCGACGCCTGGATCGCCTCGCACGGCCAGGCCGAGCAGATCTACCGCGCCTACATCCGGTACATCGGCGCCGGCGCCGTCTGCTGCGCCGGCGTGATGACGCTCATCCGCTCGCTGCCGACGATCATCTCGTCGTTCCGCGACTCGATGCGCGATCTCCGCGGCGGCAGCGCGGCGACCGCGTCGCGCAAGCGCACCGACCGCGACCTGCCGCTGTCGTTCGTGCTCGTCGGCGCGATCGCGCTCATCCTCATCATCGCGCTGTTGCCCAACCTGCCCGGCACCTTCCCGGGCTCGCTGTTCATGGCCGTCCTCATCGTCATCTTCGGCTTCTTCTTCGTGACGGTGTCCTCGCGCATCGTCGGCATCATCGGCAGCTCGTCGAACCCCATCTCGGGCATGACCATCGCGACCCTGATGGCCACCTGCCTCATCTTCGTCTCGCTGCACTGGACGACCGACATGCACCAATCGATGGCGCTCATGGTCGGCGCCATCGTGTGCATCGCCTCGGCCAACGCCGGCGCCACGTCGCAGGACCTCAAGACCGGCTACCTCGTCGGCGCCACGCCGATCAAGCAACAGATGGGCCTCATCATCGGCGTGCTCGTCTCGACGCTGGTCATCGGCGGCACCATCCTGCTGCTCGATCATTCGGTCCCCGGCGAGCTCCACGGCATCGGCTCGGCCAAGATGCCGGCGCCGCAGGGCACGCTCATGGCCACGATCATCAAGGGCCTGCTCGCGCAGAAGCTGCCGTGGGGCCCGGTGCTCGTCGGCGTGTTCCTGGCGTGGATGGCGCAGCTCGCCGGCGCGCACGCGCTGTCGTGGGCGGTCGGCGCCTACCTGCCGGTGTCGACGACGGCGCCGATCTGGGTCGGCGGCCTGGTCAAGCTCTTCGCCGACAAGATGCGCAAGGCGCCCGAGGAGGGCGAGGTCGGCCCCGGCATGCTCTACGCCACCGGCCTCGTCGCCGGCGGCTCGCTCGCCGGCATCGCCATCGCGCTGCTCATCGGCTTCGGCGGCCACTTATCCGAGGTCCTGAACATCGGCAAAGGCTACTTCGACAAGCTCGGCTTCGGCGGCGACCTCATCGGCTTCGCCATGTTCGCCGTGTTGTGCGGCATGCTGCTCATGCAAGCGCGCGCCAAGGAAGCCTGATGCTCGGCACCGTCCTCTACATCGCGGTGTGCCTGTTGGCGCCGCTCGCCTGGGGCCTCATCACCTACGCCATCACGCGCGCGATCGAGCGGCGGCGCCCGCCGACGGTGCCACCGAAGAAGCCGGCGATGCCGGAGCTCGAGTACTACCTGTAGCGCATGCTGCACATCGACGTCAGCGGCGTCCTCGTGTCGCTGCCCGCGCTCGTCGCAGTCGGGCTGGCCATCGGCTTCGTCGCCGGCATGTTCGGCGTCGGCGGCGGCTTCATCCTCACGCCGCTGCTCGCGCTGTCGTTCAAGATCCCGATGCCGATCGCGGTCGGCTCGGCGCTGTGCCAGAAGATCGGCACGTCGATCGGATCCTTCTTGAAGCACCGCCAGTATCGGCACGGCGAAGTGCGCGTCGACTTCGTGATGCTGGGCGCGTCGATCTTCGGCGTCGACGCCGGCACGCGCCTGCTCGGCATCCTCGCCGACGCCGGCACCTTCACCAACGCGCACGGCCGCCCCGTCTCGATCGTCACGCTCACGCTCGAAGGCATCTACGCCGCGATGCTGCTCTTCGCGGCGTCGATGACGGTCAACGCCGTGCGCAAATCGGTGCGTGCGCCCGCCTCGGACGGCCACGCTTCGTCGGTGGCGCCGCTCGTGCGCTGGGGCGTGCCGCCGTACATCTCGCTCCCCGAGGTCGGCATCCCGCGCGTCAGCGTCGTGGTGATGGCCTACATCGGCTTCGGCACCGGCCTGCTCTCGGGCCTGCTCGGCATCGGCGGCGGCGTCGCGCTCCTGCCCGTGCTCGTCTACGGCTACGGCTTCTCGATCAAGGACGCCGCGGGAACCGGCATCCTCCTGCTCTTCGTGACGGTGTTGGTCGGCACCTTCGAGCACGCGCTGCGCCACAACGTCGACCTGCGCGTGGCGCTCGCCATCCTCGCCGGCTCGTCGATCGGCTCGCAGCTCGGCGCGCGCACCACGGCACGCGTGTCCAATCAGGTGCTGCGCGTCTCGTTCGCCGTGCTCCTGCTCGGCACCGTCGGCGCCATCGGCATCGACATGGTACGCTCGCTGTCGTGACATCGGCGAGCCGAGCCGCAGGCGAGGCGAGGTGCCTCCTCCGAGGCTGTGACGAGGAGGAGGCCCGGTGAATCGGCGGCAGTTCCTTCAGTCCGCCGCCGCGATCGCCGGCGGCGCGCTCCTCGCCGACGCCGCCTTCGAAGCGCGCAGCCTCACCGTCACGCGCCACGACGTGGCGTCGCCGACGCTGCCGCCCGAGCTCGACGGCCTGCGCATCGCGCACCTGACCGACCTGCACCTGCCATGCGCCGCCGCCGATCGCGCCGCCGAGGTGGTCGAAGCCGAGGGCGTCGACCTCGCCGTCATCACCGGCGACACCATCTCGCGCCGCGAAGAGCTCGAGCTGGTCACGCCCTACGTCGCGCGCGTGCGCGGCCGCTTCGGCACGCTCGCGGTGCGCGGCAACAACGATCACTGGTCGAAGCTCTCGGTGTCCAAGCTCGCCGGCGCCTTCGCCGCGGGCGGCGCCACGCTGCTCGAGAACGCGCACGCGGTCGTGCAGTACAACGGCGCACGCCTGCAGGTCATCGGGCTCGACGATCCCGCCACCGGCCACCCCGACGTCAACGCCGCCTTGCGCGGCAGCGACGCCACGCTGCCGACGATCTGGCTCATGCACACGCCCGGCTTCATCGATCGCATCGTGCCCAATCCGCCGTCGCTGCCAAAGGCGCTGCTCGTGCTCGCCGGCCACACGCACGGCGGGCAGATCCGCGGCCCCGGCTGCACGCCGGTGGTGCCGCGCGGCTCGGGCCGCTTCCGCCAGGGCTTTTACGACGCCGCGCTCGGCCGCGTCTACATCAGCCGCGGCATCGGCACGTCGGTGGTGCCGCTGCGCTTTCTCTGTCCGCCCGAGCTGCCGATCTTCACGCTGCGCCGCCGCGCGGCGTGATACCAAACCGGCGTGGACGGCCGCCTCGCCCGCGTCGCGCTCGCGCTCACCCGCTTCGCCGAGCGCATGCTGCCCGACGCCTTCGTCTTCGCGCTCGCCGCCACCGTCGTCGTGTTCGTCGCCGGCCTCGCCATCGGCGTGCCCGCGCGCGATCTCGTCGGCGCCTGGGGCGCGGGCTTCCCCGACCTCCTCGCCTTCGCCATGCAGATGGCGCTCGTCATCGTGACCGGCTACGTGGTCGCCACCGCGCGCCCGGTGCGCCGCGCCATCGACAGGCTCGCCCGCCTGCCGCGCGGCGCCCGCAGCGCCGTCGCCGTCGTCGCCGCCTTCGCGATGGCCTCGTCGTGGATCAACTGGGGCTTCTCGCTCGTCTTCTCGGCCGTGCTCGCGCGCGCCATCGCCCGCCGCTTCGCGCAACAAGGTAGACCCGTCGACTATCGCGCCCTCGGCGCCGCTTCGCTCCTCGGCCTCGGCAGCGTCTGGGCCCAGGGCCTCTCCGGCTCGGCCGCGCTGCAGATGGCCACGCCCGGCGCGCTGCCCGCCGCCGTCCGCTCGATCATCGCCAACGGCGGCGCCGTCCCCGGCGGGATGATCAGCTTCCGTCACACCGTGTTCCTCTGGCAGTCGCTGACGTCCGTCGCCATCGAGATCGTCGTGGTCACGATCGTCGTCTGGCTCGCGGCGCCCTCTTCGTCGTCCGCGCGCGACGCAGCCTCGCTCGGCGTCACGCTCGACGATGCCGAAGCGTCCGAGCCCGCGCCAGCCACGCCCGGCGAAAAGATCGAGCACTCGCCTCTGCTCACGCTCGCCATCGTCGCGCTCGGCGGCGCCTATCTCGCGCGCACCTTCGCCGGCGGCCTGACCTCGCTGACCGTCAACACCATCAACCTGTCGCTGCTCCTCGTCGGCATGCTGCTCCACTGGACACCCGCGCGCCTCATGCGCGCCGTGCGCGAAGCGGTCCCCGCGACCTGGGGCGTGATCCTCCAGTTCCCCTTCTACGCCGCCATCGCCGGCATGATCGCGACGACGCGCCTCAACGATCGCATCGCCCACCTCTTCGTCAGCGTCTCGTCGGCGCGCACCTTCCCGGCGCTGATGAGCGCCTACTCCGCCGCGCTCGGCGTCTTCGTTCCGTCGGGCGGCAGCAAGTGGATCATCGAAGCGCCCTACGTCATGAAGGCCGCGCACGAGCTCCACGTCCATCTCGGCTGGGTCGTCGCCTGCTACGATCTCGGCGAGGCCGTCGCCAATCTGGTGCAGCCGTTCTGGATGCTGCCGACGCTCGCGCTCCTCGGCCTGCGCGCGCGCGACGTCATGGGCTACACGTTCCTCGTGTTCCTCGTTCTCTTGCCGTTGGTGCTGATCCTGACAACGCTGCTTGGCACCACGCTGACGTATCCTTTGTAAGCTTCCCCTGCGTATCGCACACCGCAGGCTACGGAAATCGCCGCGGTTTTCCGAATGTCGGAGAGTCCCCTACCCGTAACGCTTTGAAACTCCGTCGCGTGCTCCCTGGCACATCGGTCGCATTGCGCGTCGACGGATGTCCAGCCTTCGCACCCGCTTCGGCGCCTACCTCCTCACCGACTGCATCGGGCAGGGCGGCATGGCGGTGGTGTATCGCGCCAAGCGCGAGGGCTGGTCCGGCTTCGAGAAGACCGTCGTCGTCAAGGCGATGCTGCCCGCGCTCGCCGCCCATCGCGAGCACGTCGATCGCTTCATCGCCGAAGCCAAGATCCAGGCGCAGCTCTCGCACCCCGGCATCGTGCAGGTGAACGACTTCGGCGTCTTCAACGGCACGCCCTATCTCGTGATGGAGCACCTGAGCGGCGTGAACCTGTCGCAGCTGCTCAACGCGCTCGCCCAGTCGCGCCGCCGCATGCCGATCCCCGTCGCGCTCGTCGTCGGCACGCAGATGTGCCACGCGCTCGGCTACGCGCACGCCTTCCGCGACTCGACCGGCAACCGCCGCCAGATCATCCACAGCGACGTCTCGCCGTCGAACGTGATGGTGTGCCGCGACGGCTCGGTCAAGCTGCTCGACTTCGGCGTCGCCAAGATCATCGACGCCTACGACTACGACACCTCGCAGACGGTGCAGGGCAAGTTCCCGTACATGTCGCCCGAGCAGGTCAATCGCCTGCCGGTCGATCGCCGCGCCGACGTCTTCGCCGCCGGCATCGTGATGCACGAGATGCTCGCCGGGCGCCGCCTGTTCGCCGCGCCGACCGAGCTCGAGACGCTGCGCCGCGTGAACGCGTGCGAGGTCGCGCCGCCGTCGGTCTACAACCCCGAGGTCTCGCTCGGCCTCGACGCGGTGGTGTTGAAGGCGCTGTCGCGCGATCCGGCCGATCGCTTCGACTCCGGCGACGAGATGGCGGCGGCGCTCATGCAGGTCGAGCGCATCGGCGCCGGGCGGCAGCGCGTGGCCGAGTTCGTGGCCAAGATCTTCCCGCCGAGCTTCGCCGCGTTCTGCGAGGTGTGCGGCAAGCCGGCGACGCCGGGGTTCGCCTGCAGCGAGTGCGGCAACGAGATCCCGCCCGAGGCGCCGTCGACGCAGAACGTGCGCGTCGAGGACCTGCTCGAGATCATGGACGACGAGGATCTCGAGCCGGAGATCATTCGCGGCGATCCGGTGATCGCCGTCGAGCCCTATCCGCTGGCGACGATCGTCGATCCGCGCCGCCCGGGGCCGTCGCGGGTGCGGCGCGCGCTCGCCGTCGCCGGCACCGTCGGCGTCATCGCCAGCGTCGCGATCCTGCGCATGTACACCCCGTCGTTCCTGCGCGAGCCGATCGAGCCCAAGCGCGCGCCGCGGCGCGACGAGTCGCAGCCGATCCGCATCGTGCCCACGCCGGTGCCGGTGGTCTGTCCGCCGCCGGCCGTTTCCTCGCCCGAGCCGCAACCGCAGGAGGCAGCAGCCGTGAAGAGCCGTGACAACACCCCGACGCAGCCGCTCCCGATGACGCAGCACAAGCACAAGATGGCGCGCATCCAGCTCAAGAAGACGCCGGTGCCGCGCACGGCCGCGTCGCCCAAGCAGGGCGAGGTCCGTCAGGGCGCCCTCCTCGATCCGTTCGGTCAGGACGAGTAGCGATGATCGTCCGCGCGCTCACGCTCGTCGCCGTGCTCGTCGCCGCCCTGCCGGCCGGCGCGCGCACGACCCGTGCGGAAGACGCGCGCGAACGCGCCCACGCGCACTGGCGCTCGGGCTCGGACCGCTACGCCGCCGGCGAGTTCGCCGCCGCGCTCGACGAGTTCGAGGCCGGCTACGCGGCCCAGCCGTCGCCGGCGTTCCTCGTCAACATCGGCCAGTGCCTGCGCAAGCTCGATCGGCTCGACGAGGCGGCGCTCGCCTATCGCCGCTTCCTCGACGCGCGCACCGGATCGCCGCGCACGCGCCTCGACGTGTGGGACGCGCTCGAGGACGTCACCTCCGAGCTCGCCCGCCGCGTCGACTCGCTCGCCGAGTCGGCGGCGCTGTTCGCCGCCTACGCGCGCGCCACCGAAGGCCGCAGCGACGCCGACCCGACGCTGCGCGCCAACGCGCTGGCCGCGCGCGAGGAGATCCTGCGGACGCTCGTGGCCATCGACGATCACCTGACCAACGGCTACGGCGTCGCGCGCGCCCTGGCGCTGCCCGCGCGCAGCGTCGAGGTGTCGGTCGTGACCGTGCGTCAGCGACTGGCGGCGATGGCCGCGACCAACAGCCCGAAGGCCACCACCAGCAGCCACCCCTCGCCCCGCTCCGCCAACCACAACCACATGCGTCGATAACGTACGCAGCGCGCCCACGAACCTTCCGTGCTAGAAACGCGTCGTGCGCGAGCGACGGGACAACCAGGCCTACTACGACGAGTTCGCCGCCGGCTACGAGAAGCGGCGCCATCACGGCTATCACGCGCTCATCGATCGCCTCGAGATCGCGGCGACGCTGCCCTACGCCTCGGGCGCGCGCGTCCTCGAGGCCGGCTGCGGCACCGGGCTCATCTTGAAAGAGGTGGCGCCGCTGGCGCGCCGCGCCGTCGGCGTCGACGTCTCGCCCGGCATGCTGCGCAAGGCGCACGCGCGCGGCCTCGACGTGGTGCACGGCTCGGTCACGGATCTGCCGTTCGGCGACGAGGAGTTCGATCTCGCCTACTCCTTCAAGGTGCTGGCGCACGTCGAGCGCATCGAGCGCGCGATGGGCGAGATGGCGCGCGTGGTGCGCCGCGGCGGCCACGTGATCGCCGAGTTCTACAACCCGTGGTCGCTGCGCGGGCTCATCAAGCGCCTCAAGCCGCCGACCAGGATTTCGACGGCCACGACCGACGAAGCGGTCTACACGCGCTACGACTCGCTGCCCGCGATCCGCAAGCTCATGCCGCACGATCTCCACATCATCGACGTGCGCGGCGTGCGCGTGTTCACCCCGTTCTCGGCGGTGCACGACGTGCCGCTCGTCGGGCACGCGTTCGCCGCGGCCGAGACGCGCGCGGCGTCGGCGCCGCTCCTGCGTCACCTCGGCGGCTTCATGGTCGTGACCGCCGAGCGGCGCTGACGAGCGCCAGGATCAAGATCGCCTCGAGGCCGGTCAGCCCGCAGCGCGGCGACGTGCCGCCGATGCGCACCGTCTTGTCGCCCGCGCTCGCGCTCGTGCAATCGACGACGTCGCCGTGTTGCGCGCAGTGCACGTCGCCTTGGGGATCGACCTGCACGCTGCCGCCGAACCACGCGACGGGCGCGAAGATCTCGGTGGTGCCCGCGGCCGGATCGTTGGTCCACGTCAGCTTCAGCGTGTTCTTCTTCGGCTCCATCTCGTCGCTGACGGCGAGCGACGTCGGCGTGCCCGCGATGCGCTGCGCGTAGGGTCGGATCTGGAAGTTGGGCCGGAGCGCGCCCGTGTCGTCGACGATGCTGAGATCCTCGCTGTTCCAGCCGTCCTTGGCCGCCTGCGTCCAGCCCGGCGTGTAGACCCACTGCGCCGACGACGCCAGCGTGCGATCGAGCTGCGCGCGCATGGCGTCGAGGTAGCCGGCCAGCTCGTCCGTCGACGGCGGCGCGCCCCACTCGCCGAGGAACAAGGGCACGTTCCACGTCGCCGCCTGGCCGCTCATCTCCATGAACGCCGCGCTCTCGTCCGCGCCCTGCCAGCCCTTGAACAGCTGCACCGTCGGATCGTAGTAGTGCGGCGAGTAGGCGAAGTTGTCGAACGACGGCTTCAACAGGTTGGTCGCGTCGCCCGCGCTCGTCAGATAGCCGGGCGACACGAACAGCATCGCGCTCGGATGCGCGGCGCGGATGACCTTGGCCGCGTCCTCGTAGAGCGGCGCCAGCTGCATGCGCTCGTCGCCCTCGGGCTCGTTGAGCATGTCGTAGCCGACGACGTTGTCGCGCCCGGCGAGCGCCGCGGCGACGCGCCCGACCATCGCCAGGTAGCGCGTGCGCGCGCCGTTGGTGTCGGCGTAGAACGCGTCCCACTCGCTGGTCAGATCCTTGTCGCCGAGGAGGCGCGCGCCCCAGTTGGCGCAATCGGGCCCGTTGTCGGGCACGGCCGGCGTCACCGTCGGTGGCAGCGACCACAGCGGAAAGCCCTCGCCGCAGCCGCCGAGCGACGCGCGCGAGTATCCGTCCTCGTGAAAGTCGACGATGACGTAGAGCCCGCGCGCCGCCGCCGCGTCGACGACGCCGGTGTAGTACGCGAGGTACGAGTCGTCGTAGACGCCGGGCGAGGTCTCGTACGCCTCCCAGGTGAAGAGGAGGCGCAGGACGTTGACGCCCCAGCCCGGCAGCGGATCGAGCTGCGTGTCGTCGGTGATGCCGCGAAACGGCGGCACCTTCGAGTTGCCCGCGACGTCGACGCCGCGCAGGAGGACGGCAGCGCCGCCGGGGTCGCGAAAAAAGGCGCCGTCGGCGTGCAGCACCGTCAGCGTGGCCAACGCCAGCGTGAGCATGTCGGCAATCTACGACGGCGCGCTCGCGCGTGCTAGGCTGGATCCGTGGCCACGCGCGTGCTCGTGATCGATGATGATGATGCGATCCGCGAATCGCTGCGTGACGTGCTCGCCGATGCCGGCTACGAGGTCGCCGTCGCCGCCGACGGGCGCCAGGCGCTCGGGTTGATGAGCCCGCGGCCGGCGCTGCTGCTCGTCGACCTCATGATGCCGGAGCTCGACGGCTGGGAGCTGATGGACGAGCTCGCGCGCACGGCGCCGCTCGCCGACATCCCCGTGTGCGTGCTCTCGGCGATCGCGTCGCACGCGCCACCGCAGGCCGCCGCGGTCCTGCAGAAGCCGGTCGATCTCGAGATGCTCCTCGAGACCGTCGAGCGGCTGACGAAGAAGTAGCTAGAGGTTGCTCGCGGTGGTGGCGTTCGGGCTGATCGTGGAATGTTGTCGTTGGCAGAGCTGCCGCCGTTGTTGTTGACGTTGAAGAAGCAGCCCGACGCGCCAGGAACACGCTGAAGAACATCCAGCGCATGGCAGTATCGTACCGCCCCTTACAGAGCAATGGTCCATAAAAGGGTGGCGCGGATCGCCCCAAGGTTGCCGCACTATGCCGCGGGGACTCCTCCCCCCGATTCCGCAACCACCTGTGTACAGCCGCGGAAAGCTCACTGCGTCTCCAGGGTTCCGACACATGCCCACACCGGAAAAGGCGGGGTAAACCGGCCCAGCGATTGCTTTTGCCCCTGGACGCGGGAGGCTGCATGGAAAGCGATGATTCCCTCGATGGCATTCGACCGCCGACGGGCGAGCTGCCGCCGGACGTCTGGGCAGCGAATCTGATCCAGCAGCTCGATCCCTCCGACTCCAGCGAGCAGGCGATCCAGGAACCGGTGGCCGACGTGTCCGACGAACATGAGCTCGACGAAGCGGCGTGGGAGAAAAAGCTGGCCGCGGCGCGTGCGCGCGCCGATGCCGAAGAGACGCACACCGAGGCGCCGGTGCTCGTGGCCGAGCCTGCCGGCGAGGCCGAGGCGGCGGACGACAACGACGGCATCGCCGACGAGACCGGTCCGCACGAGACGCTGACCGCCGAGGTGCCGAAGCAGGCGCTCGAGTCGCTCATCGCGGAATCGACGCCGAGCCCGGAGTCGATGCAGATTCCCGCGCCCGAGGTCGCCGAGGCCGAGCTGTTCCCCGAGTCGCAGAAGGTCCCCGACTCCGCCGTCATCACGGCGCCGGGCATCGCGCCGGCCGACGAGCTGTTGGCGCAGACGCGCGAGCCCGAGGCTCCGGTCGTGGCCCCCGCCGCCGTCGAGCCGGTGGTCGCGACCGCGATGCCGGCGACGTCGTTCGCCGAGCTCGCGCCGGTCGTGGAGCTCCTGCGCGCCGGCCGCTGCATCCTCGTCGCCGGCCCGCGCCTCGGCCCGCACCCGCTCGCCATCCGCGACGTGCTCGCCCGCCTCGTCGCCGCGCTGCCGTCCGACGACGTGCGCGAGGTGTGGCCGGTCCTGCAGGCGCGTCCGCTGTCGGCCGCCGGCTTCGTGGCGCGCCGCCTCGGCGATCGCTTCGCGCTGTCGCTGGCCGCCCTCGGCGCCGGCGCGCTGCCCGACGTGGTGGCGCACCTCGGCGCGCTGCCCTTCCGCGGCGTGATCACCGCGCGCGTCGACGATTGGTTCGATCGCGCGCTCGTGCGCGACGAGGTCGCCCCGGCGCAGTTCACCGCGCGCGACGGCGCCGCGCTGCGCGCGCACGGCAAGCTGCCGTTCGTCTTGAAGCTGCTCGGCGATCCCGCGCGGCCCGAGACGCTGGCCTGGTCGAACGAGGGGTTGCAGACCGCGCTCGCCGACGGCGAACTGCGCGCCGCGCTCGCCGAGCTGTGGCGCACCAAGAGCTTCGTGTTCGTCGGCTTCGACGCCGGCGATCTCGAATTCTCGCTCATCACCGAGCGCTTCCTCGCCGGGGTCACGCCCGGTGAGACCGAGCACTACGCGCTCCTGCCGGGCGTCGGCGCGCTCGAGCGCGACGAGCTGTTCGCCGCCTGGCGCCTGCGCGTGCTCGAGCTGCCGACCGAGAGCTTCGTCGGCGCCGTCGCGGAGGCCATCGCGTCGCTCGAAGAGCAGCTGCCCGAGGACGACGACGCCGCCGGCTGGCTCGCGCTCTACGCCGCGCAGCCGACGCGCAAGGACGCCATCGAGCGCCTCGATCGCCTCGCCGTCGAGCTGCGCGAGAAGGGCGATCTCGACGGCCTGCTCGAGCTGACCCTCGCCCGCGTCGACGTCGAGCCCGAGGCGCGCCGCCGCGGCGAAGCGCTGCTCCAGCTCGCGCGCATGTTCGAGTACGAAGCCGACGACGCGGCGCGCGCGCTCACCGCGCTGCTCGCCGCCTATCGCGAAGATCCGTCGCAGGCCGACTGGCACGAGCTTCAGCGCATCAGCGACGCGGCCAACGGCTGGGACGAGGTCGCCGGCGAGCTCGGCACGATCGCGACGCTGCCGGCGCGCTTCCGCCTCGAGCTCGCGCGCAAGCAGGAGCGCTGGGCCGACGTGGTGCGCACGCTCGACGAGCTCGCCGCCACCCCGGGCGAGGACGCCTCCGCGCTCAAGCGCGAGGCCGCCGAGCTCAGCGCCGGCCGGCTCGACGATCGCACCGCCGCGATCGCGCGCTACGAGGCGCTCGTCGTGGAGACCCCGAGCGACCTCGGCGTGCTGCGCGCGCTCGACCTGCTCTACGAGGCCGAGGGGCGCCAGGTCGAGTACCTCGAGAACCTCGAGCGGCAGGCCGACGCCACCGACGATCGCCACGAGCGCGCCGCGACCTACCGCCGCCTCGCGCTCCTGTGGGAAGACGAGCGCGGCGGCGCCACGCGCGCCGAGCAGTGCTGGCAGACGCTCCTGACGATCGAGCCCAACGCCGAGGACGCGTTGCGCGCGCTCGAGCGCAGCTATCGCGCCGGGCGCCGTTTCCCCGCGCTCGTCGAGGCGCTGCGCCGGCGCGCCGATCTGGCTTCCTTGCCGATGCGCGCCGAGATCTACTGCGAGATCGGCTCGATCTACGAGCACGAGCTCGGCGATCAAGAGAAGGCGATCGAAGCGCACCTCCTCGCCGAGCAGGCCAGCCCGCAGCACGAGCCGTCGCTGATCGCGCTCGCCCGCCTGTTCGACGAGACCGGCGCGTGGCACTCCTCGGTCGATCGGCTCATCAAGCGCGCCAAGCTGATGGCGTCGCCGTCGGATGCGCTGCCGCTCTACCTGCGCGCCGGCGAGCTGGCGGTGGCGCGCCTCGACGATCCGGCGCAGGCCGAGACCCACTACGCGCGCGCGCTCGAGATCGACCCGACCAACGTGCCGGCGCGCGTCGCGCTGGCGCAGCTGCACACGCGCGCCGGAGCGCCGCTGCGTTCGGCCAAGCTGCTCGTCGAGGCCGTCGAGCACACCACGAACCACCTCGAGCGCACCCAGTACCTCGTCGATGCGGCCAAGCTCTACGAAGAGGTCGACGACGAGGTCAAGGCGACCGAGCTGTACCTCCTCGCCCTCGAGCTCGATCCCGAGCACGTCTTCGCCGGCACGCGCGTCGCCGATCTGCTGTGGCGCCAGGGCCGCTGGGGCGAGCTCGTGCCCGTGCTCGAGATGCTCACGCGCAAGGACGCCGAGCCGGAAGAGCAGCTCGAGCGCCTGTTGCGCCTCGCCCGCTCGGCGCGCTCGGCCGAGCAGCCGGACAAGGCGGCGCGGGCCTGGGCGCGCGCGGCCGACCTGGCGCCGTCGTCGCTGGAGGCGCAGCGCGGCCACGCCGACACGCTGCTCGCCGGCGACGACTTCGCCGGCGCGCTGCAGTCGCTCGAGCGCATCTTCCAGTATCACGTCGATGCGCTCGACGCCGCCGATCGCGCCAAGCTGTTCGCCGATCTGGCGCGCTGCGAGGTCAAGCTCAACGCCAAGGAGAGCGCCCGCGAGTTCGTGGCGCGCGCGCTCGAGGCCGATCCGGCCTATCGCCCCGCGCTGCTCTTGCAGGCCGATCTGTCCGACGCCGATCCGCAATCGCTCGTCGAGGCCAAGCGCGCGCTCTGCGTGACCGCGCCGCCGTCGGAGCAGGTGCGCCTGCTCGACGAGATCGGCGATCTGTACCTCAAGAGCCTCTACGACGCGCAGCGCGCCGTCGGCGCCTGGGCCGAGGCGCTCGAGCTCGTGCCCGACGATCACCGCATCATGCACAAGATGCTCGACGCCTTCGTCGAGGATCGCGCCTGGCCGCAGGCGCTCGAGGTGCTCGAGCGGCTCATCGCCGCCGAGAAGTCGGACGCGGTGCGCGCCAAGTACCATCACACGGCGGGCCTCATCCTGCGCGACGAGCTCAAGGACTCGTCGCAGGCGGCCGCGCACCTGCGCGCCGCGCTCGACGACGATCCGGAGCTCGATCGCGCCGCGCGCGCGCTCGAGGAAGTGTGCAAGGCGCTCGGCGAGTGGAACGAGCTCGGCCGCCTCTATCGCCGCCGCCTGAAGACGCTCGGCCCCGAGTCGCCCGAGAACGCCGACAACAAGAACCACGAGCGGCTGCGCATCTGGACCGAGCTCGGCGACCTGTGCCTGCGCACGCTCGGCGAGCCGCAGTCGGCGATCGCCGCGTTCGAGGCGGCGCTCTCGTTCGATCGCGAGAACCTCGATCGCCAGAAGCAGCTCGCCGACCTCTACATCGAGGCGGGCCCCGACGCCATCGACAAGGCGGTCGCGCTGCACCAGACGGTGTTGCGCCGCGAGAAGAGCCGCGTCGCCTCGTATCGCGCCCTGCGCGCGCTCTACGCCGCCATGCGCGAGCGTGACCGCGCGTTCGCCTGCTCGTACGCGCTGCACTTCCTCAAGAAGGGCGACGCCGACGACGCACGCGCCGTCGCCGAGCTCAAGGAGCGCCCGCTCGCCACCGCGCGCCGGCCGCTCGACGAGCAGACCTGGGCGCTCGCCCTGCACCCCGAGGAGGATCGGCTCATCGATCACCTCTTCGCGCTCGTCGGGCCGACCATCGCCGCCGGCCACGCGCAGACGCACAAGCTCGCCGGGCTCAACCGCAAGGACGCCATCGAGCCCGACGATCGGCGCTCGTTCAGTAAGGCGCTAAAGTACGTGACCACCACGCTCGACGTGGCCATGCCCGAGGCCTACGAGCGGCCCGAGCAGCGCGAGTCGGTCCTCTTCGTCAACACCGTCGCGGGGCCCGAGCTGGTGCCCGTGTTCCAGCTCGGCGCGCCGCTCGTCGGCGATCGCCGCCGCGAGCCGGAGCAGGTGTTCGAGCTCGGCCGTAGAGGCGCGCTCTTGCGGCCGGAGCGCCTGTTGCGCCTCGCGGCGCCGCATCCGCAGCAGATCGCGCACGTGCTCGACGCCGCCGTGGCGCTCGTCTATGACGCCGAGGGCGCCCCGCCGACGCCGCAGCCGGAGCTGCAGCGCACCGTCGCCGGCCTCAAGCGTGCGCTGCCGCAGCTGCAGCTCGAGCAGGTGCTCGCGGTCGGCAAGAAGATCCGCGAGACCGGCATGCGCACCGACGAGGCCGCCGTGCAGTGGCTGCAGGCGACGGATCTGACGTCGATCCGCGTCGGCTACGCGCTGGTCGGCGACCTCGAGACCTGCGCGCGCCTCGTCGCCGCCGACGGGCGGCCGACCGGCTGCAAGTCGCCGACGGAGCGGCTACTGGACCTGATCTGGTCGAGCGTGACAGAAGAGATGTTCCTGGTGCGACGGCACCTGGGCCTTCAGTAGAGAGAGGGGTACGCAGCATGTTGGTGCATCGTGTCGTGCAAGCAGTTCTGGCTCTGGGCACAGCGGCATTGGTGACGGGTTGCTACACGCCGAAGCTGAAGAACTTCGGCTTCGCGTGCGACTCGTCGTCGGCCAAGCCGTGCCCGAACGGTTACTTCTGTAACAACGGTTTTTGTGACGACGGCACGGGCGGCTCGCCGCCGGCCGGCACGGGCGGCAACGGCAGCGTCGAGGACATGGCGATGTCGTCGGGCGGCTCGGGCGGCGGTGGCGGCGGCGGCTCGGCCGGCGGTGGTGGTGGCGGCGGCGGCGGCGGCGTGAGCTCGAACGACATGGCGATGCCGGTGCAGGACATGGCCCAGTCGATCCCCGACATGGCCAAGTCGCCGGACATGGTCGTCGTCTCGAGCTGCAAGCACGACGAGTGCACCACCGGCTCCGCGCTCAGCAAGAGCTGCTCGGCCTGCGCCACCGCGGTGTGCAACAAGGACACGGTCTGCTGCAACTCCAGCACCGGCCAGTGGGACGACATCTGCGTCAGCGAAGTGAACAAGTACTGCACGACCAAGACCTGCCCCTGATTTCGTAGTACAAAAGGACGATGCCTCGATGGCGCTCAGCCTGCGCTGGGCTCTGCCTGTGCCTTCTCGCGCGCGGGCACGCCGACGCCCGCTCCTCGACCACCACGCCCGCGCCCACGCCGGCGGCGGCCGATCTCCCTGCACGCAACGACCTGCCGCCGGAGAAGCGCGCGCTTCTGATCGTAGCCGGCCCCAATAATCCGGTGGAACGTTGGGTGGACGCCGACGCCGCCGTCGCCGCGGGCTACACGCTCATCGACCTCGGCGACGACTGGACGCCGTTCATCTTCCAGGAGGTCACCGACGGCAACGGTAACCTCATGGCCAACCGCTATCGCCAGGTCTACCTCGGCCTGGCCAACGACATCGGCGATCGCGACGGCCAGCCGCTTGCGGAGGGCGACCACAACTACCTCGAGCTCTACGGCGTGCCACCGACGATTTCGGTGCTGCGCGCGCGCATGCTCGACTCGCAGGCGCGCCAGGCCTCGTGCGCCGACGTCGACTTCGCCAAGCTCAAGGCGGCGACGTCGATTCCGCCGCGCGCCGGCAAGGCCGAGCAGAAGTTCGCCGCCAAGATCGCGGCGACGGAGAAGAAGCTGGAGGCGCTGCGCGCCGCCGAGCAGGCCGAGTCGCTCGACGATCTCGCGATCAAGGATCCCAAGCTCGCCAAGGACGTGGCCCTGGTGCAGCGCTACGCCGCGCAGCGCACCTCGCTGCCCGAGGTCGAGAAGCGCCTGACCTGCGAAGGCATCCTGGTCACGCCGCCCAACGCCAAGGACTCCGAGATCCATCAGCCGGGTCAGTTCGACGAGCCGATGCGCCAGGCGGTCATCAAGTTCCAGCACAAGCACATGCTCTACGACGCCGCCGCGCTGCGTCCCGACACCATGGTCGCGCTCGGCCACACGCTCGTCGAGAACGACTACGCGGCGCTGGTGCGCGTCCTGACCGAGCGGATGATTGCGGCGGCCAACATCCTCGAGGACGGCTCGGCCGACACCAAGAAGGGCCCGCCCACCTACGTCAACGCCGCCGGCCAGACGGTGCCGGTGCGCAACATGGTGCAGGAGGACGTCAACGCGACGCTGACGCAGCTCGATCTCGGCTCGCCGGAAAAGGCGCTCGCCTTCTTCCAGCGTCACTCGGCCGCCGATCTCAAGACGATGCGCGTCGCCGTCAAGCTGGCGCCGGTGCCCGAGTACTACGCGGCGCAGATGGATCTATCGGTCGTGATCGATCGTGGCGACGTCATCTACGACCCGCTCTTCGACGAGAACGGCAAGCCGACGCCGCAGACGCGCCATCACTTCCCGATGCTGACGTTGCGCGTGAAATACAACGGCAAGCAGATCCCGCTCATCCGCTGGCGCACCACCATCGGCGGCTGGCGCTCGGATCTGGCGTCGAACGGCTACGAATACTATCGCTACAAAGGCAGCGACGTGGGCCCGCGCGTGTGGCGCTACATCGTGTCCGGCCCGGTGTGGATCGCGCCCAACTCGACGCCCATCCGCACGCTCGTGAAGTGGAAGCGCGTGCACGGCGCCACGCAGGAGGTCGTGAACTACGACGAGGTCGGCCCCGGCTATCTCTCGGCGTACGGCCTCGTCGCCGCGTACAACGTCGTGCCCGGCAAGAACGGCAAACCCGACTGGGACAACGGCGTGCGCGTGCACGGCTCGTCGGAGATCCTGTCGATCCGCAACCCCGACGCCTACTCGCACGGCTGCCATCGCCTGATGAATCACCTGGCGGTGCGCATGTTCTCGTTCGTCTTGCGCCATCGGCCGGTGATCGTCGAGGGCGACAAGCCGCTCGACTTCGCGCGGCAGTTCTTGTGGAAGGATGACGTGTTCGAGCTGCGGCTGCCGTCGAAGGGCTATCACTATCGGCTCGAGCCGCCGCTGCCGGTCATGGTCCTCGAGGGCAACATCATCGGCAAGGTGAAGAAGCCGATCACCACCTACGTGCCGAAGCCGGGCGTGCAGTATCCGCCGGGGCCGCCGCCGTCGCCCAAGGCTGGGCCGGGGATCGAGCCGTGAGGCGAGATGGAGATCGTCCCGTGAGGCGCGCGTCGATCGCCTTCGCGCTCATGCTCAGCGCGTGCGGCTGCGCGCACGACACGCACAAGGGACCGCCGCCCGACAAGCAGGAAGAGACCGAGGGCGAAAAGGGCGTGCCGGCGCCGTCGACGGGCGAGCCGACGCCGCAGCAGACCGAGTCGGGCGTGCAGGTGGCGCCGTCGCCGACCCCTTCGGGCGCCGCGGTCAAGCCGCTGCCGCCGAAGGTGAAGATCATCGTGCACTCGCGCGGACCCGACAAAGGCACGGCGTTCGTCTTCTGGGGCAAGAAGAAGCTGGGCGAGACGCCGGTGACGCTCGAGCGGCCGCGTGACTCGGGGCCCGTCGATCTGGTGGTGCGCTCCGAGGGTTGGTTCCCGGTGCACACGCGCGCGTATACCTTCCGCAACGACGTCCTGTACGTGAAGATGACCAAGCTCGAGGATCGCCTGACCATCTACGGCGCGAAACACGAGGCGGGAGAGCCGCCGCCGGGAGGCATGCCCCTCGACGGCGGCGTCCCGCCTCCGACTCCTGCGCCTCCGCCTGCGCAGTAGTTATTCGTTACCGGCGAAAGTTGCGGTCGTGATGGCGCAGCCACTCGACGTGACGGCGCGCCTCGGCTTCACGGCGCTGACGCGAGAGGCGCGCCTCTTCGCGGTACCGGGCCCCGCCGTAGCCGTAGCCGTACGCGACGGTCGTGACGATCGGCGCGGGCGGCGCCACCACCACCCGACGCGGGGCCACCACCACCGGCGCGGGGGCGCAAGGTTCCGCCGCCATCGCCGTGCCGCCAGCCACCGCACCGAGACCGATCGTACCGAGCAACGCAGCCACTCCAATCTTCTTCAGCATGATGTCCCTCCTTGCTGAATCAGACGTGCGACCCGCCCGGCTATTGCCGGTCTTTACCAACCATTACAGTGGTTTACAGGATCTTTACGTAGCTACCGATAAGGCATGGGCGGCGCGGACTTGAGCCGCTCGGCCGCCCTGCGGCCCCAGCGCGAATCGGGCGCGAGACGGGCCGCTTCTTCCCACGCGGCGCGGGCTTCGGCGGCGCGCCCGAGGGCCTGCTCGGCGTCGCCTATATAAAGGAGGCGCGTGGCCTGGGTCCGCGGCGGTCCCACGAGCGCGAGCGCTTCGCGCAGCAGGCCGATGCCCGCTTCGGGCATGTTGGCGAGCACGAGCGCCGCGCCGAGCGTGCCGATGCAAGCGCCGCGCGACTTCGGCTCGATGGCGGGCTCGACGCGCGCAGCATCGACCGTGGCGCGCGCCAACCCGAGCCCTTCTTCGATCGCCCCGTCGTGGATGAGCGCCCAGGCGATGGCGTTGTCGATGAGCAGGCGCATCGACTTCGTGACCAGCTTGCGATCGAGGCCGCGCAGCACCGCGATGCCGCTCTTCCACTGCTCGTCCATGATCATGGCGACGCCGCGGTTGGCGACGAACTGCTCGCGCACCGCCGTGGTCGGCGATTGCGCCGAGAGGCTGTCGATGATCTCGAGCGCCGCGTCGATGTCTTCGCGCGCGAACGCGCGCTGGAGTCGAATGCCGGCGCGGTGCCAGATCCACTTCCACGCGCGACGGCGCACGACCGTCACGTTGAACGCCACGCACGCGACGAGGATGAAGATGGCGCCCGGCTCGGGCACCAACGAGCTCGCCACGCCGGCGGCGACGATGGCGACGACAAAACCGGCGAGCAGGATGAGCGCGTGCTGGTTCGCGAGCCGCACGCCCGGAAGGTATCACTCCCTAGGGAATCGTGTAGCCGCCAACCTTCACCGACCAGACGCCGATGTGGTTCTTCGTCGTGGTGTCCTGGAAGGGGAACCAGACCGCCGGCGTCGACGGATCGCCCGCCGGCGCGCCGAGGCGGGGGATCGAGGTGATCCAGATCTGATGATGCGCGGCGAGGCCGGTGAGCACGTTGCCGTACTCGCGCGTCGACGAGAACGAGAGCCACAGGTGATCGCCGTCGGCCTTCGGGCCCCACTTCGGCCACGAGTTGGTCTTCATCGGCGCGCCGTCGGCGGCGGCGAGCTCGACGGGCGTGCCGCCGGCGGCGGGCATGATCCACACCGTCGCCGACGGGTTGTCGTACGACAGGCCGCTGCCGTCCTGGCCGCTGCACGCGCCGTTGGCGACCGACCAGCTCGACTTCGTCGACGAGAGCGCGCGCGTGAAGGCGATGTACTGCCCGTCGGGCGAGAACGACGGGTAGTAGTTGTTCTCGCCGCTCGCCGCTTGCAGGACGACGGTTTCGTTGCCCCACGCGCCGCCGTTGTTGTGGATGGTCACGAGCGAGCCGCCGTAAGCGTAGATGCTCGCCTGTCCGAAGTTGGGCTGGCCCGGCGTGCACGGCGCCGACGTGCGCACGAAGACGATGCTGTTGCCGTCGGGAGACCAGTCGGGGAACATGGCCGTGCCCGTCGTGGTGATCGATGTGACCATGGCGCCGGTGACGGCATCGCGGATCGAGAGCGCGCCGTTGTAGGCGGTCACGATCTTGGTGCCGTCGGGGCTGAACGACGTGGTCGCCGCCTGCGTGTTGGCCGCCGCCTGCTGCGCAGTCGGGTTGGTGGCGTCGACGCTGCCGAGGGTCATGGTGGTGCCGGTGACGGCGCCGGTGAGATCGAGGAAGGTGAAGGCGACGCGCGTGCCGTCGCGGGTGAGCGCGTGGCAGCCGACGCACTTGCCGCCGTCGTTGCTCTTGTTGAGGTACTTGTCGGCCTTCTGCGCGCCGAGCTCGAGGCGCTCGAGCGTGCCGTCGCCGGTGATCTGATCGCCGGTGGTGGCGAAATAGAAGAGCGCGCCGGTGGCGTCGTCGGGCGAGACGCCGAGCGGCTGGCCGGCCGCGCTCTGCAGCGGGCCTTGCGGCGTCCCGTTGCCGTCGACGGTGGCGCCGTCGACCGAGAGCGTGACCTGGTGGCCGGCGGCGACGTTGAGCAGCCAGGCCCACTCGCTGGCGGGCGGGATCCAATCCTTCGTCGGCACGTAGCCGCGCAGGCGGTTGCCGTTGTCGACGGCGAACGTGACGCGATAGACCGGCGTCGTGCCGTTCCACTGCACGTCGATGGGCGCCAGATCGTGCGGCACCATGGCGCCCGCGTTCGGATAGACGAGCGTGATGCCGCCCGAGCCCATGCCGGCCCCGTCGAAGCCGCCGACGACGCCTGGAGGCAGCGACGGATCGACGACGTCGTGGGTGGCCGGCGGACCGTTGCCGCCGCTGCCGGTACCGCCCGCGCCGCCACCGCCGGTACCACCCGCGCCGCCGCCGGCGCCGTGGCGCGTCGGATTGGAGCAGGCGACGGCACCAACCGCCAGAAGCGTCAGCAACGCCTTGCGCATGCGCTGTAGGTGCTTTCAGCCGGGACGACGGGCCAGCGGCTTTTGCGACGCGCGCATGGTGGGCGCGATTACGGGCACGTCGTGCAGGTACAGCAGGGCTCGTCGCAGTCTTCGGGGAAGTCGTCGCAGTCGAAGTTGGTCTTGCCGCCGCACGAGGGCGGCAGCGTGCGGCAGGTCAGTCCCACGCAGCGCGCGTCGCCGGCGCAGACCGCCTCCGAGCAGCAGATCGGATTGCCGCAGTCGTCCTTGGTGCACGGGCAGCACTGCACGGTGCCGGGGAAGCCGCCCGAGGTGATGCCCACGTCGCCGGCGGGGCAGGTCGCGGTGTCGCCGCTGCCGTCGGGGCAGACGCAGCCCATGCGCGAGCCGTCGACCTTGCACGACTGCATGCAGGCCGGGCTGGTCGCGCACGAGAAGACGTCGAGGCAGCCGGGCAGGTGGTTGCAGTTGTGGTCGAGCGCGTCGTCGCACGCCTCCGTCGACGGCAGGACCTCGCCGCTGCAGGTCGTCGGCCACTGGCCGCCGGCGCAGGTCTGCGTGCCGTCCTTGCAGGTGCCGACGTTCTCCGAATTCGGCGGGCCGTCCCAGCAGGAGCGCGTGTCGCCGTCGTTGCAGCCGCACGACGGGTCGGCGGCGCAGTCGCTGTCGGTGCAGTCGACGTTGCCGTCGCAGTCGTTGTCGAGGCCGTCGCTGCAGCTCTCCGTCGACGGCAGGATCGCGCCGGTGCAGGCGCCCCAGCCTTCGAGCTCGCCGCTCTGCGTGCACGCCTGCGTGCCGTCGGCGCAGGCCCCGGCGCCGCGCGCGTCGGGCGGGGCCGTCGACGGCCAGCAGGGGCGCGTGGCGGCGCTGCCGTCGCAGCCGCAGCCCTCGAGATCGGGCGCGTTGTTGTCGTTGCAGCTCATGGTGGGGCCGCCGCCTGCCCCGCCGCTGCCGGCGCCGCCGTCGCCGGTGGCGCCGTGACGACGCGCGGTGGTGTCGCAGCCGAATGCAAACACGAGTGCGCATACGGCGATCGCGCTACGCATGTTCCGTGAGTGCGCTCGCGCACAAACGTAGGCCACTTCGTCGCGCGGTGTGCTAGGGTCCGCGGCATCGGGAGGTGCGCCATGCGCAACATCTTGATCCTCGGACTGCTGTTCTCGTCGGTGGCGTACGCCAAGGAGCCGCTGACGGTGCAAGGGGCGATCGATGACGCCGAGAAGGCGCTCGACACCGGCCGCATCGGTGACGCGATCACCGAATCGGAGAAGCTGCAGCGTACGCACGGGCTGAAGAAGGACGAAGTGTCGCGCCTCGAAGTGATCATGGCGCGCTGCAAGCTGGTGCTCGGCAAGTACGCCGAGAGCGAGAAGCTGTTCGCCAAGCGCGTCAAGGCGTCGCCCGACGACACGCGCCTGGCCGAGTGGTACGCGCGCGCGCTCGACGGCAACGGCAAGGAAGATCAGGCGCTGACGCTGTTGTCGGATCTGGCGAAGAAGGACGCGCTGCAGGAAGGCGACAGCTACTGGGCGCTGGCGCAGCTCGAAGCCAAGAAGGGCGAGAAGGACGCCGCGCGCACGCACGCGAAGCTGGCGCTGGAGAAGCCGATCGTCCTGCAGTCGGACGAGCTCGACCACGAGATCCACAAGTTCATCGACGATCTGTCGCCGAAGAAGAAGTAGCCCGCCTCGGCGTCAGCGACGCCAGCACCACCGCAATGATCAGGAGCGCGGGCACGTCACCGACCAGGTGTCCGCGGTGCATCGGATAGGCGATCGACTGGATCGCCATGATCGCGGCGTGCACCACGCTCGACCAGACGGTGAACCAGATCAGGCTGAGGTGCCGCTCCGGATCGCGCGCGGCGAGGAGGAGGAAGACGCCGAGCGTGGCGTAGATTCCGACGATCATCTGCAGGTAGAGCTCGCCGGCCGGCTCCCAGCGCCATCCCGACGGCCACACCCGGGTCAGCGGGAACAGGCCGAAGATGGCGATGAGCCCGGTGGCGACGAGCGCATATCGCAGAGCGCGAAGCCGGGTCGCGGAGGTCATGCGGTCCCCCTCAGTCGGTCGGCCAGGTCGACATCATCTTGCGTAGATCCTCGTCCCACGCGTCGGAGTCGTGCAGCAGCGACTCGGCGAGCGGGCGCGCCCGGTCGAAGTCGCCGCGCTCGGCGAGCGCGAGGACCACGAAGAAGCGCGCGGCCATCACATTCTCTTGCACCTCGGAGCGGCCGTCCGTCTTGTACTTTCCGATGAACGCGCTGCAGCTGTCGAGCATCAGCTCGTTGAGCTGCGAGCTCCAGCGCGCGCAGATGCAGGGAGCGTAGTCGTACGCGACCTTGTGCTCGGGCGTGTCGGGCGGCGTGGCGCGCTTCTCCGCGAGATCGGCGGCGTACTCGGCGCGGCGCGCTTCGCGCTTTTTCTTGGTCTCGACGATCTCGTGCATGCGCGACTCGATGTCGCGGTAGTGATCGCCCGTGGGAAACGCGCGCAGGTAGGCCTCGCCGGCGGTGAGCGCGGCGTCCCAGCGGTGCAGGCCGTCGAGCGCGCGGAGCTGCGCGGCGGCGGCGAGCTCGGCGACGCCGGCGAGCCGGGCCCAGCGCGCGGCGACGTCGGCGAGGGTGTGGTAGCGGCGCGCGGCGGCGAGCGAGTCGAGCGCCTCCCTGGCGGCGGCGGCGCGATCGGCGGGCGCGCGATGCGCGTCGTCGGCGCGGGCAATGAGCGCCCGCTCGCGCGCGTCGAGCTTGACGTTGGCCACCGCCGAGTAGGCGCCCATGCGCTGCTGCAGCGCTTCGAGATCGCGGACGGCGTAGGTCAGCTGCGGCGCGGCGGCGACGGCTTGCTGCAGGAGCTCGCGCTTCTTCTGATCGTCGGGGAGCTGCACGGCGTCGCCGTAGAGCTCGAGCGCGCGATACGGCACCTTGGGCCGCGCGCGCCTGGTCATCTTCTGGACCTTGCCGGCGGGCAGGCCGGCGGAGGCGAACAGCGACGAGGCGAGGCGATCCTGCAAGCCGAGGAGCTCGTCGGCGCCACCGTCGGCCTTGGCGCTGCCGCGCACCTCGCCCGAGGCCACGTCGACGATGCGCGCGGTCAGGCGCACCGAGCCGCCGGCGCGCTGGTAGGCGCCCATCACGATCCAGGTGGCGCCGACGAGCGTGCCGACGCGGACGGCGCCGATGGCGGGCAGGTCGCGCTTCTTGTCCTCGAGGCTCTGCTCGGCGATCACCCGATCGATGGCGCCGCGCTCGACGACGCGCACGCCGGTCTCGCGCAGGTCGACGGTGAGCGTCTCGCGGATCGCCTCGCCGACGGGCGCGCGCGCGGCCGACAGATCGCGAAACGGCATGACCGCGACCACCGGCTCGGCCGCGAACGCGGGCGACGCCGCCAGCGCCGACGCCGCCAACGCGAGGGCGAAGGCGACTCGCCTCACGGGTGCGCCTCGAGGAACTCGCCGAGCGCGCGCGTCACCGCCTCGGGCGTCTCGACGCTCGAGGTGTGCCCGGCGCGCGGCAGCACCACCAGGCGGGCGCCGGCGATCGCGCGCGCCATCTTCTCGGCGCGCGGCATCACGATGGCGCGGTCCTCGTCGCCGTGCAGCACCAGCGTCGGCGTCCGGATGCGCGCGAGCTCGGACGCGATCGGCCGCCGCGCCACGACCGCGTGCAGCGCCGCCTCGACGCGCGGCACGTCGAGCGCGACCAGCTCGGCGCGCTTGCGCTCGCGCAGGGGGGCGCGCGCGGCGTCACCGAGGAAGCTCTTGCCGAACATGATGCGCATGACGGCGCCGACGACCGGCTTGAACCCGAGGAAGCGCGCCACCAGCGACAGCGCCTGATACTTCGGCACGTTCAGGCGCGGCTCGCCGTCGGCGGCGGTCTCGATGAGCGTGAGCGTCTTCAAGAGCTCGGGCCGGCGCGCGGCCAGGCGCATGCCGACGAAGCCGCCCATCGACAGCCCGACGAAGTGACAGGGCGCCGCGCCCAGCTTCTCGATCAGCGCCGCCGCGTCGTCGGTGAGCCGCTCCATGTCGTACGGCGTCGGCGACGAGGCGGAGCGCCCCTGCCCGCGATGATCGTAGGCGATGCAGCGATAGCGCGACGAGAGCGCCGCGATCTCGTCGTCGAACATGGTGCCGCTCCACAGAAGGCCGTGCGAAAACACGATCGGCGGCCCCTGGCCCTGCTCGGTGTAATGCAGCTCCACGCCGTCGACGCCGACCCAAGGCATGCGGCGATGATACCCACGATTCGCGCGTCAGCGAAGGTCGATCGCGGTGGTGCGGTCGGCGACGCGCTCGGCGAGCGTGAGCCCCGCCATGCGCGCGTACTCGCGTGGATACCCGATCGGACTGGTCTCGACGGAGAAGCGGCCGCCCTTGCCCTCGACGTCGACGCGCTTGCGGAAATGCGTGTGGCCGCAGACGCCGGCGCGCACGTTGGCGGCGCGCAGCATCACCTCGCCGAGCCGCTCCGAGCCCATGAAGCCGTTGATGAAGTCCCACGGCAATTCGCCGCGCGAGGTGACCAGCCCGACGAACGGCAGGTGATGCGTCACCACCACCGTCGGGCGCGTGCCGGCGTCGGCGAGCTGCGCCTCGAGCGCGGCGACCTGGCGATCGCAGATGGCCGGCGCGTCGAGCTCGCGCCCGTCGTCGTCGGGCCAGACGACGCGCGCGGTGTCGTTCCAGCGCAGCCGGCCCCAGGCGCCGCGCTCGTAGTCGGCGCGCGTGAAGGTGGCGTCGAGATCGCGGTTGCGCAGCGAATAATCGTACCAACCGGTGACGCCGCAGAAGACGACGCCGTCGATCTCGACCGGCGCGCGCCCGATGGCGTGGGCGCCGGCGCGCGCGCAGGCCGCCGGGATCTCCTCTTCGTAGCGGACGCGGCTCGAGGGCGCGCCGGGCTGCGTCCATAGATCGTGGTTGCCGGCGACGAACACGAGGTGCGGCGCGGCCTTTTGCAGCGCGGCCAGGGTCGCCTCCAGCGTCTCCAGCTTGTGCGACACGTCGCCGGCGACGATGAGCACATCGGGCGCCATCGCGCGTACCCGCTCGGCGATCAGCGGCACCACCTCGGGGTGATGCTCGACGTGCAGGTCGCTGGTGAGCGCCAGACGCATGGCCTCAATATATAAGGCCAAGCCCGCGACCACGCCTTGCAATCCGCAGCGACGGCGGTATCCTAGCCGCGAATGCTCGCCCTGGGGCTCAGCATGCTCGTCTCCGTCGCGGCCGCACAGCCGGCGACGACGCACGAGCGGCTCGCGTCGACCTACGACGAGGCCTTCTGCGATCCCGCCGATGGGGGCGAGTGCGCCGAGGAGGCGAACCTCGACATCGAGCCGCCCACTCCGGCGATCCTCGACTGCGAGAGCCCATTCATCGCGGCCATGATCGGCTCGTGCGATCTGCCGGCGCCGGCGCTGCCGTCGCTGCACGTGCCGACGCTGCACAACGGCGGCCCGGGCCACGGCTTCAGCTCGGCGGCGCCGTCGTCGAGCGACGATCGGCTGAGCGTGGTCGCGAGCGCGTCTTCGCTCGACGGCGCCATGCCGGTCGTGAACGTTTCGCTGCACCCTGCTCCGCTCGCGGGGCAGCTCGCCGTCTTGCACGCCACGCGCGCGCAAGAGGCACCACGCTCGCGTCTCGATCGGCCGCCTCGCGTCTAGCTCGTCTCCTCGAAATCGGAAGTAGAACTCTCAACCTTGTTGTTAGGTACAGGTGTACCCATGAGTAAAGGTACGGCAATCATCGGAATGCTCGTCGCGCTGGTCGTCGGCGTGTTCATCGGCAATTCATGGAAGTCGGGCGACAGCAGCTCGACGGCCGCAGTGCCGACGGCAGCGCTGCCCGACTCCAACGTCGAGCGCTACAAGATCCCGCTCGACAACGCGCCCGCCAAGGGGCCCGAGCACGCCAAGGTCACCATCGTCGAGTGGTCGGACTTCCAGTGCCCGTTCTGCTCGCGCGTCGAGCCGACCATCGATCAGATCATGAAGACGTACGGCAAGGACGTGCGCGTGGTGTGGAAGAACCAGCCGCTCCCGTTCCACCAGAACGCGCGCCCGTCGGCGGAAGTGGCGATGGCCGCCTACGCCAAGAAGGGCAACTCCGCCTTCTGGAAGGTGCACGACACGCTCTTCCACAACCAGGCCGCGCTCGATCGCGCCTCGCTCGAGAAGTACGGCAAGGAAGCCGGCCTCGACGACAGCGACATCAAGGACGCGCTCGACAACAAGAAGTACGACCCGCAGATCGACGCCGACTCGGCCGAGGGCACCAAGTTCGGCGCGCGCGGCACGCCGTCGTTCTTCATCAACGGCCGTCCGCTCTCGGGCGCGCAGCCGTTCGACAGCTTCAAGAAGGTGATCGACGAGGAGCTGGCGAACGCGACCAAGGCGATGAAGAGCGGCGCCAACCTCGCCAACGTCTACGCGACCCTGACGCAGAACGGTCTGCAGGCGGCCAAGGCGGCCGAGCGTCCGGCGCAGCCGAACGCGCCGGCGCAGGCGGACCCGAACGCCGTCTACAAGGTGCCGGTCGGCAATTCGCCGGAGCGCGGCCCGAAGACGGCCAAGGTCACCATCGTGCAGTTCTCGGACTTCCAGTGCCCGTTCTGCTCGCGCGTCGAGCCGACGATCACCGAGCTCGAGAAGGATTACGGCAAGGACCTCCGCATCGTCTGGAAGAACAATCCGCTTCCGTTCCACCAGAACGCGATGCCGGCGGCGAAGGCGGCGATGGCCGCGGCGGCGCAGGGCAAGTTCTGGGAGATGCATGACAAGCTGTTCGCCGATCAGGCCCACCTCGACGAGGCGACCTACGAGAAGTACGCGCAGGAGCTCGGCCTCAACATGGGCAAGTTCAAGGCGGCGATGAGCGACGCCAAGACCGAAGAGGAGATCAAGGCCGACCAGGCGCTCGCCTCGCGCTTCGGCGCGCAGGGCACGCCCGGCTTCTTCATCAACGGCCGTCCGCTCCGCGGCGCGCAGCCGAAGGAGCAGTTCAAGGCGATCATCGACAAGGAGATCCAGGCGGCCGACGCGGCGCTCAAGAGCGGCACCAAGCCCGCCGACCTCTACGCCGAGCTGACCAAGAACGGCAAGGACAAGGCCGAGGGTGCCGCTGCGCCGCAGGCGGCGCGTCCGCAGCCGGGCCAGCCCGACGCCAACACCGTGTATCGCGCAGTCATCGGCGATGCGCCGGTCAAGGGCGCCGACGCCAAGCACGCCAAGGTCACCATCGTCGAGTGGTCGGACTTCCAGTGCCCGTTCTGCGGCCGCGTGGAGCCGACGCTCGACGCGATCATGCAGCAGTACGGCAAGGAAGTTCGCATCGCGTTCAAGCAGCTCCCGCTGCCCTTCCACAACAACGCGCACACGGCGGCCGAGGCGGCGCTGGCGGCCAAGGCGCAGGGCAAGTTCTGGGAGATGCACGACATCATGTTCAAGAACCAGCAGGCGCTCGACCGCCCGTCGCTGGAGAAGTACGCGGCGCAGATCGGCCTCAACGTCGAGAAGTTCAAGTCGGACCTCGACTCGGGCAAGTGGAAGGCGAAGGTCGACGCCGAGCAGCAGGAAGGCGCGAAGATCGGCGCCAACGGCACGCCGAACTTCTTCATCAACGGTAAGAACTTCGTCGGTGCGCAGCCGCTCGACGCCTTCAAGGCCAAGGTCGAAGAGGCGATCAAGGACGCCGATGCGCACGCGCACGGCGGCAACTACGGCAAGTACTACGACGACCTCATGAAGACGGCGAAGGCGGAAGTCGCGCAGGCGCCGGCGGCGGCGGGCCCCGCGCCCGACACCAAGGTCTACAAGGTCGAGGCGGGCAGCGCGCCGGCGGTGGGCCCGGCGAGCGCGCCGGTGCAGATCGTCGAGTTCTCGGACTTCCAGTGCCCGTTCTGCGGGCGCGTCGAGCCGACGATCCACCAGCTCGAGCAGAAGTACGAGGGCAAGATCCACTTCGCGTTCAAGAACTACCCGCTGCCGTTCCACAACAACGCGCAGGGCGCGGCCGAGGCCGCCGAGGCGGCCAAGGCGCAGGGCAAGTTCTGGCAGATGCACGACAAGATGTTCGCCAATCAGCAGGCGCTCGATCGCGCGTCGCTGGAGAAGTACGCGGGCGAGATCGGGCTCGACGTGGCGAAGTTCAAGTCGGACCTCGACTCGGGCAAGTACAAGGACGCGGTGAACAAGGACGTGCAGTACGCGAACTCGCTCGGCACGCCGGGCGGGTTCGGCACGCCGTCGTTCTTCATCAACGGCCACTTCATCTCGGGCGCGATGCCGGTCGAGAACTTCGAGAAGGTCATCGACGAAGAGCTGAAGAAGAAGCACAAGTAGCTCGTCGACAGCGCAGTGAGAGCGGGGCCTCGAAAGGGGCCCCGCTTTTTTTTGACACGCGCGTTTCCGTTCCCTGCGCATGCGTTTCCGACCCGGCGTCCGCCGCGGTGCGTTATCTGTGCTAGATTTCCCCGCATGCTGATCCTGATGCACCCGACGGCCTCGCCGACCGAAGTCGACGCCGTCGCCGACAAGATCCGCGCGCTGGGCTTCCAGCCGCACAAGATGCCGGGCGCGCAACGCATCGCCGTCGCCATCACCGGCAACCCCGGACCGGTCGATCCGGCCCACTTCCAGCACCTGGCCGGCGTCGTCGAGGCGGTGTCGATCTCCAAGCCGTGGAAGCTGGCCTCGCGCGAGACGCATCCGCACGACACGACGATCTCGGTCAAGACCGCGACCGGCGAGTTCAAGCTCGGCGGCGGCCACTTCGGCATCATCGCCGGGCCGTGCGCCGTCGAGGGGCACGACCAGACGCTGGCGGCGGCCCGCGCGGTCAAGGCGTCGGGCGCCAAGATGATGCGCGGCGGCGCGTACAAGCCGCGCACGTCGCCCTATTCGTTCCAGGGCACCAAGCTCGACGGGCTCAAGATCCTCGCCGCGGCGCGCGCCGAGACCGGGCTGCCGGTGGTGACCGAGGTGCTCGACACGCAGCACGTCGAGGTGGTGGCCGAGTACGCCGACGTCTTGCAGATCGGCACGCGCAACGCGCAGAACTTCGCGCTCCTCGAGGCGGTGTCGCAGGTCAAGAAGCCGGTGCTGCTCAAGCGCGGCATGTCGTCGACGATTCAGGAATTCCTGATGGCCGCGGAGTACATCATCAAGGGCGGCAACTATCAGGTCATTCTCTGCGAGCGCGGGATTCGCACGTTCGAGCCGATGACGCGCAACACGCTCGACCTGGGATCGATCCCGCTCATCAAGCGGCTGACCCATCTTCCGATCATCGTCGACCCCTCGCACGCCACGGGTGACTCGTTGCTCGTGCGGCCGATGGCGCAGGCGGCGCTGGCGGCGGGCGCCGACGGCATCATGGTCGACGTGCACCCCGAGCCGGAGAAGGCGCTGTGCGACGGTCCGCAGTCGCTGCGGCCCGAGGAGTTCGGCGAGCTCATGACGACGCTGCGCGCGATGGCCGGGGTGCTCAAGGTCACGCTCTAGACGATCACGCGCTAGATCGCGTGCTACGCTTTGGCTGCGATGCACAAGCTGGTGTTGTACTCGCGGGTGCGCTGCCACCTGTGCGACGTCATGAAGGAGCAGATCGAGCGGCACGCCGGCCGCTTTCCGTTCACGCTCGAGGTCGTGGACATCGATCAGGACCCCAAGCTCCGAGAGGAGTACAATTGGGACGTGCCGGTGCTCTTCGTCGACGGTGAGAAGATCGCGAAGTACCGCCTCGACGAGGCGATGCTGTTGCGCCGGCTGGAAGGAACGCGAAGCAAATGAGCGAGCCCACGCCCAAGCAGACTCCCGTGCATCCGATCGTTCGCGTCGCCGCCTACGGTGGCGCGCTCCTGGTGGCGGGCATCCTCGTCGCGCTGTTCGTGCGTGCCCTGCCCGACGCGATGGCGCGCGCGCGCGACGGCGAGCAGGTCGCGCGCGGGGCGGCGTGCGAGGCGCTCAATCCGACGCCGGTGAACGCGGCGCTCGGGCGCATCCCGGCGACGGCGCCCGACTTCACGCTCAAGGACTACCAGGGCCACGACGTGAAGCTCTCGTCGCTGCGCGGACAGGTGGTGCTGGTGAACTTCTGGGCCACGTGGTGTAACACCTGCGTCATCGAGATGGCGTCGATGGAGCGGCTCGTCGAGCAGGAGCGCGGCAAGAACTTCCGCCTGCTCGCCGTCAGCGTCGACGACGACTGGGCCGCGGTCCGCAAGTTCTTCGCCAAGGGCACGCCGCTCGACGTGCTGCTCGATACCGGGCGCGACGTGCCCAAGCGTTGGGGCACCGAGCAGTTCCCCGAGTCGTTCCTCATCGATAAGGATGGAACCATCCGTTACTACATCGTGAGCAATCGCGATTGGAGCGCGCCGGCGGTCTCGGCGTGCATCGATTCGCTGCTCGACTAGCTTCCGCTTCGGGTCTGGAGGGTGTCATGGCGGGATCGGGTGCAACGACGCTGCTCGTCGTCGACGACGAGCCTGAAATCAACAAGCTGGTGGCGCGGATCTTCGAGAAGCGCGGCTATCGCGTGAACCAGGCGATCGATGGGGCGGACGCGTTGGCGTCGGTGGAGCGCGATCGGCCGGACCTCATCATGCTCGACTTGAACCTGCCCAAGATCGACGGCTGGGAAGTGTGCCGTCGGCTCAAGGGCGATCCGGCGACGCGCGAGATTCCGATCATCATGCTGACGGCGGCGCACGCCAACGTCGACGACGCGGAGATCGGGCTCGGGCTCGGCGCCGACGAGTACGTGGCCAAGCCGTTCGTGCGCGCGGTGCTGTTGCACAACGTCGAGCGGCTGCTCGGGCGCCCGCACTCGGAAGAGCCCGGCGCGGACGAATAGCGCGGCCGGGATGGCGCCGGCGGGGCCTCGATAACCACGCCCGTGCGCGAGCTCGACGGCGCGCGCTTCGACGAGCCTCGGGGCGAGGCCGCAGCTCCGGAGGCAGATCGCGGCGCACGCCCGGAGCGCCCGAGGGAGCGGGCTCCGGCCCGTGACCGAGGAAGCGAGGACGTACGCCGCGAGATGCCCCGGAGCTGCGGCCGCAGCTCAGAACGGCGAGTTGAGCAGGAAGTAGACCTGGTTGCCGCCGCCCTTCTCGAACCCATGGGCATACCCGAGCTGCAGCGCCGCGTTGAAGTACCAGAAGTACGAAAGCTCGAGCATCAGCTCCCCGCCCACGCCCACCTTCAGCTTGTCGAACGAGAAGGTCCCGTTGAACGCCCCGCCGTAGTCGACGAAGAATTTGCCGTGCAGCCGTCGCAGATACAGCGGGAACGTGTCGACTCCGCGCTCGATCCACATGATCGGGAACCGATACTCCGCGTTCACCACCTGGAACTGATCGCCGAACTGCGACGCGAACCCATATCCGCGCAGCGACGCCGATCCCGGCCGCGAAAAATCGTAGATCGACGTCAGCAGATTCTGCGACGGATAGCCGCCCAAGAAGAAGTTGTTGTGGTGCCCGACGTCGCCGCCCGACACGCCCCCCGCGTAGCTCAGCCACAAGACGTGATTGCGCAGGAAGCGATTGCCCCACGGCATCGGGATCCACTCGTTGTAGCGCCACGACGCGTTGTACACGTCGTGTGACGAGCCGAACGCGCGGTTCGCCACGCCGAGCGACAGCGACACGTAGCGCCCCGACTCCGTCGAGATCGAGTACAGGTAGCGCCGCGTCGACGCGTAGGTCCACGTCGCGCCGAACCCCGCCGTCGAGCCGGTCTCGGGCAGCACCGGCACCGGCGCCGACGGATCGATCACCTGCGACGGGACCGCCGTCTTGTTCGTCGTCCACGAGTAGTCGTACGAGAACACGAGGTCCGACGAATCCACGATGTGCCGGAGGATCGGCAGATCCACGCTCGTCCCCGCCGACCACAGATCCGCGTCCCAGCCGAGCTCCTGACCGTTGATGACGAGACCGCCGCGCCGCTCGAGCGCGTGCGACACGCCCATGTTCAAGGACGGCCACAAGCCACCGTACGAGTAGTTGGCCGCGAACTGCACGTCGTCGGCGCGCCCGGTGCCGAAGCCGAGCTGCAAGCTCCACGAGTGGCGCCCGACCACGTCCTGCCCGCTCAGCTGGATGCCGAGGATCTCGCCGTAGCCGTCGGGCGTGGCGTACGGCTTCCACGTGAACGGATAGAGCGTGCGGAACGGGTTGTACCAATGCGTCGGTTTCGGCGGCTCCTCCGCCGGCGGCTGCACGTCGGGGCGATCGAGCAGCGGCGGCGCCGCCTCGGTCCACGTCGTCGGATCGAGCGCCGCCGTCTCCAACGTGTAGCCGAGCGCGCGGAAGCCGACGAACGCCACCGTCTTGCCGTCGGGCGAGATGGCCGGATCGAACACGCCGTCGACGACGTTGGTGCACTGCCACACCTTCTTGGTCGAGCGATCGTAGGCGTAGAGGTTGTAGACGCCGGTGCGATCCGACACGAAGTAGATGAGCTTGCCGTCGGGCGAAAAACGCGGCTCGAGGTCGTAGGCGCGATCGTCGGTGATGGCGGTGATGGTCCGCGTCGCCACGTCCATCGCGTAGATGTCGCGCCGCCCGTTCTTGCGCCACCAGGAGAACACCAGCGTCTTGCCGTCGGGCGACCACTCGGGGGTGTAGGCGTGCTCCATGTTGGCCACCGGAACGATCTCCTCGATCGTCCCTTGGCCATCGCCGTCGGTGCGCATGAGCCCGAGCCCGCGCGACGAGTTGCGCGTGACCTCGAAGGCCACCCACGCGCCGTCGGGCGACAGCGCCGGGTTCCACGCGCGCTTGCCCTCGGTGAGCCGCGTCTTCTGGTGCGTGACGCGGTCCCACAGAAAGATGTCGTTGTAATAGTAGATGGTGCGGAAGACCTGCTGCTCGTGATACGCGAGCAGGCGCCCGTCGGCGCTCAGCGACGGGCCGCCCGCCGCGTCGGTGAGGAGCTCGGTGCCCACCCACTTGATCTTGGTGCCGATGGGCGGCGGCTCCGGTGCGTCGACGGGGATGCGCGCCATGCGCTGCCGCGAGTAGCCGTCCGAGCGCAGCACGATGAGCTCGCGCCCGTCGGGCGTGAACACCGGCCGCGCCGGCGAGCCGGCCTCGGGCGGCAGCACCAGGTGCGTCGGCGTGATCCCCTTTTTGGCGATGGCGTCGCGCTGCGCCGTGTAGCGCTGCGTGAGCTCGGCCTTGAAGTCGTCGTAGATCTGCATCCAGGTCTTGCCGGTCACGCGGCGGATGCTGCGGCTGAGCGCGCCCGGCAAGAAGTCGTGACGGAAGCGCGGCGAGCCGTAATCGCGCGACCAGCGCAACAGCGCGCTCTCGCCGTAGTGCTCGGCGATGTAGCGCATGAGCGCCGAGCCGTAGAGGTACGCCGAATTGCCGAACGGCCATTGGTTCGGCGTCACCGAGATCTGATCGATGCGCTGGAACTTGCCCTCGAGCGTCTGCGCGCGCAGATACATGTCCCAGATGGCGTTGCGCAGCCGCCCCGCCGCTGTGCGCGCCGTCTCCTCGAACACCGCGAGCCCTTCGAGCCCCCAGCGCGGCTGCGTCTGGTTGGGCGACCAGACGATGCCGAGCCCGAGCCCGAGCAGCGCGTTCACCGTCGGCGCGATCCAGCCGCCGATGGTGCCGGTGTGGATGACGTGGGTGTACTCGTGCATGAACAGGTCGGTGAGCCAGTCATCGTAGTCGTTGAGCTCGGCGCGATCGTCGGGCGAGTTGGCGTAGAGCGTGACCGCCGGATAGGGCGTGACGCCGGCGAAGCCGTTGTAGTCGTCGATCTCGTCGGTGACGACGACGTGGGTCTTGCGCCCGAGCCCCTTGCCGAGCACCGGCGTCAGCCGCGAGTAGACGTACTCGGTCACGGTCGCCAGGCGCTGCGCGACCACCTCCTCGCCGCCGCCTTTGGGCAGCGTATAGAAGTGGATGTAGAAGTGCGGCGTCTCGATGGTGCGCCACACGCGCGCGGGATCGTCGGCGCGCGCGCGCCCCGCCGTCAGTGCGAGCGCGAAAACGAGCACGACTGCGACCGCCAGCCGCAGCCGAAGCATTACAAGTCGGTCCCGAGCACCTGGCTGATCGTCCGATATCCGAGCGCAGCGTAGAAACGCTCCGCGTCCTCGTTGCCCGCCCACACCGTCAGGAGCACCTGATGCGCGCCCTGCGCGCGCGCCCACTCGGTGGCCGCGTTCATGAGCGCGCGCCCGACGCCGCGGCGCCGCTGCGTGCGCGCCACGATCAGCGTCTCGATGTGCCCGCGCCGCTGCGACACCATCGTGTGGCCGACCGGCGTGTCGTAGATTTGCAGGTGGCACGCGCCGACCACCACGTCCTTGGCGTCTTCTTTGCTCAGGGCGACGAGGATGGTCTCGTGCTCGCTCTCACCGGCGTCGCGCAGCGCCTCGCCGGCGCGCTGCCGGCCGCGCTCCACGTCGGGGCGGCGAAAGAAGCCCGGCGAGAGCCGCGCGTGCAGCTCGTCGGCTTCGTGCCACAGCCGCGCCAGCGCCTCGAGATCGCCGTCATGCGCGGCGCGCACGCGCACGCGCAACGGCGACGACTCGGCAGCGGCGCGGCGCAGGCTACGCAGGGAACGCCTCCTGCAGGATGCGGTCGACGTCGCGGCGCGCCACCGGCTTGCGCACGAAAAAGTCGGCGCCGAGCGCGCGCGCCTGATCTTCGGTCGCCTGCGCCGATTCGGTCGTCACCACGCAGATGCGCACGCGCGGCGCGCCCGTCGACGCCTCCGACTCGCGCACCTTCTTGATGAGCTTCATGCCGTCGAGCACCGGCATGTTCAAGTCGACGAACAGAAGGTCGTACTGCGTGGTGGCCAGCGCCTTGAGCGCGGCCAGCCCGTCGGCGGCCTCGTGCACGTCGGTGCCGCCGCGCTTGCGCACGGCGATCGCCAACAGCTGGCGCATCGCAGGCGAGTCTTCGACGATCAGGATCTTGAGCGGGCGCGGCATGTTCGTCTCACGAAGCGATGACGGTGGGCGCGCGGCGCGACGCCATCGGCGTCTCGATCGCCGGCGCCGCCGCCGTCGCGAGGAACGGGCGCACCACGCGCAGGAACTCCTCGGGCCGCTCGATGAAGGGCATGTGGCCGCACGCCGGCACCACGTCGAAGCGCGCGCCCGGGATGACTTGCGCCAGGCGCCGCCCGTGCGCGATCGGCACCAGCCGATCCTCGTCGCCCCACACGATCAGCGTCGGCGCGCGCACGCGGCCGGGATCGTCGTTGTCGTCCGACGCCGACGCCATGTTCAGAAGGCAGCGGTGCGCGGCGTCGTGCCCGCCGGCGCGGTTCACGCGCGACCAGTAGTAGTCGATCCACTCCTCGTCGAGGCAGCGGCCGTCGCGCACCGAGAGCGCGCGGGTCGAGCGCGCGAACTCGCTGCGGATGGTGCCGGCGCGCATCAGCCACGCGCCCACCGTCGGCAACAGCGCGAGCCGCACCAGCCGCGGCACCGGCACGCGATACAGCCCGGGCGTCACCGCGACGAGCCGCTGCACGCGCTCGGGATGGCGCGCCGCCAGCGTGATGGCCACGCCGCCGCCCATCGAGTGTCCGAGGACGTCGGCGCGCGCCAGCGACAGCGCGCCCATCACGCCGTCGACGACCTCGGCGAACGACGCCGCGTCGTAGGCGAACCGCGACGGCGCCGGCCGATCGCTCTCGCCGAAGCCCGGCAGATCGATCGCGAAGATCTCGCGCTCGGCACCGAGCACCTCGAGCACCGGCCGGAAGTACCAGTGGCTCATCATCCAGCCGTGGATCAGAAGGAGCGGCGCGCCGCCCGCCTTGCCGCCGCGGTGCACGAACACACGGCCCGCCGGCGTCGGAACGAAAGAACCGGGGAGACTCACAGGATCGGTTTTACCACAACAAACGCCGCGTGACGGCGCGTGTTACGCGATCATCTCGCCGGCCGCCTTGAGCAGCTCCTCCGGATACGTCTTCGACATCGTGTCCTGCACGAAGGCCTCGATCTCGGCCGCGGTCTTCATCGCCAGCGCCGCTTCCGCCATCTCCTTCGCCACCGTCAGCGAGGTGCCGCGCAAGACGCTCTTCACCACCGGGATCGCCGTCGAGTTCATCGACAGCTCGTCGAGCCCGAGGCCGAGCAGGATGACCGCGAACATCGGCTCGCCCGCCATCTCGCCGCACATGCCGACGCGCACGCCGGCCGCGTGCCCCGCGTCGACGACGTAGCGCACCATGCGCAGGATCGCCGGATGCAACGGATGGTACAGATAGCCGACGTGCTCGTTCACGCGATCGATGGCGAGCGCGTACTGGATGAGATCGTTGGTGCCGACCGACAAGAAGTCGGACTCCTGCGCCAACAGGTCGGCGACCATCACCGCCGACGGCATCTCGACCATGATGCCCACCGGCAGCTTGGGATCAAACGGCGTCCCCTCGCGCACGAGCTCGCTCTTGGCCTCCTCGAGCACTTCCTTGGCTTCGCGCAGCTCGCCGACGCCCGAGATCATCGGGAACATGATGCGCATGCGCCCGTGCACCGACGCGCGCAAGAGGCCGCGCAGCTGCGACTTGAACAGCTTGCGCTCGCGCAGGCAGAGGCGGATCGAGCGCAGCCCGAGCGCCGGGTTGGCCTCGTCGCCGAGCGCGGCGAAGGGCACCACCTTGTCGCCGCCGAGGTCGAAGGTGCGGAAGGTCGCGGGGAACGGATGCAGCCGCTTGAGCACCCCGCGCGCGTGCAGGTAGTGCTCCTCCTCCTTCGGCAGGTCGGTGCGATCGAGAAAGAGGAACTCGGTGCGATAGAGCCCGATGCCCTCGGCCCCGTGCTCGAGCGCCGACGGCACCTCCTCGGTGAGCTCGACGTTGGCGTAGAGCCGCACGCGCGCGCCGTCGGTGGTCTCGGCCGGCAGGTCGCGGTTCTTCAAGAGCTCGTGCACGAACGTCTGGTGCCGCTGCGCGCGCACGCGATACTCGGCGACCTGCTCCGGCGACGGGCGGATGATGATCTCGCCGCGCAGCCCGTCGACGATGACGTAGTCGCCGTTGCCCACGTGCTCGGTGACGTTCTCGAGCGCCACCACGCTCGGGATCTCGAAGGCGCGCGCCAGGATCGCCGAGTGCGAGGTCTTGCCGCCGACGTCGGTGCAGAAGGCGACGCACGAGGCGCGATGCAGATGCGCCGTGTCCGCCGGCGACAGATCGTGCGCGATGATCACCGCGCCCGGCGGCGGCATGGCCGGCCCGACGTCGACGCCGAGCAGGTTGCGCAGGATGCGATCGCCGACGAAGTCGATGTCCGAGCGCCGCTCGCGGAAGTAATCCTCCTCGATGGCGTCGAACACCGTCTTGATCTCCTCGACGGTGCGGCGCAGCGCCCACTCGGCGTTCACCTTCTCTTCGCGAATGCGCCGCCGCGTCGGATCGACGAGGTGCTCGTCGTGGAGGATGAGCTGGTGCGCCTCGATGATGTGGAAGTGGTCCTCGCCCTCGCGCTCCGACAGCTTCTTCTTCACGCGCTCGAGCTGCTCGTTCGAGGAGCCGAGCGCCGCGTCGAAGCGCGCGATCTCGGCCCCCACCTCCTCGTCGGCGATGTGCCGCTTCGGCGTCTTGACCCGCCGGCGGTCCACGATGAACGCCGGCCCCACGGCGAGCCCCGGCGACGCGCCGACGCCGCGCAGCAGGGTCGGTGACCCCGCGCTCGCCTCTCCCCCGCCGTGGCCCCCCATCTGGCCGTCACCGCCGCTCATCGCCGTGCCTAATCCTCCCCGAATTTGTCCTTCACCAGGGCCGCCAGCGCGTCCATCGCCGCCTGCGCGTCCGGTCCGGTGCAGCGCACGTTGATCGACGAGCCCTTGGCCGCCACCAGCATGAGCACGCCCATGATGCTCTTGCCGTTGACGCTCTGACCGTCCTTCTCGACGGCCACCGCGCTCTGGAACTTGTTGGCGGTCTGCACGAACTTGGTGGCGGCCCGCGCGTGCATGCCGAGCTCGTTGGTAATCTGCAGCCGCTGTTCGACGACGTTCTCGCTCATCTGGTTCCCCGCTGAGCGAGAGTGCGTCCCGACGGGACGCACGAGAATGTCGCTCTACTGCTCACTCGCTTCGCTCGTTCGCTCATCTGGTTCCCCGATCTCGCCTCACTTCGTCGTCCCCATCGCGGTGCGAATGTGGATGCTCTTGAGCCCCGTCGCCCGCAGCTCCTCCGCCAGCACCAGGGCCCCGTGCTCGCGGTTTGCCGTCGCCAACTTCATCAGCATCGGCAGGTTCATGCCCGACAGCACCACGCTCTTACCGCCGCAGCGCTTGCAACAAAGGTTGTAGGGCGTCGATCCCTCGAGGTCGGTCAGAAAGAGCACCTCCTCGGCGCGCAGGTCATCGACCATCCCCTCCAGGCGCGACTCGGTCTCGGCGCGCGGCTCGCCGATGCGCACGCTGATCGTGCGCACATCGAGCTTGCCGACGACGCGCTCGACCGCGTCGACCATGTCCTCGGCCGCGTTGCCGTGCGTGATGACGATGACGCCCGTCGTGCTCATTCCTTACCCCTCGCCAAGTCGCGGTGCCTGACTGTCAGAGGGTGGCGTCGCGGCAGCCGCTTCGCCAGCTCCTGCACCACCGCCACCGACCGGTGCCTGCCCCCCGTACAGCCGACCGCCACCGTCAAGTATGCCTTGCCTTCGCGTTCCGCGCGCGGCAAGAGGAACTCGAGCAGGGCGGACGACCGGTCGAGGAACTCACGGGCATCGTCGTTGCCGAGGACGAACTCGCGGACATTGGCCTCTTCCCCCGTCGCTGCCGACAACGCCTCGACGAAGTAGGGATTGGGCAGGAACCGCACGTCGAGCACGATGTCGGCCTCCGCCGGCAGACCGTGCTTGAAGCCGAACGATAGGAGCGTGACCGCCAGGACGTCCGCCGAGGGCCGATAGCGCTCGTGCACCACGCCCTTGAGCTGGTGCACGTTGAGGTTGGCGGTGTCGACGTAGGCCGACGCCTCCTCGCGCAGCGACTTCAGGATCTCGCGCTCGCGCGCGATGCCTTCGCGCAGATCGTCGCCCGACAAGGGATGGCGGCGGCGCGTCTCCGAGAAGCGCCGCACCAGCACGTCGTCGTCGGCGTCGAGGAAGAGCACCTCGAGCTGGTGCCCCTCTTTGCGCAGCGCCGCGAACACCTCGCGCGACGACGACAGGAACTCGCCTTCGCGCGCGTCCACGCCGACGGCCGCCTGTGACCCTCCTTTCGCCGGAGGCGAGGGAATGCCGCGGGAAGCGGCCTCGGTCTCGCCCGCGTCGGACAGGAGCTCGACGAAGCGGTTCATCAGAGGCAGCGGCAGATTGTCGACGCAGAAGTAGCCGGCGTCCTCGAGCGCGCGCAGCGCCGTCGACTTGCCGGCGCCCGAGACGCCGGTGACGATGATGATGCGCATCGCCTTGCGCGCCGTCATGGTTGCACCGCGCGCGCGCTCATCACTCCACCTCGTCGACGCGCACGCGCGGCGCGTCCGGCTTGGCTTCGATGAGCGCGCGGTTCAGCCGATCCTGGAACTCCCGCGCCGAGTGCTTGCCCTGGTACTTGAGCAGCTGATTGCGCGCCGCGACCTCGATGATCGAGGTGATGTTTCGCCCGGGCCGGATCGGCACGCGCAGCATCGGCACCGCCACGTCGAGGATCGAGTGGCGCAGCTCCTCGACGCCGAGCCGGTCGTACTCCTCCTCTTCGTTCCACTCCACCAGCTCGACGACGAGCTCGATCTTCTTGGCGTCGCGGACCGCCGAGATACCGAACAGGTCCTTGATGTTGATGATGCCGAGCCCGCGGATCTCCATGTGGTGCTTGATGATCTCGGAGCCGCCACCGTAGATCATGTCGGGCGGGCGCTTTCTGATCTCGACGATGTCGTCGGCGACGAGCCGATGCCCGCGCAGCACGAGATCGAGCGCCGCTTCGCTCTTGCCGATGCCGCTCTTGCCCATGAGCAAGATGCCGACGCCGAGCACGTCGATGAGGACGCCGTGCACGCTCGTCGTCGGCGACAGCCGATCCTCGAGCCACTTGGTGACGCGGTTGATGAACACCGACGACATCAGCGGCGTCGAGAACACCGGCACGTTGTACTTGTCGCCGCCGAGCACCAGCTCCGCCGGCACCTCGAGCCCGCGCGTCACCACGATCGCCGATGGCTCGAGCGCGCACAACGCGTCGAGCCCGGCCATGCGCCCCTCGGCCGACGCCTGCCGCAGGTACGAGATCTCCGTCAGCCCGAGCACCTGCAACCGCTCGGGATGCACGTAGGCCGTGTAACCGGTGAGCGCCAGCCCCGGCTTCTGCACGCGCGGCCCCGAGATGCGCCGCGACAACCCGCCCCGACCGCCGACCAGCTCCAGCGCGAGGCCCGCCTCGCGCGCGTCGAGCAAGCTATCTACGCGGACGCTGGCCACCGGCCTCCTTACCTCAGTTGCAGTTGAAGATCGTGAAGGAGCCTTTGACCTCGCTGCCGCCGAAGTGCAAGTCGTAGTTGCCGGTGTCGGCCTTCGCCTTCGTCGGGTCGAACGACGTGAACTGAAGATGCGCCGTACTGGCGTACTGCACCATGTCCGGCTGCGTGCCCTGGTTGCCGTCGGGATAGTGCAGGAACTCGCCGACGATCACGTCGCCCGGCCCGGTCTGACAGTTGGGCGTCACGCTCGGATCGTTGTCGTAGGGGAGCCCCATGTTCGGGTGCGTGGCGTGATCCGGCGCGGCGCCCTGGGTCAGGATGATGCGCAGCTCGTAGTGCGGCGCGTTCGCCGCCTTGTCGGGTGCATGGCTCGGATCGCAGATGTAGTTGTAGTCGACGAAGTCGAGCATCATCTGCCCGGCGCCGCCGGCGGGGCAGTAGTCCGGCGTGTCGCTGTAGAAGTAGCCTTCGTCGCGAATCGTCATGCTGTTGCCACCGACGGTGATCTGGTTGCCCGACCCACCGCAGCCGACGAGCCCCAATGTAAGAAGCAAGATAGTCGTGCGCATCAGTATTTGGCGTCCTCGTCGGCGATGACCTTGAAGATCTCGGCCGCATCCTTCGCCTGCATCAACCGCGTGCGGAACTCGGGATCCTTGAACAAGCGCGAAATGCGCGCGAGCGCCTTGAGATGCACGCCCGTCGAATTCTCCGGCGCCACCAGCACGAAGAACAGGTGCGTGGGTCTGCCGTCCATCGAGTCGAAGTCGACGCCCTCGGGCGCGCGACCCACCACCGCTACCAGCTTGCCGACGGCGTCGAGCTTGCCGTGCGGAATCGCCACGCCCTCGCCGATCGCGGTCGAGGCCAACCGCTCGCGCTCGAGGAGCACCTTGGCCAACACTTCGCGATCGATCTTCTGCGGCCCCGATACGTGGGCCGCCAGGTGGTCCGCCAATTCTCGAATCACCGCGCTCTTCTCGTGCGCCTGAAGCTGCGGCACGATCAGCTCGGGTCCGACGAAGTCTACGATCTTCATTCGCTAAGCCTTTGACGGATACGAGCTACGTCACGCCTTCCCGCCTTGCCTATTGTCGTTCTGGCCCGTCTCGATGAGCCCGTACGTTCCGTCGCCGCGACGATACACCACATTGACCTCGTGGGAAGAGGCGTTCGTGAAAACCAAGAAATCGTTGTTCAGGAGGTTCATCTGCATGACCGCCTCGTTGGGGCTCAGCGGCTTGGCAAAGAACTTCGACTTCTTGATGATCTCGGGCTCGAGCGCGTGGGCGTGGCCATTGGCCGGTCCGCCGCCCTCGACGTCGGCAGGCTCGGCGAGCACCGAGTGGATGATCTCGCGCTGGCCGTGCAGCCCCTCGGCGCCCTTGTGGCTGCGGATCTTCTCTTTGTACCGGCGGACCTGGCGCTCGATCTTCGCCATCACCAGATCGATCGACGAGTACATGTCCTCGGTCGTCTCGACGCCCTTGATGACGAGGCCGTTGTGCAACGTGATCATGACGTCCGCGGTGTGGTTGTAGCCGCGGTCGCAGACCAATACGACGTGTGCCTTGATTGGATCCGGGAAGTACTTGCGGATGCGCTCGACCTTCTCCTTCGCATACTCGCGAAGCGCGTCGGTCGAATCCATGTGTCTGAAGGTCACCGAGAGCTGCATCTGCAAACCTCCGGTGCTGCGGCGGGTTGAGAGTCCGGGACTCTCGATTATCTTAGAACAACTGTTTGCGTTTGGAAGAGCTAAGGATGCCGAGTTGCTCGCGGTACTTGGCGACGGTGCGGCGGGCGATGTCAATGGTTTGATCGCGCAGGAGCTCGACGATCTTCTGATCCGAGAAGGGATGACGCGGATCTTCCGTCGAGATCAGCTGCTTGATCTTGGTCTTGACCGCCTCCGAGGCGAGCTTGTCGTCGTCGGTGGTGAGGCGGATGCCCGAGTTGAAGAAGAACTTCAGCTCGAAGATGCCCTGGGGCGTGTGCACGTACTTGTTCGTCGTGACGCGCGAGATGGTCGACTCGTGCATGCTGATGTCTTCGGCCACTTCGCGCAGGATGAGCGGCTTCAAGTGGGCGATGCCCTTCTCGAAGAACTCGCGCTGAAACTTGATGATCGACTCGGTGACCTTGACGATCGTCCGCTGCCGCTGCTGGATCGAGCGGATCAGCCACTGTGCCGAGCGTAGCTTGTCCTGGATGTACTCCTTGGCCTTGCCGTTGCCGCCGAGCGCGGTCTTGTAGAACGAGCTGATCTTCAGCTTGGGCAGGCCGTCGTCGTTCGGCACGACGAAGAACTTGTCGCCGACCTTGTGCACGTAGACGTCGGGCGTGATGTAGTGCGGCTCTTCGGTCGAGTACTCGTGCCCCGGTTTGGGGTTGAGGCTCATGATGACCTTGGCCGCCTCGTAGATCTCCTCGACCGGCTCCTTGAGGTCGCGCGCGATCGCCTGGTAGTTCTTCTTCTCCAGGTTGCCGAGATGCTCGGTGACCATCTTCACGAGGATCTCGTCGTCGGCGCCGATGTGGCGCGCCTGGATGAGCAGGCTCTCCGACAGCGAGCGCGCGCAGACGCCGACCGGATCGAACGTTTGCAGCTGCGTCAGCACGCGCTCGGCGAACTCGGGCGGCACGCCCGCCTCGTCGGCGATGTCGGCCAGCGGCGGCTCCTTCAGGTAGCCGTCGCCGTCGAGGTTGCCGATGATCAGCATGCCGACGTTCTCTTCGACGGCAGGCCAGTTCGACATGCGCAGCTGCCACACGAGGTGATCCTCGAGCGACGTCTTCTTGGTCAGCGTCGATTCGAGCGAGGGCAGCTCGTCGTTCGACGGCTTGTACGACGGCATCGACGGCGCCGACGAGTAGCTGTCGATGTAGTTCTCCCAGTCGATCTCGTTGACCGCCTGCGACTCGGTCGTCGACTCCGAGCCGGTGACCTCGGAGGTCGCGTCCGACTTCAGCTGCTCCGCGACCGGCAGCTCGGTCTCGCCCTGGAGCCCCGCCTCCATCTTGGCGTCGGGGTCATCCTTGCCGAGCTCCTGGGCGGTGACCTCACCGTCCTCCAGGATGGGGTTTTCCATCATCTCTTCGCGGACGAGGTCGACGAGCTCCATGCGAGAGAGCTGCAGCAGCTTGATGGCCTGCTGCAGCTGCGGGGTCATCACCAGCTGCTGGCTGAGCTTGTGGACCTGCTTGATCTCGATAGACATTCTCGGGTCCTTTCGTACGCTTACAGTCCCCCTCGACGCCCACCCTATCGTTGGTATAAACATAGCAAGGGACGCCGGAAGTGTAAAGATGAAAAGGCTTGGAAAGGTACGATTCTTGCACACGCTGCGTCATCAGTCACCGTTGCGGTAACTCGAGCGACGCTGGCGCGGTCCTTGCCGCGTGATTACGCCTACTTAATTTCGGACGGCCGGAGCGGGCGATGGGACCCGGGACCCCTCGGCGCGGTCTCGTCTCGCCACCGCCTGGTGATCCAGCATGGCGTGAACGAAGCGCCGGAACAAGGGGTGCGGCGTCATCGGTCGCGACTTGAACTCGGGGTGGAACTGGCAGGCCACGAAGTACGGATGATCGGCAAGCTCGATCATCTCGACCAGCTTCTTGTCCGGCGATAGGCCCGAGAGCTTCATGCCCTGCTGCTCGAGCGCGCCGCGGTAGTCGTTGTTCACTTCGTAGCGATGGCGGTGGCGCTCCGAAATCTCGAGCGCGCCGTAGGCGTCGGCGGCCTTGGTGCCCTCGATGAGCACGCAGGGATACTGGCCGAGGCGCATGGTGCCGCCCTTGGTCGTGATCTCGCGCTGCTCGTTCATGAGCGTCACGACGGGGTACTTGGTGTTGGGATCGATCTCGAACGAATTGGCGCCCGACAGGCCGCACACGTGGCGCGCGTACTCGACGACGGCGAGCTGCATGCCGAAGCAGATGCCGAAGAACGGCACCTGACGCTCGCGCGCGTAGCGGATCGCGGCGATCTTGCCTTCGGTGCCGCGGGCGCCGAAACCAGGCGCAACGAGGATGCCGTCGACGTCTTCACACAGCTTCTCGGCGCCGGCGCGCTCGACCTCCTCGGAGTCGATGTAGCGGATGACCACCTTGCAGTCGTTGGCGATGCCGCCGTGCGTGAGCGCCTCGTTGAGCGACTTGTAGCTCTCGGTGAGCTCGACGTACTTGCCGACGAAGCCGATCACCACCTGCGACTTCGGCTGCTTGACCTTGTCGACGACGCGCTGCCAGCCCTCGAGGCTGGGCGCGCGCGACCAGATGTTGAGGAGCTCGCAGATCTTGTCGTCGAGACCCTCGTCGTGCAGGCGCAGCGGCACCTCGTAGATCGTCGGCACGTCCTGCGACGTGAACACGGCGTCGGGCGCGACGTTCGAGAACAGCGCGATCTTCTTCTTGAGGTTGGCCTCGAGCGGGCGATCGCAGCGGCAGATGAGCACGTCGGGCTGGATGCCGATCTCGCGCAGCTTCTGCACCGAGTGCTGCGTCGGCTTGGTCTTGAGCTCGCCGGCGGCGGCGATGTAGGGCACCAGGGTCAGGTGCACCGAGACCACGTTCTGCGGCCCCTGCTCGATGCGCAGCTGGCGCAGCGCCTCGATGAACGGCAAGGACTCGATGTCACCGACGGTGCCGCCGACCTCGACGATGAGCACGTCGTTGCCGACCGAGCACTCGAGGATCTTCTCTTTGATGGCGTCGGTGATGTGCGGGATGACCTGCACCGTGCCGCCGAGATAGTCGCCGCGGCGCTCCTTTTGGATGACGTTCCAGTAGATCTGGCCGGTGGTGGTGTTGTTCAGGCGCGACATGCGCGCGGTGATGAAGCGCTCGTAGTGGCCGAGGTCGAGGTCGGTCTCGGCGCCGTCGTCGGTCACGAAGACTTCCCCGTGCTGCATGGGGTTCATCGTGCCGGGATCGACGTTGATGTACGGGTCGAGCTTCTGGATGGTGCCCTTGAGGCCGCGGTTCTCCAGGAGCGCGCCGATCGATGCCGAGGCCAGGACCTTGCCCAGCGA